>CAKAFW010000001.1 GCA_916438855.1 uncultured Candidatus Saccharibacteria bacterium
AAGGGAATCGTGGTGCGGGTTAGGAGACTCTAACTCCTGGCCTCTTCCATGGCAAGGAAGCGCTCTAACAACTGAGCTAAACCCGCATAACGCTTTTTATTGTACCGTAGCTTTGCGTGAAAGGCAAGTGTTTTTACCAAACAGCACAGGGTCGATACGTGGTGTGGTGGCTCCTCCCAGACTCGAACTGGGGACACAAGGCTCTTCAGGCCTCTGCTCTACCAACTGAGCTAAAGAGCCACACCCGGTAACGATTGCTACACTGCCCTATTCTACACAAAATTACCGAAAACTACAAGCTCCGTAGCCAAAACGGCCGTTCTTTGCTATACTAATCCATGTATTGACCATGATGGCGCCTTGGCGGAGTGGTTACGCAGCGGTCTGCAAAACCGCGTACACCGGTTCGATCCCGGTAGGTGCCTCCATTTTGATGAATACCCCATGCGCGAGTGGCGGAATAGGTAGACGCGAGGGACTTAAAATCCCTTGGATGAATAATCCGTGCGGGTTCGATTCCCGCCTTGCGCACCAATAGTAGCGCACTACACCAGCCTGCCGGTTACACCGTAGGCTGGTTTGCTTTATACTAGTAGGTATGGAACATACAGCGCGCCAACCTTTAGCCGAACAGATGCGGCCCACAAAGCTTAGTGAAGTCATTGGCCAAAACCACCTACTAGGTAGCAACGAGATTCTACGGCAGATTGTGCGTAGCAAGCAACCAGTGAGTTTGATTTTATGGGGGCCACCTGGGACCGGCAAAACCACCCTAGCACGTATTATTGCCCGTGAGGTTAATGCAGAATGCATCGAACTATCTGCCGTCACAGCCCACAAAAAAGACGTCACCACAACGGTTGAGCACGCGCGCCAAAACTGGAACCTTGGCCTGCGCACCGTACTATTCGTAGATGAGATTCACCGTTTTAATAAAGCCCAGCAGGATGCCTTTTTGCCACATGTGGAATCTGGGCTGATTACCCTGATCGGTGCCACCACCGAAAACCCGAGTTTCGAAATTATTACACCCCTGCTCAGCCGAAGCCGCGTGCTTGTACTCGAGCCACTTAGTAAGCAGGATATTATTAGCATTATAGCGCGGGCCCTTACGAAGCTTGGTAAACGCGACCAAGTCCCCGATGACGCCTGTGACTACTTAGCTGAACTTTCTGGTGGTGACGCCCGTGTCGCGCTTGGTAACCTCGAACTAGCGCTGCAGACTGCCCCGCGGTGCGCCTCTCACCATTGAGCATATCCAGGCTACCACCCAAAAACACTTACCTGGCTACGACAAAAACGGCGACCAACACTACGATACAATCAGCGCTTTTATTAAAAGCTTACGTGGTAGCAATGTGCAGGCGGCGCTCTACTACCTTGCCCGTATGCTTGATGCTGGCGAGGAGCCATCCTTTATTGCTCGCCGCATGATGATCTTCGCAAGTGAAGATATCGGCCTGGCGGGTAACGGTGCGCTATCCCTTGCTGTGGCTACCTCGCAAGCAGTGGAACGCATTGGCATGCCAGAAGCCAAATATATCCTGTTCCACTGTGCAACTGCCTTAGCCAAAAGCCGCAAATCACGCCAAACAACTACCTACATGCACCAAGCCCAGCAGCTTGCCAAAACGTTCCCATCAGCACCAATCCCCTTACACCTGCGCAATGCCCCGACTGGCCTCATGAAGGAGCTTGGCTATAACAAAGGCTATAAGTGGGAAGCCGACTTTAACCCAGAGGAAGGCTTTTTACCGCCAGAGGTCGCGGCTGCCGTGGGCCAGGATACATAGCTAGCTTAACCCTGATGCTTGGCTTGATCATACAGCGCCGCATATACACCATTCGTCCAGCCAAAGCCATCTTGCAGCGGATACTCGCCACCACCGCCAACCCGGGACTTGCCCATGACATCATATTTTTCGATCATCTTTTGTTTGCTACGGAAGACGTGCTCTACCGAGCCGCACCAACGCCGGCGCACCTCACTAGCGCAATCATCAAAGCCATAGCGTTGCAGCCCCTGAATTGCGACCCATTGCAGTGGTGCCCAGCCATTCGGGTGGTCCCATTGCTGGCCATTATGCACCAGTGTTGTTAATAAGCCACCGGGTGCCAAAAAGTCCGTTTCGAGCCGCACTTTCACACGCTGGGCCTGCTCTGGGCTCGCAATACCGCTCCAGAGCATATAGCATGCTGCGAGCGTTGGACGGCCCGTCACTTGCTGACGTACAGCATCATAGTCATAAAAGAATCCAGTTGTCTCATCCCAACAGTAGCGCTGCAAAGCACGGGCACGCCGAGCTGCAAAACGCCGGAACTTACGTGCTAGTAGTGGCTGGCGTAACATGGTGTACGTATCAGCAATCAGGCACTCAAGATCATACAGCAAACAATTTAAATCAACCGGCACAATATCCGTGGTATGAATAGAGCTAAGATCCTGCTCGTCCCTCAGCCAGCGTGAGCTAAAATCCCAGCCGCTTTCAGCACCAGCCCGCAGGTCAAGGAACAACTTTGCTCGCTCCTGCTTGCTCTGGACTGACTGCGCCGTAGCAATATCTTCACGCTGGGACTCTGGTCGCGGCGTTGATTCGCTATCGTAATAGCGGTTCAGCGTCAGGCCACATGGGAGTTGCATAATACGGTGGCGGGCAGCCAGGCCATCGGTATCCACCACCGCCTGGCGGCCGCGCATCCAAAAGCGGTATTCCGTTAGCATATGTGGTAAATAGGTAAAATACGTCGTCGCCCGGCCGCGCTCCGTCGCTAGTAGGCGCAGCATATGGCTAAAAAACGGCGGCTGCGATCGGCTTAAAAAGTATGAGCGATTGGCCGTGGGAATATAGCCATATTTACTGAGCATATAGGCGTAATTTTTACCATACCCTCAATCATATCCCAGTAGCCATCCGCCGCCAGACCCAACATAATAAAGTATGTATCCCAGTAAAATTGCTCACTAAAGCGCCCACCCGGCACCACGTACGGATATGGCAGCGCCAGGAGTGACCCGCGTGCTTTGCGATTACGGCGCACCAATTGTGGCCATAGTTCACGCACATGCTGGCGCGCAGTTCGCCCAGTACTCAGTGTGTGATGCTGATGCTTATGGGGCGCAAACTCATAAAAATTATGCTTAACAAACTGCTCTACATCAAAGCGCGGGTCTTGCCGGCGCCGATGATAATCGCGCATAATAACCTGCGCCCGCTTACGTGGCACAAGGTCTGCAAAGGTTTTGCCATCACTAAAAACACGCCGGTGCTGCACCTGCTGGAACAGCTCACCAAATTGCCGGTCTGGGCCTTTTTGCTCACGCAGCAAGCGGCCGGCAGTCTGGACGAGCGCGGTTTTGAGTTTATCAGCTGGGCTTGGTTTTGGTGATAACACAGTACCCAGTATAGCAGCTTCGTAGCGCTTATGGTAATGGTGCTTGGCAGACAGATGGTAGTTTGACAATCTGTGCATTTGCAAGCGGCGCTGCCGTGTAGTAATCACGCGCTGGGTCGTGCCCCTGCCAGGCCACCTGCAGCGCCTGGAGCGTATCGCCATGGGATACAAGCAAGACGGTTTTGCCAGTATAGTGCTGCTCGATAGACTGAACTAAACGCATTACGCGGGCTGCCACTTGGCTGAGTGGCTCGACGCCATGGCCATAGGCTTGGCCGCTCGTATCCGCACGCCACACATCTTGGTAGGCAGTCTTGGCCTCGGCGAATTCTAGCTCGCCAAAGTAGCGTTCGCGTAGCTCGGAGGCAACAGTGACTGCCTCGGCCCCAATCGTGTGCTGGGTAATCATGGCCGTCTGGTAAGCACGCGCAAAGTCAGAGCTATACACCAGTGTGCTTGCTGGCAGGCCAGATTCTCGGGCTGCTTGCTCAACCTGCTGACGGCCGTGTGCAGTCAGCCCATAACCAGGGCGCACGCCGTGCTCTGGCCACGAAAGCACAATCCCCTGCACATTGGCTGTGCTCTGGCCATGGCGCATCACGTAGTACGTATTGTGTACATTATACGCTGGCTTTGGCATGGCGTTTACGCTCGTTGGCATCAAGGTAGCGTTTGCGCAGACGCAGGTTCTTTGGCGTCACTTCTAGCAGCTCATCGTCCTCGATAAAGTCGATACTTTGCTCAAGGCTCAGCTCGGTATATGGCGTCAGCTGCACGGCACCATCGCTTGATTTACTGCGCATATTCGTAAGTTGCTTTGCCTCACACATTAATTTCCAGATCATCCTGGCGGTTATAGATGCCGACGATCATACCGGCATACACCTCGACACCAGCCCCAACCAAAAGCTCACCACGGGCCTCAGCCGCCTGCAATGCATATGGCGTGGTCGTACCGGCTTCAAACGCAATCAGCACGCCGCTACGCGTCTTTGGCAACTTGCCGGCCAGTGGCTGGTAACCATGGGGCAAGCTATTCATAATGATAGTGCCTTTCGTAGCGGTTAAAAGAATGTTACGTAGGCCAATCAGCGCCCTGGTTGGCATCAGGTATGTCAGGCGAATTGTGCCGCTACTGGTGGTCTCCTGGGCGCATTTCGGCCCGGCGAGCACCAAGCTCCTGGCTCACTGCACCCACAAACTCGGCCCCAACTTCTAGCACTACCTCTTCCATAGGCTCTTGCTCGACGCCATCAATCACCGTTGTTACAACCTGTGGGCGGCCAACTTCAAACTCATAGCCTTCCCGACGCATGGTTTCAATCAAAACACTCAGGTGGAGCTCACCACGGCCAGATACGGTAAAGCCAATCCCGTTTTCTACCACACGCAGACTTACATTGGTTTCGATTTCCTTCGCCAGCCGGTCACCAATTTGGCGGCTGGTGGTAAATTCACCCTCACGCCCCTTCATTGGGCTGGTGTTGAGGGCCAAGGTACATACTCAGCGTTGGGGCTTCGATATCAATCGTCGGCAATGCATCAGGCTGGTCCTTACTGGCAATAGTGTCGCCAATATGCGCACCGGCCACACCCGTAATAGCAACGATATCGCCCGCAGTTGCCTCGGTTAGCTCTTCCCTATTCAGGCCACGGTAGCCAAAGAGCTTTTCGATACGGCCATTAACTTGCTCCCCGCCACGCTTAATCAGCGCAATTGGCAGCCCAGGGCGTGCCTGGCCACGAGCAATACGGCCGATGGCATATTTACCAAGGAACGAATCATACTGCAAACTTGTCACCAGCAGCTGAAAGCCACCATCTGTCGCAACCTGCGGGGCAGGAATATCATTGATAATAGCCGTAAAAATCGGGGTTAAATCAGCGTGCTCGCTAGGGTTATCAGGCATATGATCCCAGGCCTTCCCATCCCGGCCAATCGCGTAGTATACCGGGTACTGCAGCTGGTCATCACTAATCGCTAGCTCCAGGAACAGGTCCGAAATTTCATCCAGCACCTCATCAATCCGGCGTGATGGCTTATCGATTTTATTAATCACAACCACTGGCTTTAGGCCCAACTCTAGTGCCTTACTGAGGACAAACTTAGTTTGCGGCATCGGGCCCTCTTGGGCGTCAACCACCAAGAGCACGCCATCGGCCATGTTAAGCGTGCGCTCTACCTCACCGCTAAAATCAGCGTGGCCAGGTGTATCAATAATATTGATCTTGTAGGTTTGGCTACTACCGTCAGCCTGTGGTTGCTGGTAGTAAATACTGGTTTGCTTAGCAGTGATAGTAATACCGCGCTCGTGCTCCTGGTCGCCACTATCCATAATGAGCGTCTGGGCCATCTCGGCTTGGTTCTGGCGGAAGGTGTTACTTTGCTTAAGCAGACCGTCTACCATGGTCGTTTTGCCATGGTCAACGTGGGCAATAATCGCCACATTGCGTAGTTTTTTAGGGTCGTTCATAGTCGGTATCGCTCGTCCTTTGGCAAGCATTCGCTTAGTTCGCTGTTCGCCCTATTATACCATAGCTACCACCTAGTAGCGCCGATCCCCCGCTTAGTAACGCACGACGATTTCACAGGGTTTGTTGCTACCACCAGCATCATATAGCTGGGTACTATTTGGTACGTGGCAGGTGATATTCTTCGTACTCACGCCCGGTACATAGTACTGGTAACGGAAGGCTTCGCGGCCAATATACTTTACGCTGCGTGGTATCCTTACATCCACAAGCTTATTTGAGCGAAAAGCATGGTCACCAATTTGCTCAAGACCCTCAGGGAAATGCACCGAGGCAAGGTGGTTATCGTGGAAAGCTGACTCACCAATTGTGCGCAAGCTGGCCGGGAAATCAACCTCTACTACCTGGTTGTTGCGGAAAGCGTGCTTACCGATACTAACCACGCCATCCGGTAAGTCAACGGTGTGCAGGCCGCAGTTATCAAAAGCAGCTTCACCGATCGTCTTTAGGGTCTTTGGGAAGCGGACTTCGCTGAGTAGCTTAGAATCACGAAAGACGAAATCACCAATTTCTTCGACACCCTCTTCGAAGGTTACTTCACGCATCTTGGTATTATTGCCAAAGGCAGTTGACTTAACGTGCTTAGTGGTGCTCAGTATATGCACCTTTTTCGAGGTGATTATCACGGAAGGCTTCAAAGCCAATTTCGTACAGGTTGGGTGAAAAATCAATACTTGTAAACACGTTGTTCTTAAAGGCGCCAGCCTGAATAATCCGCACAGTTTTGGGGATGCGCACAGATACAAGGTTCTTTTCACGGAAGACATATTCACCAATCTCGACAATCGGGTTACCACCAATAGCTGCTGGTATCACCAAGTCCTTCGGGCAATCATTACGGTACCCAGTCACCCGCAAGCCAGAAATAGTTTGGCCGTCTATATTTAGCTGGGTGGAGGTAGTCGTAAAGCAGTCGCGGCGGGTTGGCGTACCTTCCTTGCAGTGGCCGTCACCAATCACCCCAGTTGTACTATCAATATGGAAAGCGAGGTCGTTAAAGCGTACTGATTGTATTTCGGCGCAGTAGTTACGGCCAGCATCGCGCTGGTAGTAATTAAACGGCCGCACCACACTATTAGCCACATTTGGTGCCACACCACGGGGAGTTGTTTCTGGGTAGCGGTTATTATTGTTCGAGCGTGCCACCTTGGCTGTACCATTGACTTGGGTCAGCTCCGTTTTTCATAGCTGTTTCCTCGGCACTGCGCTGCATACCACGGTACGTTAAACTAATAATTCCCGCCAAAATACCGATCACTACTACGACCACTAGTAGCTCTACAATGGTAAAGGCGCGCTGGAATGGTTGCATACGCCGCATGATACTCCCCCTTTTGTCTTTGTTTTGCTATTGCTATATGGCCTACAGTATACGCTAAAGCTTTGCTTATTCTACAAGTGTTAAAATGTTACTTAGCTTAAATAGTAATGTATTTTTACTGAAGAAATACAAAAATCCTGGCCTAATGCACTTGTCTTTTTGCCCTAAACCCGCTATAATCTATCAACGTAATCAACTTGGCTTGATTACTACACTACGGGCGCTTAGCTCAGTTGGCTAGAGCATCTCGTTTACACCGAGAGGGTCGGGGGTTCGAGTCCCTCAGCGCCCACCATTATGTAGTATGTTTAACCCCACCTGTTATACGCAGGTGGGGTTTTTGTCCTCTCCTCATGATATATCCCGACTATATACCCAGCCATGCCGAGGCTTACAGCGTGCGTAGCACAGCACCAAGAGCCCGCACCAGGCGCTCGATGGCTTCTGGCGGCAGCGCTGCTTTTGGGCGTGGGTCGTCCCATGGTGAGCAGTCTGGCTTGGCTTCGCGATTAGGCCAGCGTGGGATCAAATGCGCGTGTACATGGGGGTCGCGGTTGCCAAGTATCGCTACATTAACCCGGGCAGCACCCGTCGCTACACGAATGGCCCACATAGCGCGCTGGATATCCTGCCCAAATGCCTGCATGGTCCCTGGTGGTAGCTGCTCAAGCGAAGTATAGTGCACCCGCAGCATAAGGATGCACCGGCCTGGGAAACGGGCGTCATTGTACAGCCCTAAGCGCGTCGTGGCTGACTCTGCCACGGGGTAGTATAGCTCAAAACCACAACTGTGGCATGGTACTGGGTGGGCTGGCGGTCGTAACATAGGTATCTCCTTATATACTAGTATGAACCTATTGCTTGCAATGGTAAACCCCCGCAGTGGCGTGCGGGGGTTAGATCGACTTATTGACTCTGGACCGGCGGGTCATCTGCCGGTTCTGGGAGGGGCGTGTCGTTACTACCAGGCTGATGGGAATACCTTCCCATACGAGCAGCAAACGCTGCGTCACGCTCAGCCTGGTCGGGGCGCTCAAAGTAGCCCTGATACTTCAGGGCGGTTTTATCGCCCTTGACCATACGCAGGTACACGACCCGGTAGCCTATCTGAATACCCATAAAGGCAATCAGAAAGGAACCCAGGATGGTGCTGAGATCGATGGCCTGGTCAATGACCAGAGCCAAGACGACAAGCGCTGCCCACACCACGGCGTACATCCCAAGCGGTGCACGCAAGAAGCGGCATGATGCCCAGTAGCGGGCTTTGTCGAATAGGTCGTTGTTGTTGGTGCTCATAATGAGCACCCCCTTTCAGAAGGATGGATGAATAAGGACATGGTACTAGCCACGGCAATGGCTACTACCGTGTATTTATGGTAGCACAGTGGTACCATCAAGTAAAAAGCTCGTGGTTTTTACCCTACACAGCTTTAGGGGTAGCCTTCGGCTCATCTGCGGGGGTAATACAGGTACAAAGCAGCGATACCACAGCGGCAAGCACAAAGATAATTGCAAAGCCAAGCTGGTAGCCACACAGTGCTAGAATGGCAAACACCGCTACAAATAGCGCCACGTAGGCAATATCGCAGGCGATTTCCATAGATAGAATATAGCTCATCCCCTGCTTGCGCGTGTGGGCATAGTACGTACTCGTCCATGGGTTTTGCTGGTATCGTAGCGCCAGTAGCCACACAATATTAATCACAGCCACGCTGGCAGTTGATGCCGGTACCAAGCGCAAGAGATGCGCGCCAAACGTAGCCAGCGAGCCTTCGCGGAGGACCTTGGCAGTGCCAACACTATCGTTGCGATTACCAATAAACATCAAGAAGATTGCCGCGCCCACACTACCAATCGTTGCTACCGTACCAATTGATTGAATATTCGATAGCACCAATGCCATATAGATGGGAAAGACCAGGTTACCGATCGCCGTGTGGATATTAAAGGCAAAGTTCGCCAGCAAATCTCGCTTAGGGGCGTGGCGCAAGCTATAGCCAATATTCTGCTGCTGCTTATGCCCGCCAGCTGTGTTATCCAGCTTGCGTAGCCAAAAAATACTGCCGACGATACACGCAACCGCCACATACAGCGGCCAGCTCGTACCCAGCACCATAGCAATGCCCGCTGCAACAGCCGGTGCAATACTACACGCCATCATGGTAATGGATTCGATGCGGGCAATATCTTTACCCTTACGCTCCATATTAATAGCCCGCGAAACAAACGCATGTTCGGCGTTCCACTGGAAAGCATTGGTAAATGCCATGGCAACGGCCATCACCCAAGCCAGCTCACTACGGCCGGTTTGTACAATAGCCGCTAGACACAGCAGATACACGATATAAGCAGCACGGCCGATGATCAGGCTTGGGCGGGCCCCAAACCGGTTGGTAAAACGCATGGATGGGTAGTTAATAACCAGCTTAACGACAGCGTAAACAACGTAAAACAGGCTGACGCCAAGCAGCGACAAGCCGTGCTTAAGTAGCAGGAGTGGCACGAAAACTTCGACCAAGGCACCACCAAAACTTCGCAGCGTATTAGCTATGGTTATATCAACTAAATCTTTATGGAGAATACTCTTGAACTTTTTCATGGGCTCATTATAGGATATATGCACATCATATACAACAAGTATCAAGCAGTTAGGGTTATGCACCCCACCATCAAGCCCTGCTATCAGGCAGCCTAACATAGGCTAAGCCAGGCGCGGCTAAAAATCCTGCTCTCGCCAATAGTCTTCTGTTGGGCTGGGGTCTGTGTTCATTACAATGCCAGTCTCGCTGGGCTGGCTCCAATCAGGCTGCTGATCATTCTCTGGTAACACACCGACCACATTCTGAAAGTCCAGTAAATACTCACTATCAGGGTGCGAAAAATCAATCGTCTTTTGTTCTGTGTGGTGTTTTGCCCGTTCCATAGCAACCTCTTTCTATATCAGTTCTAAGTTTATATAATTTATTATATAATAAAACACTGTATATAACAAACAATCACCCACCTACGTAGCGCAGAATCTGCCTAGTTATGCTATACTAAAGCAAGCATGAAAGAGCAGTTTATTGTATTTATTATCCGCTGGTTAAGTAATTCGTTTGGCCTATGGGTAGCGGTGCGCCTGCTTGGCAGCGGTGTTCCTACAGAGCAGATCGATGGCCACATGGGCATATTCCTCCTGGCTGGGCTGGTGTTTTCGGTTTTGAATAGCATTATTCGGCCAATTCTTGTGATTCTATCCTCGCCAGCTATCCTGCTTACGCTTGGATTGTTTATATTTGTTGTTAATGGTGCTATGGTATGGCTCGCCATTAAGCTCACGCCAGGCCTGAGCATGACATTTATTAACGCAATTTTTGCCGGTATGCTGCTAAGTCTGATAAACTATATAGTAAGTAGTATGCGCGAGCTACGCCGCATACAAAAGAGAGGAGATGCATAACATGGGAGCGATTTTACAGTATATTACGATGGGTTCGGCTGTGCTGATGATTATAGCAATTCTATTGCAACAGCGCGGTGCAAGCCTGGGTGCTGGGTTTGGTGCCTCGGGTGAGCTCTACACAACTCGCCGTGGCATTGATAAAAGCCTATTTGAATTTACCATCGTGATGGCAGTTATTTTTGTCATGTCAATCATTGCAAGCTTGCTGCTACCAAATCTTGGGGCGTAACGCTATATGGCGCAGCCAGATGGCAATTGGCAACGATTCCAGCATATTCGCAAAACCAGCGAGATTATTGCCCGTGCCCGCCAAGCCGAACAGAGAACGGCGCAGCACGCCAATACCTTCCTATTCGGCCGTTGGCACAACACAAAGCAAGTGCGCCACCATATGGCGCTGTGGCTAATTGGCGTTGGTATTTTAATTATTATTGTCGTGGCGCAGTTTTTTGTACTCCGTGGCACGTATTCTACCCGGGCAGCGGTGCCGGGTGGCACTTACGCAGAAGGTGTTGTTGGTAGGATTGAATCGCTCAACCCGCTCTATACCAGTAGTGGTGCAGAACAATCCCTGACTCGCCTGCTGTTTTCTAGTCTCTTTACCTACGATAGCACCGGCGCCCTACAATCCGACATTGCAACTGGCTATAAACTACAGAATGATGGCAAGCGCTACCGCGTCACCATTCGTACCGATGCCACATGGAGCGACGGCCAAAAACTAACGGCAGATGATATTATCTTTACAATCAACGCTATTAAACGGCCTGCTGTTGGTTCGCCGCTCTACGCTAGCTGGCGCGACGTGACCGCCACGAAGGTTGACGCCACCACAATTGACTTTACGCTACCGGCAGCCTATGCACCATTCCCACATGCACTCACCTTTGCTATCCTGCCAAAGCATATTTTGCAAGACGTCGCCCCAAATGTATATCGTGAACATGATTTTAGTCAGCACCCAACCACCAGTGGGCCATTTGCCCTGCGCTACGTACAAACAGTACCTGGCAGTGATGGCCAGCGCCGCCGCGTTGCCCACCTGGTACGCAATAGCCACTACTACCGCGGGGCACCAAAGCTTGAGCGCTTCCAGCTCCATGCCTACCGCGATGCCAACCGGCTGGCAGAAGCCTTAGCTACACGCGAAATTAATGCCGCGAGCGGGCTACCCCTTAGCAAAGCTGCCGAGCTTGATAAAAACTGGCTCATTTAATATCATAAAGAACACGACCAATGCTGGCATTTATGCCCTGTTTAATACCACCGGCGATGCCTTACAACACGCCAAAGTACGCCAGGCACTGCAGCGGGGCACCAATGTTGCTGCGGCACGCAATGCCGTTGCGACTGGACTGCAGCCCATCGATACCCTTTGTGCGCGGCCAAGTACCAACCGGTGATATCCATAAACCAAGCTATAATGTGCAGGAAGCCAATAAACTGCTGGATGAAGCCGGCTACTCCGAACGGCGCGGCGGCGTACGTATGAAGAATCAGCGCCCCTTGCAGCTACGCGTTGTACTCCTCAAAAGCACGGATTATGAAAAGGTGGCCGCCAACTTGCGCAAGCAGTGGGCCGCCCCTAGGTGTGCAAAGCAGTTGTACGTACTGTTGACCCCAATGACCCCACCCAAAGCATGGCTAGTTCTGTGCTACAGCCACGTGACTACGATGTGCTCATCCACGAGCTAACCATCGGTGCCGACCCCGATGTCTACGCCTACTGGCACTCATCCCAGGCAGTTGCACGCGGGCTTAACTTTACCAATTACAGCAACGGTGTCGCCAGCGATGCACTTGCCAGTGCACGCGCCCGTAGTGATGGCAATCTACGTAATGCCAAGTATCAGAGCTTTTTACGCCAGTGGTATAAGGACGCACCAGCAATTGGCTTATATCAATCGGCTGCAGTATATGCCAGCACGAAGGGTACAACGGCCGTTCAGCCGGGTGAGCATTACGTTGCAGCCCAGGATCGTTACAATAACGTCGCAGGCTGGATGATTAAAACTGCCGATGTATACCGCACGCCATAGCCTAGGTATTTACACAGCGCCTGCATTACGGTACAATTGTAGCTGCTACTATATGGCCCCCGGGCACTATACTAGCGCAAGGGATACGCGGGCGTGGCGGAATTGGTAGACGCGCTAGCTTGAGGGGCTAGTGAGCACTGTGCTCGTGGAGGTTCAAGTCCTCTCGCTCGCACCACGATTCCCTTACTTAAACACGCATTATCATGCACACCACTTGCGGTACTCACCCAAGTGGTGTTTTGTTTGTTCTCGTCATTCCTATTTGCGCGAATGATCTCTTCACGCTAAGCATGACATACCTTGGGATTAGCATGGGGCGGTTATTTGATTTTTGGCTACAGTATGATATGATTATTCCATATGAAGATTCGTGTACTTGGCTTAATTATTATTAAACTAATGGGGGTTTGCTTTTTCGGTGCTGGTATTTGGCTTGTTGTCGTCATGACTCAGCTATATATTAGCAGCAACACAAAGCTAGAGGCACTACTGTGGTATCTGCCAGGTTCTGGGTTTGGGGTTGGGCTGCTGGGGGCTGGTTTTTGGCTTGCTGACGGCACGTAGCGTGCAAGACGTAGCATATAGGTTGATAAACCTCACTTGTCTTGATGGTAAATAATAAAGGCTCAGCACCAGGCATTTGGTTTTCTATTGACTGATATACTATATTGCGTCATAATATACACCATCATGGAACACAAAAGGCATAATAATATAGATGCGGTAGAAATACCGTCAGAGCAAGAGCAACAAACACAGCGCACATCAACTGCCCAACGCATGGGAGCAGAGGCGTGTAGCGCTTCCATAGTAGCCAGTTATACAGAAGCCCAGGAAGAGGCCCCGAGCATGAGTCTTGAAGAATTTAAGAAGCAACTTGAAGAAGCTCGTAAGGTTGAAGAGCGTGTGAAAAACAATATACGCGAAACCAAACGACGCGAACAGGCTTATGCACGAAATCGGCGTACATCCCCGTTTTTAGGCGCCATTATCACCAATGCGGCAATTGCGTAGAACTATTCTAGCTATACTACGGTGGATGGACAGGCACTTTATCTCATCCATGATGATTATTGGTGTGGTTCTTCTTATCTGTTTTGCCCTTTTTTGGCCGCTAGAGGTGATGGATAACTAGGCAACCCCTGCCGAATCTGCGCTGCGCGCGCCTCCCCCACCACTGCCGCTAGCTCTGCCTGGCTGGCGCGCATAATGCCGCGCACACTGCCAAACTGCCGCAGCAGTTTTTGCTTGGTTTTGGGGCCAATACCAGGGATGCCATCGAGCGCACTTTTGACGCTGGCTTTGCGCTGCAACGCTGTGTGGTAGCTGACGGCAAAGCGGTGCGACTCGTCGCGGATGCGCTGGAAGAGCTTGGTAATGTCACTGGCTGCAAGCGGTGGATTGGCCACCCGGCCGGTACTGCTAGCTGGTTGTTCCTGCACGGCAGAAGCAGTCTGGGCCGCCTCTGGCTCATAGCCCGCGGCACTACCGCGCAAATTCTTGGAGTGCGCACCAGCGTTGCGTTGCCCCGGGTGGAGGTTGATCACATAGACATCACCATCCTCATGCACGGTGATGCCGCCTGGGCGCTCGGCCTGCAGGCGCTGAATATACGCCAGCCCCACCTGCGAGCCAGTTTTGTGCACCAGGATCTCTTCCTCACGCTTGGCAATGCTGATGATCGGCACATGTACCCCACGCGCATCGCGGGCCGCAATTGCGGCTGCCAGCTGGCCTTTGCCACCATCAATCAGCAGCAGGCTCGGCGTGCCCCAGCTCTTGATATGGCGCTCACCAGGCGGCGAAAGATGACGTCGTGCATATTGCCAGTGTCGTCGTTTTTTTCGCTGACTTTAAACTTGCGGTACTCGGCCCGGTCACTGACGCCATTGCGAAACACCACCATGCTCGCCACCACCTGGCGACCGCTCATGTGGCTGATATCGTAGCCTTCGATGCGGGTTGGTGCGCCGGCTAGCCCCAGCAGTGTGGTCAAGTCCGCCAAGGCCCGATCCTTACTAATAGCCAAAAATTCCCTTATCGCCAAACATCACCCGGCGCTGCAGCTCCCTGCATGGCGCGCAGCTTGTTGCGCAGCTGGGCGGCCCGCTCAAATTCGTGTAGCCCAGCGGCCGTCTTCATATCGCGCTCAAGCTCGGCAGCGATGGCTTTTGCGGTTGCCTTTGATGTAGCTTATCAGCGTACGTAGGTTGGCTTTTATAGGCCTGCGGCCCGTCGCTGACTTTTGGGGCTCAGGCCTAAATCTTCGTCCAGCTTTGACTGCCCAGGCCGACGCTCACGCGTCAGGTACGGGAAGATTGGCCGCAGGTAGCGCAGGGCTTTTTGAGCGCAAAGCCGTTGTAGAAGGGGCCGTAGTAGTCAGCGCCATCATCCGCTGGGTTGCGCGTCAAGCTCACCACTGGCCACTGGCTCTTCGCGTCGATCCGCACGAAGGTCTGCGATTTATCATCGCGCAGCAGCACATTGTAGCGTGGCATGTAGCGCTTGATCATCTCGCTTTCTAGAAAGAGGGCGTCCACCTCGCTTTCGGTCTCGATCCAATCTGTATCGTGGATCTCCGCCACCAGCGCCATGGTCTTATTATCCCGCCCGCGCGAATCCTGAAAATACTGCCGCACCCGGTTGCGCAGCACCGCCGCCTTGCCAACATAAATCACCTCCCCGCTGGCCGACTTATGAAAGTACACCCCCGGGCTGCGGGGCAGTGTTTTGAGCTTGGCGTGGAGGGCAGCGTTCATCCCTCTAGTATAGCAAATACGTTCGCTTAGCGCCGGCCAAACCACGCTGCGACTCTATGGCGACTGAGCGGCCCGCCATGGCCAACGTAAAAGGTTTGGGTATTTGTTTCGAGCAATCTGGTAATGGACGCGTGTAGCTCATCCATACTCATCACGTAGTAATGGTAGGCTGGCCGCTGCGCCAGGAGCTTACCGCCCAGTACTCCACCCATCAAGACGTCACCAATGATTGCCTGGCCGTCATCCGCCACAATGCTTATACTACCCGGTGTGTGCCCTGGCGTATGGATAATATCCGCAGCAATACCAAGACGACGGAGCAGCCCGCTACGCTGGCCTTTTATGACAATATCATTTGTAAACCGGGGGAAGCGTGGGTCGATCACCAGCCGCAGCAGGCAGGAAAATAGCCGCGTATTGTGCACCGGGTCACTGACACCATTGGTGCACATATGGGCATCGCCTGTATGAATAACCGTCTGAATGTGCGGATATGCTGCGATGATTTCAGCCGTGCTGCCGCAGTGGTCGCTGTGACCATGAGTATGAATAATATGCGTCACATCCGTAAACGATGCACCAGCGCTGGCCAGCGCGTGGGCAAGCCGGGGCATATCGCCAGGCTTACCCGTATCCACCAGTACATACCCATTCTTGTAACTCAGCAAATAGCTATTTGCGACTGGTAGCGCGATGCGTTGGATGTGCACTTACTCTTCCTCGCCCTCAATCGAAACATGCGGCAGTACGCTATCTAGCCAGCGTGGCAACCACCAGGCGTACTTACCAAGCACCGCCATCACAGCTGGCACCAGCGCCATACGAACGATAAAGGCATCTACCAAAATCCCCACCGCCAAACCAAAGCCAATTGCCTGAATGGTAACATTATGGTTGCTCACAAACCCAGCAAACACAGCCACCATGATGATAGCAGCGGCCGTCACCACCTTGGCACCAGCGACAAAGCCATGGTGCACTGCCTGCTTTGCATCTGGCGTTTTGCTGTGCGCATAGGCTTCGTGCATATTGGACACCAAGAAGAACTCATAGTCCATCGCCAGGCCAAATAGAATGCCGATGCCGATGATAGGAATAAAACTCACGATTGGTGCCGGGGCATCCGTCATACCGAACCACCCCCACTGAAAGGCCATCACAATAGCACCAAAACATCGCTCCAACCGATAGCAAGAAACCAAGCGTGGCCTTAAGCGGTACCAAAATTGAGCGGAAGGCAATCATCAGAATCACCAGCGAAAGCCCAACTACAACGACCAAATACACTGGGAGTGCTTGGGCAAGCTTTTTGGTTGATATCTACCTCGATTGCTGTCGAGCCTGTCACCGCAAGCCGGGTACCATGCTGCTGGGCGGCAGCCGTGGCATCACCACTACGCAGCCACGCAATCAGATCCTTGGTGCCCTGGCTGGTTGGGGAATCCTTAGGGATAACCTGCAATACGCCCGCACTTGTATCATCATTGACCATCGCTGGCACGACCTTGGTAATAGATTTATTGTGCGCTGCTAGGCGTTCACCAGTTTGGTTAAGATAATAGAGCTTCGCGTAGCGCTCCACAGTCTGCTCAAACTGCTGCTCGGCCTGGGCAAGCCTTCGCGGTGCCTGGGCCTGGGCTTGCTGCATTTCTTGCTGTAGCGTGAGCATTTCGGCCGGCGTTGTAGCAGCAGCTAGCTTGGCAGCAAAAGCCTTTTCGGCCGCCTGGCGCTCAGCAGCAACACGCGCCTCAAACTGGGGGCGTAGCTTCTGGCGGACAGCATTTTTTGCGGCATCATCCACCTTTGGTAGATTCTCGACCACCACGGCCAGGGTGCATTATAGCCTTCGCCAAAGCCACGCGTTATTGCATCATAAGCTTGACGCTGGCTTGAAGTTGGTGCGGCGTATTGATCCGTTGGGATACCAAGCTGAATCTGCGCCACTGGCCAAGCAATTGCCGCCACTACCACAATACTGCCGATAATGACGCGCCACGGATGCGCCACGACAAAGCGTGCCCAACGCTCACCAAAGACGCGGCTTGGCCCATGTGTACTACCAGACTGGCTTGTTTGTGCGCTCTTGTGCGCACCGGTCTGGGCGAGCTGACGGCGCGTCTTTTTGCTGAATATTGTATCACCAGCCAGACCCAACAGTGCCGGTAGCAGGGTGACCGCAACCACGGCTGCCATTGCGACAGTGCCAGCACCCGCCAGCCCCATAATCGTCATGAAGGGAATGCCCACCACACTCAGCGCCGCTAGAGCAATAACTACCGTTGTGGCGGCAAACACCACTGCATTACCGGCTGTACCAGTTGCTCGGCCAATCGCAGCCTGGGCTGGCATACCGCCTAGGCGCAAACTACGGTATTTGCTCACAATAAACAGCGAATAATCAATCCCCACAGCCAGGCCCAACATCACCGCCATAACGGGCGACGTCGAGCTAATCTCGAGCCAATGCCCCTGCTGCTAGCAGCACACCCATACTCACGGCTACTGCAGCAATTGCCACGATAATTGGCAACCCGGCTGCCACCAACGAACCAAGCGTCACGACGAGCACCATCAGGGCAATCAGCACACCAATAACCTCGCCAACACCCAGGATCTCGCCCGGTGCATTATTAATTGTCACCGGCTATATGTGCACGTAAGCCATCCTTTTGGGCAGCGGTAACGGCCTGCTGCACCTGGCTCAGCGTGCTATCGTCAATCTGGCCAGCCTGGTGCTCCAGCTGCACTTGGGCGTATGCAATCCGGCCATCTTTGCTAATAGCATCACGGTATTCAAAATGGACTTATTACCTGTTTGACACCATCTACTTTTTTAATATCCCTCAGTGTGGATTCCACGATTGTCTTATGCTGCTCAATCGAGCTACCTTCAGCCACTTCAAACACAACGCGGCCCGTACCGGCACCGGCATCTGGGAAGAGCTGCCGCAGCCTATCGAGCGTGGTTTGCGCCTGAGTGCCAGGGATGGTGATCGCCTCGCTCATTGGTCGGCTTAGGCTAGCTCCCACGCTACCAGCAATACCAAGAATAACCACCCACAACGCAATAAATCGCCACGGCCGGCCAAAGATATACTCCCCCAGTTTATGCAGTCCCTTACCCATTATTTTCCTCCTTCATACGCTGCGCATGCATTGCATCAACACAGGCTTGGCCTTCCGTCATGGCATCGACCAAGCGCTGTAGTTCAGCGGCTGCGCGGGTCAGTTCTGGCTTGTAGATACGCTTGGTACCCTGCTTTTTGTACGACACAATGTGCACTTGCAAAAAGCAGCTTTTAGAGTGATGTGATACCGCCGGCGGCGATAGCTCCGATTCATCAATCAATTGCCCCACTGACATTGAGCCGTGCTTAATCAGCTGTACTAGAATCTTCAGGCGCTGCTCGTCCTTTAAGGTTTCAAAAATCGGCATGCACCCTTTAAAGGCCTCTATACCATGCTGCTCTGGCGTTGCCGTGCCTACAGGCGTAGATGTTCGCTGAGGCTGACGTTGAGTTGATACCATCGTCGTGTCTCCTTTACTTCCATAATTTTAAGTTCTTAAAACTATAATACTATAGAATTATATAAAAAGACAAGGCCAAAGAATAGCCTTGCCAGAGTATAATGGTTATGCAAACCCTATCGGGGAACCCGTGAGCCAGCGTAGCCCTCTATGCGTAGGAGCTGCTGCTTGAGCTCTGTGCCATAGCGGTAATTACCATACCCGCCCGTCGCCGGCACAACCCGGTGGCAGGGCACCAGTAGCACGATCGGGTTATTTTTACACACGGTACCAACAGCGCGGGCCGCACCAGGGTAGCCAGCCGTTGCCGCTAGCTCTTTATAGGAACGTACCTGGCCGTATGGAATACGACTCATAGCCTGATAGACAGCCCGTTGGAACGGCGTCATAGCAGTGCGGGGCTGGTGAGGAATCGTACTCAGTGCGGCACTATCGCCAGCACAGTAGGCCCGTACAGCGGCCGCGTAGGGATGTTGCTGATCCGCCACGACGGTTCCCGCAGCTTGCATCGTATAATCGGCGGGCTGCCCGCGGCTAAAAGCTGTTTTATATACCACACCCTGCTGATCGCAGTACAAAGCAAACGTCGTGTACGACTCGCCCGTGTGAGCATGTATGTCTACAATCACTATCGTTGTACCATGCATCATTACTACTCCTCCTTAACTCCATTATAATTACCTGCTACGTTATAATATCAGCTACCCTCTGCCGCAGCACCGGCACAACCTCCTCCTCAAACCATGGGTTACGCGCTCGCCAGCGAGCAGTTAGCGGCGAGGGGTGTACCAGCGGAAAATACTCTGGCAAATAGTGCGCAAAATGCGCCACCGTCTCCGTTAAGTTTCTCCCCTGCCTGGTGGGCAAGATAGTATTTCTGTGCATAAGCACCAACCAGAATCGTCAAACGTACTTCCGGCATATGAGCAAGCAGCTTTGGATGCCACTTTTCAGCAAACTCTTTGCGTGGTGGCAAGTCGCCGTGTGCGCCCTTGCCAGGGTAGTAAAAATCCATAGGGATGAGCGCAAAGAGGTCGGGGTCGTAAAACTGCTCATCACTCACGCCAAGCCACTGCCGCAAGAGACGGCCACTGGCATCATTCCACGGCACGTGAGTCTCCTGAGCAATGCGGCCCGGCGCCTGGCCAACAATGATAATACGCGAGCTAGTCGAGGCACTATAAACTGGCGGCCAACCCCGTGCCGCAAAATCAGCGTTCATTGGGTCGGTATAAATGTGCTCGTAGAGGAGCGGCTGTGACTGTACAGTTACCATGTCTTCAGTATAGCGAAATTGCGTAGCTAGCTCAATTGCTCACCCGCTGCAGGTTGTACTACCGCACTAAACACCTCTTGCGCATGCAACTTGTATTACAATTTAGTCAATACTCGTTAAAAGTTGTATCTGCGCCTTGCGTTCGTTGCGTACTGCTGCTTCGTCGTTTGGATGCATCGTGTTGATAAGGGTGATGGCAAAGTCGCTTGCCCACAGCCCATGATATTTCACGTGCGGGCTCGCCGTAAGCTGTGCCATGGTGCGCATGTGTGTCTACAATTACTATCGTTGTATCGTGCATTGTTGCCTATCTTGCATGCATCGATAGAATGCCAGCTACAAGTAGCAGAAACCCGATAAGCAGTAACGTTGCGCGAATTCCTTGAAAAATTTCCCATAGATTTCTTTGTCGTTTCCAGTCGCTAGGCAGGTCGTTAACATCCCACTTAGTAACAGCAAAGTTTCGCGGAACATTAATCGCCAAGGTGAAAGCAATCGAAAGAGCAAAACTTAGTGCTGATGATATCGCCAGAACGTGCACATGTTTTGGCTCGTCCTGAGTCATGAAGGCAAAGGATATGCCAATAACCGAACAAATTGTCATCGCAAACGGCATAAATACACCGAAAGTGCCAACCAGCCCCTTCTCCACCATAATATGGTGTTTTGGCGGCAAGCGCTTCACGACGGGGTGAACGAATGCGAACGAACCGAATTCTGCCGATGCAGTAAAACCTGTAATCACAATAAAAATAAATTCTAACCAGTTCATAGGGGCCTCCGAACTTAGTGCTTCTACCAATTGATTATATCATATCGACACCTGCTCCATATTTGGTGTCGATCTAGCAATCACAACGTACGACCGCACCAAGGCGCTATCGACTGGCGGCAGATGATGCGCTATATAGCGTAGATATTCATCAGTCCTCCAATGTTAGCTCGACTATCTTCTGGAAGGTTTTGCCATTACGGATCGTTAGCTGCTTGTAAAAACCGGGCTTTGAGGAGCTTTTTATGGTAGTTTGATGTGAGATAATCAGCTTGATCGTGATTGCAATAGAAAAACGCGGTGCGCCCAAAATAGAGCTGCTCGCGGCTATTTGCCCAGATAGCTGCCTCTGCCTCAACCGCCGTCTTATCCGCCTCTGGCAAAGTAGAACAGCGCATCCCGTCGGTAGGCCGTGTCATCCTGCCACCAGCTCGGTAGCTGACCCACCTCTTGCTGGAGCGTGGCAGCGCTGATGATAATAAACGGTACTGGGAAGTCATAGGGTCGCGTCAAAATAGCGCGCTAAGGTGCGCTGGATCACCTCCTCCGGCTCGCTGCTATCAAAAAAACAGATTGCCGCTATTGATATACGAAACAACATTGCGAAAGCCCAGCTCCGCCAGATCCGCCTTCAGGTAATCCATACTCACCTTATGCTTGCCGCCAACATTAATGCCACGGAGGAGTAGCGCGTAGCGCATTGGTTGTGTTGTGGTGTGGTGCAGGGTGCTCATATTACTAGTATACAAGATCCCCTAGCGTCTAGCCAAAGCAGGCTATCGCCGTTTGCTGCGCTCTTGCTGGAGCGTTTTATCCTTCAATTTTAGCACCACATCCGCCTCTTTAGCGAGCTGTTTGCTGTGGGTGACGACGATGACGCATTTGTCGTTTTCGTGGGCGGCCCGGCGCAGGGTGTCGATGATGTCGGCAGCAGTGGTTTCGTCCAGGTTGCCAGTTGGCTCATCCGCTAAGATGATCGGTGCGTGCGAGACAAGCGCTCGCCCAATCGCCACGCGTTGTTGCTGACCACCGGAAAGTTTCATGACGTTACGATTGATGTGATCGTCGTCTAGACCCATGGCATGTAGCGTTTCGTTGGTAGCCTTGGCATTAACCAACTTCAAGTTCTCCAGCGGCGTCAAGTAGTCGATCAGGTTATAATTCTGAAATACCAGCGAGATATTGTGTTTACGATGATGCGAGTAGCCCTGCTCGGCAATGTCTTCATCATCAAACAAAATCTGCCCACTAGTCGGTGTGTCGAGCCCGGCTAGTAGGCCGAGCAGGGTCGATTTACCAGCGCCAGAACTACCGACGATGGCGTAGAATGTGCCTTTTTCAAATTGATAATTGATCCCATTCAGCACGTTGCTGGTGCCGCCTGGGTATGAAAAAATGATATCGCGTAGCGTAAGTAATGACATGATAACTCCTAACTTAATGTTGCTAAAATTTGCTTTGGTGATTGGCGCATGACTGGCGCGGTGGCAGCGATGGCTGATAGCAGAACGACTACGTAGCCGAAGGCGAGAGCCTGTAGGTAGGTCGCTACTGGCGCGGCATGCACCACGGTTGTTTCTGCGCGCTGGTTTTGGTCGGTTTGTGCCGTCAGGGCAGTAGAAATTTGCGATGAGGCAACCGAGCCGATGGCGAGCGCGAGCACCGAACTAACTGCGGCAATGATGGCGAGCTCCGCTAAGAATTGCCCGATAATCTGCCGCCTGGGCGTGCCGATGGACAGCAAGATGCCAATTTCATGCAAGCGGCTGCGCACCCAGAACACCAGCACCAGCGACAGCACCGCCAACCCTGCCGCGGCTGCGCTGATGGTGGCAATCGTCAAAATATTTTGCATGCCAGCGATGTTTTGGAGAACCCCAGCGAACACGGCCCCGTTGTCAGTCAGGCTCAATCGTTTGCCAATCGACGTTTGGTAGGCTTTTTGCGCGATCCGTTAGCGACTTCAGCTGGTGCGGATGTTCGGCGAAAATATGTCGCTCGCGTTAGCTGCTGGCTACCCGCTAGCTGCTGCGCCGCAGTCAGGTTAGTGATGAGATGATTCTCCGCCATGTCGGATTGCAGAGCCGCTGGCTTTTCGCCTGTGCCGCTGAAAATCCCTACGACAGCCACCGTCACGCGCCTGCCGTCTTTGGTGATGTCCAGCTTGTCGCCTGGCTTGATATTATTTTTTCTCAGCGAATGTTTTATGAATCAATGCCGCGTTTTGATCGTTCGCCGATAGGTGCTTGCCCCTGCTCTAGTTGGTAAAATTTACCAGTGAACTCACCGAGCAGATCGCTCTGTGTCGCGCCCGTCACTTTCGCTTCTCCAGCGATCCCAGCGTCCAGCTGCACGCCGCTACCCGCTACGTCAACCAATTGTTTACCCGGCAGCCCCGCGGTGGCCTCTGCCTGGAAATTGTGTGCTTTTGACATTGTTCAAGCGCTGCACCTGTCGTGCCGTCTCCATTGGCACCTCGCCCGACGGTTGCTTACTGGCGATACTAAAGCCGGCGCGGATGTTTCGCTCGACCGATTGCTTCAGCTGTGCCATCGTTTGCTGCACCGTCAGCGTACCGATCAGCAGCGTGAAAATCAGTGTCATAATCAGGGCGATGGTCAGGTTGCGACGCCGTCGCCGCACCACAGCCGTCCAGGCTTGTGTGATAATCGTCATCATTCGCCCCTAGTCCACTTCGGTGAGTAATTCTTTTGGCGTCGACCCCGGTAATCGGCCGCGAAGCCAGCAGCACCGCAATAATAATCACCGCCAGTCCAGCGCCCCACACCGCCAGCAGATCCGTCGGTTGCACACCAACCGTCACCTTGTCCAGCGTCCGCGACGACGTCACCGAGTCAGCGTCAGCACCGAGCGACGCACCGCCAAGCGAACTACCAGCCTGACGTGTAGCATTCTGCGCCGCCTGCGACACCACGTGGTCACCCAGTTGCTGAGCAATCAGCCCGGCGGTAACGTACGACGCGCCAAAGCTCAGTACTGCGATCATCACCAGCTCAGCAATGTATTGCAGCACAATCTTTGACTGCGGCACGCCCGTTGCCAAGAGCACGCCCGCTTCGCGCTTGCGCTCATTCATCCACAAATACAGCACCATACCAATCACTGCGACACTAACCAGTGCCGTCGCCCACAACATACCGTCGATCAAGCCGTACACGCCATTCACCGCACCAATCACGCCAGCCAGTTCCTGGCTATTCTTATTCAATTGATACTTGTGCCAATCAATTGGCAGTTTATGTGCCCGCGCCATCACCTCATCCAGCTGTTTGGTACCCTTGGTAAAGAACGTCGCGTCCTGGTAAATCTCATTGTGCTCGTTATACGCATTCAACTGGCGGGTTGTCGTAAGATCAGTCAAGAACAAATTCTCGAACAGCTCCACTTGGTACGTCGCCTGCTTTGGGTTTGTGCCGTTAAATATACCGACGATTTCTACTTCAACCTCGTCCTTGGACGGATGCTCGTTGTCGGTGTCGTATTGATTGGCCTTTAGTTTGATTTTACTGCCCAGCTTCAGGTTATTAGCCTTGGCGAAATCTTCGTGCACCAAAAATTGTGTGCGAATCGTTCTCGGTGATGTGCCGGCCAGCGATGAGCTTGAGTGCGCCAGCCCGGAACTTCTTCTCGGACTCAGATTTATTGACACCGATGATGGTGGCGGCGTTGCCAAACTGCTTGTCTTTCTCGGCGTCATAGCCGCTGCCACCACTCGGCAGTGGCACCAGCTTGGTATTGATAAAATCGACCGTGGCGTTCTGGCGTTTGACATAATCCGTCACGCCTTCCAGGTTCTTCACCGCGTCAATATCTTTGTTCGACACCGTTCCTGAACCGCGGGCTGTTCCCGGATTGGTGCGTGGATTATTGCCCAGCGTGAAGCCGGCCTTGAGCGTTTTATCCAGCGACTGCGCTGCCGCATCGGTCGAATGCTTGATGGCAAACCCACTCAGCATAATCGTCGACATACACAGCAAAATCGCCAGCAAAATCAGCGTTTTGAGTTTTTTTCCTGGTGATATAGAGCCAGGCACGTTGCACAAATGACATAGATCTCCTTTCTTGGTTCTATGCCAGTGTAGCAAGAGTGTGTGAAGGGAATGTGAAATGGGCGTAGATTATTTGGTTATTTTTCTCAAGCTCAGAGATTCGCTTCTTTAAATCATCCAGTTTGGCGCGGAGTTCGCTGGTACTTGCTGCGGGGCTGCTTGATTCTGCCTTTTTAGCTTTTAGAGTCTTTTTCTTTCTGAGCTTTCTGTTCCTTGCCAGCTTTTACGGCAATATGCATAGAGATAGTCGCTACTTGATATAATACCTATCATAGATACTATGTCTAGGGGGTTGATACTCATACATATTCCTTTGTTTATGATTTATTGTTAGGTTTATTTATCCACCAGCACGTCCTGGGCAAAGTTCTTCACTGCATCAAACGTATCATACTCATGCAGTAGTTCGTTTTTCGCCACCCATTGGACATTATAGACCTCCCTAGTTTGAGCGGTCAGCTCCGCATCGTCATCAGCCTCTAGTAGAAATACCATGTCCAGATGGATATGCTCGACATCCTTTTTACTCTCGGGGATAATTTGGTACATCAAGGCATACGGACGCGGAATTTGAGCTTCTGTGATATTCTTCAGTCGCAAATCATGTTCGTCTTCCATAACTGGCGCAGCGTTTACGCCTGTCTCTTCGTAAACCTCGCGGATAGCTGCTTCGTGCGGCACTTCATTTTCATCAATATGTCCGCCTGGCGGCAGCCACTTGCCCAAACCCTTGTGGTGAATAAGTAGCATCTTAGTGCGGTCTTTATTAACCGTATAACCGGTCGCTGTAAAGTGCTTTTTATGGTTTTTCGTGGTTTGGAAGATGGGTTGCATAACACTCCTTTACAATGTAATGTTTTTTACAGTTTCAATAATCTTCTTAATATCAGCTTCCCTTAGCCCTTCGTGCGTAAGCAACGTAATTATTCTATGTAGCAATCTTTCTGTATTTGGACAGCTAGAGGCAAAGTTACTAAAAATAGGCATACGATAAAGTGGTTTAATCTTAAATCGATAGCTATCAGAGACAATACCATTCTCAAACAACTCCCTTGCCCACTCTGTTGTTATGCATGCGTAATTTATGGTTATAGCTAGTTAAATTAGTGCAAACACAAACCGTAACCACTACTAAAAGCGCGAGATATTCTGCTTCGCGCCTCATAGGCCACTCATTGCTTTTTGGGTGGTTTATGTTCCTTTTGGCGTTCGGGGCGTCTTTATGTTTTTGCTAGATAATCCCTCAGCGCCACAAATCCATCGACCGTCTCAATTGCCGCCAAATATTCTTTCCATTCTTCATCATTCACTCTGCCAAGCTGCGGCCAGGAAATCTCGGATGCCCATAAATATATAGCAATTCCGTCCAGCCGTGGAGATTATCTCCGTGCGGCTCATCAATGATAAACCCCTCTTCATCGGCCACGAAAATATGGTCTTTTTCATTGTCAAAATAGCCCACCGCAAAAGAAAAGATAGCTCTACGATCAGTTTCACCTTGCATTAACTTGATGATGCCGGGATAGCTAAAACTATCCAGTAACAATTTGACAAACGGCCCTGGAAATCCTTTTCAGCGTTGGAATGAAAAAGCCGCGGTCATCAACAATCAGGCGCTTGTTTGGAAAAGCTTTCTTAGCTTGCGCCAGTTTACTCTTGGCAATCGTTTGAATATCCAGCCCCCGCCCCTCGTCAAAATCATAGTCGAGCTGATGCAGATCAATACCGAGCGGCTGGAGGAGTTTCTGAAGGCTGGTGAACTTGCGCTGATTGGAGGTGATGAAGTGAATCGTTTTACTCTTTGCCATGAATAATCCTTTCTATTAATGCTACAAAGTTTACCTTGTCTATTTCTAGCTTGCCAGATGGATCAAACGAGAAATCTGCCATAAATCCATCATCTACCATGGTAGCGTCAATAGCAACCTTGGACATGTCGCGTATAATATTTCTTTGACTCAATCTTTCTGCCGAAGTAGCTGGCGCGGCTTTGACGTAGCTTGGATAGGACAGTTTTATCACATCATCAAGATAATATAAATTCAATCCCCTACTACCCCATGTAATTGTTGGTCTTCAATAGAATAAAACTCACTAATCTGATTCTCTAGCCATTCAATACTTTCGCCGCCAAATTTCTGCGGATCATTATGCGAAAATAGATCATGAAAGGTTGCGTAGCGCAGTAAACCAACCACTTTAACAGTAGTAGTTTGACTAGGGTTATCTCGATTGGTAAAAATTATTTGGTCACCGATTTGAATTTTCTGGCGCTTTTCATCGTATAGTCGCGATTCGATGGTTTTATTGCCAGAGGTAATAGCATTAAAGGGCTCGGTGGCTAATTTTAATTGATGCGTAGTCATAATAGGTTATTGTATCAGAACACGTAACACTACCTGTCTAGAGCGGGCGCAGGTCATACTATGTTACATCTTAGGCTCTTCAAAAAGATCGAAGTTCTCATACGTTTTTATGGGTAAGCTGTCAGAATCAGCTTCCCGTCCACATGCTCTCCCAAAAATACGTCGCTATACACCTGCAGCCCCTGCTTTTTCGTTCTCTTCGGTAGCCACGTTTCGTCCTTGCCAACTATGAGCTACTTTGCCCTTTACATTATACTGCTTGACCCATTTCAATGTTAGCACCAGCACGCACGATATACACAAAATCCCGATGTAATCCAAAATCTGAATGCTATTGTTATAAATAACGCCACCAATGATGCCACCCAGCACATAATTCTACACTTGGTCGCTAGCAGACGATGGATTTAATAAAGGTTACCTCTTTCAGATTATAGACATCCCCTTATCGCAAAAACGGCGGCATATGTTGGTTGTGGTTTTAGTGCATGGAACAACAATTAGGGTTAGAAATATTAGGCAATTTCTGATGTATCATAAACAATTTGTCTAGTAGCTAAACTACCTATATACTCCCTGAACTTCATGTACTGACGGTAGCGCAAATCAAAAAACTCTCGATTCTCTACTCCTCTTTTGCCGCGAGCTGCGTAACGAGCTAGTAAAATACTTCGTTTGGCGGTTACTTCCAAAAACATATCAATCGCAGGAAGTCCTTCAGAAGCTAGCCATTCGGACATCATGGTATATTCGTTCGCGTTTCTTGGATAACCATCAACCAACACCCTCTTGCCGTCGCCAAGCTTTTCTTTGATACCTGGAGCAATGAATTGAAGTCCTAATTCTGGAGGCAGAGGCTTTGCCTGACTGACAAGGCGATCAATCTGCTGCTTTAGCGGATTGTCGTCGTTACAAGACCGCACAATTTGCCCAAGCGAGATATATTCAAACTCTGGAAACTCACAAGCAAGCGTCGTCTTACCAGCACATTGCGGCCCGTACAATACTATATTTTGCGCACCGCTGATGTCTGAGTCTACTTCTTACTGCTGAGATTTCTAATGCTCGTATCATAAGGGGTCTTCCATAGTTCGCCGTCAATGTTTAGGTTTTTCAGGAAACTATGCATTTGCTGCTGAATACTGTCGGCATTTACTTCGTCCTCAGCCAAAACCTCCAGCTCAATAAATAGTCCTAGTCCAGCAACTTCATCGACACAAATCGTATAGTCCTCAGTTTTCGATTCAAGGCGGACTTTATCAACTGTGATGACTTCTTGCCAACCCAACGCTGTGAGCATTTGGCGTGCCATGTCGCCGCTGTCAACTACAAACTCATATTCATCGGACACTAACTTCGCCTGCCTTTCGATTTTTAGCGTCATCAAGCTCCGCCGCAACTCACCAGTTCCTGGGTCGAGGACGTCGCGTATTCGCATAATCTTTGAGCCAGGAATAATTGGTGCGTCAACCTGTTCAGGGCAGCAGAAAAACCGTATCAATTTGGTGTTTGATTGAGATGGGTGCAACAAACTGACTTTTCCAGGACCTGCAATGAGCTTATTGCGAGTCATATTGTCAGATAATTTGAATTTGGCTTCGATTTCAATCATAGATTACTCCTCTACTGTAAATTCCATTGCAAAGTTATGTCCACTTTTTCTTCATTTTTTTGTCTGTAGGTAATTCTTATTATGATTATTAACTGTTGAAGGTAGTTTAACTGTTTTTTTCGAACTTTTATGCCGCTCATTTCTGCAGCTACAACTTTTTCTGGATTATTTGTTATTAAATCTATCGTATCAACATTATAGTACCTAAATATATCTCGCAAGTAGTCATAATTACGCAAATCATTCGGAAAGTGATTAACGTACTGGGCGTCAAATGTATCAAAAGCCATCAATTTGCTGGGGAGTTATATATCTTAATCTTCTGCAATATGCCAATACCGCGCCCTCTTCTTCTGGATATATTAACATGCCACCCCTTCCAGAAATTAGCCGAAGTGCATTTTCAAGTTCTTCTCGGCAATCACAACGCTTTGAGGAAAATATATCGCCCGTATAACACATTGAGTGTGCTCGTACGGTTACAATCTTAGGTAACTCCTTGGTCCTTAATCCTAGTATACGCTTACCATCTGTCCGTCTTGAAAAACCAAATAATACAAGGTCACCAAAGTCAGTTGGTAGGGGCGTTTCATCATAAAAATCATAATAGCGCGTCCAAACAGTTTGATCTTTGGATAATTGCGCAAGCAATATGTGGACGTATCTTTCGTTTAAAGAAAGTTTGTTGATTGGAAAGAAGAATGACCTTTTACTCAGCGGTATACTACTAATATCTGTCCCGGGTTCCACAATAACCGTGTCAGCATCATCAACAGAACTAACTATTTTATACAATGGCTCTTTGAGAATCTCCTTTAGATCAGTATCTATACCGTTCGACAGAACACATATTTTCACGCAGACCTCCATGTTTCTAACAAAAACTAGCTTGCAGATTCGTTCTATCAAAAAAGCGACCACATGCTAGTCGCTAAACTTTTCAAGCTAAGCTTTTAGACCCAACTTGTGCATATGATCGCATTATTGTCTAAAAGCAGTAGCTGCTTCGACTGAAAAGTTTAGCACTATTATTGTAGCAGATGGTGCATAGAAGCACAAATATTACTTTTGTTCTGGAGTAAGAAGCCTCATTACTACATCTATTCTTTTTACGCTGCGAAGTAACTAGGGGTAAAATCAGTTTAACAGCAAAAGTAGTCATTATCTCACGAAAACCTTACCACAAACCGCATGCCCTGCCCGTGTGGTGTGAAGTCGTAGTCTAGGCCTTTAGCGTCAAGCAGCATTTTTACCGTGTAGAGGCCGATGCCGCTGCTGTTAGCATGCTGCGTCGCGCTGCCAGACGTGCGATAAAACGGATCGAAAAATGTGCTGGAGCTGCTGCTTAGTGAGTGGTGTGCAGGCGTTTTCGATGGCAAGTTCGTGCTGATAACAAGTAATTTTTATCACACTCCCGGCGTCGCCGTGGCGCACTGCATTTGACACCAGGTTCGAGATGACGTGACGCATCATGTCGCGGTTGGCGCGAATGGTCGTCGGACGTGCGTCAACCGCGAAAGTTATGCCGCGCGTTTTTGCCAGTAGTGTATAATCAGCAACCACCTCGGTAATCAGCTTATCAACCCGCAGCCGCTTTCTCTTGGCGCAGGGCTTGCTCGGCCACACTGCCAGAGCGCAAAACGTCATTCACCATCGCCGCCACACGGTCAACCTGCGCCACCGATTCCGCCAGGGTACTGATCACGATTTTTATATTCGCCGATGTTTAGCTGCATGTTTTCGAGCATAATCCGGAGGGCCGCCAGCGGCGTTTTTTAGCTCATGCGAGGCCGCGCGCAGGAAGGCAATTTTTTCTTTCTCCAGCTGGGTGATGCGCTTATTTTCATGTTCTAGCGAGCGAATTGTTTGCCACAGATTTTTGATACAGCTCATTAATATTTCGCCCCAGCACACCGATTTCATCACGGCTATTCACTGGGTAATGCGCGTTCTTTTCTAGCCGCTGCATGGTCGTCGTCACCGCCGCCATCTGGCGAATCGGCCGCGTCACGAAACGGCTGTAGATGTAAGAAAATAGCAACGCCACCAGCAGCGAGCCGAGCATGGTGTATGGCAATACCTGCAGCGTGGCGAGTGTGGCTTGGGTAACGGGCGCTACGTCGGCCAGCAACTTGACGGCGATCGTTTGGCCTTGGCTGTCCGCCACACTGCCCTGCCGCAAAAATCACCGAGCGTGGATCAACCGTTTGCCCATCAGCGATTTTCACCACGCTGGTATCGACTGATTTACCGCTGTCCGTCACGATAGTGATCGACTCAAAACCCTGAAAATACTTATCACGCCCGTCGATTGTCAGCGTGATATTAACGTTTTTCATACTGGCAAATTCTTGGCTGACCCGGCGCATGTCCCTCGGTCGATTTACCGCGTAGCTCAGCCACAAGCGCCGCCAGATTGCCCGCCGCCTCGCGCTCTTTTTGCTGCAGATAGAAGTGCGGCATCAAGGTGTAAACCAGCGCATGCACCAGGATGATCAACGCCGCAAACAAGCCGATCGACACCAAAAAAATGTTTTTGGGGAAATAATTTAAGATTCTTCATAGCGGTAGCCCACTCCCTTCACCGTGACAATGCAGTCCAGGTGTAATTTCTTGCGTAAGTTTTTGATGTAAACATCAATCACTCGGTCAAACGGCACCTCGTCACCATGCCACAGCTTATCGATGATAGCCTGCCGACTCCAGACCATGTGTGGATTATCGACGAGCAGTTTGAGCAGCTGCACTTCGCTTAGGCTTGAGGTGCGCATCAGCACCATCATAAAAAGCCCTGATAGGCGGCAAAAATCCACCGAAGCCAGGCCGCGCTGCCATAAGGGTTTTTTGACAGACTGTTGGCGGCGAAGCAAGGCCCTAATTCGCTTTTCAAAAAGCACCAGCGAAAACGGCTTACTCATATAATCATCCGCCAGCTCGTCAAAACTGGCAACTTGCGTTGGCTCATCATGCAGCGCCGTCAGCATCAGCACCGGCACGTCGCTCGCTTGGCGAATTCGGTGCAGCACCTCGATGCCGCTCATCCCTGGCAGCATAATGTCGAGGACAATCACATCCGCCTCAGCGAACTTATCTAGCGCCTCCTCGCCGCTGGTCGCCGTCAGCACCGTAAAAGCCGCGCTGGCGAGGAATTGCTCAGTGCCAGTGCGGAGGGTTGGTTCGTCTTCAACCAAAAAGAATCGTTGCTGTCATTTTGGAGTTACACTATGTAGTGCTGGCTTATGCCGCCTATTCATCATAATAATCAGAAAATACCAAACTCTTGCCAGCACGCTTTAACGCCTGAGCGGGCTGCTTACTAATTGGTAGCTTACTGTGGAGCAAGCGCCTAATCTGCGGGTGTTTACGCGGGCCATGAGCATAGGCAACCGCTTCACTCAGTTGGCGAATCGCAGCTGGCGTTACCGTCACACGAGCAAAATCACTCCCCTGGTAGTACACTGCCAGCTCATCACTGGTGGCAGCCACAGAACCCGGCAAAATCCCCGCCGTCTGCCCATCTTCACCGATACCAAACAAGCCAATTTTGTAACTATAGGTCGCCAACAGTTGCTGTAGCTTACGGCTAAAAGTCACGCGCCGTGGCCTGGCTATCCTCGCCGCGCAGTACCCGGTAGGCATTGATTGATTCTACCGCAAAGCCAAGTTTCATCAGCTGGCTCCAATTCTCGTCATCGTGCCCCGGCTGACCATACCGTTCATCTGTTAGGGTAATACATAAGCCCGAGGTATCCGTATCCTCGAGCCTATGTAGAACTGCGGTTGCTACCCCCATAGCCGAACCGCCAGGCACAAGCTCACGAGACAGATTCGCCTAAGTGTAATTGCTCACTTATAACAGTGGTTAAGTAATTTACTATGCTACTATCATCGTGTTCGGTGATAAGATTCATGCAACTCCTTTTTTGTAGTATAGCGTGGACAGATAGTTTTTGCAATCAAGGGCGAGCTATACACTAAGCAACTTATGGAGCGCTGGCTTTTCACGCGGCAGGCTTGGCTACAGTAGCGGCGCTCTGAATCATCTGCGCATGTCTGGCACAGAACAACTAGCTTATTGCAGCTTGGTTCGGCGCAGTTTTCAAAGTTGCTGGTTGACGCCTGGCAGTGGTGGCAGTGAGCCAGTGTTTTTAGCTTTATCGCTAAAGGTCATGGTTTTGCGGCCGTCGAATACACGTAAGGCGCCTTCCCACAGGCCATCATCACCATACTTTTCGCCGTATTTGACGATACCGCCATCAATCTGGTACACATCTTTAAAGCCACGCTTTTTCATCATAGCGCTAATTACTTCGCAGCGGATACCACCGGTGCAGTAGCTAATGACCTTCTTATCTTTAATGTCATCATACTTATCGCTTTCTAGTTCGGCAATAAAATCACGGCTGGTACGTGTATTAGGCACCACAGCATTTTTAAATTTACCAAGCTCGGCTTCGTGAGCGTTACGGCCATCAAAAAAGACAACATCATCGCCGTATTGCTCAATCAGTTTATGGACTTCCTCTGGCTTTAGATGTGTGCCACCATCAATCACGCCGTGCTCGTCTACGTCAAATTCATCATCACTGTTTTTTAAAGCCCACCAGCTCGCGGCGGTGCTTGACGCTCATACGCGGGAAATCATCGCGGCTGCCATCGCTCCATTTCCATACAATATCTTTAAAAGCCAGCAAACTTTTTGGTCTCTTTAATATACTTCTTCAGTGCGTCGATATCACCACCAACAGTACCATTCAGTCCATGCCTGCTCACCAGAATGCGGCCGCGCAGCCCGAGGCTGTCGCATAGTACCTTTTGCCATAGCTTAATGGCTTCTGGGTCTTTGATCGGTGTAAATTTATAGTAAAGTAGAATCTTTTGCATACCCATATTATACCACGCGCAGCCCGGCCCACGCCTAGGCAACACCGCCAAGGTATGTTACAATAGCACGATCATTGGCGTCGCTATTTAGCTAAGAGCCCGCCACACACCCTAAACACCCACGTAATATTGGACACAAATAAGGAGCTTTTTTGAGTACGCAATCATCAACCCCTACCCCACGCACTATTTTCCTTATGCTGTGGCAGGCAGCAAAACCCTATGCCTGGCGGCGTAATTTAGCCATTATTACAGCAACGCTCACCGTGCTAGGCGGCCTGGCTGGACCAATCATTATTGCCCGTATTTTGCATATGATTCAGCAGGGCGAACTGGGCAACACCACCCTGCTATGGCAGCTCGCTGGGCTATTTGCACTGTGCCAGATCTGGGCAGAAATCATTGGCTGGCGGCTGACACTCTACTTTGTGTGGACGTTCGAAACTGCGATGCAGCGCGATCTTTACAACCGCGCCTTTCGTACACTAACGCAACAAACTCTCTTTTTCCACTCAAGCCAGTTTGGTGGCTCGCTCGTCAGCCAAACATCTAAGCTAACGGCAGCTGCCGAGCGCTTTTGGGATACAATCATTTGGTCGATTTTGCCGCTAGCGCTATCGCTAATTGGCTCGATTATTATTTTAAGCCTTGTGCTATGGCCATATGCAATCTTCTTGGCAGTCTTTGCCCTGCTGTTTTGCCTCGTGGTGTATATCACCTCGCGGCCCATGGCACGGCTCAACGAAGCCGAAGCTGCCGCTAGCAATGCCCTTAGCGGCCGGTTAGCAGATACCATCGCCAACATTATGGCCGTCAAATCATCCAGCGCCGAAACACGCGAAGCACAGGCCTTTGCCGCCACAGTGACCGATTGGCGCCATAAATCCCTAGCCGTCATGGGTGGCTTCCTGCGCGTAAGTACAGTCTACTCAAGCATTACAACCATCATTAAAGTTGCTGCCCTGGTATTTGCCATTTACGCCGCCCAGCATAACGTCGTATCAATCGCGACTATCTACCTCATTGTGACCTATACAACCTCAGTCACACGCGAGCTGTGGAATGTAAACAGTATTATGCGTAGTTACAACCGTGTGCTTGGTGATGCCCGCGATATGGTTGGTATTCTGAATACACCACTCCACTTGGCTGATGCAACATCGCGCCAGCTGGCAGTGCCACACGGCAAGATTGATATCGATACAATTACCTTTACGCATGATGAAGGTATCGGTAGTACGATTTTTGATGGGTTTAGCCTCACAATCCAACCAGGTGAGAAAATTGGCCTTGTGGGTGCGAGTGGTTCAGGTAAAACGACTCTTACAAAACTGCTGCTCCGCTTTGCTGATATCGATAAGGGCACAATTCGTATTGATGGCCAAGCCATCGACCAAGTGACCCAGGCCAGCCTGCGCGAACATATTGCCTATGTTGCCCAGGAACCACTCCTTTTTCATCGTACCATCCGCGAAAACATCGCCTACGCCCGGCCTGATGCAACCGATGAACAGATTGCCGATGCCGCTAAGCAAGCCGGCGCGTTAGCATTTATTACCAAGCTACCAGGTGGTTTCGATACGCTGGTTGGTGAGCGCGGCATCAAACTCAGCGGTGGCCAGCGCCAGCGTATTGCAATGCCGAGCTATTCTAAAGGATGCCCCGATTCTGATTCTGGATGAGGCGACCAGTGCGCTTGACTCAGAAAGCGAGCGCCTGATCCAACGCTCGCTTACGAATCTAATGAAAAACCGTACCAGTATTGTAGTGGCGCACCGCCTGAGCACCATTGCCAGTCTGGACCGGATCGTCGTGATGGACAATGGCGCTATTATAGAGCAGGGTAGCCATACCGAGCTACTTGCTAAAGGCGGTGCCTACGCTAAGCTATGGAACCACCAAAGCGGCGGTTTTATTCAGTAGCCTCGGCTTCTTGCTCACCGACGACTTCGACGCTGTCGGCATCTGCGCTATCCGCGTCGCCACCGGCAGCATCATTAGCAGCCTGCAAGGCGCGGTTCGTACACATTAGCCACCACTGGGTCCAACACACTTTGATCATCATCAGCCGTACCTTCGCGACCATCATCATTATCAACAACTTCAACGCCCTTTGGCATAGGAATATCCGCTACCGTTAGTTTATCATCGGTTGTTGCAAGGTTTTCAATCGAAACCTCCAGCGCCTCTGGTAGATCCATAGGAAGAGCCTTTACCTGCAACTGGTCAATCGCCTGTAGCACAATCAGCCCAGCACGCTCAGCCGGGCTTTCACCCTCGCCTACCAGGCGCACTGGCACATCCGCTACCACAGGCTCATTCGTCTTCACAGCATGAAAAGACACATGTTTGATACCATGTGTTAAAACGTCAAACTCAACTGATTTTATAAGCGCAATCCGGCGCCGACCACCAATGGCAGTGTGTACTGGCGTATGGCGGCCGGCCTGGCGGTAGACCTTTTCCATCGCGATGTGCTCTGCCTGTACAACCACTGGCTTCATATTGGCGCCGTACACTACCGCTGGCACAATACCTTGGCGGCGCAAGGCAGCTACCTTTTTGCCCTGTATGGTACGTTTTGCTAAGCGTTAATTCGATTTTTATTTCCCATATCTCTCCTTTCGTTTAGGATACCTGTTCGGAAATAACCCGTACTTTCATTGTAGCACACCAGCGCAGCAGGCTGGCTATGGTATAATAATGCCTATGATGCACGCACTAACTGAATTTATTATCCACCTGGGGGCGTTTGCTGTTCTCGGCGTGGTTTTTGCAGAGTCTGGCCTCCTGATTGGCTTCTTTTTACCGGGTGATAGCCTGCTATTTATGTCGGGCTTTTTAGTCCAGCAGCACACCTTTACCTGGAATATCCACCTGCTCGTGCTGCTGCTGGCAGTGGCCGCTATTCTGGGCGATAATGTTGGCTATAGTTTTGGGCATAAGGTAGGCCGCAAGCTTTTCGAAAAGCCAAACTCACGCTTCTTTAAAAAGAAATACCTTACCCAAGCAGAGGCTTTCTTTGAAAAGCACGGCGCCAAGGCGATTGTGCTAGCTCGCTTTGTGCCGATTGTGCGCACCTTTACGCCTATCATTGCTGGTGTCAGCAAAATGCACTACCGCACCTTCTTTATCTATAACCTCGTTGGCGGCACACTATGGACTGCACTCTTTACCTACGCCGGCTACTTTATTGGTAAACAGCTCCAGGCTATGGGCTTTAATGTAGAAATCATCGCTGTTGTTATCATCGTTATTTCGGTTGCGCCTATTATTGCCCACGCACTTTCAAGTCAGCAAAAACGCCGGGCCTTATGGCGGGGCACCAAGCGCGAGCTACAAAGCATATTTGCAAAAAGCCTAAAGACAACCAACGCGGTAAATCATCCTAGCTACAGCAGCCACGCACAACACACCCCTCTGGTCACATCAGCCCGAGGGGTTTCATTACTCCATTTTACGCCAGCAGGGGGCGCAAATATTTACCAGTAAACGAGGCTTTATGGGCCGCAACTGCCTCAGGTGTGCCCGTCGCTACCCCCTGGCCACCACCAGCGCCGCCTTCGGGGCCCATGTCTATAATGTAGTCAGCTGATTTAATGACATCGAGGTTGTGTTCAATAATCACCATGCTATTACCACCATCAACCAACTGCTGCAGAATACCCAGCAAGCGTTTCACATCAGCACTGTGTAGCCCCGTTGTTGGCTCATCCAGAATATAGAGCGTCCTGCCCGTAGACCGGCGCGAAAGCTCCGTGGCAAGCTTAATGCGCTGTGCCTCCCCGCCACTAAAGGTAGTAGCTGGCTGGCCAAGCCGAATATAGCCAAGGCCAACATCCACCAATGTTTGTAGCTTGCGGTGCACTGCTGGCACATTCGCAAAGAACTCACAGGCTTGCTCGACCGTCATATCAAGCACATCGCTAATGGTGCGGTCTTTGTAGGTAATCTCTAGCGCCTCGCGGTTATAGCGCTTACCACCGCAGGTTTCACACGCCACATATACATCTGGCAGAAAGTGCATTTCAATCTTTATAACACCGTCACCCTGGCAGGTTTCGCAGCGGCCACCCTTGACGTTAAAGCTAAAGCGCCCCGGCTTGTAGCCGCGCACATTTGCCTCTGGCGTGCTGGCGAACAGCTCGCGAATTGGTGTAAAAATACCTGTATGGGTGGCTGGATTAGAGCGCGGTGTGCGGCCAATCGGCGACTGGTCAATCACAATGGCTTTTATCGAGCTGCGTAACGCCAAGGATATCCTCGTGTTTACCAGGTACTGCATTTTGCACGGTGGAGCCGCGCCGAGAGCTCTTTAGCCAAAAATATCATTCACCAGGGTTGATTTGCCACTACCGCTCACACCGCTCACTACAGTCATAAGCCCAAGTGGGATCATCACATCAATACCTTTCAGGTTATTTTCGCGAGCACCTTTGATAGTGAGCCAACGGTCCTTCTGCGGCTTACGGCGCGCTACTGGCACAGCGATAGATTCAGTACCACTAAGATACTGGCCAGTGATGCTCTTTTTGTTCTTTGCTACCTGCCGTGGCGTGCCAGCCGCTACCACCCTGGCCGCCATGCACCCCTGCCCCCGGGGCCAATATCAAGCAAGTAGTCTGCCGCCCGAATAGTATCCTCGTCGTGCTCCACCACGAGCACGGTATTGCCAAGATCACGCAGATGCTTAAGCGTTGCAATTAGGCGGTCATTATCACGCTGATGCAGGCCAATCGAAGGTTCGTCCAGCACATAGAGTACCCCTTGCAAGCCACTACCAATTTGCGTCGCCAAACGAATCCGCTGCGCTTCCCCGCCGCTCAGTGTATTAGCCGCTCGCCCAAGCTCAAGATAATGCAAGCCGACATTACTCATAAACTGCAGCCGGGCCGTAATTTCCTTCAGGATGGCCTGGGCAATCGCCTGCTCCTTTGGGCTTAGTTCAAGCGACGCAAAGAATGCAATCGCATCATCAATCCCCAGGCTGCATACATCCATAATATTATAGCCATGGACGGTAATCGCCAGTACGACAGGCTTGAGGCGCGCTCCTTTACAGGCAGTGCACTGGCGCTCACGCATAAAGCGTTCGATATCTTTACGCATAAATTCACTATCGGTCTCACGCCAGCGACGCTCCAGGTTCGGAATAACACCTTCGTAGGTAGTATCGTAATGGCGGCCGCTACCCAGTGCAATCCGGTATTTTTGAGCTCCGGTGCCATAAAGCACAAGTTGCTGCACTGCCTCTGGCAGATCCCGCACTGGTGTGCGCACACTAAAATCATGCGCCTCGGCAACTGCACGGATTTTCTTCATGTAAAAATTATCGACATTGACACGATTATATGGGCGAATGGCACCTTCGGCAATTGTCAGATTAGGGTTAAACACCAGCTCTGGGTCGATTTCGAGCCGGCTCCCCAAGCCAGTACACACTGGGCACGCGCCCTGGGGGGTATTATAACTAAAGAGGCGTGGCTCGAGCTCTGGGATTTCGATATCTGGGTTATCCAGCGAGGCATAGCGCTGACTCGAGTAGCTGCACCCTCGCCACTATCGGCATAGAGTACACCCACAATACCACCACCAACATCAAGCGCCTGCTCGACGCTCTGGGCCACACGGCCACGCATATCCGGGGCCATTACTAGCCTATCAACAACGATTTCTATACTATGGCGGTCATTCTTTTTTAGCTCGGGGAACTCATCTAGCGCATACACCACACCATCAACTCGCGCCCTAGCAAAGCCGAGGGCGGCGGTACTGCTCAGGGCACGTGGGCAAACTCACCTTTTTTATCTTTAGCAATTGGCGCTAACAGCATCAAGCGTGTGCCAGATTCGATCTTCATCACGTCGTCGATAATGTCATCTTTGGTACGGCGAGTAACTTCGCGGCCGGTGATTGGGTCATGCGGCACACCAATACGCGCAAACAGGAGCCGCAAGTAGTCATAAATTTCGGTCACCGTTGCAACGGTACTACGCGGGTTACGGCTAGTAGACTTTTGGTCGATGCTGATCGCCGGGCTTGGGCCATCGATACTTTCAACATCAGGCTTATCCACAATCCCCAAAAACTGGCGCGCATAGCTACTGAGGCTTTCCACATAGCGGCGCTGACCTTCGGCATAAATCGTATCAAACGCGAGGCTTGACTTACCGCTGCCGCTGAGGCCAGTTATGACCACCAGTTTATCGCGCGGAATACTGACGTTAATATTCTTAAGATTGTGCTCTTTGGCACCGGTTACTTTTATCACCTCGGGCATATCCTATACAGTATAGCATTTTTAACCGCCACATGCGAACTAAGTGTATTGCATTCTGGTGGGAAGTGCCGTATAATTGCCAGCAAATTACCGTATAGTGTGGAGATATTTGTGGGATTAACTGCATAGGTAAGCTTGTTAAAAAGCTTATCGTTGTATGTTTTTGACAAATATGCTATATTGTGTATAACAATCGTCATAGTAATCATTAACACAGAGGGGACACTGACCATGCAGCACATTGGGCAACTACAGGCAACACTACTTAATTTCGGGCGCACCACCGGCGCCCAAGCTAGGCAATTTATTCCAATTGAACGTATTAAGCGTGTACTTTTTAATGCCAGTGTTATTGCCCTTGTTGTTGTACTCGTGATGGCTTTCTTGAACTCACGCCTGAGCACTAGCCTAGTTGACCTCATTCTGGTTGGTGCCATTCCACACACCACCTATTCAATTCCACCAACAGCGATGCTCATTTTCTACGCGCTGGTTACTTGGTTCTTGGCAATGTACATCATCATTCCACCAAAAGTCACTCACGCCCTACGATGCCAAACACCCTGGCGGTTCATCAACCCTGGTTGACTAGTCGGGCTACAGGCGCTAGCTACGTAGCTTACTAGCACCACTTGAATTAAGTAAACCACCCATTGCTACCAGGCTATGGGTGGTTTTGCTTTACGTAGCTAGGCCGGTGGCTACTCATCAGCTACCGGCATAATTGCTTCGAACCACAGCTTAAGCTCCTCAAGCACATACGCCTGGTGGCTGGTTAGCTGCTTGCGGGCAAGGCGCTGTAACTCCTGCACAAACCCAGGTGCTTGCTGCTCAAGACGCTGACGGCGGTACGCTTCGTAGTTGGTGCGCTCATCCGCCGAAAGGGATTGTTCAAAATTACGTGCCTTATAGCGCGGGAACATCTCGGCCAAGCGCGCATCCTCAAAAGCGTGGGGCAAGCGTCGCAATATCAGTTGCATCAGCCCGCCGCACATGCTCTGCTTGCTGGCGATCACCTTCGCTAATAAACCCGTCGTAGAGTTTTGCCTCGGCATCAGGCGGCGCAGCAAACTGAGGCCGGGTACTGAGTGCTTCAGTAAGGCGCTTGATAAAATCAGGTTGCGCTAGGAGTATCTTACGGTGGCGCTCGATATTGTGCAGCGTTAGTCCAATTCGGTTCCAGCCATCACCATGATTGAGCACACCAAGTGGTGCAATAGCTGGCGCCCGGTTCGGCTGCATCTTTTTGCCGGCAGCGGCTGGTAGTCGTCACCACGCTCGCTCCATGGCGTTGCCATAATCTCTACAAGTTCACGAACACTTTTACCAAGCCACGGCGTTGGGTCGCGGCGCAAATCATACACATACACATTACCAAAATCAGCCTCACTAATAGCCATGGTAACCGTCGTTTTATGCCATTCATTATCGTAGCGGCCGCTGGCGTATACAAACGGCACATGTGGCTTGGCTAGCTCGCGTACGGCCTCCTTATGGCGCATCTTAAATAGGTAATCGAACAGCTGCGGCTGCTTGGTGGCAATCAGCTTTGTCATACCCACCAGGGCCTCGACATCGCTAAGGGCATCATGCGCCTTGGTGTGCTCCTAAGCCATTGACCTTCGATAAAAGCTCGAGCTTGTTTGTTGCAACACCATCAACCACCGGCCACGTTATGCCATCCGGGCGCAGTGCACGCGTCAAGCGCACCACATCCAGCATATCCCAGCGCGAACGGCCATCCTTATAGCTCCACTCATATGGGTCGTAATAATTACGCCACAGCAAGGCGCGAATAAACTCATCATCAAAGCGAATATTATTAAAGCCAAGCACCACCGTGTGCGGCGTACAAATTTCTTCAACAAACAGCTTGGCAAACTCAGCCTCGGTGTAGCCATCGGTGACGGTTTGCTGCGGCGTAATACCCGTTACCATCAATTGCGCCAGGGCTCGGTAAGGTGTCATCATTCAGGCGAATTAGTGCATTATAGGCTTGGCCAAGGGGCCGAAACTGCTCATCAGTGCGAATACCAGCAAATTGCATAATGCGATCGGTGCGTGGATTCAGCCCGCTTGTTTCTAGATCGTAGAAGAAAAAGGTTTGCCCCATATGTTCAGTATAGCAGATAAGACCATACCTCGCCTACTCTGCAAGCGTCAGCTGCTGGCCGGCGATATGAATAATACTCTGGTTGGTAGCGCCCTGGCGAATCAGCTCGTGTGTAATGCCCATTTTCTTCATGATATCACGTAGCCGGTTAACTGCCTCGGGCTGGGTAAGATTGGTGCGGCGAGCAAACTTTTCTATCTTGGTGCCACGCACTACAAAGGCAGGCTCAGCATCTGCTGCACCATGGCTTGGCATCGGTTCAACCGTCCAGGCTTCTTCTACCTCCTGTTCGCTTAGGCGAATTACCGGCATATCATCGGTGTCCTGCTCGGCCTTGGCTACCTCTTGCTGGCGGTACTCAGCAACGGCGCGCGCCAGGAGCCGCAATAACTCCGCCGTACCCTGGTGAGTTTGGGAAGAAATCGCCACAATCTGCGCCTGGGGCGCAACCGTTTTCAGCGCGTCCCGTTGCATTGCAATTAATTCCTCGTCAAGCCCCTCGCATTTGGTCAAGGCAATGATCTCTGGGCGCTGGGCAAGGCTTGCGCTATACTGGGCAAGCTCGCGGCGGATTGCTGTGTAGCGCGCCGCTGGGTCATCACTATAGCTATCAATCATATGCAGGAGTACCGCCGTACGCTCCACATGGCGCAGGAACTGGTCACCAAGCCCCTTACCTTCCGAGGCGCCTTCGATCAGCCCAGGAATATCCGCAATCAAGAGGCTTGTATCGTCGATATCGGCAACACCAAGATTGGGGCTCAGGGTTGTGAATTCATAATTAGCAATTGCTGGGCGCGCGTTCGTTACCACACTCAAAAAGGTTGACTTACCAGCGTTCGGGAACCCAACCAAGCCAACATCCGCGAGGAGCTTCAGTTCAAGACGAGCTTCGAACTCATCACCAGGTTCGCTAAGTTCAGCAATCCGCGGGGCTTGGCGAGTGCTCGATTTAAAATGCGCAGTACCGAAGCCACCGTCACCGCCCCGGGCGATAATTACCTCTTGCCCATCATCCACCAGGTCTGCCACCACATGCCCATCACGCATGACAATCGTCCCTTGGGGCACCTTCACGTACAAGTCCTCACCACTCCTACCACGCTTATTGCGTTTGGCACCATCCTGGCCCGGGCGAGCCTTAAGCTCCGGCTTATATCGGAATGCAAGCAGCGTATTGACGTCGCTACTGGCAACAAACACCACATTACCGCCGCGGCCACCATCACCGCCATCTGGGCCACCTTTATCAATATACTTCTCGTGCCGGAAGCTAACGGCACCATTACCGCCTTTGCCGGCTTTGACAAACACCTGCGCTACATCTACAAACATACCCCTAGTATAGCAAATGCGCCCCTGACTGAACAGGAGCGCACCATGCAGGATCGCGTGTGAGGTTTAGTGAATAAACTTGTAATTACCCAGGGCACTAGCTGGGACGTTACGGCTTGAAACAACGTTAAAGCCAGCGTAGTTCATTTCACTTACGGTAATGGAGCCATCCGGGTTGAGGCTTTCTACGATAGCAACGTGGCCGTAGCCTGCGTACCCACCACCGTTCTGCATAATAGCACCTGGTGCTGGTGTGGTATTAACGGTAAAGCCGGCAGCGGCACCGTTCACAGCCCAGGTAGATGCGTTACCCCAGAAGCTACCAATTGGGCGGCCCAACTGGGCACGCCGCTCGTAGGCGTACCAAGTACAGTTACCTGGCGCATATGCGTTACCAGCACTTGCCTTTGCCTTTGAATAGTCGACGCCACCACTGTAAGCAGTTGCATTACCTGTTGACGTGGTGCCGGCGTAGGCATTGTTAGTACGGTTAGTGCGTGTATTAGACGGTGGTGTGTAGCCAGGGCGTTCGTTCTCTGGCAAGACACCGCCAGGGATCACAATGCGCATATCCTTCTTAATACCACCAACTTCAAGGTCGTTATACGATATAATACGCTCACCTGGTGCCTTGTATTTATCGGCAATTGATTGAATACTATCGCCGTCTTTAACGGTATACGCAACACCATCAGTTGGCAGAATGGTCAAATCACGGCCGGCCTCAAGGTTATCTGAAGCTAAGTTGTTGGCCCACTTGATGGTTTCTGGTGTCAGATTAAAGCGCTGCGCAACCGACTGAACATTATCGCCTTCTTTTGGCTTTATAGGTAACAATCGTACGGATATCACCGGTTGGCTGCACGATCTGCGGCTTAGAAATAACCAGTTCGTTGGTTTGGGAAAGATCCTTCTTCACCCCAAGCGAGGTCGATAGGTTGGCAACGTTAGCTGCCACTGGCATATCTGTCTGCAGGGCAAAGTTAGCAGCTACATCGGTGGCTACCTTTTCGTCGATATCTACCGACACAGATTGCGTTGTTGTTGCAACCGGTGCAGCCAAGGCCACACCAGGCTGGTATAGCGAGGCAACACTGGCAACCATTAGCGCCGAGGCAGTGCCATACAATACTGCCGAAGAAACAATATTCTTTTTTGCCACATGGGGCGTAACACTCTTGTGTGGGCCAGATTGGCCACTGGTAAACGTTGTAATCGCTTTTCTCCTGCACGGCTATTACTAGCTATGCTACTACCATAGTTTGTCTTTCTTCTGCGGCTCTCACCACAGAACAGAGTACGTGTCGACCAATATTAATTACTATTATTTGCTCGCTAGGCATTAAAAAGGCTGTACCCGTGCGACATTTTTGGTAGGCGCACAGTTATAAGACAATCGGTAAACTCCCACCCAATAATACTTACACGCTGTGTGCTATCTCCAAGTATATGCCAGGTTGACTAAAAAGTCAATATATTTTGCTATAGCTGGCAGAGCTTCTGGCAATGCTGGGCAGCGTTGCGCTCATGCTCCTGGGTAGTTTTGGCATAATAGGTCTTGCCATCATCCCCCGCTACAAAGTAAAGATAGTCGGTCTTACTTGGCTCGGCGACGGCTTTCAGCGCCGTAAAGCCTGGCGACGCAATCGGCGTTGGCGGCAAGCCCTTGTGAATGCGCGTATTATGCGGCGTATCGACGCTGACTGCGTCCACTACCTTAGAATCATGGTTGCCTTGCAAGATAACGCCATATTTTGCCGTCACATCAGAACCAAGTGGCATATCCTTCTTCAGGCGATTGAGGAAAACACCGGCAACCATAGGCATATCAGCCGCCTTGTTCTCTTCTTTCTGCACAATCGATGCCAGCACAATTGCCTGGTAAACACTGAGCCCCTGTGCCTTAAACTTCTCTTCTAGGTTTTCTTTCTTGATATAGTCAGTCAGCTCCTTGGCGGTGTGTTCAAACACTTGGTGTGGCGTGGTACCAGTATAGAATTTATACGTTTCACCAAGGATGAAACCTTCTATTGTTGCTCCCGCTGGGCGTGACTGCACAATAGGATTATCATACGCTGCAACTAACGCCTGCTTGACATCCTCTTCCTTGTAGCCATGCTGAACCATGGCTTTTGTTGCATCGTACACTGTTGAGCCAGGCAAGAAGGTCACACTAAATTCATCTACCTTGCCGGCCTCTAGTTTGGCAAGAATGGCGGGCACATCGCTCTTTTTATCAATCAAATAGACGCCACTCTTCAGCCCGTTCTTACCGTTAAGGCGGTGGTAAATCTTAAAGGCATCTTTATTGCGAATCAGACCTTGGTTGACCAGTGTGTTCGCAACTTGATCAGTGCTAGCGCCCTTAGCAACCGTCACACGGACACGCTCATTTGATGAAGCATCGACCGCCTGTAAGTTACTGGTATACCACATAAATACCGCGATAACTGCTACAACAAGAACAGTTATAATAACCCCTGCAACGATGGCAATCGTACGACCAACCCGGCGTGGCTTTTTTACTGGGTGAGCCGCAAGCGGTGTCTCGAGGGCGCTTGTATCAAACGGTGGCGGCACAACTGGCTGGCCAGTCGGCATGGCTGCGGCTGGCTTGGCAACCTGTACATTGGCCTGGGGTTGTGGCTGCACCATACCTGGCGTCTTTTTATACGCAACCCGATGTGGCTGCACTGGCTGGAGTGACTGTGCGGCAGCTGGAGCCTGTATGCCAGATGCAGCAGCCGGCATGGCTTTTGGGGCGTGGTTTTAGTTTTGGCTGAGCTTTGGATGCCTTCGTGACTGGAACAACTGGCTTAGTAACCGGTGGTTGCGGCGTTGCAGCTGGCTGTGGTGGCACCTGCGTCTGACTAGCAGTGCGTACCTGAGCTACTGGCTGCACAGGCGCAGCTTTAGCGGGTGCAGCGGGTGCACGGCCAGCAGGTGGCGCAGATTGGACGGGTGCTGCAGCACGCCGGTAGTCACTGCGGTGTTGAGCCATCATATGCTGGCGGGCGGTTTGGGCAGCTTCGGTAGCGCCCTAAGGTAGGCTGAACCGGCCGCGGCACTTGGGAAGGTCGTGGCGGTACGGTAGTGTGGGATCGGTTGGCATCGTTATCCATGGTACTCCTCTAGGTAATCCTGTAAAATTATCGCGGCAGCTTCGGCGTCAACATCACCCTTACGGTGCTGCCCACCCCTTGCTGCAAGTCGCTCCTCGGCAGCAACGCTCGTGAGTGACTCATCTTGGTAAACAATCTGAACATGGTCGGCAAACGCCTTGGCATACTGAGTTACAAATTCCGTTTGTGCAGTTGGCTGGCCCTGCTGATTACGAGGGTAGCCAACTACTAATGTATCAATACGGTTAGCAGTAATCATATCCCGTATCTGCTGCTGATCGCTGCCATCAACCGCAATCGTTGGCCGTGGCACAGCAATTGGCACGGCTGTATTCGCCGTTGCAACCCCGATACGCTTATGCCCTATATCCAGGGCAAGAATATTTCTACTGGCCATTGTTCGAAATACTAAACTTAACGGTTATCTTCTTTGCATCATTTGGAACGGTGCTAATCCACGGCAAGCTATAACGAATATCAACACTATCGACACCATGTATCGCGCTGAGGTCATTATTGATGTCACTATATTTTTTACCCATAGCGCGGCGCTTAACGTCACTGTCTTTGATCTCTGGGCCAACCTTAGCAACTGCAAGCAAGCTAACGGTACTATGATTATCGTCAGTGCTAAAGTCGCTAAACACGACATTCTTTGCGCCTGATTGGTACACTTTTTGGCCACTCTCGGACGAACGCTTTGCTAGGGTAGCACTGCTAATAAAGCTATCGAGTTCACTCACCTGCACCCCGTACATACGATATGTAACTGAGGCGCTCAACTTGGCCTTGCCATCTTTGGCTTCTTGGCCAACGGCAGGCGACGGTGATGGGTTGGTTTTAATAGCTTGGTAACTTTCAAGGATTGGCTGCACGCCTTGGCCCAGCTTACGGCTAAGGATATTCTTCTGGGATTCGTTTTTCTGCTCGGCTAGCTGCTCGGCGGCGCGCTGGACATCGTTCTGCGTTACAAAGGTGACCTGCTTCTTAGTACCGCCATGCATAGCCGAACCAGTGGCTTTGAGCTTGTCGATGGTCGACTCGTAACTACGGGCGCTCAGGTTACATTCCTCGCCAATTTGGGTCGCCTTAACTGTCACATCGGCCTTGCCCGGTGAGATACCAAAGCCATTGCCATCCCACTCTGGCGAAACACCAGGCACGCGTACAGCACTAGTGGTTGTAAAGGTACAGTTGCCATTACTAAAGCCCGTCCCAACCGGTACCTCAACGGAGTCCGGCGTGGTAGTGCTGAGTGTAATTGTCCCACCTGCCTTATCGCCTTCTTCGCGCTTACCAGTAGCTGTAAAATCAATCGAAGTATCGCGTTTATCTTCGGCAACAGTGGCCCGCAGCGTACCGCTATCAATATCTGTACGGCCGGTAGTGGTGAGGCTCACGCTGGTTTGCAGGCGTTCATCACTGGTTTTGGCAGCAATTTCGATTGTGGCGTGCGGCGCAATGAAGGTTGCCCACAGGATAATTGCCAATAGAAGCACCCCAATACCGCCACCAATAAATAGCTTCTTGCGAAAATCATTAAAATTCGGTACCTTTTTGGCGGTTTGTGCTGCCTCTGGGCTCGGTGTGGTGCCACGAGTAGCGGGTGGCGCAGTACTCTGTAAGGGGCTGCGGTGGGCTGGTGCTGGAGCTGGCCGGCGCGATTCTGGCACAGTAGCTGCATGGTCAGCAACCGGCAAATTAGCGCCATCAATAATATCATCGTCATCATCTGGCTTGGCAGCCGGTAGCTCTGGCACAACTGGTTTGGTCTGTAGATTTTTTTGCAACTGGTAGCTCAGCGGCGGCCGCAAGTGGCAGCAAAGCAGAATTACTCGTGATCAACACCAGGTGCTTATCTACCGTCTTGGCAACCCGTGCCAGAATACGCAAATTAACCGCGCTTTGCAATACACCAACCTGCTTTGGTGGTACCAGCGCAACGATCCGCTCATTACTGCTCTTGACCTTGCTAATAATGGCAGTAATGTCATCTTCAGCATCGATATAAATAACGTCTTTGTTCATATCTATATTCTAAGAATTCTATTTAATTTTTCTTTTTATATTGTCGCTTTCGCTTACTCCCATTATTGTATCATATCCGACCCGTAAAAAGCCCCATTGCGGTAATAAATGTGTGGTCGGTAATTTTGCCTGTCTTGTCGGTCACGCCAATAACCTCGCTTGGCTTAATGTGGTGCACGACTGGTTTTTTGGCAAATGGTAGTTCCTTATACCAGTCATCGCCATCCAGCGCTTCCACCAGGCGGTCAAGGCTCGCGCCGCCCCCACATAGCAGAATCTTGCTTGGCGGGTGGTCGACAGACTCAAACTCGCTCAGCGCTAGCTCAACACCCCTGCAGCCATACATCCATAGTTTTATCAATTGCATGGGTGATATCTTTACGCACCGTTGGTTTGATTTTATCGCTGGTGATATTGACCTTTAGTTTTTCGGCGGCATCGTAGGTTAAGTCAAGGTCGGTGGCAATTGTACGCGTAAAGCTGCGCCCACCAATCCCAAACATCCGGGTACCCTCTACCCCGCCATCATTCACCACAGCAATATCGGTGGTACCACCGCCAACGTCAACCAAAAATAGCGCTAAAGTTATTGCTCGCATCGGTGCCAAGCACACTACGGCTGACTGCAAACGGCTCTGCAGCCACTGCTATAAGCTCAAGCGAGAGCTCGTCCGCTACCCGCTCAAGTGCCCCAATGTGCACCATCGGCGCAAAGGCAGTATAAATCTGTACGGCAATATCCTTACCCTGGAACCCAAGCGGGTTCGAGACCTTATAGCCATCAATGTGGATCCCTACTAGAGCGCTATTGACAAGTTTAATTTCAACATCGCGGTTGCCGGTTTCGAGTGCAATTTGCTGCTGGGCCTTGTACTGGGCACGCTCCTGCACCTTTTCGATAATAAATTCCATCTCGGCTTCATCGAGCGGGCGATTTGGCTGCGGCCGGCGGTAGCGAATTGTATTAGTCGTGCCTTTTACGAGCTCGCCAGCAATACCAATCACTGCCCGGCGGGCTTGCAAACCAGCCTGGTCTTCTGCCTGGGCAAGGGCTTCTTCGCAGTTGCGGACTACGCCGCTAATATCAGCAATCGCCCCAGAGTGCATATCGCTCAGGGCTTGGCGGCAACGGCCCACACCGACCACCTGTAGATTTTTCGCCATCAAGCCGCGCAATCATGGCCTTGACAAACTCAGTCCCAATATCGACCGCTACTAAATAGTGGTTGTCGATTGATTCATTTGCCTTTTGTCGTAGCTTATCAAAAACCATAAGTATTTTATATTATACCGTAGGCAGGCCACTTGTTGCAAACAGAATATTACCCCTCCCTACGGACCCTATACCTGGCGACGAGCCCCGCTACCCTAAGGAGAGCCGGCGGCACGCAGCGCCTTAAGCACGCAGCACAGCTTTGATACGGCGGATACCAGCGCTTGATGATTCTTCTTTTTGTAATCACAAAGCGCTTGCCGCCCCTCAGCCAGTTGGCCAGTGTGTTCCACGTGCGGGCCACCGCAGATTTCAAAACTAATACGTTCGTCACCGGTACCAATTTGGTAGACCTTGACAGTTTGGCCATATTTATCGCCAAATGCACCAACCGCACCTTGTGCAAACGCCTGCTCGGTGGGGTATTCCTGGTAACTAACCGGTAGGTCAGCCGCAATCCATTCATTCACAAGCCGTTCGATTTCATCAGAGCTGCTCGCGGCTTACCTTGCCGTCGTTATTAAAGTCAAACCGCAAACGCTCCTCGGTGATATTACTGCCATGCTGGGTCACGTGCTGGCCAAGTACCTGGCGCAATGCAGCATACATCAGGTGGGTAGCAGTATGGTACTGCTTATGGATAAAACTCGTGCCACCAAGGCCACCCTTAAAAGTGCCTTTAGCTGCCGTTTGGCTACGGCGGCGCTGCTCGGCCATGTGCTCGTCAAACTCTTTGCGCCACTGTGGCGATACATCAATCCCCTGGCGGTAGGCCTCTTCTGTCGAAAGCTCAACTGGGAAACCATAGGTGTCATAGAGGGTAAATAGCTCGGCCCCTGTTAAACCATTATCAGCAAATTTTGCTAGCTGCTTAAGCCCCTTGCGCAGCGTCTGGCGAAAGACCTTTTCTTCCTTGGCAAGCACCGCAATGATTGCTGCGCGGTTCTCGCCGAGCTCTGGGTAGTCCTGCGCGTAAAGGTCAGCAATGACTGGTACAATTTGCTCAAAGAAGTTCTGCTCAATGCCAAGCTCAAAGGCAAAGCGAATTGCCCGGCGCAGCAGGCGGCGCATTACATAGCCCTGCTCTTTATTGCTTGGCACACAGCCATCCACCGCCAGGAAGGTAGCCGCACGTAGATGATCGGCAATCACGCGCATGCTAGCAGTATGCGAGGCGTAGTGCTTGCCACTCAGGTGCTCGAGGCGTTCAATAATCGGCCACAGTAAGCTAATTTTAAAGACATCTGGGCTATCGATCGCTGCAGCGGCAATCCGCTCCAGCCCGCCGCCAAAGTCAACGTTCTTGCGAGCCAACGGTTCAAAGCCACCATCTTCACGGCGGCGATACTGCATAAATACCTGGTTACCAATCTCCATAAAACGCCCGCTATCGCTGGCTGGGTGTGCCTGGCCAAAGCTAGGGTCATGGTGCTGCTCGCCAAAGTCATAGAAGACCTCGCTATCGGGGCCACAGGGGTCACCGATTGGGGTTTCGCTAATGCCTCCACCACGGCTCCACCAGTTTTCTTTATCATTATAAAAGAATATCCGCCCACCTTGCATACCGTGCTCATCACCATATGCGGCCGTGCCAAGTGTCACAATCTTGGCATCAATCCCTTTGCTGGCAAACACCTCTTGCCAGATCATATGCTGCTTCATCATCACGCGGAATACCATGGGCTTCATCACCAATAAAGCAGCTCACATAAATCTTATGCGGGTCGAGCCCCACAACGTCTGTCAAAAAATGAAAGAACCATTCGATTTGCTGGCGCTTAAAGTATTCGCCCATACTCCAGTTGCCAAGCATTTCAAAAAAGGTCGTGTGGCGATTATCGCCTACATCTTCGATATCCTGCGCGCGCAGGCAGGGTTTGGCTATCTACCAGGCGGGTACCATGGGGGTGATCCTGGCCTAATAGGTACGGCAGTAGCGGCTGCATACCGCTCCCGGTAAAGAGTGTGGTTGGGTCATTTTGCAGAACCAGAGGCGCCCTGGTAATAATATGATGGCCCCGATCGGCAAAAAATTGTAAGTAAGCTTGGCGGATTTGTTGCGTGTTCATATCCGTTATATTATAGCAGAAAGGCAGGCTAAACAATAATACCGCCACCCAGGCACTGCTGGCCATGGTAGATCACCACCGACTGGCCCGGCGCTGCGGCTCGCTGCGGCTCACGTACATGCAGCGTTGTACCAACTAGCTCGGCTGGCACAAGTGGTGCCCGGTGCCGAATGCGCACCTGGTACGTACCATCGCCTGGCCGGCCGTTAATCCAGTGCAGCGCACCAAGCTCGAGCTTATCACGCCACATAGCTTGGTTATTCAGGTCGGTTGATACGTACACTTCGTTACGCGCCATATCCTTACCCACCACGTAGTACGGCAAACCACCACCAAGCTGCAACCCATGGCGCTGGCCAAGGGTGTAGAATATAGCCCCATCGTGCATCCCAAGCTGGCGGCCACTCGCCTGCTCAATAATTGGGCCAGGCTGAGTAGTAACATACTGGCTTAAAAACTCGCGAATGCCAACCTTGCCTACAAAGCAAATCCCCTGGCTATCCTTTTTGGCTGCAGTGTAAAGACCACGCTCCGTTGCCATGGCCCGCACCTGTGGCTTGGTGTAGCCACCAAGGGGCAGCAAGGTATGCTGCAATGCGCGCTCGGTCACACGGTACAGGAAATAGGTTTGATCCTTATTCTCGTCCACAGCCCGGTATAGCTGGCCTTGCTTAGTAGTAGCGTAATGGCCCGTAGCAATATAATCAGCACCATCCGCCAAAGCCGCCTCCAGAAAGAGCTTAAACTTTACCTCTTGGTTACACATGATATCGGGGTTGGGTGTGTAGCCCTGCTGGTAAGCATCGATCATATACTGCACCACCTTATCCCGGTACTCAGCTTCAAAATCATAGACTTTAAGATCAATCCCCAGCTGCACAGCCACACGCTTGGCATCTGCTAAGTCATCCGCCCACGGGCACTGCATACCCGGCAGATCCTGCGTCCAGTTCTTCATATAAACGCCAGTTACCTGGTAGCCTTGCTCCTGCAGTAAAGCCGCGGTCAGGCTACTATCAACCCCGCCACTCATACCAACGAAGACTCGTGTCATACCGATGCTCCAATATACACGCCAATAATACGGCCAAGTTCGCCCACAGCCAGCCACCAGCTGGTAATATTGATAAACCAGGTTCGTGGCCAGTAGCGGTCACTGGTGGTGGGGTGATTACGAATCGCAACACTACCACCGCTGGCACGTTCGAATTCAATATACGCCCGGCGCTGGTGATACGGCGAGGTAACAAGAATCACTTGGTGCACATCATGCAACCGAGCCGCTGCTAAAGCATGCTGCGCGTTCTGGCGCGTATTACTAGAAACATCGTCCGTACTCATCGCACCGGCTGGGATGCCCGCAGCCAGCGCTTGGGTGCGCATAGCCTCGGCATTGCTCGGCCCTGATTTATCGGCCGCCGCACCAGAAAATATAATCCGCTTTGCCCAACCTGCCTGGTAAAGCGCAATTGCCTCGCGCGCCCGGGCTGTTGTATCCCCGCCGCTAATAGCAATAATGGCATCGGCTGGCTGGCACGCTGCCATGGCTTGGTCTGGTACGTCACCGCAGGGGCGTAAATCATTCGGCGCTAAATACACACCAAGTACCACCACACACGTGGCGGCCGCAACACCAAACAGCAGGAGTCGGCGCAACACTAGGCTTGCTCCTGGCGGGCGCGCTCAGTACGCACGGCATCTATAATAGCGGCTACTGCTTGGTCACAGGCTGCCTGTGTGGTTGGCCGGCCAAGGGTTAGCCGCAAGCTACCATTGGCTTGCTCTGCTGGCATGCCAATTCCCTCCAGCACCGCCGAGCCAGTGCCTTTATTAGCCGCGCAGGCACTCCCGGTTGCAACCAGCACACCCTTTGTTTCTAGCATAAACACCAGCCGCTCGGCGTCCACGCCAGGCACGGCAATATGCAAAAAGTTCGCCAAGCGGTGCTTATGGCTGCCAGCACACACCAGGCCCGGTAGGGCGTCCACCAGCTGGCGCTGCATACCATCACGTAGCTGGGCTAGTCGGGTTGATTCTACCTTGCGTTTTTTATCTGCCAAGCGCATTGCCTCCGCAAAGCCAATCACGCCCGCTACGTTCTCTGTACCACTGCGGATCCCTTGCTCCTGGCCGCCACCATATGTATGTGGCTGCAGCACTAGACCAGGGCGTACCCACAGCAAACCAACCTGCTTGGGGCCATATACCTTTGCCGCGTTCAGACTTAGTAAATCCACCCCCAAGCGTGCAACATGAATATCCAGTAAACCAAGCCCCTGCGAACCATCACAGTGCAGCACGAGTGGTGTGCTATTACCCTGCTGCGCACGCGCCTGGCGCACAGCCTGCACCAGTTCCGCCACCTGGCGCACTGGCTGAATCGTGCCAAGCTCGTGATTAGCAAGTGCCACGCTAATCAGTTCTGTCTGCGGTGTAATCGCTGCCTTCAGTGCCGCAATATCAACTCGCCCATTTGGCTGCACAGGTACAACGGTATGCGACCCAGCTTCGACTGCACGGCGCACACTATCGTGCTCGATACTACTACATATCCGGTGGCCACCAAAACTCCGGATCGCTAGGTTGATTGATTCGGTCGCCCCGGCTGTCATAATAAGCTCACCAGCCTGGGCGCCGATAATACGCCCAATTGCTTGCTTGGCGGCCTGATAGTCGCGCCGCACCGCAACCGCTGGTGCGTATGGGCTAGATGGGTTAAAAAAGCGTTCGCTCAGGTATGGTTTCATCACGCCGAAAACCCGCTCATCGAGCGGGGTGGCAGCAGCATAATCAAAATAACATATTGACGTCATGATCTATCTATTATACCGCATTTGTGGGTATCGATCGATAGTCAGCCGGTTCTTGGTAAATACGGCTTGCAACGTTCTGGTAGTAGGCTTCGGTCGCCTGCACAAAGTTAGCCAGCTCATCGCCGACGATATATTCATACTTTGCGCCTTCTTGCACCTTCAGCACACCCTGCTGGTGTACCTCGTAGCGAATGGTAGAATATTGATTCTGGCCGGTCAGCTCATCACGCCATTCATCATACCAAATCCAGGTTGATGGATCGAGGTTAAAGAACTCGCGGCGGTGGCCTGCTGGTAAGTCACCAAATAGTTCGGCGCCAATCTGGCTTTCCTTATGGATAAGCTCGTGCTCTGTCAGCCGAGGGCGTGGCTTTGGTTCAGCTGGGGTCGTTTTGGCAGGCTTCATAAAACTCTGCTCGGTGATCAGCTCATCACCAATCAATAATTGCTTTAATACTTTAGCCCACATATGGCTGCCCCTCGTCCGGTTGAGTGCCCTGCTGTAAATACTGCTGGCGCAGCTCCTGAATATGCATACCGATGGCGAACAAGCGTTCGCTCACCGCAGCCTGCTCTGAATTAGCCACCTGCTGCTCGCCAAGCTGCGGCGGCAGGGGGGTGTTTCGGCCACAGTAGGCACGTAGCCAGCCGGCGGATTGGCCGGTGACTGCTCTGCACTCACACTCAGGGCCTCGCTCCCCTGCAGTGTAAATGGTTGGTTATTATAAGCGGCCATGTTCGCTGAATCCGTTAAATACGGTGCCGCGGGTAATTCGGTCGGGTCGGGTGCTAATAGGCCCATCTCGCTTGGTGGGACCTGGTTTGCCTGGCTAGGCAAAGGCTGGAAATCAAAACTGATTTCATTCATAGTAACGACCTCCACACGTTCGTTTTATGATTTTGATATACTGAAAAGATTCTGAGCGTTGGCGGTAGAAGCTGTGGCAATTTCCTTAAATGGTATACCACGCGCGGTCGCATGATACTGCGCAACTTCGCGCACCAAGCTCGGCATATTCACTCTACCACGAAACGGTACTGGTGTCAAGAAGGGCGCATCAGTTTCAAACAGCAACCGTTCCAGTGGAATACGTGCAAACATTGCCTGCTGGGCCTTACTCTTCGTAAAGGTACTAATCCCGTTTACGCCAAGGTAGAGTCCGCGTGCCACTGCCCGCTCAGCGTTCTGGGCAGTATCAGTAAAACTATGGAGCACTCCGCGCACACTCGGGAAGTTTGCAAGGATCGGCCAAAAGTCATCAAACGCCTCACGTACATGAAAAACTAACCGGTAAGCTATACTGCACCGCCAGCTGCAGCTGTTCCTCTAGCGCCCGCTGCTGAGCGGCTGGCGGGCTATTGGTATAGTGGTAGTCCAGGCCAATTTCGCCAATAGCTACCAGTTTGGCTGGTTGCTGGGCGGCCAGCTCGGCAATAGCCTGTGTACCCTCGGTGCTATCATGCGGGTGCACGCCAATAGCGGCATAGATCGGCGCGTATTCTTGAGCATACTGCACGGCCCGGCGTGAGCTAGCCGCATTCGTACCCACACATATCATGGCACTCACCTCGGCCTGGCGAGCTTTCGCTAGTACCTCCTGTATTGGCAGCGGGTAATCTGCTTCGTGAATATGGCAATGAGTATCAATCAGCATGTTTATTTACTCGGTGGAGTTTGGTGCTTAGCGCGCGGGTCGGGCGTGTGAATATAGCGGCGTGGGAAAAGTGGCCCGCCTTGGTCGACCACAACCCCACTGCTAAACATAGTATGAATAGTGTAAGCGCTCTGCGGCATAAACGGCCACAGTAAATCTGCCACTTGTAGGATGCCACCGACGCACGTTGTTAGCACATCTGCTAGATGCTCAGCTGCCTCGGGGTCCTCTTGCCGGCGCTTGGCAATTTCCCACGGCTTTACGCGTTCAAGGTAATGATTAATAGAACGGACCTTGGCCCAAACTTGATCAATAGCTTCGTTAAAGCGCAAGCCTTCCATCACATCGCGGTAGAGCTGTACATCATGCTCGCCCTGGCGAACATCGCCAATCACGCCGGCCTGGTAATTGGTCAGCATACGGGCAACGCGCTGTACTAAGTTACCAAGGTCATTGGCAAGCTCAGTGTTATAGGCTGTTTCAAAGCGCTGCCAGGTAAAGTCACCATCATCAAGTGTTGGGATATGGCGGCTAAAATAATAGCGAAAAGCATCAACGCCGTACTGCTCAATAACCTCAACCGGGTCCACCACGTTGCCAACGCTTTTGCTCATCTTTTTGCCATCTGCGGCAATATGGCCATGTACGAGCAGCTTCTTTGGCAGCGGCAGGCCGAGCGCAAGCAGCATAGCTGGCCAGATAATGGCATGGAAGCGTAGAATATCTTTACCCACCACCTGCACATCGGCTGGCCAAAAAAATCACGCCACGCCGGATTGTGCGGGTAGCCTAGCACCGTAATGTAATTAGAAAGCGCGTCAATCCACACGTACATGACCTGGCTATCGTCACCCGGTACCGGTATGCCCCAACTGAGATTTTTACGCGGGCGGCTGATACTGAGGTCATCAACGCCGCCCCTGCAAAAGGTTAAGGATCTCCTTCTTGCGCGAGGCGGGTACAATAGTCAGTTCACCAGATTCAATCGCTTGGGTAATACGCGGGACAAACTCCGTTAAGCGAAAGTAATAGTTTTCTTCACTGAGGCGCTCGTAAGGTACACCATGGTCTGGCGAAATACCGTTATTGGCAGCGGCAACCTTATCACTGACGAAGGCTTCCTCCCCCACAGAATACCAGCCTTCGTAGGTACCCTTGTAGATATACGGGGCCAGTTGCTGCCATATATACTGCACCGCCTGAACATGCTGCTCGTCGGTGGTGCGAATAAAATCAGTGTACTCAGCGCCAACTTGGTTCATCAGCACACGGAAATTACTATGGGTGCCATCAACGTAGGTTTTGGGGTCAAGACCAGCTGCGTGAGCCTTAGCGGCAATCTTATTACCATGCTCATCAGTCCCAACCTGAAAGCGCACCTCGTGGCCACGTTGGCGCTGGTAACGAGCCCATATATCGGCTAGTAGATAATCAAGCGCGTTACCAATATGAGGCTTGGCGTTCGCATAGGGAATAGCTGTTGTGATGTATAGTTTCTTACTCATAGTGATTGGCGGTCTGGGCGGCTGGCCGTTGATTTAGGTGGCTATCTGCCGTGTGATACTGCGGTGCGGTGGCGTCAAGTGATTCCTTTGCTTGACTGGGTGATGCTTGGCCATACTCGCGCCGTGGCAATAGGTCCGGGATGACAAACGTTTCTATAGCTGCGGCACCAAGTTGCTGATAGGCAGCTTGCGTCTCCCTGATTGTTGCTCGTTCTGGTGTTTTACTGCGCTCAATATTCTTCATAAACACGCCTTCCGTTTACGTATTAGTCATCTTATGTTCATGTATCAGTATAGCACGTGGGGGCATATTTTTTACAGGGCAGGCAGTGTTTGGTACACACACGCCGCCAAACGGCACCACGCGGCGACGCTGAGGTCTTCAGCGCGCGCATTGGCAGATACACCAGCACGTATAAGGATTTCTTCGGCTTGGGGCTTACTGATAGCGAGGCCACCACTGAGGCTGGAGCGTAACTTTTTGCGCCGTGCACTAAAGCCAGCCTTCACCACCCGGAAGAACTGCTTTTCGCTCACTCCGTCTGGCAATTGCGGCTGCTTGGTATGTAGTATCAAAACTCGCGAGTCTACCTTAGGCGGCGGCGTAAAATACATGGCCGGGACATCAATGCCAAGCGTGACATCAGCATACAGCTGCGCACTCACCGCTAGAACACTCATATCCCCTGGCTGGGCAGCAGCGCGCTCGGCGACTTCCTTTTGCGTCAGCAGCACCACAATACTCGGGCGATTGGTATCGGTCATGCATTTTTGAATAATCTTACTGGTAATATAGTATGGGACATTCGCCACCACCTTGTAGCCAGCTGGCAGCTGGCTGGTATCGTACTGAAGAATATCACCGGCAACAACCTGCAAATTGGTGCCAGGGAATTGGCCCGGTAGCTTGCGCGCCAGCTCGGCGTCAAACTCAACGCTCACCACCCGGCCAGCCTGGCGCAGCAAAAATAGCAGTTAACGTACCAAGGCCGGGGCCGATTTCGAGCACGGTATCACGCGAGGTTAGTTCAGCATAGTCAGCAATATGCGTCAGCACGGTACGGTCGCGTAGCCAGTGCTGGCCAAGCTGCTTATTGGGCCCGGCCACTACAGGACGCCCTGAGCCTTCATCTTCTTGGCGCAGCCAGGGAACTGAGTCTCGATACTTGATTTAGAGAGCAGGTTCTGCACTGCCTGCTTTTGGGCATCAAGCGGTGCTTCGTGTGGCATACCAGCGTTATACGGCGCCGGCGCAACCTTATGCCAGGTTGATGGTACAAACTGGAAAGCACCGTAAAAACCATTACCAGAATTACGATTGGCCGTCATACCACTTTCGCAGGTGCCAAGCGCGGTGATTTGCTCTTCTGTCAGCGGGCCACCACTGTACTTGACCTTCGTGCCAACAACCTCCACCTGTTCGACTGGCTCTTCTGTCGTGACTTTTTGAATCTCCTTACGGCTAACTTCTTTGCCATTCTTCATGGTAACTTCAAACGTCACTTTACGCTTACCATTCTTGCCAGCGGTTTCTAGCTTTTTGTAGCTCGGGTCTTTATCAGCGTCCTTGACTTGGCGGGTTTTAAAAGGAATATCTTGGTCTTCGGTAATGGTCTGGACGCCATTACGCCACACTTCTATCGTCATACCTGGGGTCAGGGCCGCAGTGCGCTCAACCGAAAGCGTATCGCTTGGCGTCAAGTTGACCTGCTTTGCGCGCAGCAGCTCATCTACCGTGTTCACACGGGTATAGACTGTTGTGCGCTGGCCATACAGCACCAGTGTGACAGGCTTTGCGCGTGTAATCGATAGCACAAGTCCGGCACCATCACCGGCTACATCGGTGGACTGGCGTAAAGTAGCGCTATCCTCGGGGCGGAGCGCGACCCCAGCATGGCGGGCAATATCACGCGGAGCCGAGCGCGATGATAAAATCCACTCCCGGCGGCCGTTATCTTCGAGTAGGACGGGGCGGGCACGATAAATATTAACGGTAAAATCAGTTGTATCAAACGCGGTATCTGCCTGTGGTTCGGTGGTGTCACCTGTATAAAGCTGAATATTAGCCTGCTTGAGGGCGGCTCTAACGGTGTGGGCACGTGTGACTACTACTTGGCGGCGGCCGTTATCGTAAATCGTTACTAAGCGCTGGCCAGGGCGTAGCTGACTACGGGCAGACTGGCTCTGTGCCTGTGCTACCATATTAGCGCCAATAATACCAGCCAGCGCAACGGCCGCAAGTATCAGTACAAACTGGAGTGGGCGCGCTGCCAGCAATGAACCAAAACGTCGTCTATGTGTCAGTTGTCTCATAATGATCCTACTAATCTACTTGCTAGTATAGCATACTCGCGCCAAAAGCAATACGCCCGCGGCACTATTCGCCTTCCAGCTCACGCATCTGCACCGCAATCAAGCAAACGTCAATCATTTGGCTGCGATGAGCCGGTAGTTCGGATGGCTTAAACCAGCCTGCTTCCATAATCTCGTACTGGTTACAGGTGAGCTTGGGTGGCTGGTCCGGACTGCTAGCGATAAAAATCGGCGCTGGGTACGGCTGGTGCGGTACGGAGCCGGGCGGCAGTGTTGTCATGTGCACTAGGCGATCAGGTGCAATGTGCACGCCGACCTCCTCTTCAAGCTCACGAGCAGCGGCCTGCGCAGCTGGCTCACCCCAGCGAGCCCCGCCGCCAGGCAAGCTCCATTTTTGGTTACCAATCGCATTACGCACCAGCAGAATCCTCCCCTGTGCAACCAAAAGTACTCGCGGGCGTGCCAGGCCCGTCAGGCGCGCAACCAGCCACAAACTTGCGTGCGCAACGGGGTGAACCCACCGCATCAGCATATAGTAGTAACGCATTTAGCTAAGCCTCTCGAGCCGCGCGTACTCGTAATTAAGCTTTTTACGCTGGCCGCTATCGAACTCAACCACCACCGCAAGACCATCGATTTCTTCAACTGTGCCGGGGCCAAATACCGCTGAGCGCACCCGCTGGCCGACTGCAATATCTGGCTCGTCGCATACGTCGCTATAGTCAGACTCGAACAGAGCGTGCGGTTCGCTCGGTGTATCATCCGTTAGCTCAGCATCACGTAAAAAGCGCGATGGCTGGTTGTAGCTACGCTGGTTAAATTGGTAGCGCATAGCAGCGTGGCTCAGGTAGAGCTCCTGGCGGGCACGCGTCATACCTACGTAGCAAAGACGGCGCTCTTCCTCAAGCTCGGCTGGGTCAGCATCCAGCGTGCGGGCGTGCGGGAAGACACCCTCTTCCATACCGGCCATAAATACCACCGGGAACTCAAGCCCCTTAGCTGCATGCAGCGTCATTAGTGTGACGGAACCCTGCTGGCTGGCTGTATCACTGCTCGACATGAGCGCGACTTCTTCTAGGTAAGTCTCGAGGTCGGCGTAGGCGCGAGCTTCTTCTATCAAGGTGGCAATATTCTCGAGCTTATCCTCGGCCTGCGCAGTACCATCCGATATAAATGTGCGGTAGCCGGTTACATCCACCACGTAGCTAATCAGCTCGCTAGGGGCAGTACCCTCGGTAATTTTAACTTGCACCAGCCGCAGCGTATCACCAAGTGCCTGCAGGGCATTACGTGCCCGTGCTGCAAGCGTTGGTGCTTCGTGCGCCCGCGTCAAGCTTTCTATAATATCCATTGATGTGCCCGCCTGCCACTGCATAAACTTGGCTAAGCTTGTGGCGCCAATACCCCGGGTTGGCACATTAGCAATCCGCATAAAGCTGGCTGTATCACGCGGCTGGTAGCAGAGCCGCACATAGGCCATAACATCCTTAATAACTGCGCGGTCAAAAAAGCGCATACCACCCACAACTTGCAGCGGAATAAAGCGCTGGTTGAGGGCCCGCTCAATAGCATAACTCTGGGCATTGGTGCGGTAGAGCACCGCAAAATCACTATAGTTATGTTGCGCACTGCGCACGCTACTGGCAATCCGCTCGGCAATGAAAGCAGCCTCATCGGTTTCATCACGCGCTGCATACATACTGACCGGCAAGCCATCCCCCGCTTCTGTCCACAGAGTTTTGCTCGTGCGCTCTTTATTTTTGGTAATGACGCTCTGGGCCGCTGCCAGGATCGCGCCGGTATTGCGGTAATTTTGCTCAAGCTTGACCACAGTTGCACCAGGGTAATCCTGCTCAAAGCGGAGGATATTTTTAAAGTCAGCCCCACGCCAACTGTAAATACTCTGCCAGTCATCGCCCACAACGCAGATATTCTTCTGCTCCCCTACCAGCAAACTAACGATTTCATACTGGGCGGCATTAGTGTCTTGATATTCGTCAATCAAAATATACTGAAACTGCGCTTGCCACTTGCGGCGGACGCTTGGCTGCGTGCGTAAAAGCTGCACTGTTTGCAGTAGCAAATCATCAAAATCAAGCGCCCCAGCCTGCTGTTTTAACTGCTCATAGGTCTGGTAAATCTGCCCAACTGCCTGCTGGTATGGGTACTGGGCACTCGCAATCACCGCCGCTGGGTCATTCAGCTTATTCTTTTCGGCCGAGATAATCCCGCTGGCTGCGGCTGGCTTAATCTGCTTATCGGTAATATTGCACTGCTTCATTGCCCGTTTAATAAGGCTGCGGCGGTCATCCTCATCGTAGATAATAAAAATTCTTTGGTACACCAATCGCCTGGCCATCTATGCGGAGCAGTCGCACACAAATACTATGGAATGTACCCATCCAGGGCATAAAGTCCCGCGCATTCGGATCTTCGCCCAGTAGCACTGCCAGGCGCTGGCGCATTTCGCGCGCGGCTTTATTGGTAAATGTCACCGCCAAAATGTGCGATGGCCAGGTGGATGTCGTATGAATAATATGGGCAATGCGGTGGGTAAGCGTCTTGGTTTTACCACTGCCCGCACCAGCCAAAATCAGCAGCGGCCCATCAAGCGTCACCACTGCTCGCTGCTGTTCTGGATTTAGCCCAGCTAGTACATCGTTCATCGCTACTTATTGTACCACGCCTACCGAGTACTAAAACGCCATAATGCCCGCATACCACAGAATAAAGCAAATGCTCCCGAGCATAATCAAAAGCAGCCCGGCGGTCACCCATGCCCAGGGGTCGCGGCGCTTTTTGTGCGGTGTATCACCAAGCGGCGTGTGGTAGCGCTGGGTATCGTATATATCCGACACAGCATGGCCATCAGCCTCTGGCGCAACTGACTCTTGGTACTGCTGGTCGATCGCTTGCGGCCCCTCCTGGAAAACAGCCGAACGACGCTGCTCCAGAGCGGCCCGCTCATCATCGGTCAGGCCATAGTAGTGCTGCTCGCTGTGCATCGCAGCCCCTGTTTCCTCGGTAGGGTCGATCGGGTCGACCTGCGCAAACATATCATCTGGCTCATGGCTGCCACTCGCCTGATCATCATCCTCATCCGCCGCTGTGCTGTACGGCTCGTGGCCATCTGGCTCATCAGTCTGTGGCGCTGGTGTGGCGTGGTACGAATTAACGATATTATCATAAGCGGCATCATCGTCCGCTGCGGTATAGGTGTGGCCAGTATAATCATCAGTGGTACCTGCCAGCTCATCATTGGTTGCATGGTGCACAAAGCTGGTATCGCCCTCGGTAGAAGCAAACAAGTCACCATGTTCTGGCCGGTGGGTAGCCTGCACAACTGCCGTCTCGATCTCGGCCATAACATGGTCGTCAGCTGCCGGTGCTGGCGATTCAAGCGATGGTGGCATCGGCGGTGTGGGGACAATCTCTGCCGGCACAGCACGGCGGCGCCTAGCTTGAGCTCGCGCCGATGGCCCAAGTGTTTTTGCTGGGGCGGGTGCAGCTTGCACCATATCCATAAACCGGCCCCCACTACGCTGGCGGCGTACTGCTTGTGTGGCCACGGGCATACTACTGGCCTGGGCTGCGCTACTGGCAGTATGGCTTGCTGCCGTTGCCGCTGCAGCACCAGCGGTGGCACCCGCTGCAACGACACTAACACGCTTACGGGCACGCTTAGCAGGCGGCGCTGCCTTTCGTGGCCGCTGCCGGTGTAACGGGCACTGTATGCGCCTTAGAGGTAACGGCAATAGCCGTAGCCTGCGCTTTGCTGGCTGGCTTACTTGGCGGCGTAGTCGGCTCTGGTGCTTTGGTAGCCGGTAGGGTTGTGACCGCAATCGCCACGGATGGTGGCGTTGTTGGTTGTGGTGTCGGTGTTGGCTGCACCGGGGGCTCGGTTGATGACTCTGGCGTGCGAATCGTCAGTTTACCATGCGGTGCCAGTGTATCATAGCTACCAAACACACTGCTCACAGCCGGAGTTGGCTGCGGGGTTGGGGCTGGTTGCGGTGCCGAAGTAGCAGGCTTTGGCACTGGGGTTTGTTGGGATTTCTGAGTAACCGCAGGAGTTAGCTTCGGCTGCGGGGTTGGGGCTGGTGTTGTAATTGGTTGTGGTGTCGGTGTTGGGGCGGGGGTCACCAGGGCTGTCAGCGATGTGGCAGGTACAGCCGTTGCGGCGGTGGCATCAGCTGGTAGTTCTGGTGATTGCGGTGGCATTGGTGATTCTAACTTAATAACTTTATGCACAGGCAAAACACGCTTTGACTCCACCCCACCCTGGCGGCGCGTGCTCGTGAGCTGGTGCTGTAAACCACCACCGGTACGCGTATGGAGCTCTGGTGACGACCCTGGTGTAGGCGTGAGCGCTGGGGTGGTAGCTGGTGGTGTAGCCAGCGCAGCAGAAAGCGGAATCGGTGCTGTTGCTGATGCAGCTGGGGATGGTGCATGTGCCTGGCTCGCAGTCGCTACTGGCGTGGGTGTGGCTGTTGGGGTTGGGGCAGGCCGTAGTGTAGGGCGTGAACGCGGCGCAGCTGTCACAACTGGCGCCCAGGTTGGTAGCGGAGCCGGCGTCACTGGTGGCCAAATTGCTGGGGTTTGGTGAGGCGCCTCTGGCTTTTTGTAGCAGGTGGCGGGCGTTGCAACTCACCGCAGCAGGCGTCGGCACTGGGGCAGGTGTGACTGGTGCCGCAGAGGCGCGTGGAGGTTGCGTTGGGGCAGGCGCCGGCGTCACCGGTGGCTTAGTAGCAGGAGCCTGCGTTGGGGCAGGTGTTGTGACCACTGGTGGTTTGGTAGGAGCCTGAGTCGGCGCAGGAGTTGGCGTCGGCTGCGGGGTTGGTGCTGGTTGCGGTGTCGATGTTGGGGCGGGGGTGGCTGGGGCATCACTAATAAAAAGGGTTGTCTTCTACCGATGCTGGCATTGCCGCATCGCCGGCCATCATCCCCTGGACTGCTCTATCTAGTTCGTCAAAATCAATATCCTGCATGCCACCCTTTCATTACGACTGCCTGAGCTTTATAGCTTTTGTTATAATTTCGGTAAAATCGCCTAGCTGCACACTTGCCCCACCAATCAGCAAACCATCGACGCCTGGGGTTGCCATGTACGCCTCGCACGTACAAGCTGTGACACTACCACCATAGAGTACTGTCTGCTCAGCCGCAGCCGACTGACCGTAGCGGGTACTCAGCCAGCGGCGTATAGCCGCAACCCGCTCAGCGACCAGATCGGCCGCAGCTGGCTTGCCAGTACCAATAGCCCAGACTGGCTCGTAGGCTAGTATCACCCGGCTAGCACTCCCCTGTGGTACGCGTGCAAACGCTGCCGCTACCTGCGCGCTCAGCACGACGCTTGCCTGAGCTTGGCTATGCTGGGCAGCAGTTTCACCAACACACACAATTGGCGTTATCTGGTGATGGAGCGCCGCAGCTACCTTGCGGGCAACGTCGTCATCTGTTTCGTAGAAGAGCTGGCGCCGTTCCGAGTGCCCCACAAGCGCATACTCAACCAAGCCGCTTAGTTGCCGAGCAGACACTTCGCCGGTGTAGGCTCCAGATTCAGCCCAATGCAAATTCTGGGCAGCAAATTGTACGCCACGGCCACCAAAGTGTGAGTGTAACGATTGTACCATTACTGTTGTTGGTGCTACAACCACAGATAGCTCGCGTTGGGTCTGCATAAACTGGCATAGCCCCAGCATATACTGGTTGGCAGCCTGCATCGTTAGGTTCATTTTCCAATTACCAACGATGTATTTTTTACGTAAACTCATGCGAATTGCTTATGATTATCTGCCCTTAGTGTACCTTATTTAGGTAAATCTCGCAACAGCTCTACACCTGGCAGCGGCTTACCAGCAATAAAATCTAAGCTCGCGCCGCCCCCGGTCGATACATGGGTGAAGCTGGCGCCATCATGCCCATCCCACTTCAAGACAAAGTCCGCCGTATCACCGCCACCGACCACAGTAACAGCATTGGTATTCTGCGCCATTGCCAGCGCGATTCGGGCTGAGCCATGCGCAAAAGGCGTTTCTGTGGCATAGCCCACCGTGCCATTCCATATAATTGTGCCGGCCCCTGCCAGATAGGCAGCATAGTGCTGCAGCGTTGTATCGCCAATATCAAGCGCCATATCATCAGGGCCAATCTGCTGAATTGGCACCGAGCGGCGCTGCTGGCTACGGCGCGAAGACCCCACTGCCATATCAACCGGCAGTATCAAAAACGAATCCACATAGTCACGCCCGACCCGCCGGGCGGCAGCCGTATAAATACGGCGGATAATTGCCTCTTGGCCAGGCTCAACGTCACTTTTACCCATAGCCGCACCACGAAACGCCAAAAAAGTACTAGCAATAACGCCACCAAGCAAAATACGGTCGGCCCGCTCAACTAGCTGCTCAATAACCGCGATTTTATCACTCACTTTTGCGCCACCTAGCACAGCATATAGCGGCCGCTTTGGGCGCGCTAAAGCCTGGGTTAGCGCGGTAATCTCGCGCTCAACCAGCAAGCCAGCCACAGCCGGTAGCACCCGCGTAATGGCACTGGTGGAAGCATGTGCACGGTGCACCACACCAAAACCATCCTGCACAAAGTAATCCGCCTGGCTGGCATAGGCTAAATGGCGGGCAAACAGCACATCATCCTGCTCTTCCTGCGGGTAAAACCGCAGATTTTCTAGCAGCAAGACATCGCCAGGTACCATGCGGCTAACAGCCTGCTGCACGGGCTCGCCGATACAATCATTCACAAATTGTACCGGCGCATGCAGTAGCTGGCTCAGCCGGCTGGCCACCGGCCGCAAGCTCAGTGTCGGCACGGGCTTGCCCTGTGGGCGCCCCAGGTGGCTAATGATAATAATCTTGCACCCCTGGGAACGCAGATATCGCAGCGTTGGCAAGCTAGCCCGCACACGGAGGTCATCATGAATCGTTCCATCTTCAGCAAGTGGTACATTGTAATCTGCCCGCAGCAGTATGGTTTTATGTGCCACATTTGTTTGCTTAATTGTTTGCTTGTAAAACGTCATGATTCCCACCCCTTTTTGATCGTTTGATTACTCTATTGTACGTAGGCGTACGGTATCAGTACCACCTGTCACACCTGGCTGCCGGCCGCTCACAATTACAATATTAAGCGGATCGCTGCCCTTGCCAAAGAAATCGTCTGCCTTCAGCTCCTTTGCCAGACGCAGGCCAGCTCGCTCGCCATCTGGGCGAATAAAGCTCTTGGTCGCGTAGCTGAGCGCCAACTGCTGAGCTGTCCGCTTTTCGCTCGTCACGCTGATGATTGGCAGATTCGGCCGAAAAGCACCGATTGACTCTGCGGTTGCGCCCGACTTCGTTTCGGCGACGATTGCATCCGCCCCAAACTGCTCAGCAACCTGCACAGCTGCACCGGCAATCACATTACGGCGCGAAATCGTGCTCGCCAGCACACTATCCACCGGCAATACCTCACTATTGTTCTGGGCATATAGAATCGTGCGCTTCATGTAGGCTACTGCCTCAACCGGGTAGCGGCCATTGGCTGTTTCATCGCTCAGCATTACTGTATCGACACCCAAGATAACGGCAGTTGCGACGTCGCTTACCTCAGCCCGGGTTGGCTCTGGGTTATCGACCATACTGGCCATCATTTGGGTCGCCACAATACATAGGCGGCCATACTTACGGCACATTTCAATCACGCGGCGCTGTACGATTGGCACCACTTCGGCACCAGCCTCCACCGCTAGGTCACCACGGGCCACCATGACACCATCGCTGGCGCGCACAATTTTTTCAAGCGTGGTTGGCTCAATTGCCGCCTTGGTTTCGATCTTGGCAATAATATGCGCGGTTGATCCTAGGTCTACCAAACGCTGGCGCAAGCCTTCAATATCATCTGCACTCTGTACAAAGCTCAGTGCAACGTAATCAAAATCCTGGCCGGCACCAAACTCAATATCAGCAAGGTCCTTCTCGGTCAGGATATCGCCGCCAAAGTCAGTATCAGGCAAGTTAAGGCCCTTTTTGCTCATGAGGACGCCATCATTTTCAACCCGCAGAGTAATAGCGCTACTACTTGGAATATCCACCACCGTTGTGCGGATTTTACCATCAAATATGTAGACTGGCTCGCCTACTTTTTACCTTGCTCGCAAGGTTATACTGCACTGGCAGTGTGTAGCCACCATCGTGTTCGCACTCGCTATCGAGCACCAGCTCATCACCCTGCTTAACTGGTAGTTTCATGTCATCCTTCAGCATACCCAGGCGAATTTTTGGCCCCTGAATATCCTGCAGTGCTGCTACAGGGCGGCCTAGTTGTGCACTCGCCTTACGTAGCCAAGCTAGTTGCTCAAGCCGCTCCTCGTAGCTGCCGTGGCTAAAAATTAAATCGGAACCCATTTGCGCCCGCTTTCATCAACGCCTCAAGCGATTCGTATGAATTAACTGCCGGGCCGACAGTTGCTAAAAATTTTCGTTCGTTTGAATATCATTACCCTAGTGTACCACCTTTTATACACCGGTGGCAAAACTTTTATGGTATAATGACGCGCTGCTATGTTGTGTACAGCACATCGCATTGAAACTAGCCAATTATTATGGCATAATACCCTGCTCTACCAGCCAACGGTAGTTCCAGCCATCGTTTGATTCGGTTTTATAGCTCCAGAAAAAGTGGGCGTCGGCGCTGGCAAAGGCTGTTTGCTGCGCTAGTATATAGGCGGCGATGGTCGGCGGAGTCATGGCAATAGCGGGCGGCAAAATCGCGCTCCACTCACCAATAATGGTTGGGCGCTGCAACGACTGGTGCATCTGGGTAAACTCATCTACGATACTCGCGTGCTGGTCATAATCCACCAGCGCCAAGTTGGCCGCCCCAAAGCACTGGTAGTGGTGAATATCCAGCCAATCACGGGGCTGCGCCCGACGCCACCGCGGCAACTGGTAGGCATCGCTAATAATAATGCGCGTTGTGGCCGGCACAATGCGGCGCAACCGGCGAGTTGTGCGGCGCGACCATAGCCGCAGCAGCCAGTGCTGCAGCCAGTTTTTCGTAAAGGGTTCGTTCAGTAGCTCAATCCCCCAAAGCTGCGGGCTTGTACCATAGCGCTCGGCAAGCTGCATGAGGATGCGGCGGGTCGCCCGGCGGTTTTTGGCCTGGTACCACCCCGTCTGCGGCATGCGGTTACCGCTCCCACTGTGGTCGCCCAAGTTCTGCGCACCCGGCGCTGCATGCAAATCAAGCAAGACACGCATATGGTATTTTTTAGCCATTGCAAAGCACCAATCCAGCTGCTTGGTAGCCTCGAGGTAGCCGTCCTGGCTTTCTAGCACCCAGTAACCAACCGGCACACGCAGCGCCTCGATACCGTGCGCATGCAGCCAGGCAAAGTCCGCTTCGATCATAAATTCCTGCCGGTGCTTGGCAATGCGCTCCGGGCCATCTGGTTGCATCATCAGCTGATGCTCGTTGCTCGCATCGGTGTCCGCAAAGACCGATGGCGTCATCCAGCGCTCAAGCACCAGCCACCCACCCAAGTTAACACCGCGTAATGGTTTATGCATATGCTTTATTATAGCAAAATATAAGGCTAAACTATAATTGCAAGTATGTACACCCACACCCTCACCATACCATCCCCTAGCCAAACCCAGACGCTGCGCTTGGTAGCGCCAAGCCCAGCTTATGCGCCAATTACCATCCAGTGGATTCGCCGGCCAGAGGTGACGCAGTATTTGGGTACGGATTTTTCGCACATGACCGAGGAAGACGAAGTGGCGCATCTCCAGAATATGCTTGACGATGACGATCGGTATAGCTGGATGATTGAGCGTGATGGCGAAATCGTTGGCAATATTGAGCTTAACAAGATAAGAAAACTGAGCCACAAATACGGCGTCACAGCTGGGGCATTCTGTACACTGATTGGCGATCCGAAAAACTGGGGTCAAGGCCTTGGGAGTTCTGCCAAGCAAGCAGTCTGCAATTGGGCGTTTTCTGAGGGTGGATTTGCAATGATTGAGGCCAGGGCATACGTACAAAATACCCGCAGCTGGAATGCGCTCGAGAGGCTTGGCTACCGATACATGGGGATTGAGCAAGGTGAGGTTGCAGGCAAGCCAGTCGTGTGGAAGATGTATACGTTGGCACGGGCTGATTGGGAGGAGCTGGATTGAGCAAAGCACCGGACGATGCCGGCGCGTTCTAGCTGCTTGAGGTGCTCGGTAAGCACTTTTTGAATTAACCCAGGAAGAAAAACGATACAGCACAGAATAGCGCTTTAGTCTCAGTGCCAAGCGAAAGAATGATCACGATAGTCCATTTTACGAAACAGCAAGCTTGTCATGAAATCGCGTGAATCGGCGTACTGATTTTTTTGAATGCAGTAGTTTTTTTGTCATGCTTATCTTCCCGTTTGTGTAAATGCATGTTTGGCGCAAAAATGGCTGATATAAAATATCTCTGGAGATAACCTCCAGAGATTATGCATTCCCATCACAGATAGGATATCAAATAACTACTGGCTACGTCTCTCCGCCTTCTATCAGTATGTTGTACTATGCGCTGGCTTTATATCTAACCTTATTTATAGTACGATAATTGTATATGAATAATCGCATGCATAAAAATCAATACAAACGAAAGTCTTATTGATGAGGCATTATCCCGTTCAGTAGCTGAAATTCTACCAAGCAAGAGAGAACTTAAAAAGGAGCTACTAAGCGGCAAGCGATTGACGTTCTATCTAGGGATTGATCCTACCGCCAGTTATGTTCACCTTGGACATTCGACAAACTATTTGATGCTCGAGCGCTTTCACGCCCTAGGTCATCGAATTATTGTATTGATTGGTGATTTTACGGCAATGATCGGTGATCCAAGTGATAAAACTTCAATGCGCGTGCAGTTAACGCGCGAACAAGTACTTGATAATCTAAAAACGTTTAAACAACAGATCGGAAAAATCCTAAATTTTTAATGATACTAATAATCCTATAGAATTTAAATTTAACTCAGAGTGGCTTTCAAAGCTAACGTTTGAGGATTCTGTCGAGCTGGCCTCAAATTTCACGGTTCAGCAGATGCTTGAACGGGATGCATTCAAGAAAAGGGTTACTGAGGAGAAGCCCCTTTTTGTGCATGAATTCTTCTATCCATTAATGCAAGGTTATGATTCCGTTGCCCTAGACGTTGACGTGGAAGTAGGCGGCACTGACCAGACTTTCAATATGCTAGCTGGTCGCACACTACTTAAGCGCTACAGACAGAAGGAAAAATTCGTAATTACAACAACTCTACTAGTTAATCCAGATACGGGCGAGAAGTTGATGAGTAAGAGCCTTGGTACTGGTGTAGGATTGGACCTTGGTGCCAAAGAGATGTTCTTCAAGATCATGCAAATATCAGACGCCGGCATCTATCAGTGTTTCGTGGACTGTACGCGTCTATCAATGGGCGAGATTGCCAAAATAAAAAAGCGGCTTGATAGCAATGAAAATCCCCGCGATATCAAAAAAGAACTTGCTCGAGAAGTGGTGTCTATGTATCATGGTAGTAAAGCTGCCTTTGACGCTGAAGAACGGTGGGTTTCTGAAGTTAGCCATAAGAATTTAGCTCAAGATATTCATACTGTTCAAATTGGTTCTGACGAGTCAATTGTTGATTTGATAGCTCGTCTAGATATAGTTAAAAGTCGCGGCGAAGCCAGGCGTTTAATCAGGCAAAATGCTGTTAAAATTAACAACAATAGAGTAAACAATGAGAACGCAACCCTTATTAATGGCGACATCTTGCATGTTGGGAAAAAGCATGCCTTTAAAGTGTCCGTGTAGAGCTCCTTATGGATTTTGGAGGCAGAGCGCGCCAAAGACGAGATGCGTGACATTATGAGCTAGATGGTTGGTACGGCAATTCACTATACCCAGCTCGGTTGCTGGCTGTATCGTACACACTATGGTTTTCGTAGTGTCAAGGTGGATACAAAAATGGTCGACGTACGATCTTGAAGCCTGATGAGAACGAGGCGAAGTTTATCATCAAGCTTTTTTTGAAATGCACGCCGCTCATATTTATACCAATCAGCAAATTGCCGATTGGTCAAATTCGATGAGCTTTCGCTCGCATGTTACAAACCGTACGCGACAAATACGACCGAACGAAAATTAAACGGCAAATTGGCGGCAAGCAAATGACCGCCAAGATGATTGACCAGTATGCTAGCAAGTTGGTTTATTGTGGCATCATTAAAGAAAAATGGATATATGCCAGAGCACTTGAAAAAAATAAACAAATCTACAAACTAAATTTAACCAAGTTTTGTAATACACCAAATATATTTTGGAACACCTCCCTGAGCTACTACTTGACCTCTGTAATCCACTGCAAAAAGCTGCCTTTTTCGCCGCTATCTTCAATAAAGTCCCAACCTATGATGAAATAAAGTTTGGAACTCATAAAAACAGCTCGCTACCAGAGGTAAACGAGCTGTTCCGTATCCGAATGGATGATAAATCCTTTGATGGTGACCTCACGGGGAATCGAACCCCGATTGCCAGGATGAAAACCTGGTGTCCTGACCGTTAGACGATGAGGCCATGTATAAACAACTACTCTATTGTACCAAAAACCAACGTATCTGTAAAGCTCCCGCTTCGTGCCTAATCAGTTTTTGCCTCTGCGCGGATTTGCCGTGCCAATGCTGCTGCAGCCACAACTGTTTCATCAAGCGTACGGTAGATTGGCAGCTCCGGCTGCTCCAGGTGTGCCTGCATCTCAATATCAAATGGTCGGTCGAAGCTCTCGTCGATACCAAGTACAATCGATGAACCACGCCCAAGCTCCTTGCCAAGCTCAAGCGGTGTAATGATGCCCGGCCCTTTAACAAAGTAGAACATCACGACACGAGCAAGCTTTAGATTCCGATGCTCCCAGGTGATTTGCTCCTTGGCGATATCACCAACACGTGGAATTCCCTCTGCGCGCCGCGGGTTGGCGATAACCAGCCCCTCTTTAGAGTCTTCTGTTTGTTCAATGCTTTCGAATAGCTGCTCGGCTTTCTCTTGCCAATTTTCTGCGCCCGAAATAGGGCCAGCCAAGAAGATATCTGGCGTTAATTCTTGAGTAGCTAGTTCTGATGTTGGGCGCTTGATGATCATAAGCTAATTATACCATAAAATGCCTAACCCGGTACCCCTGCTGTCTACTGGTATAGCCTACCCTGTGACCTGGTGCTGAGCCTGGGGTGTACGCAAAATCTGCTCGCTGTTTTTAGACGGAGGTATGGCCGCGTTTGGATACCACGAAAACGGCTGGTCGCTGTCGGTAGCGTGGTGTGGCAGCTCTGCTTTTATAATTGCCAGCCACTTGTGCAGCACTTGGTGCTTGGGCAGCATTGCACCTGGGTCATTCTGCCATACAATACGCGAAAACCACGCCCCTGTCGCCTGTTCTGTTTGAATCTCTACATAGGCAATCCCTGGTAAGCCCGCCTGGGTAAAATCGTGGCTGGCTTGGGCAAACAGCGTCTGTGCCTTTGGCAAAATACGGCTCTCTACCTCGCCGGCAATCGTTTCGGTAATATCATCAAGCGTATGCAAATGGTTTTTGATGACGAGCCGCATCTCGGCAAGTGGCTCGTCTTCAACCACACTTACAAACAAAAAAATAGGCGCTCGGCGCTATTAAGCGTCGTATTGACCATGTCGACGACCACATCCTCGGCTGTTAAATGCCAGCTCTGCTTGGCTTGCTGAGGAGTCAGTGTGCGCCCAGCAATAACCGGGCGGCGGGGCCATAAGCGCTTTTTATACTGAGTAAAAAGTTTTTTCATCATACAGTGTTCTAGAATTCTGTGCCTATTATACCATACTATTGCGAGTCTGTAGCAACTATATCTAGTACTCATCACTTATCACTAAAAAAAGTGTATTATGTACAAAAAAAGTATTGACTTTTTAATTACTTTTATGGTACATTGACAGTGCGGAACAAACGACTGCCATTGACCACTCCGCTAGTAACGCCAATGACACGCTCCTTACCATACCCTACCAATTCGCAAACTCTAACGTGGCTGGCATTGGCTGGTCCCCCTATTACATACACAGAATCAACCTACGATATGTGAATGGCGCCAATTATCCAACCGTTCCTGCACATTCCCGCGCGCCACGCCACCACTGCCCGCCACTTTGGAGTCTGCTGAAGGGTTTGGTTATATGATATACTAATACCAATGGCAAAACAGAAGAAAAAACGTAACAAACCATATACCGGCAGTGATGCTCGCAAGGCACGGCCGCGCGCTATCAAGGTGAATGCCGTCGTGCGTTCCCGCCCCGCCCAGTGGTGGCACGATAATAAGCGCCGCACAAAGCTAACGATTGGCGGAGCCCTGGTTGCTGCCGTTATTGTGTGGCTAGTTATTGAATTTATTCACTTACTGCACCCGTAAATACCTACACAAGTAACCAAAGCAGTATTACCAGGCCTAGCCCTGGTAATATGTATATTATAGTGTCACAACACGGCGGCGCGCTTCTGTAGACTGGCGTGCAGCAGTTATGACATTATCAAACAGTGCAGCAACTGTGAGTGGCCCCAACGCCACCACGCACCGGTGTTATGGTTAGGTCGCTGCGCTCGCGCACATCTGCTGCACCATCGCCTTTTATCACACCGTCCTCGCTCGCAGTACCTGCATCTACAAACACCGCACCAGGTGCTAGCATCTGGCTGGTAATCAACCCTGGCACGCCTGTTGCGCTGACGACTATAGGGAACTGTGGCAGTCGCGTTGTAAGCTCATGCGCATTCGATTCATCAAACACCGTAATATCAAGCCCTTGCTGGCGCCACAACATTGCTAACGGGCCGCCCACTAAGCGGCCAGCCCCAACGAGGGCAATTGGCTGCTTTATATCAACACCGTAGCCTACCAGCAACCATTCAATTGCCATTGGTGTTGCCGGTGTAAAACGCGGCGTCGCACCAAGCCCATCGACATCCTTCGCCGGGTCAATCAGCTGCAATAAGTAATCAGTTTGCTGCGGATCACTAATCGGTAGTTGCACGATAATGCCATGCACATTCGTATCTGCATTCAGTGCCGCGATACGCTCCGGGGCGCTGGTAATTGTTTCGTCATAGACATCTACCTCTACTAAAATATCCTTGCCATAGCGCTGCTTTACCCGTGTATATGTGTCGATTACTGGGGTCCGACCACAGGTGATAATAGCGAGGCGTGGATTGGTACGATCTGCCTGGCGCAAACCACGCACCTGCTTTGCCTGGCGCTGCTTTACAAAAAGGGCTAATTCATCGCCGCGTAATACCTTCATTGTGTTTATTATACCATAATTCCATGCTGGCGTGGTGGTTTCAGCGCATATTTACGAGGAACTGTTTATGGTATAATATAATAATCCTTATGGAAACACCGAATGTTGCCAAGACACCCGCGGCTCGACCTACCACCAGTAGCAAAAGCTACCTACCTGCCCTCCTACTTGCAATTGGCGTGCCTATGACTGGCCTTAGCCGCATCTACACCGGCCACCGCGATGGGAAATTCCGCTTTGCCATGCTGGTAAGCGATATTATCATCACGGTAGCATTCGTTGGCCTTGTATGTGTACTAGCTGCAGCTGGCCAAACGACCGAGCAGCTCCCACAGGTGCTACAAGTAGCAACGCTCATTGGCTTAATTTACGTTGCCATTACTGTGCCTATTCTCATCCTGTGGGGAATTATAGATTTCTTTTTAGCTCTGCACCGCACAACAGACGCCACCGGTCTACCCCTCGCTAGCACTGAGCGCGATACCCGCTGGGCCCGCCGGCTCTATTGGCTCGCCGTTAGTATCACACTAGCGCAAGTTGCCATTGCTATTGCTGGGTCTATCTTCTTTTCCCAGGTAAAGATCGATACAAATACACTGACGCCGCCATATAGTCCACAGGGGTCGCAACATCTGCCGGGTGGAGGCGAAGTCCGCTCATTATAATTCCATAAAACTACCTTGCGCTCCCCGCTTAAGTACGCTATACTATAGCAAGTTAGGGATGGGTCAGTAGCTCAGTTGGTTAGAGCACCTGCCTCTTAAGCAGGGTGTCCTGGGTTCGAGCCCCAGCTGACCCACCACAAGCAATTATATAAAATCACTCGCGGCTAAGGCGAGTGATTTTTATTCTACTGGTATTATATGATGGCACCCCGGGTAGGAATCGAACCTACGACCAAAAGCTTAGAAGTCTCTTGCTCTATCCACTGAGCTACCGGGGCGTAATAAACCAAATACTGCGTCACTTATACCTCATACCCTATGAGTCAGCAGCCACGTAAAAAGCCCTTGGTGCGACCTGCACTGCAAGGGCTGCTTACGCATGGGGCGAATGACGGGAATCGAACCCACGACCTCCAGTGCCACAAACTGGCGCTCTAACCAACTGAGCTACATCCGCCGTACCACGTTAGTATACCACACACCCCTGGTAAATACTAGATCTACTTACTATACGGACGGCGCGTTTGTGGCCGCGCACTAAACTCCTGGCGTGACATACCGCGCTGGGGTGGTGTAGCCGCCGCGTTATCCTGCGTTGGGTGGGCGGATGCAAAAGCGCTCACGAATATTCTGTAGCCGCTCTTGCTCGCGCTGGCGAATAGCCTGGCGTGTATTATGGCCACTACCGCCAACTAAAGCTTGATGGCGGTAGTCACCGCGGCCAATCTTCGATTCATTATAGCCACGTACCCGGGCTGGGCTGTTTTGCTGCTCCGCACCTTTGCTTGCCCGTGCCTGAGCCTGGCGCTTAAGCCGCTGGTCAGTTTCGAACCGGCACAGCGCTGCGCTGCCACCAGATACCGACGCATCAAGCCCCAGCGCCTGGCTAATCATAGACTGCGGCGAAAGTGAATCACCGCCGTTCATATCGGCAGGCTGCTGGCACGGTGACGTATGGTTTGGTACATTACCCATGATCGTGTGCTACGCGTGATGTTCAGCTTCGGCAGCATCAGCCTCTGCCTTGGTGGCATGCACGGTACCATGTGGGTGCTCGGCTGGTGCATAGATAGAATACAGCTTGAGCGGCACATCACCAGTATTTGTTACATTATGCCATGTGCCAGCTGGTACAAAAATCGCATCATCGCCTTCTACATTGGCTTCAAAATCAAGATTATCCTCGCTCGCCCCCATCTGCACCAAGCCAAGCCCTTGCTCAACACGCAAAAATTGGTCATGGTCGGTGTGTACTTCAAGGCCGATATCTTCGCCTGGCTGAATTGCCATCAATGTCATTTGCATGTTAGCACCAGTCCAGGCAGCAGTACGAAAAGTATCGTTACTAATCGTTAGCTCTTCAATGTTTACAACGTATGGCTGTGGGCCATGATCCATGATGTATCTCCCTTCTTTGTGGCAGCTCCTACCAAGTAGACGCTGCTCTCATCTTGGTGCGGATGGCGGGAATCGAACCCGCATCACTTGCTTGGAAGGCAGGTATATTAGCCATTATACGACATCCGCATTAACACTCTTAGTATAGCATATAGTTACAACAACCGTATCTGGCGCCGGTATAGATAGGTGGCCGTAGCCAAATATACTAGGCAGCATAGGCTGTAGAGCCACATGGCTGCCGTTAACCAATCAGCCCGCACTGGTACCACTTGCGCACCGGGGCTACGAGTAGTATCCACTACAACGCTCCAACACCAGCAGTAATACACTGCAGCCAGCGTTGCGCCACCGATGCATAGCGCCAAAATACCCTGCTGCAACCGGCTGCGTGGCTCCGACGCTACCCACAAAGCTGCCGCTGTGTATGGTACCATTGGCCACATTACCAGTAGTACAGGGAAGATTAAACCAATCCCCCCGCAAAAGAGCACGATACTCCAACCAACCATTGCTCGCCCCATACCGCGGCCACCAAGCAAGCCCGCCCCAAAGGCGTGCAAACAATACCGCCAACCAACAAGCTGTGTTGGGCGGTGCAGTGACTGTACGGCGGGAACACTAATATACGGCATCTGGTCCTATCACAATTCTACAAACACAATTAACTACCTATACCGTATACTATTTTGCTGATTATTGGCTTATGTGGTGCAATTATTTTATACTTGCATACAACTATACACTGGGTGTATAGTAAGATGTATGAATGCAAACTACACCCTACTGGGCTTTTTGGCTAACGGATCCAACTACGGCTATGAGCTCAAAAAATTATACGACGGGTACTTTGGCCGGGATAAGCCTATTCTGGCTGGCCAAATTTACTCTACCCTATCGCGCCTAAAGCGTGATGACTACGTGACTGAAGTGCCGGGCGAAGATGAACAAGCTGGCGGCCCAGGCCGGGTACGCTACGCCATTACGCCACGTGGGCGCGAGCTGCTGCAAACCTGGCTTGAGCAGCCAGAAGCACCGTCGCCCACGCTACAGGCAACACTCTATATCAAAACAGTGCTGGCGCTTTTAAAGGATGGTGACGCTGCTCGCTATCTCGATAACCAGCGGCAAGCCCATATCCAGCGCATGCGTGAACTCACTAATCAGCGGCGCGAAAGTGGCTTGCCCAGCATGCTGCTGATCGACCACGCGCTTTTTCACCTAGAAGCTGATCTACGCTGGATTGATCTAACGAGTTCGCGTTTACATAAACTAAAGGAGGAGTTATTATAATGGACCCCTAAACAACCAATTATCAGTGCCCGTAACGTAGTAAAGTCATTCGGGCAAACAAAAGCCCTACGCGGCGTTTCGCTTGACGTAGCCCGCGGCGAAGTACTCGCCATCATGGGGCCAAGTGGCTCAGGCAAATCAACCCTGCTGCACAGCTTGGCTGCTATTACAAGCATCGATAGTGGCGAAATTACACTTAATGGTAAACGAATCGATACACTAAGCGACAAGCAACGTAGTATTCTACGGCGTACTGCCTTTGGCTTTGTGTTTCAATTTGGGCAATTAGTACCTGAGCTCACCGTGCATGATAACGTCGCTCTCCCCCTACTGCTGGGCGGAACGAAACGCAAAGAAGCTTACGACAAAGCAGCAAGCTGGATCGAGAAAGTAGGCCTAAGTGGTAAAGAAACGAACCTACCTGGCGCAATATCTGGCGGCCAAGCTCAGCGTGTCGCTATCGCCCGCGCTATGGTTATTGAGCCGCAAGTACTCTTTGCCGACGAACCGACTGGGTCGCTTGACTCCCTGAATTCCGAAAAGGTCATGGAGCTCTTTATTGCCACAGCCAAGCAACACGGCACCACGGTGATTATGGTAACCCACGAGCCAACCATTGCAGCCTACGCCGACCGCGAGATTATCGTTCGCGATGGCCAAATTGCCGGCAGCACCCAAACGCTGCCCAAAGGAGTTTAGCTATGGGTATTAGTTGGCTTCTCTTTAAAAAATCTGGCAAGCAATCCCTAGGGCGACTTAGCCTCAACCGCGGCTGCTATTGGCCTAGGCATAGTGATGATACTTAGTTTTATTGCTGGTATCAACGCAATCATTAGCCGCCAGAGCCACGACACGTGGCGCTACTTGGGCTACAGTGGTGGTCAGCAACTACCCCAGGCTAAAGAGGCGCAAAAACCGATTGCTGGCGTAGCGCCGCTTAAAATTAGCTCGATGGGTACGATTAATAACCTGTCGCAGTGGCAAACAAAATCAATTGACACAGTATCGCTACACGCGAGTGGCAGTAATTCGCCAGAGTTCCCTGGTATGAAGACGCCAGCGGCTGGCGAATACTACCTTTCACCAGGCCTCGCAAAGCTGAACCGCGAGCACCCAGAAGCACATATTGGTGACCGCTACGGTAGCAAGTATCTTGGCGAAATACCGCCGCAGTACGTTAGCTCACCAGATAACCTGCTAGTGGTGCGTGGCGCAACCGCACAGGAGCTAGCCCGTGGGGAGGCGATCGATGCACGCAGCAGCCGCTCTGGCGCCAAGCTATGGGGGTCCATCTACCGCATACCGCAGAGTCGTAGCCACGCCTCGGTACAATTTGACCCAATTAGTCTTTTGATCATGAGCTTTGGTGCAGCTATGCTACTCTTCCCGATCGTTATGTTTATTGCTGTATCGACCCAACTTGGCAGCACCCAGCGTGAGCAGCGCTACGCAGCACTACGCCTGATTGGCGCAACCCGTGCCCAGATTAACCGTGTGCTCCTCTTCGAAACTTTTATGGCAACACTAGCTGGTATTGTGGTTGGCTCGCTCGTCTTTATGCTGGTGCAGCCACACCTCGGTGCCATGCAGTATAACGGTGAACATTTCTGGGCTAACGACCTTGTAGTCGGCGCGGGGCAATATCTACTGGTAGTAGCGATTACTATTGGTATGAGCCTATTTGCCAACTACCGTGGTATGCGTAAAGTACAAACCAGCCCGCTGGGTGTTGCCCGCCGCCAAAATGTACGCAAAAAGCCCCGCGTGTGGCGAACTCTCCCCTTACTAGCAGGCCTTGGTATTTTTACCTACCTTGCCCTGCCAGCCGGCAAAGAATGGCTCCAGAAAAACGCGAGCGATAGCGCATTGCCGACGCTGGTACTCCTGGCGGGCATCGTGCTGGTTATGTTTGGTCTCGTGTTGGGCGGCGCCTGGCTCACAGGGTGGATTGCTAACCTATTTGCTGCGCGCACCACACGGGGCTCGACCCTAATTGCAACTAAGCGTATCGCTGGTAACTCGCGGCAAATCTTCCGTAGCGTCAGTGGCGTTGTACTAGCACTGTTTGCTGGCAGCTTCTACCTAGCTGCCGTGAGTGGCGTGAGCCGGCTAGAGCTACAATCGGTGCGTGACAATGGCTTTTCGCAGCTTAAGCCAACGACCGCCTTTGTGTGGGGATCTTCGCTCCCTGGTGATTTTGGCGATACACTCAAACGCCAAGGTTACATCCATAGTGTTGCCACAACGCACGAGACACCGGAGGCAAGTTACATAACCTGCCGTGATCTGGATACCTACACCGAACACAGCTGCCCTGCTGGCACCACAAGTAGCCACTATGCACGCATCAGCTTTGCAAGCCAACCAGTGCAAACTGTTGCTACGACCGAGCAATTACCAGCCCAAACCGAAACTGGCTACCTCGTCAGTCTGACAGGCGAAGAGCACTTTGATAGCCTACGAACACTAACTGCCAAAGCTTCAAACCAGCAGCAAACCACACCAGAGCGCGCACCAGATGCCTGGGCCGTTTATGGTGGCTACGCCAAGCGCCCGCACATTAACCCAATTATCGCCGACCTTGCAAGCATTACCTATGTCGGGATTGGCATTACGCTCTTTATCGCTATTGCAAGCCTTATTGTCAGCACAATTGGTGGGCTACTCGAACGCCGCCGCTCGCTCTTTACGCTGCGACTTGGCGGTATGACACTTGGCCAAATGAAGCGCGTTGTTTTGATTGAGTCACTCATTCCCCTGCTAAGTGTATCAGTCATTGCAGCTGGTATCGGCATTTTGGGTGGCGCATATCTTCCTGCAGTCATTCTCTCGGTCGGTGCGTGTATCACTCAGCCCGCTTTACTTTGCCATGCTTATAGCAAGCCTGGCCGGTGCAGTCCTTGGTATTTACCTCATCCTACCAATGCTACGGCGCCTCACAAGTATGCAGCAAAACCAAACCGAATAGCTCTTGAAGCTGCCATATAATAAAACCGCTCATTACGAGCGGTTTTATTATCGTGTTTTATCTGTAAGTGGCTTACCGCCCCACTTGCTATACAGGGGGCTACATAGCAGGCTTAGCTTATACCTCGTAGACTGTCTCGATCTTGGCCCCAAGACTGCCCAGGCGGCTCGCGAGCTCTTCGTAACCACGGTTGATGGAGTAAACATCGCGCAGGATTGACGCACCAGGTGCGGCCAGCATTGCCAGCAGAATCACAACGCTCGGGCGCAAAAGCCGGCGGCGCAACAACATCGGCTGGCTTCCAGCGGGTTGGGCCATTGATGTAAACCCGGTGTGGGTCCACCAGTTCCACCTGTGCGCCCAGCTTGGTTAATTCAGTAAAGTAAATAGCTCGGTTCTCGTAGCTCCAGTCATGCACTAGCGTACGACCTTCCGCTACTGTGGCAATCAAGCCCAGAAACGGCAGGTTGTCCATATTAATACCCGGGAACGGCATACTGTGGAGCTTATCCTTTGGTGCATGGAGCTGGGATTTTTTGAGCTGAATATCCACTAGGCGCGTATGGCCGTTAGCCGCCATGTACTCTGGTGTTAGCTCATATTCAAGACCCATGCCAGCCAGCACTGCCAGCTCAATCTCGAGGAATTCAATCGGTGCACGGCGAATAGTAATCGCAGAGTGTGTTACAACGCCGGCCGCAATAAAGCTCATCGCCTCGATTGGATCTTCGGACGGGTAATATTCAACGTTCATATCAATCTGTTCTACACCGGTCACGCGCAGTGTTGTGGTGCCAATGCCTTCAATCTTAACACCAAGCTTTTCGAGGAAGAAACACAGATCCTGCACCATATAGTTTGGGCTTGCATTGCGGATAGTAACTGTGCCCGGGTGCAGCGCCGCGGCCATCAGTACATTTTCGGTTACGGTGTCGCCACGCTCGGTTAGCAGGATAGTGTGCTCGGGTGATTTTGGTGTAGCCGTTACCTGGTAACTATCGGTTAATGCTTCCACCGCAAGACCAAACGGTGCCAGGCCCACTAAGTGTGGCTCAACCGTACGTGTCCCAAGATTACAGCCGCCAGCAAATGGCAAACTAAAGTAGCCATATTGGTGCAGGAGTGGACCCATAAACATAATGATAGAGCGCGTGCGCTTAGCTGCAGCAACATCAATACTAGCAAGATCCAAGGTGCGTGGTGGCGTAATCACCAGATCTGCCCCGTTCTCCCAGCGAGTCTTTACCCCGATACTATTGAGCACCTCGATAATACGATTGACTTCCTCGATACGGGCAACCCGGCGTAGTGTCGTCGTACCCTTATTCAGCAAGCTGGCGCATAGCAAGGCAACAGCAGCATTTTTACTGGTTTTGACGGTAATCTCGCCCGAAAGTTGCGTACCACCATGTACGGCAAAGTTAATCTTACCGGCTTGGTTTAGCTTCACGATTGGCCGCGCCAATACATCCCCTATGCGCGCGATCATTTCGAGGCTAATATTTTGCCCACCCTTTTCGATGCGGTTAATGGCTGACTGGCTTGTGCCCAGCGCCTCGGCAAGTTGCGTTTGCGTGAGTCCACGCATCGTGCGGCTCTCTTGAATAAGACGCCCGATTTTCTCTAGGTAGCTTTCCATATTCATGTTCCTGATTATATCATAGATGATATATTAATGAAACGGCCCTAACGTAGTAGGCCTTTCTGCGGCTTTTGTTCAATCACCGATTGTAGCAATGCCGGTGAAAAGCTCATTGGTGCTTTGCCGGTCGTCGCGTACTGGTACAGTGCCACGTTCACGATAGCACCGAGGGTAGAAAAACAGGATTGCGACTGCAACGAATGCTAGCATCATCAGCACAAAGCCAATCCCAAGGCCAGCCATCTCGAAGGCCGAGGCTAGCGCCACCATCAGAACAGTGCCAGCCGCAAGAATAGCCAGGAAGATCAGGCTTGATGCTAGCCCAACGCCAACGGTAACGATAATCGATACGCCCCACGATTTCTTCAGCACCCCGACAGATTTTTTAACCGCATCAATACCACTGAGGCGTGGTTCACCCTCACGGGCAGAGTTCGCAATAGCTGCCGGTACAAACATAGTCGCAATCGACCAAGCAGCACCAACTAGGCGCAGCGCCAACTTACCAAAGAACGGTACGCGCTCTTCGAGAGCATTCAGAGGCAACGCCAATTGTCCCGCTAATAGCAGAAAAACTCACAATGGTGCCAAAACGGCGGTTCGCAGCAGCAAAGCACTCCTTAACCGTCACATTCTTGCCACTAAAGACAACCAGTGCCCCATAGCTAACTGCTACCGATACATAGGTCGACACAATGATAAACCCAATCACAACCAGCCAAAAGATAATAATGTAGCCAATATTCTGCGGCGTAAATACCTGGCGACGGTTCAGTGTATCCGCATCACCACCAATCGCTGCCAGAGCAGCAATCATAGCTGCAATCAGCGCGATACTCACAATAACAGATATAATCACCCCCACAATTTGCGCACCAACCAGGCTTTTATCCTGCTTGATAGCTGCCAGGGCTTGCTTAGTTAGTAATATACTACGGCGGAATTTCCCCTGCGGCAACTCCCCAGATGGTGCCTGTGGTGGCTGCACGGGATTGCTATTTGACTGATTTATTGAATGACTATCCATACTCCCACTGTATCACACATAGCGCCCAGGCCAAACCATGATCACGGTGCGCTACCCTTGCTCGTGAAATCTTCATTGAGGTGAGCATGCGGCTGTACGGTCACGGCAGCATGTAAATCTGCCGCCACAAAACCCTTGGGCGCATAACCAGTGACCGCATAGTAGTACAAAGCTGCAGTAATAATTCTGTCAAGGAGCGCAAACAGCACAGCCGAGGCAATCAAGCTCACAACCATGATGATCATTCCCACGACCGCCCCGCCTTGGCCAAGTAGCTCATTCAAAATGAGTGCAAGAATCCCACCACGCAGCAAAATCATATAGTAAGCAAGTTCATCAACCACTGCGACGTCTATTGCAATACTACCCGCACCCCATGTCTGGCGAAATATCTGGTCTGAACGCGTGATTGCATCTACGTAGTTAGTTACGTCGTATTCAGCAATAACTGGTGCTGTAAATTCTGCTCTGCACTCTTGCTTAGCAGGCCGAAAACTTGGCCGTGCCGTAGAAAACCCTCGCACAAGACATGGTAAACGATTTGTCGCAATCGACACACACTGCCACAAGCGCACCTTTTAGCTCGTGAAGGCAGCAAGCGCCCCATAACTTACCATAATATTAAGATATTCCACGAGGATAATGCCACCAATCAGCATGACATAGCATAGTGCAGCAACTGGTATGATATGAACCCATTTACCAATAGCGCCCGCCAGGCCACCAAAGAGAATGGTATCTATATAAAAAATCGAGCTTGCTACCACCAAGAGTGTAGCTATACCAATCACAATTGCAATCAGTGTTCCAACTACTTGCACGCCAACCAATTGCTTATTGTGGCGCACGGTATAAAAAGCTTGTTTAGCTAGCTCGGTAGTCTGGATTGGCCCGGCGATATAGTCAGCCATTTTTGTCATACCTATACCCTAGCATACGTGCTACACTAAAACAAAGGAGAAACAACCGGTGAAAGATACAGATGTCGCGCGCTTAATTGCCGCCGAAGAAGCACGCCAGCAGCATACAATAGAACTCATCCCAAGCGAAAATTACGTTTCGGCTGAGGTACGGCAGGCACTTGGCAGCGTATTTACTAACAAATACAGCGAGGGCTACCCTGGCCACCGCTACTATGGCGGGCAGGCTAATACCGATGCACTCGAGCAGCTGGCCATTGACCGTGCAAAAGCACTCTTTGCAGCTGACCACGCCAATGTGCAGCCACATAGCGGCGCCCAAGCCAACGAGGCCGTCTACTATGCCTGGCTCCAACCCGGTGATACAGTGCTAGCGATGGATCTGCAGCACGGTGGGCACCTCACCCACGGGGCAGCCGTCACCCGCAGTGCGCGTGAATATAACTTCGTCCACTACGGGGTGGCCGATGCCGACACCGGGGAGCTTGACTATGAGGCTATTCGGCAACTGGCACAGCAGCATAAGCCAAAGCTGATTGTGGCAGGCTTTAGTGCCTACCCGCGCGAGCTTGACTATGATGCCTTTGCGGCCATTGGTAAAGAGGTCGGCGCAGTACTCATGGCCGATATGAGCCACATCGCCGGGTTGATTGCGACTGGCCAGGCCGCTAACCCACTCAAGCATGGCTTTCATGTCATGACCACCACCACACACAAGACCCTGCGCGGCCCCCGTGGCGGCATGATTCTGAGCATGGGCACTGTTAGCAGCCCCCTCACCCGGCCTACGAAAACAATCGAAAACCTACCAACGCTGATTGATCGAGCTGTTTTCCCTGGTACGCAGGGTGGGCCCCATATGCATACGATTGCCGCTAAGGCTGTGGCTCTACACGAGGCTATGCAGCCAGACTTTCGGCAGTACACCCAAGATGTACTAACAAATGCACGGGCCATGGCCGAAGTCTTCTTGCGGAGCGGTGCCCGGCTGATTAGTGGCGGCACCAGCAACCACTTGATTCTGATGGATGTGTATAGTAGCTTTGGGATTGACGGCAAGGAAGCCCAGGAGCGGCTTGAGGAAGCCGGTATTACCACCAACGCCAACGCTATTCCCAATGACCCCTTGCCCGCCTACCGCCCTAGTGGCCTCCGCCTTGGCAGCCCTGCTATGACGACACGCGGGTTTACTGTAGAAGACTTTACCCGCACTGCCGAAAAGATTATCACGCTTCTTCGCGCTTCCTAGCCGAGCGGGGCTCTTCGCCCTACACGTGCTCCATAAACCACAATAATACCCCCGTTCATCCGAGCGGGGGTATTAAAGCGAGGCTTACTGGTGTATTGTGCGGCTACGCGCAGCCAACACCGATTTTGTTTTGCTTAATAGCGTTATCTGTGTAGCTCCAGTACGAGATAATCGCACCAGTTACAGATCGGCCAGCACCAGCTGTACAAGGCTTGTACATAACTGTCTTGCCGCCGCGGGCGCTGCCTGAGTTCAGGTCAGTTTCAACAACGCTCTCTTCGTTATCTAGCTTTGATTCTGGCTTCTTAGCAAAGTCAGCTTTGGCGCTTGGATATACGTTATCGATAGCGTTGTAGGCTTCTGCCTTCTTGGCTACCTGGCCGGCCAGTGCTTCGCCAGCGGTTGTCTTGGAACGGTTCTGTACACCGTTAAATGCAACCAAAGGTAATGGCTGCCAAAATACCGATCACGACCACGACGATCAAAAGCTCGACAATGGTAAAACCTGACTGTTTATTGTTTTGAAGATTCATAAGTATGAATTCCCCCTGTGTTACATTGTTATTTTATACTCGTATAGTACTATAACTGTCAGGAAAGCACAAGCTTTTTTTAAGTTAATTTTAAGAATTTACTAATTCAAGGGGTTCTTGCTCTATGGCAATGCCAAATTCTTGGCGTACAGCGGTAATAATCTCTTCGCGAGCAGCAGCCAGGTCCTCGTAACCGTTGGCAGATTCATTAATCAGCACCAGCGCATTGGCTTGGTTGACGCGGATCCCATGCAGGAGCTTACCTTTAAAGCCCAAGGTATCTATCAGCCAACCAGTTGGGATTTTATAGCGACTACCTTCCATAGCAAAGTGTGGTACATCTGGGTAGCGCTGCTGTAAGCTGGTGAGCTGCCAGTGCTCTACAATTGCATTCTTAAAGAACGAGCCGCTGTTGGGCCGCTCAGCCGGGTCTGGTAGCTTATTAGCGCGAATACTCAGCACTGCTTCGCGGATCGCAAATGGCGTGTATTCTGTAATATCATGCTCGGTAAAGTAATCCTGCACTGCCCGGTAGAATGGCGGCTGTGGGCTTGATTTATAGAGCTTAAGTGTCACACTCACAATCACGTAGCGCCCCATTTGCGTACTACGGAAGATGCTATTGCGGTAGCTAAAGTTGCAGTCGTCCTGCGTTAGGGTTACAAGGTGTTATCCTTAGCATCATAAGCATCCAGCTGTACGAAGGTATCTGCAAGCTCCTGGCCATATGCACCAATATTCTGTACCGGGGCGGCACCGCAGGTACCTGGCACGCCAGACATCGCCTCGATACCTGTTAAGCCACGCTGCACAGTCTTGGCCACGACATCATCCCAAATTTCGCCGGCGCCAACTGTGATAGTCACGCTGTCGGTGTCCTCCGCCACTACATCGTAGCCCTTAATACGGTTCAGCATCACAATGCCATCGTAACCATCATCGTGGGCAATAATATTACTGCCGCCACCCAGCACAAAGAAGTTAAGCTGGTTTTTAAAGGCAGTTTGTACAACAGCCTGAACCTGCTGGCGAGTGCTGACTTCAACCATAAAGCGTGCTCGCCCACCAAGCCGCATGGTTGTATAATCTTTGAGTAAAATGTTACTGTGCATATCCATACTCACTATATAATAGCATAAGCAAATTTATTATGGCGTATAAATGCGGCCCAAAGCTAGTTTTTTGCTACAGGCATGTGCTATACTACGGGTAGTGAGCACCCGTAGCTCAGCGGATTAGAGCACTGGTCTTCGGAACCAGGTGTCGTACGTTCGAATCGTACCGGGTGTACCAGAATTGTAGCATAACCCGCGAGCATGCATATCTGCCGCGGGTTTTGTGCTGCAACGCTACGGTCGCTTTAGGGTGACAGCCGCGAGCAGCATATCTGCCCGCGGGTTTTTGTGCTGCCAGCTTATACGGTGCTTAGTAGCGCACCATTCGGCTAACATCAAATATTGGTAGCAGCGGAGCCGGCTGCGTGATGGTATCCTTGGTGGCATCACCAGTTGAAAGCTTACCGAGTGTGCCATTACCAGCCCGGCCATTAAAGCCCCAGCAGTAGACACGCCCCGCCATAACAGCGCAGGTGCTGTAGCCCATTCAGGGGTCCTTAAAGGTACTGATTTGCGTAATGGTCTTGCCTTTGGTATGTTCGTTCACAATCACTTCGGTTGGCTGGTTACGATTTGCCAGGGTGCCATCACCCAGCTGACCAGTGTTATTACTCCCCCAGCAGTAGGCCTTGTTGCTGGCGACGGCACAGGCGTAGCGCTCACCAGTGCTTACTTGGGTAACCGTACCACCAAGATCGACCCGGGTGGGAATTGACTGGTTCGGTCCACTGACACCCAGCTGCCCCTGGGAATTACTCCCCCAGCAGTATAAGTCTACCTCGTAAACAGCGCAAACGCTATCGCGGCCAACGCTTACCTGGGTCGCCACACGGCCATCTTTAATCGGGCGCTTATCGACGGCAGCTGGCGTTGGCGTCGGGTTGCCAACACTACCATTACCAAGCATGCCAGCTGGGTTATCACCCCAGCAGTAGGTGCGGCCATCGGCAATAGCGCAGGTAGTGTGAATAAACCTATCAACATCCGTCACGTTCGTAAGGCCCGGCACAAGGGTTGGCTCGTAACGATCCGTAAACCCACCGACGCCAAGGCGGCCAGCAAAGTTACGCCCCCAGCAATGGAGCTGACCATCGGCGATGGCGCAGGCGGCGCCATCATCCTCGACCACCTTGGTAGCGACCTTGCCCGCCAGGCTACCGCGTACACTATAATCAAGCAAGCGATTACGCCAACGCTCACCCCAGCAATAGACACGCCCAACTGCTATGACACAGTTACCACCAACTTGCGTCACCGCCTGGCGGCCAAGAATACCAGAACTTACCCCTACCGTCAGTGGCACCCGGTAATTAACCCCCTGGTAGCCATCCACTGGGCGGTTCCAGCAGTAGGCGGTGGCACCCGCAACCGCACAGTTACGGTGTAAGGTATTCCCTTGATTATGACTATAAGTATAGCGGCTGGAACCAGCTGGGTCCTGGACCTGTGCCGGGGTTTTATTAGGATTATTGTTACCGCTGCCGAGTTGGCCGCTCCCATTACCACCCCAGCAGTAGGTACGGTAATCAGCCACCGCACAAGTGTGCTCACGGCCCACGCTCACATCAGTGATCATCTTGCCTTCCATCGGCCCAAGGTTTGCTTCTACCGGCAGCACTTGCTGGCTTGTATTACCATTACCGAGCTGGCCATACGAGTTGAATCCCCAGCAGTAAATACGACCCTCGGCCAGTGCACAGGTATGAGCCCGGCCCGCCCAAACACGGGTCACCTTTTTGCCGCTCAGCACACCACCAACAACGCTGGGGCGCCCCTGCCACGATGTATTACCATTACCCAACTGGCCATTATTATTGCCACCCCAGCAGTAAGCCTTGTTACTAGCAACAGCACAAGTATAGTCGTTCCCAGCCGAAATATCGGTCACCACCTTATCGGACATCACCCCTGTTTCGGCCACGCGGACTGGCACATGGCGGCGCTCCCAGGTGTTATCGCCAATTTGCTGGTGATCATTAGAGCCCCAGCAGTAGGCTTGGCCATCAGCAATGACACAGGAGTGGCGCGCACCGGCCACTAGGCGGGTGACTTCTTTATCATGGAGTCCCCCAGCTTCACTTACCGCAATTGGCTCACGCTGACCAACGCCGGTACCATCACCCAGCTGCCCCTCGCCGTTATCGCCCCAGCAGTAGACACGCCCGCCAGCCAACGCACAAGTATGCTGGCTACCCTGCCTGCACCGCGATGACCTTCTTATTCTTCAGGACACCGCCACTCGTCACCGCAGTCACACCGGCCATCCAACTGGTGCCACCATTACCGAGCTGGCCGTTACTGTTACCACCCCAGCAAATGATCTGCCCACTCGCTAGCGCACAGGCATGGTTATCGCCAATCGTAATATCCTCGACCGTTTTGCCCGGCCAGTGGCCCGCCATTAACCTGTAGTGGCCGGTTGGATATACCGCTGGAGCTATTGCCCAGCAGCCCCGGGCCGCCTGCCCCCCAGCAGTAGGCCTGGCCATCATTAACCATACAGTTAGTAGCGCTAAAGTTCGTCTTCACACTGGTTGTCACGCTCTGGCGGGCGGCACTCGTTGGCACGCTGACCGTTTGCTGCAGCGGCGGGGTTACCACCATAGGCTGGTTGGGAATATTGGCCCGCATCACCGTGCTGCGGCGCAGGCTACCAATCTGCGACATGCCTGTAGCACTCAGCTCAACCTGGCCACCGCGGTTGGCGCGAGCTTCCATCGTAAAGTAATCGCCCACCGTACCTGGTGGTACAGATACCCCGCCCCAGGAGCGGCACAGGTTCGGTGCCAAGCTATGTAGTGTTACTGAGCCATGTATTTGTAGCTGCTCTACAAAAGGGCCATCGCTAAAGCAGCCGGTGCCAGCAATCACCCCAGAGCGGGCCGCGTTGCGCGCGCCAGTAATTTGCTCAACCTCGCGCAGCGACGAAGAAGTTGCGCTAATATACTGCAGCAATACACTCGCCACAGCCATCAGAATCGTTGCAAATACAATCACCGATACGAGTACATACCCCTGCTGCTTTTCCCCTACCATAGTAATGACTCCCGTGCGTTCACTGTGACTAAGTGTTCCTTATCGTTAATAATTGCTTTACTCTGAAGAATGACGCGTGCATCAGTCGCCCTGATTGGGTCGGTATTATGGCCGCTGGCGTGGTACAAGCTATGGTCAGGATCCTGCGCCGTTGGGTTGGTAAAGTAATCCACCCGGAACTGACTGACATCACGTAGGATAAGAATATCCTTTTCGGCGCACCCGCCGAGGCAGCTGGTTTTTTTGGTAAATACGCTGGCCAGCACACGGCGGTTCGTTAGGATTTAAAACACTGCGGCGGTATCAAAACTACCATTAAGCGTGTAATAAATAACGGTGTAATAGACCGGCGTACCGGCGTACGTCGCACAGTCGGCCGAGTTACCGTTATACACCAGCTGCCGGCTTTGGGTTTCTGGTAGGCAGCAGTTGTAGCCGGCATACGCAAAATGAGCGTCCGGTTTACATCCTGGTCAGTACCCGGCCGCCCCTGGAAATACCACCCAGGCCAGGCCGGCGCCGGGTGCTTATCATCAAGCGTATCTGGCACCCGCAAAAAGTCAGCTGCCCGCTGCAAATCATTCGTAATTGTGAGCAGCGCCTGCTGCGTTTTGGGTGACATGCTTAAGCTCCTGAGTCTGGCCGCTGTAGCTCGTAAAAAAACCCAATCAGTAGTGGCATCATACCAAGCACCACAATCGAGGTAATCGCTAGCGCAACCACTAGCTCTACCGCCGTAAACCCCTCGCCTAGTAAAACATAGTTTGCCACCCTGCATTACGGTTCGTACATCGCTCGGGTGGCCATAGGTTACACTCGATTCAACAATCAGGCGTGAACCACGCACACATTGCCGGGGGCTGTAGATAATCACCTGCTGGCGGAACTGGCCAAAGTTCCCCTCTGGGACCGGCTCGCGGTTGGGTGAATTATTCGTCAGCAGCTTGTAGCCATTGCCCTGGTGCGTATGGTTCTGGCACTCAAAACGCCCCCAACTACTGCTGGAGCGGTACTTGGCAAGATTAGCATTAGCGACTGTTGTAGCGGCAACGCGCCGAGCCTGCGCCTGAGCCTGGGAAGACATAAACACATAAGCCTGGGTGAAAAATCGCCACGAAGATACTCAGTACGGTGACCGTTACAATAATCTCCACAATCGTAAATCCCCTCTCGGTTGCCATAGCGCTTACGATTATACCATAGCTTCACTAATTATTTAAGCAAAATCTCAGTTTTTATTATTACCGAGTGGACGACGCTCGCCCCAGCCTTCCCACAAAGCCTTGTGCTATAATAGTATCGTGAATCAGTCAACTACACAGACGCCTGAACTCTCCCCGCTCGGCACGCTACTGGTATCTTCGCTTGCCCGGCTCGATGCTTACGAAGCACAGCTTAGCCGCCAAGCCAAGCGCGACACCATTACTGTCGCAACCGTCGGTAGCCGGGTTACCTCTGCCTACGAGCAGCTGCGTAATGCTAGTGAATACGGCGAGAGTGCGTTCTTTCGCCTGCGCGCAATCCGGCGCTTTCTGGCCCGTGAACTTTCCTTCCACGAGCGCCGCGCTATTAAGGATCTTGCCGACGAGCTGTTGGTTGAACTAACCCAAGCTGGCTATCTACCAAATGGCTCTGTCAGCAAGGCTCAGCTTAAGCAAATTGCTGGCCACTGCAAAAAATACTATACCGCCTACTGGAACTACACCAAGATTGAGCCTGCCTACAAAAAGCAGCAGCAGTTTAAAGGCTGGATGCTCGATACACTCAGCGTACGCTGCGAGCAAGCTCTTACTAACCGCGCCCGCCACATGGCTTTTACTCAGTTTGCCTTTTACCTACCTGTACGATCGGCTTGATATCGCCCGGCTTTTACAGCCAGATGAGGCGATTGAACCCGAAAACCACCCCGTGCTGCTATTCATCGCTATCCAAAAAACCATCCTCAAGCTAGACGATATCGAAATCCGGGCCACTTTGCTCGATAGCTACAAGCATGATATTAATTTAATCCACCGATTTGAGTCATTTAACCAAACGATCGATCGACTATTCGATACCCGCTCGCTGCAGCGGCTCGGCCGTGTCGTCAGCAAAAACGGCGCTGTACTGCGCTTCATCTACACTGGGTTTTACGCTGAAAATGCCCCCATGAACGCCAAATCCCTGACCAGCCCGGGCACACTGGACTACGCCGCAAAGCGCCATATCGAACGTTCCTACGCCAAGCTTGATTCTATGCTTGATAGCGGTATTTTTAAGAGTGTGCTCTTCCTCCTTATTACCAAAAGTATTATTGGCCTGGCCATCGAAGTACCGTACGACCTTGCGGTATTTGGGCATATTGTGTGGCTACCACTCCTGATTAATCTCTTCTTTCCTTCGATCTTTATTATGCTCTCACGCCTTGCAATCACCGTACCCGGCCACCGTAATACCGAAGAGATCGTCAACCAAATGACAGATTTACTCTTTGCAGATGGCACACCGCCGCGCCTGCGTCTGCCAAGCCAGAATGGCTCGCTTGGGCTTAATATTCTATATGGCTTTACCTTTGCCGTGGCCTTCGCACTGCTATCGTGGGTACTCTATAGTCTACACTTTACCCTAGTGCAAGGTGCTATTTTCTTCGTCTTCTTGTGTACCGCAAGCTTCCTGGCCTTCCGGCTTTCGCATGAAGTCCGCCAGATTGAAGCCTCGGCCCACGTGGCCAGTTCTACCTCGCTCCTGCACGATATTATATATCTGCCGTTTATTTATATGGGGCAGCAAATTTCGTTCCGCTATTCACGTATTAATATCGTGTCTCATTTGTTTGATTTAATTATTGAGCTACCACTCAAAGCCGTGCTCCGCAGCATCCGCCGCTGGACCGTATTCCTGAGCAGCAAGCGCGACGAAATTCTATAAACTGACGCTTGCCCTACGAGTGAGTACCCCGGGCATAAGCCCGGGTTGAGCCACCCTACCCAGCCCGCTTATTCGTGTACGTATATAATGCCGTTGGTGGTCGCAAAGTCATCACGTTGGCGCGACACAGCGTCATCCTGCCAGCAGTAGCGCGAACCGGACATCGCCCCCAAGATAGAACACATTGCAGTATAGGCGCGGAAGTTGCTGATGGTATCATCAGTCTCGAGGCAGCGCTGGCCAGTGATCCACTTATAGTCGCTATCGCCGCCCCAAGCAAGGGCGTAATATGATGGCGTATCGTTATCGTCGTTAATCTCGTTTTCTTCTGGTGGTTTATCTGGGTAGTACGGCAGGCTGTACTTTACGCGGGACCCTTTTCGACCGGGTCGCGAATATCTGGTTCGTAGGTGTCCTTGCGGGCAGCCATAGCCATACCAGCGGAACCCCATGGCGTACGGCGGTTACTACAGTACTCTAGGAACTTCCAGTATTCAGTGTATTTATTGGGCTGGCCGGTCTTTTTATCAATGTAGGACTTGGCGCGGGCTTCGTTTGATTCCTTCTTCATGCGGTCACCCTCACCAGCAGCTGAGCCAACGTCGCGGCTGGCTACTTGGTCGGCATTACGGTTGCCTTGCTGATCATTCGGGTTATCACGTGTCATAAAATTCAGCACACCATCAACATCCTTCTTTCAGGGTAGCTTCATCAACGCTGTAGCGCATAGCACAGCTAAAATCTGGGTTCACGCCACGGGCAATCGTTTGGTTCACCTGGCAATCACGGCCATTGATTAAGCGGCCATTAATATCAGAAGCGTCCACTTGGCTGGCTGCTAACGTTACGCGGCCACCGACCTGACGGGCGGCTTGGCCAAGCAACCCTAAGCTCGCTCGGGCGATATATCCGCGCGTCACCGGCTGGTGGTTCTGCTGCAAATTAAAGGTTTTTCGCCAGCGTCATGCCAATGAAATGAATACGGCGTTGAGGGTATCGAAATGGGCGGTCTTTTGGCGCGGCGTAGCTGTGCATCAACCAGTGTCTGGCGCACCTTGGCCGTACGGCGCAGGTAGTCTGCTAGTGAGCGCTTATCGGCTGGGCGCATACCGAGCCACTGCGCCATATCGCCTAGGATCACGCCGGTACCGGCAAAGATAGCATCCATAGTTTGTGTACCATGTACACCATCTTCCGTCTTTAAGGGCCATTTGGTAGCGCTTGGCTTCCTGGCGGGCCGTATCCTTGAAGGTATTATAGTGGAGCGATAACGGCTCGGCTGCACCGCGTGCACCGTCCACAATTGTTTTAGCGTGCTCTTCGGGGCTCATACATTTTGGTGGTGATTGCCCGGTTGCAGCTTCAAGCGCCTTCTTCTTGGCTTCGACCGCAGCCAAGGATCCAGGGCCAATCAAGCCAGCTAGTTTAAGTGACTCGGCCCAGCACGTTGCCGGCGAACTGGTTTCGCGCTTAGCCTGAGCATTACTCATACTTTCGAAGCAACGCTTGCGCACGTCCTGGGGCCCAGCCCCGGATGAGCTATCGGGCGCGGCAATAATTGTATCGTTCTGGCGCGCATAGGCCATGATTTTACGAAAGATACCAGTTGGATCCACCATGTAGGTGCGTTCATCTGGCATGCGGTTTTTGGTGGGTGCCTCGCCCATAGCTGGCACACGGTAGGAGCTGGCTTCGGTACCATTCACACCCTCGTTGCTACCCTGGCGTTTCCGCAGCGACGTTAGATTATTCATCATCGTGCCAACGGTCTGCTCTAGCGCTGAGTTCTGGCCAAACTTCACCATATCTGCCAGCGCCATATACTGCATAGCAAAACGGGCGGCGGTTGTCTCCTTGGCTTTTTGCAGGACATTATGCAGCGTGGCACCATAGGTATAGGCAGCGCAGGCCGTGTTCATGTGATTGCGTGATTTATCCATAATGCCATTAAATAATTGCTTGCGCCAGACGTCATCCTTTGCATTCACAATGTAGTGCAGCCCGTAGCGGCCGTAACCATCATTATCCGCATAGTCGCTCTCGCGCCCAAGATTTTGGTTAAAGGCCTGGATCACCTCCTTCTGATTACTGCCGTGCGTAATACCATTTTGCACAATGCCAAACTGCCCATGCAGGCGGTCAGCAAAGCCGCGGCTATGGTAAATGCTAGTGGTTAGGCTGTAAATGCGGTTGAGCATCTGGCGGTTATGGTCCGACTGGTTAGCGGTTTTATAGAGCGAGCCAGCTTGGGCACTGCCGCCCCCAGCCGGGAACTGCACGCTGCGCACCTTGACGCGCTCACTATTGCGGTTGGTATCACTCAGCGGAATCTGGCCATTATCCGCTACTTTAAAGCCATATGACTTATAGCGGTCGCGTAGCATCAGGCTCATTGTGGTGAATTTACATTTAATCGTATCATCGCCTTCACCGCAGCCAGCGCCACCTTTTAGTTGGTTCTCCATTACCTTTTGGCCCATGGTGTAGTAAAAACCCAGGCCGTCGTTTAGGTCTGTTGTTAGCTGCTCCTTCATATTGATCAGCAAAAAGGATGGTGATAGCAGCACAAATATACCCACACCAGCAATCAGGGCGATAATGGCAAAAATACCTGTTGAGGTGCGCGTAATGCGGCGCACAAAGAGCCGGCTGGTAATACGGCGGCGGGACTGCCGTTTAGCTTCGTCATCCTCGGCCGCCTTGGCTTCGTCTTCGGCCTTTTTTTCGGATTCGCGCAGTTCGCGGGCAACCTCTTGCTGACGTCTTTCGAACGTCGAATCTTCATCATGGCTACTCGTTGGTGTAGAGCTAGCCACGGCTATCGTCGTCCTTATTTACACTAATTGATTTACCTTTGCCAGATTTATGCTTACCAGATTTCTTGAGCATACGCAGTGGGTCATCCGCGGCAGCTTGTGCGCGTTTGATGAGGTCGTCCTCTACCGAAAGGGCGCTATCCTTCGAGGCAGCCACGTGCTTAGCGGCGCGGGCTTTGGCCTTCATTTCTAGATCGGTTGTTGCGCGGGGCGTGATGTATCAGCCAGGGCTGCTCGCTCTGTAGGCGAAAGCACCGTACCCTGAATAATAACGCTTGGTCGATCAGCGTTAGCCGTACCGCTAGCGGCTCGTTCACTGCCACCACCACCAGCAGCCAGCGTATGTGCGGCAGCCCCAGCGCCGGCACCGCCACCAGTTGCGCCAGCCGTTGCACCACCTTTACCAGTTGCCGGTGTCATAATCTGCTGGATGGTATTGCGGACATCATCACTTGGGATCCTTGCTCGTATCGTCTCTACCACCGCTACCGCCACCACTGGCACCTTTGCGGTTGTTCTTGAGTGAGCCATTGCCAATTGATTCGAGCAAGAAGGCTTCGGTCGCCTTGAGATTCACGCCCTCTGGGTTTGTGGCCAGGTTTCGATAGGCTCGGCTTATCCTGGCTGGCGGCCTTGGCCTCGGCGCTCTGGAACCGCTGCAAGGCGCTCATGTACATTTGCTGTGGAGTGTCCTTGATAGCACCAGACTGCACCCCGCTACGGATCTGTGCCAATCGGCTCTGCACTTGCGTTTGGAAGGCGGCCTCCTCTGGGCTACGTGCACGGCGGTTGCGGCTTTTAATCACACCGTTGCCAGCCATAGCAATCACATCACCAACCTCACCCTGGCGGTCGGCAATACGGCGCAAACGGTCGGCACCACCAAGCATACGGTTCTTATTATTGTAGTTTTGGGCGGCCTGTTCGCGGCGCTTGGCATCATCCTGATTGTAGCTGCTACGCTGGCCCTTACTATTACCGCCCTGCACGCGGGCGACTGAATTCTCGAGCGCACTCATGGCCATCTTAAACACATACCAAACACCAACCAGTGGCAGTACCGTTGCACCAATCGCTACAAGGTCTGTGGTAGCGCTCCCGCTCCCATTACCGCGGGAAGTATACTCATCGTTATGCACGTTATACACATCACCCGAGCTTACAATCGCTGAGCCTACAATCTGCCCCTACCCCAAGCAGCAGCGCCACAATCGGGAATATCAGCAGCAGCTGCATAAATAACCGCAACCATTTGCTAAAGTAATGCTCGGTATTTGGTAGCATATACAAGGCAAACACAACCGGCGCCAGCAGCATTAAAGCCACAATCATGACTTTACGCACCAGCAAGAGGGCAATCATCAGCGCGCAGATAACAGCCACTGATATCACTACTGCTGATAGCGGCACCAGCAGCACCCAAGCTAGGTTAGCATTACTTAAAATCGCTGCCGTCACCTCAATCATGGCGTTAGCGTTTTTCGAGATCACCGCTCGCGCCTACTTCACCGCCAGAACGCTTTTGCCACCGTCATAATATTAGTATCACCAGCAATACTCGTCATAGCCCGCTGCACGGCAGTACCAGCGATATTCGATACATCAATCGCCAGCTGGCACACAATAAACGACAGGTTAACCAAAATAGCAGTAATAATGATGCGTGATAGCGTACGGCGTAAATTAACACTGATATTAACGTTACCCACACCGCGGCCAGTAATAAGACCATAAATTACCACCAGCAGCAAGAGCACGAACATACCATTGGCAATGTTGCGCATAATCGCCCAGGCGTTGTTCGTTTTTGAGCCGCTCTTAAACAGCGAAACTTCTACCTGGGTGAAGGATTCGTTAATAAAACTAAAGGCAAAGTCACCAGCACGCGCTGCAGCCCGCAGAATAGGGCAAATCAGCCAGCCGATGTTTTCGAGCGCACAACTCGATGTCCCAACTGATGGCGCAGAATCGCCTAAATTCAAAATACTATCAAGCTGCGCGTGGGCAGGTTGCTGTGGCAGCAAGGCAGCGGCCAGCGTGCTAACGACTAAAACGCTCGCGCATAGCAAGGCAAAGCGCGCCCGTAGGCGCCGCCAGGTCGTTGTATGTTTGGCTGTAGCCTGTTGATGATCGTGTTCTTCTCCACCCCGCATAAATATTCCTCTTTTGCGTCCTCTTTAGCGTAACCAGTATATGTTTATAGTGTAGCATTTTTACGGTGCAAAAACCAAGCGCCTCGGCGACCTGATCACGCGTAATAATGATTTCTGCCCCAGGCTGTGCCGTACCTGCTAGCATCTGCTTAGCCACCGTGTTCTCGACGGCGCGCTGCACCACGCGGCGCATTGGGCGTGCACCAAGGCGCGGATCATAGCCATGCTCCACCAAGAGAATTTTTGGCATCATCCGTAACCCGTACACGGATTTTTTTGCATCGCTAGGGTCTTATTCACCCCGGCAATCATTAGGTCAATAACTTGCAGCAGCTCTGGTTTTTCTAGCGGCTTAAACACCACGATTTCATCAAAACGGTTTAGGAATTCTGGCTTGAACTGGTTGCTATTAATAAGCTCGTCAACAAACTGATCTTCAAACTGCTCTAGCTTGTGCCCGGCCTCCACATACTGGCGGATTCTATCGGCACCGGCGTTGCTGGTGGCAATCACAATCGCATCACGGAAACTAACCTCGCGGTTTTTAATATCCCGCAGAATACCTTCATCAAGCAGCTGCAGCAGTGTATTGAGTACGTTAGGGTGGGCCTTTTCGATTTCATCAAGCAGCACCACGCTAAAGGGTTGCTTCATGACCTGGGCGGTCAGGCTATGGCTATCCTGGGCGCCGTCCGCAATCAGGCGCGATACATCATCGGCGCTGACATATTCATTCAAGTCCAGCCGAATCAGCCGGCCCTCGCCACCAAAATAGACATCAGCCAGGGCCTTGGCTAGCTCAGTTTTACCGACACCGGTTGGCCCTAGGAACAAGAAGGTACCGATTGGGCGGTCCTGGTTGCGCACGCCAGCTCGGGCTCGACGTAGTGCATCGCTCACAACCTTGACGGCCCGCGATTGGTTAATCATACGCCTGTGAATGCGGTCCTCAAGCTGTAGCAGCATGGCTCGCTCGTCATCGGTGCTGGCAACACTCACCTTTACGTCCATAGTCTGCTCGATTGCTTGGTCAACCGAGCGCGCCATCACTAGCCCGCCTTCGGCGTAGTGGGCCGCGGAATCAAGTAGTTTCAGCGCCCGCCCCGGCATGGCTAAATCATACACATAGCGCTCACTCAGGCGGTAGGCTTGGCCCAGGGCTTGGTACATGTAGGCAACGTTCTTTTGGTGCTCAATGGTGATAAGTTTATCTTGCAAAACAGCGATGGTTTCGGGCTGGCTAGCCGGTGCAATCGTCACGCGGTTCAGGGCATTAACCAGGCTTGGGTTGCGCTGCGAAATCTGCACAGGCGCTGTTCGTCCATCGTGAGGATCATGCGTACACGCCCAGCCTCCAGAATTGGCAGCAGGACGTTGGTGAGATCGACCGAGCCGGTACCATCTTCGAAAAACAACTGCGCATTATCCAGACAGATGATAATATTCTGCGCCCGGTAAGCTTCGGCCAGTACGCGCATAACAAGACCCTTCGATAGCACCACGATCCGGGCGGCTGATATGAGCGAGGAGGCATCAAGCAAGAACACCTGCCGGAAACTAAGGCTGCGCGGCACATCGCTTTCGGCGTCCATCAGGCGCTGGGCAAAAGCACGCACCACTGTGGTTTTGCCAACACCCGCCGGGCCAACCAGCGTCACGTTCTGGCGGCCATTCGATCCCAGCACCTCTACCATGTGGCTGAGCGCCCGGGCTTGTGATTCAGTCTCGGTGATGATAGCACTGCCAAGCTCGCTCAGGCTAACACCGAAACGACGCAGCAGCGGCACATAGCCAAACGCCCAGTCACGCGCAATCCCACCCGTGCGGCGCGGGCGGCTCTCTGCAACCACTAAATCCTGAATATGATTATACCAACGCACCGCGCCCATAAGCTCATCTGGGGTCTAGTTTCATACGCGCGAGGGCGACATCGTACTGCGGGTACAGACGCATGCAGGCTGCTACCAGTACGCCGCCGTGAATCGTAGCGCTGCCAGTTTCTTGGGCAACGCGGGACTGCCTCCTGCCAGATAGCCGGGGCCGTGATGTTCGGCATCTCGACCACCTTCAGCAAAATTTCCTTACCAATGCCGGTGCGCACTGCCATAAAGCGCCCACCCTGTGAATGAGCTGCCTGCACGACAATCTGAGCTGGCGTTGGGTTTGGCGGCAGATGTGCGAGTACATCGCGGGCTAGGCGGCCATCAACCCCGCTTGTGCGTTGGTCTGGTGGCAAAGGCATGATATCACCCTTGTACCACCAGGCAAACATTAGCGGCAGGACGCTACACCCCATCACCAACCAGCCAAGTGGCGCTGCTGCATAGACAAGCAAGACTGCTCCGGCGAGTAGCATTACATACCCCGTAACGCGCAGTAACGGATAGACCGGGCCATCAAACCAGCGGCCCATACGCGCCTTACCAGCCCGGGGCGATTTATAATCAAACCCTACAGGTGCCACGGTACCACCCCCATCATAAAGAGCACGGCGCCAGCCACTGGTGCGAGTGGCACAAGCGGCCACAGCAGCAACCATACAGCACCCGTTGCGGCTAGTATCGTAATCCACACCAAGCCTACAACCAACACTGCGGAGCGCACCATCGCACCAATGCAGCGCGAAATCAAACGGCCAATCATAGCTTGGAACTTAACCTCTAGCGAGCCCTCTACTTGGTCGGCACCATCCTGGCGAAAGAGCGAAAAGAGCGTCCGAATCAGCAGCCCTGGCGAAAAGTAATCAAGCGCCGAACCGAGCCGTACCCCCAAGGCATCGACGCGCTGGCGCCAACCGGCACTATACCACCACTTCAGCATGCTCACCATAAACATAAGTTGTATTATACCGCCCTTGGGGCAAAATTGCCAGTGACTTTGCCCACCGGCACACCGAGCAATAATTACCGGCTGCTTTATACGCCAGGTGGTGTATACTAGGATTATGCCCAAACCACATATTGCAACTATTGGCAAGCTTGTCCGTGCCGCTACCCGTCTGCGTGGCGGTGGCTCCGCCTTCCCGGGGCTTGTCGTCGAAAAGCTAGACCCAACCTTTATCCGCTCTGTCCTAGCCACCCTGCCCTACGGCGTCGTGGTCGTCAGCGGCACCAATGGTAAAACTACCACCACCAAAATGGTCGTAGAGCTCCTGGAAGCCCACGGCCTACGTGTGTTTACGAACAAAACCGGTAGCAACTTTGTACGCGGCGTGATTGCTGCCGTGCTAGAAGAAAGTAGCTACAGCGGCACGCTACAGGCAGATATCGCGGTGCTCGAGCTTGATGAAGCCCATGCCGTTAAGTTTGTTGACCTTGTGCCGCCGGATTACAGCCTTCTGCTGAACGTTATGCGCGACCAGCTTGACCGGTTTGGCGAGATTGATACCACCGCCCGCATGCTCACCACCATCGCCAAAGCCACAACTAAAACGGTCGTACTAAACCGCGAAGATAGCCGCATTGCTGCCATTGCGCACCAGCTTGCACCCACACCCAGGCGCACTACTTTGGCCTGAGCAGCGCGACGCGGGCGCTCTTCCCGGGTGACAACCAAGCTACCGATCACCACGGGCCAGCACGCCGCAGCTACAGTCACACTTGATGATATTACCGGCCAAACGGCAGGCTTTACAATCGCTGGGCACACCTACAGCACAACGCTGGCGCTGCGGGGTATTTATAATATTTACAACGCCGCTGCCGCCATGGCTTAGTGCATGCAATTATCCTCCCACACCAGAGGCTGCCGCCACTACCCTCAAAGCCGTGAGCCGCGTGCAGCCAGCTTTTGGCCGCGGCGAAACGGTTATGGTGGGTGACACCCCTGTTGAACTGGTACTGGTTAAGAACCCTGGTGGGTTTTTCACTGGCGCTGCAATCCTTCCCGCCCGCAGGCTACGATACCATGATTGCCATTAACGATAACTACGCCGATGGCCGTGATATGAGCTGGCTGTGGGATGTTGACTTTTAGTAGCCTTGCCGCCGAAGGTGTCATGCTTACGACTGGCGTACGTGCCTACGATATGGCCCTGCGCCTGCAGTACGACGACATTACGCCCGGGTGCGGTCACGCCAGAGCTGAACGAGGCTCTCGATGCGCTACTTGCCCACCAGCCTGGCCGGCCCAAGCGCATCTACTGCACCTACACAGCCATGCTTACACTGCGCAAATTACTCAGCAAAAAAACCACCCTGCAGGAGGCACTCTAATGAGCCAATCAACACCCAGCCAAGAGCTCACTATCGTCCAGCTCTATCCCAAAAGGATATGAATATTTACGGCGACTGGGGCAATGTCCTCACGCTCCAAAAGCGGGCCCAGTGGCGCGGCTACACAGTTACCGTCGTGCCCTACCACCCTGGTGGCGAGCTCCCAGATACCATTGATATTATCGTTGGGGGCGGTGGCCAGGATAGTGGCCAAGATGTTGTGCAGGCCGATTTACCGCGCATTGCCCCGCGCCTGAAGCAGCTTGCAGATGACGGCACCCCAATGCTGGTGATTTGTGGTATGTACCAGTTATTTGGCCACAGCTTTACAACCACAGATGGCCACACTATCCCGGGCATTGGCCTGTTTGATGCCCATACAACTGCTGGGCCCGAGCGCCTTATTGGCAATATTGTGCTCCACACCAAGGACTTTGGCAGCGTGATTGGCTACGAAAACCACAGCGGCTACACTACACTCGGCCCGAAAGCACAGGCCTTTGGCAGTGTCCATAAGGGCGCCGGCAATGACCCAACCAGCGGCTTTGAAGGCTGCCGTTACCGCAATGTTATTGGTACGTATTTGCACGGTTCGCTCCTGCCAAAGAACCCGGCACTGGCTGATTTCCTGCTCGAAACTGCCGCCACTAAACGCTACGGCAGCTTCCGGCAAGCAGATATCGCCGACCCCTTTGTGGCTGATGCCCGGCGCATCGCCGCCAGCCGACCGCGCTAGCAACCCGGCCACCCCCACGGGTGATTACAACACCATTTTATTACTAAATAGCGACAAACCGAGTATACTAATACTATATGCATCCACCAAAACCACGTCGTATCGAAGAAATTGACCTTCTACGAGGCTTTTTTATGGTGGCAATTATTATCAACCATTTGCAGTTTTGGCCAAGCCCCTTTACCTACATTACCGGCGAAGGCAGACTATGGGCCAGCGCGGCAGAAGGCTTCTTCTTAGTATCAGGCCTGCTTGTTGGCTATATTTATGGATTTAAAAAACGCCAGCAACGCATACTGAGTATCACGAAAGCCCTATGGCGGCGAGCCCCTAACGCTCTACCTATGGGGGGCGGGTATCAGCTTATATATCATTACCCTGACACTCCTGATTGGTGGTGGCAACCAGCTCTTGCCAACCATGCCTACCAGCAGCGGATTCTTTGATATTGTGGCGGATGTATTCAGTACCCACTACTTTAGTGGCTGGATTTACTTCTACGTATGTACGCCATTATGCTCCTGGTTTCACCGCTATTCTTATGGATGCTACGCCAACGCTACGAGCGCGTTATGCTGGCCTGTATGGCGCTGCTGTATTTACTTGGCTTTGCCGTGAACGAAGCGACGCTGCAGTGGCAGGTGCTGTTCTTTGGTGCTGGGATTATTGGTTTCCATCTCGAATCAATCTTAGCCTGGGCAACCAGCACCCTCAAGAAAAAGTGGCTTATCGCCACCCTACTGGTGAGCTCATTCGCCGTTACCTCCACCACAAGCTATTTCTTTACCCACGGCTGGCGCTGGGTAGAAAGCAACCGGGTTTCCATCAGCCTAGAAACATTTGAATCAGTCAATCACCAGCTCACCAGCCTATTTAGTAATCAGCCCCATCTTAGTTTTGAGCGTATTATTATATCGTTTGTGTGGTTATTTGCCGGTATGGCACTAGTGCATATTACCAAGCCCATTATCATCAAGCTATTCGGCTGGCTACTCTTTCCTCTTGGGCAACGCTCACTGAGTGCCTACTGCCTGCAGGCACTGCTACTGCCGTTTGTGGTTATTTTTATACCTGTCTCGAGCCAGCAGTGGCTCAATACACTGATTGCCTGTATGGTTGTGCTAACCATCTGGCTGCTACTACGCATCCCCTTGTGCAGCGGGTGATTCCCCCGTTAGCACCCAGATTAATTTGTACTATCTGCTCTGGCGCTGCTTAGCGATGCTGTTAATTGCGTCTGCAAGCGATACATCTGGGTGCTGCTTGCGGTAGCGTTTGATTTCTGCTGTGTCGGGCATATGCTTTCGGGCACTTGGGTCAATCTTCATATTCCCTGCAAACAACGGCATTACTACTGCTATGCCAAAAAATATGAGTGCGGCAACAGCAAAATCGCCTTTTATAATAGCTACAATACCCGCAACAAATAGTAGTACGTAACCACACATATCAATAATACTTAGCTTTGTAACAGCTGATTTATTCATTCAATACCTCCTTTTAAAACTACAGTTATTCACGATATGTACGCGTGGCGCATAGCTACGTGGCTGATGGCGCCACGTGCCCTATGCAGCTGTGCTTGGCTGCGCATGCCTTAACGACACAAGGCAGCTCGTGGCAAAAAGAACGATACTACCGGCAATGACCCAAAACGCCGCCAGTGTCCATGGCGCTAGGAACGACATGTCGCCGCCAGCATCGGCGGCATCAAGCTGGACTGCAAACGACCAGATTGAAAAGCCTACTGCAGCCAAGAAGAGCACAGCGCTGGCTACCATCACCCAATAGCTTTTACGCCACGACGACCCAGTATATATAAGTGCGCCAACACCCACCGCAATCAGGGCCAAAAAGAGTGCCCGCACAACTACACTAGCAGCCAGCACAGTCCACAGGAGGGTTGCCCAGCCAAGGCCATGTTCACCACGTAGGAGCGCAGCGATATCCTTGAGCCGTAGCCGCCGAGCGGTTTCTAAGGCGGCCCTCGCCGCGCTAGCGCGCTCCGTAGTTGTACCAGCGTGGGCAAGTTCTGCCGACCATATCTTTGTGTAGTGCGGACGCTGCCGTGCCGGTACAATCCGGACCGCTCGTTTCACTATACGGCCGTGTTTATCATGGTGCTGGGGAGTTTGCATAGTCCCTCCTTCTGTGGTTATATACTATAGCTGATATTACCTATATTTAATTATATAATTATGTGTACTGCGGGTCAATGTTGGGGTATTGCTGCTGCTTGACTCACTAGCTAATGCACTGTATAATAGGTGCTAATTATGTCGGAACGCTACACCAGGGTCGCAAAGGCTGTTGCCGAAAGCGCAGAATACACCGCAGCAAATACACCTTCTGAAAGTGGGCAAGAAGAAGCTATGTCAACGAATACAGAATCCCGACAAAGCGAAAGCACTGGCTCCGGAGTTGCTGATGCTTTCGTCGATATAATGAATACGGCAGAAAAGAACCGTCTGGCTAAAATTGAACGCGAAAAGAATGCGGTACGTAGCCATCGGCTCGTCCTTATTGCCAATGCAGCAATCTCGTCCATCTAAGCTTGCTGCCACCATCCCCCGATTATTCGCACGTCATCAACGCGCCAGCCACAGCAGCCATAGGTAATCGTGGATTGTATCCTTCACCTCCTGCCAGTCTTTGGCCCGTATCAGGCCGAGCCCGGCTAATATAAGAATCCCAGCGATCACCATAACATAAAGCTATGGAGTATTCGCCTGATATAAAAACCACCACCCAGGTTAGCTGAGTGGTGGTGTGTAAGGCAAAGTGGTCGGGGTGAAAGGACTCGAACCTTCGACCTCACGGTCCCAAACCGCGCGCGCTAGCCAACTGCGCCACACCCCGGTGTACTTACAACTCCCCTATTATACCAAAGCAATCTGCCCTTGCCTAGTGCAAAAATACACAAACAACCCTAGTGGTGCCTAACCCCACAGCTATATCACAAGCCCTGCTGTATCGCAAATATCGTGGTTAATAAATTCATACAGCTGCGCTGGGCGGTGAGCACCTTCGCGCCAATATTCATCCAGCTGACGCACCAACCCACGCGCCAGGAACTTCTTGCGAAAGTTACGCTTATCTATCTGCTCATCCAATACCGCCTCGTAGACACTCTGCAACTGCGAAAGTGTGAATTTAGCTGGCAATAGGCTGCAAGCTGCGTTACTGCGAGTAATCTTGCGGCCAAGCTGATAGCGGGCGTCAGCGATAGCCGTAGCCTGGGCCAACTGCCCTGGCAGGTTATCCACCGGCCAAAATCGTGCTAGCTGTTCCCCACTGCGCAAGGTCGCCACGCCCATGCAGCCTAGGTAGGTGACGCATAAACTACCGCCCTGTGGCGTGCCCACGCCACTTTCATACGTGTAGAGCTGCTGGGTAAAACCCAGGTCGTCATCTAGCACTAAACCAGCTTGTGTGCGGGCAGCCTGCTCAACTACCTGGTACGTAGTTTCGGTACTACTGACATCACCGCTCGGTAGCTGCCAAACTGGCACTTCGCTACTCGGCTGACATAACAGCACGTGCAGCTGCCCGGCTTGCACACAAAACACAACGATCTGTGCTGTGACGGCTGGCGGCTGATATTTGTGCTTGAATAACATAGATATTGTTATAGTAACACTTATTTGCCGCAGCGTCTATATCAATCTAGTCTGACTTATTGTGGCACAGCCAGGCTACTTGGCAAATTCAATTGCCCGCGTTTCACGAATCACATTCACCTTAATTGTGCCAGGATACTGCATCGTACTCTCGATCTTATTTGCAATATCGCGGGCCAGTTTAATAGCGCTTAGGTCATCTACCGTCCGTGGGCTCACAATTACCCGCACCTCACGGCCAGCGCTAATGGCATAGGCTTTATCAATACCGCGGAAACTCTTGGCCACATTTTCGAGTTCACGCATTCGCTCCGAAAAGTTTTCAGCGCTAATATTACGTGCACCTGGGCGGGCAGCGCTGGCAGCATCAACCACACGCACAACCAGGGCTTCTGGCGTGGTGGCTTCTATGTCGTCGTGGTGTGCCTCTATAGCGTGGGCGATTTCTTCACCCATACCAAATTTACGGGCAAACTCAGCACCAATATGGTGGTGCTTGCCTTCCATTTTATGCGAGACTGCTTTACCGACATCGTGCAGCAGCGTAGCAATTTTTGCAACGCGTACATTAGCACCCACCTCTTCGGCAATCATACCAGCAATTTGTGTCATTTCTACACTATGCTTAAGGACATTCTGGCCATAACTCGTACGGAACTTAAGCTCACCCAGCATACGCACCATTTCCTTCGGGATACCAACCACGCCGGTTTCACGCATAGCATCCTCACCAGCCTGACGGACCTCTTTATCAATCTGCTTTTTAGCCTTTGCGACAACCTCTTCAACGCGGCCCGGGTGAATGCGCCCGTCTTTCATCAACATCTCGAGCGTTAAGCGTGCCACCTGGCGGCGCACTGGGTCAAAGCTTGATAGTACCACCATGCCGGGGGTATCATCCACCAGCACGTCCACGCCGGTTTCGCGCTGAATAGCCTGGATATTGCGGCCTTCCTTGCCAATAATCCTGCCCTTCATTTCATCATCTGTTAGCTTGAGAGCGGTGACGGTACGCTCGGCTGTTACCTCGCTGCTCATACGCTCCATAGCGGTTAGCAGGATTGTCTGTGCTCGGTCTTCAGCGTCGTCCATTGCATCGCGTTGCAGCTTAGCAACTAGCTCCGTCAGGTCAGCCTTAATATCATTCTCGGTCATTGTCAGCAGCTTTTCGGCCGCCTGCGTCTTGGTAAGTTTCGCAATACGCTCGAGCTTCTCTTGCTGGCGGCTCCGAATCTGGCGAATCTCGTTCTTCAGCTCTTCGACTTCACTCTCGGCCTGGCGGAGCTTTTCACTGCGGGTATCCAGCTCGTCGAGCTTTTTTTATCAAGGTGCGTTTCGCGCTCGGCAAGGCGCTCTTCCGTCTTCTTGAGCCCTTTGCGCAGCTCGGCTTCTTCGCGCTTGGCATCATCGGTTATTTTTAGTGCCTTATCCTTAGCGGCCAGCACCACGGCGCGGGCTTTATTCTTGGCAGCAGCAACCGTCTGCTCGCTCTGGTGGCGACTGGTTGCGCGCCGATATTGGCTATATGCATATGTGCCAGCAACACCACAGACCAAGCCAATAATCACAGCGACGATAGTCATGGTTTATCCTTTCTGTTTGGCGCTTAGCAGCGTGGCCCGGTTATAAAACTACTGTAGGTATCACTGCGCCTGGTGCCGAGCGCCATTATCATCAAACTAGTATCATCAAAGCTTCATTACAATAAGCTACTTCCATTGTAGCGCTTTTTAGAACATTTAGGCAAGCCTTTTACAAGTTATCTTATTTGCGCGGTGCCGTAATGCGTGCGGGGCGGCCATAGACTGGCACTACAACGCCATCGTTTTGGTGTGATGTAAGGCGGGCGATGGACTCTGCCTGCCAATCATCACCACACGCGCCCACGACTGGCACATCAAGACTATACGCAAGCGCATTCGCTGTGGCCACGCCAATACGTAGGCCAGTAAAGCTCCCCGGCCCGCGCAGCACACCAATACCAGTCACATCCGGCCAATCCGCCTGATGGCGGGCCAGGCTCGTGTGTATAAATGCTAATAGCCCCCGGGCAAGCTGGCGATCGGCCTGCCATGTATACTGGTGCGTTGTGCCGGTAGCGGGGTCGTATATACCCAAGTGGCAGGTGCCGGTGTCTGTTTGGAGGAGCAGTATCATACGTTGATTCCCTGTATATGCACGTGGCGAGCATTAGCATCGGTCGCATCGGCAGTAATGGTAATGGCAATATGTTCAGCCGGTAATATACCTGCCACACTACCAGCCCATTCAATCACCGTAATCGTGTCAGGGTCTGCTAGGGTTTCGGCGAGTTCATCCTGCATAATACCAGCGTCGTCCAGGCGATAAAAATCGTAGTGCGCTAAGTACCACTGCTTGCCCTGATAGCGGCGGCTAATGGTAAAGGTTGGGCTCTGCACCGCTTCTGCAATACCAAGACCACGTGCAAGCCCCTTGGTAAAGGTAGTCTTGCCAGCACCAACATCACCAATCAGCTCAATCACCTGGCCACCATGCAGCTGGGCGGCAATCTGTGTGCCAAGAGTACTCATCGCCTGGTCGCTCGCTATCTTCATGCCTCTATCATATACTACCCCCTGGCCCAGGGGCAAGCACGGCTGCTATGTGCTATACTAAAGGCAAGTATTATACCAGCTAAATAACACGAGGAGGAACTACCGTGGCAGGCCATAGCAAATGGGCAAAAATTAAGCGCGATAAAGGCGCAAACGATGCAAAACGCGGCGCAATCTTTACACGACTTGGCAACCAAATTGCCGTCGCAGCGCGTGGCGGTACCGACCCAAGTATGAACTCTGCCCTGGCGCTGGCGATCGAAAAGGCCAAGGCGGCTAATATGCCAAACGCCAATATCCAGCGCGCCATTGACCGTATCAACGATAAAAACGCAGCTGCGCTTGAAGAAATCACCTACGAAGCCTACGGCCCTGGTGGCGTGGGGATTATCATTGAAACAGCAACGGATAACCGCAACCGCACCCCTGCCAGAGGTAAAAAAACGCCCTCTCCAAGAACGGCGGCACGATTGCTGATGCCGGCAGCGTCTTGTTCCAGTTCGACCACAAAGGCGTTATTACCGTGCAAGCAACTGGCGAAGATGCCCTACTAACTGTGCTTGATGCCGGCGCAGAAGATGCAAACGAAGAAGATGGCGAGATTATTGTGTACACCAGCCAGAAGGATCTTGCCAAAGTGCGCACCAGTATCATTGCCGCTGGCCTACCTGTGGCTGATGCCGAGCTCCGCTATATCGGCAAAAATCTCGTCCCCGTTGATGATGAAGAAACCCAGGCTAAGCTCCTAAAAGCTACTGGATGCGGTGGACGACCTGGCTGACGTTGTCAACGTCCACACGAATGCCGACCTGCCCTGCCTAAGCCGCCGATCCCCCTGCCCACTGCCTACAAACTGGTAGGGACTCGCCTCGGGCCCCGCCTTGACACCCGCGCGCGCGCTGTGCTACACTTGGCCAAGATACAATGCGAGGCCATAGCTCAGTTGGTTAGAGCACCTGCCTTTTAAGCAGGGTGTCCTGGGTTCGAGCCCCAGTGGCCTCACCAGGTATGATCACAAACCGCCCCGGTAGCTAGAACAGCCGGGGCGGTTTTATTATGTCATAATTCGACACTTGGGTACTTGGTGTGGTTAGTCTTTCGTCTTCTTGGCCTTTTTGGCTTTGCCAGATTTGGTAGGCTTAGCTGGCGCGGCGTAGGCAAAGGCAATATCAACCACTGCAATTGCAACGGCCACCGTCATAATCGTATCGCGCTGGCTGAGTATAGCCTCGAACACTGCTCGCTCTGGGCCCATCAGCACCAGCGAGCTAGCAAGCGCCCCCAAACTAAACACCACCGCCAGTAGCGCGTATAGCATCGCACCACAGACACGCCCACGCAAATGGCCATACACCGGCCCACGTACAAGCAGCACAAGTGATGGCAGCAGAATCACCAGGAGCTGGAGTACCGTAATGTTCGACACCCATCCACCAGCCAAGGGCGGCAGTTGGCTGGCGTAGGTACTCAGCCATGCGCTCCACAATTGGTGCAATACGTAGCCAGCACAGAGCGCTAAACCCAGCACGCCAAAACGGCGGCGAGTCGCAAACGCTACAAGGCCCAGCACAAGTGCCATACCAGTCAGCATCAGCAAAACTTGCATAATTATAACTCCTGCGGGAGACGGATGCTACTCCCCTGCTCGACACCCGCTCGCGCAGCAGCACCAGCCGGGAGTTCCAGCACATAGCGGGCCTTTTTATACGGGAAGTAGTGCTTCGGGTATGAGGCCGGCTGCATATCGCGCACCATATGGATGACGCGCCCCTCCCGATCGAGCCATAGAACATCAATCGGAATATGCATATCCTTCATCCAAATACGCCAGGTGTCATCGCGGCCAAAATCAAACAGCATGCCACCACGTGCTGGCAGGTGCCGCACACCGCCCAGGCCTTTGGTAAGCTGCTCCGGCGTTTTTGGCAATCCACACAGCAAAATCTTCCTTACCGACACCAACCTCAACGGTTCGACGCAGGTAGCCTGGCATATACCACAGTGCCAGCACAACCACTGCAGCCACGGCAGCCAGCGGCAAGACCCAACGCAGGAGGATCGTACGTATCTTCATAGCTCGTATTATACCACGGTCACTAGCTGAGCACGCAGGGGTTGATGTTCCCTAAATACCGACACGGTCGCGACGGTGAGAGCGCCGAGCATGGAGCTCAACGTATTTAATAATTGGCGTTGCAACATCGCGGCCGGTTACTTTCTCTATACCAAAGCCAGGGCTAGCGTTTACCTCAAGCACAAGCGGGCCACGATTCGATCGCATCACATCGACACCGGCCACATTCAGCCCCATTGCCTTGGCAGCCTTGATAACCATCTTGCGCTCTTCTACCGTCAGCTTAGCGATTGTACCTTCGCCGCCCTTATGTAAATTCGAACGAAAGTCATCATCCAGGCTCTGGCGCTTCATGCTAGCTACCACGCGGCCGCCCACCACAAAGGCACGGATATCTGTTCCGGCCGACTCCTTGACAAACTCCTGTAGCATGACATTGGTACCGTCTTCGTTCGTCAGGTAGAACGCCTGCAGTACAGACTTAGCTGCCTTTTTGGTTTCTGCAAGCACCACGCCATTGCCATGCGTACCACGAGCCAGCTTAATAATAACCGGTGTGCCGCCAAGTTTATCGAGCAGGGCATCGATATCAGTTGCATTACGCGACACCACCGTCTTCGGAATCCCAACCCCAGCCCGCGCCAGCAGCTGCAAACTACGCAGTTTATCACGCGAGCGACTAATAGCAATCGAGCTCGATAGTGAATAGACACCGCTTGATTCCAGCTGCCGCACCATCGCGGTACCGTAGCGGGTCATATTACTAGCAATGCGCGGGATCACCGCATCGTAGCCGGCTAGGTCTTCGCCACGGTAGCTAATCACCGGGTGGCTCTGCTCAATCGAGGCATAGCACTCCTTATACTTAATAACCCGCACCGTATGCCCCCGCGAGCGTGCAACTTCCTTCAAGCGCCGCGTGGAATAATTCCCCGGCCCATTTGATAATATGGCGATTTTCATAGTTACTATAATTGTATCATTTTTGCGGTGAGTGTCAATGCGCATAAGTCCCTTTTGGCACGGTGGCACCACAAACCCTTGGGCACAAGGAAGCCCCGCGCCTACCTGCTATGTGGCGTATAGCTGATAGGCTACGGGGTGGCAGGGTTATTCATGGTGGCGGTGGCGGCCGTCGGCCTGGGCTGCCTCACTATCGGCAGCTAGACCATGGGCCTGCGACCGGGACTGCTCAACCACTCGGTTGGAGTCGTCCCAGGCGCGATCCTCCACTTGCTCGTGGATGTACGCGCCCAGTGCCATCACTGGGATAGTGATGACACACAGGCCAAAGCCGTAGACAGCCGGCCAAGCAATGCCGCCTATAAAAATACCATAGGTGATCATTGCGACACCAATACCCCCAATAACAGAGGCAATGATGCGCACCGCCCATACGACTGGTTGGCACCAGCCGACCCTCAGCCAAAACTCGTCTTTAGCGCTCATGTTACACCTCCTTAGGCTAGCGAACGAGTCTATTTATAGTGTACCATCTGTTGCGCTTATAGCAATGTGGTGTTATGACTTGTCGATCTTCATATAGGTTGGATCAGCAATGCCTTTAATACGCTCTAGCGGCGGACCTTTCAGCACTTGGCTCACCTTGTTGCCCTCAAGCACGCGCTGGGCAAACTCTGGCGTCATAAAGCCTGTATCAAGCGATTTGTGCTGGCTCGAGGCTGCCATATTCAGCCAGGCCGATGGCGCCATGGTTTTATAGGTGGCACTATCGGCCGTAACCTGCGCGAGCGTCTTGTCATTCTGGTAGTTACGCGCCCAGACGCCAATATCCTCTGCCTTGGTATTAATTGTGCTATTGCTATTAATATGGTGCTTAAACAGCTCGATATCCGGCATAGCGTTGAGGTCGTTCGAGCGGTCGGTTATGACATCACGCAGCTGCTGAATACCAGGGTTAGCCGATTGCGCTAGCATATCGGTATAGGCCCGCATCGAGGCCATATCGCCCTTGGTGATAGATTCATGCAACCGCTGCCCCATGGCGGTCACATCACCGGCGCGCACATCGGATGTTAGCTGAATAGCGTCGACGTCCTCGCGGTTTGCCTTAGCGATATCGCTCAGTGCACCAGCTTTTACCTTGCGCGCACCAATTTCCCCGGTAGTACCGGCTGCGATAGCTTGGCGGCGCTGCGCCTCTGCCAAGGCAGCACCACTTTTACCGCTATCATCCAGCAAATTCGCAAATTCAGACTTGTACTCCTTCTGCGCCATCGTCGTGCTCATGGCTAGGAGGTCCTTTTCATGGCTCGTGCTGCGGATTTGGCTCGCCAAGGTACTCTCCTGCTCGCTCAGGCCGGTCGTGCCAGCGTCAGTCGTAATTTGGGCCATAAAGGCCGCTGTGCCCTGCTTGGCACGCTCGTAGTTATCACTCGCTAGGCGGTTACCCATAGCCATCTGGCGCGTGGTGGGGTCAAAGCGCTTACGGTCCTCGTACAGGGCCCCGGCTTGGTTTTCTATGGCGCTCATGGCTTCTTGGCTCATCAGGCGGTCAATTGCATAGCGCTGGCCACGGGTGGTGCGGCGGTAGCGGCGCATACGGGCATCGTCATAGGATTTAAGGCGATCTTCTTTCTCGAGTGTGCGGTTATCGTGCCACTTGGCAAAGCTCGTGCCCAGGGCGCCAGCGGCCATGCGGCGGCCCTTGGCTAGGTTGGCTTCGCGGTTAGCCCAGATTTTGGCTTTGTCGCCCACGCCACGGGTCGGGTTATTAATCATACCAGCAAAGCGCCCCAGCAGCCGGCCGCTAAAGCGAATCAAAAACGGTGTAATCACCAGCGGCACTGCCTGCACAAATAGGGCAATTAGCAGTGTTTCCCAACGGTTATTAGTCTGGGCAATTAAGTAACTTGCCAGGTGCGACCCGCCAAACAGCAGCGCAAACATGGGATACATCACGAGCATAGTAGAAAATATCTCTTGCCACCGATCAAACCACTTGCTGGTACCGGGCAAAATATAGAGCACAAAAGCAATCGGCGAAATCACCACCATAACCACAATGATTGCTTGGCGGGCCGCAAGCACTGCGAAGGTCACAATCATAATCGTCGCAACCGGCACCAGCGCGAATACCAGTAGATAGAGCACCCCTGGGCCCATGGCGGCAACACTCGCCGCTGTGGCCGATGTCAACCCCGCTACCGCAAGCGTCCCACCAGAAAGCAAGTACGCCGCCGCCTCGCCCCAGCTTGGCACATCCAGGCTATTACGCCCTGCCCCTTCGCCCACCACGCGCAGCGCCTCGATCAGCAAGCCATTCAGCCCCGACCCCACAATGTTCGATATATCAATCAGCAGCGCACATATATAGTAGCTGAGGTTCACTGCCACAATTGCTAGAATCAAGCGCGGCAGCATGCGCTTCAGGTTATAATTACTAAGCCCCGTGTTTGTTAGGTGCGAGTAAATAATCGCAATAAACACCGCAATAAACATCACGTTGGCAATTTGGCGCATAATCGACCAGGCCTTATACATCACACCTTGGTCATCGGTGGCGAGCGTTTCTACTCGCAAGAGCGAAGTTTCCAGATATTTAAACACATTATCGGTCGCATCGGCCAAAAAGTTAATAATTGGGCACAGAATATAGCCAATACCATTGACCACACACGAGGTAATTTCCTTCTCGTCCTCGCCACCGTTACTATTCGCCGCCTGGGAGGCAGACTGCCGGTCAATACTAATCGGCGTATAGGTACTGGGCTGGTTATACTCACCATTGCTAATCTGGTACTCAACCACGCGGGCACGGTCAGCATTCGCGACATCGTCGTTTTCAAAATATATAACCGACGATTGGCCATCACTCAGATTTTCGTAGTACTTTTTACCCTCACCGATTCCGGGGGCTGGTTAGCCGTAGCTGTTTTGGGGCCTTCGTACGTCCGGCCATTATACTCAACGCCATTGGCGCTCCAGGTGGCATCGGCAGCATAGGCGGGTGGCACATCACTAGCCAGCGCACCGAAAAGAGCCGTTAGGCATACAGCAGCGACTGCTACGACCCACCGGCTCATACGCGTTAATGCAAATGGTAGTAACGAACCCGAAACCCGCATAATAATGTCTTGTATATTATCATGATTTTGCGTAGCGGTCAATTAGTATGCATGCTTATACTTTGTGACGCTCGCATCACTCCATTCACTATACGCCCTTTTGCACTAATAGCAAGTTATTATGCTTATTCTGCATCATCCGTTGATATCACTAGAACAGCGAACGCTTTTTGTGCGCCTTAAACTGCTCAAGCAGCTCTTTCTGCTTTTTGCTAAGCTTTTGCGGAGTACGGACATGGATAGTCACGATATGGTCACCGCGGCCAGACCGGTTAGCATAGGCGACACCATGGCCACTCAGCTTAAAGTCTGTGCCGCTTTGCGTGCCGGCCGGCACCTTCATACGCACAACGCCATCAACAGTACTCACATCTATCTCTGCGCCAAGGGCAGCATCCACCATGTCAATGGTTTCGTGGCTTAAGATCAAATCACCTTCGCGCGTGAAATCCTTATCGGCCGTAACGCGAATATGCACATATAAATCACCTTTACTGCCACCCGGGGTTGCCTCACCACGCTCACGTAGGCGAATAATAGCACCATCATCAATACCAGCTGGCACTTTAATAGTCAGCGTCTGCTTGCGGCGTTCGGTACCACTCCCATGGCAAACGGTGCACGGCTTTTCGGGCACCTTGCCACGGCCATGGCAGGTAGGGCACACCACCGATTGCTGAATCTGCCCAAACATAGTGTTCATGACACGGGCAATTTGACCGCTGCCATCACACTCTTTACAGGTAACCAGCTCGTGGCCAGGCTCGGCAGTCGTACCGTGGCAGTGCGAACACTCGTCATTCATCGTCAAGCTGATATCTTTTTCAGCCCCAAACACGGCCTCTTTAAAGCTCAGGGTGATATTCGTTTCTACATCACTCCCCCGTTGCGGGCCAGCTTGGGCAGCATTACCACCAAAGAACTGGCCAAAAATATCGCCAAGGCCACCACCAAAATCAAAGCTCATGTGGGGCCCACCGGCACCGGCAAAGTTACTAAAATCAAACCCCTCAAACGGGCCTGCACCACCGCCTGGGCCACCTACACCAGCATGGCCAAATTGGTCGTAACGCTGGCGTTTTTGCTGGTCCTTCAGCACCTCGTAGGCTTCGTTAATCTCTTTAAACTTGGCTTCATCGCCACCCTCTTTATCTGGGTGGTAGCGCACTGCTAACTTGCGGAATGCCTTTTTAATTTCATCGGCGCTGGCGTCCCGGCTCACACCCAGCACATCGTAATAATCTTGTTTACTCATTAGGGCTTTATTATAGCAAAATTAGCACTCAATTGGCAAGAGTGCTAATATGCGTATTGGTAACCGTATTTACCGGACGCTATCGAGCTGAGCCTTACGGCCAAGTGCAATTAGCACATCCTTGGCAGCAGCACGTGTCAGCGGCAGCTGGCCTTCGGTAGAAACAGTGATCATAAATACATACGACTTTAGCCCCTTTTACGGCTACTAAGGCGTACTCGCGCTCATTACGCGATGGGTCATCAGCCGGGAAGACGAGGTGCGCTTCGTCACCAACACCATTGATTTTTTCAGCCTGGGCACCGCGGAAAACTTCGGCACTCTTAAGCGCGTTGGCAGACGTATACACCATGGCATCAATCTGCAGTTTTACCTTCTTTTGACTAGTGGTATTAAAGGTGTAGGTAGCAGTTTCGGCGCGGTTATTAGCCACGTAGGCGGTACCGCTTAATTCCGGCCCCTGCACATCCTTGCCCAGCGAGCCAAGTGCTGCTGTTACATCGCGCTCCGCCAGTACCGAACCCACGCCAATATGCTGCTTTGTATCGTAACGGTAGGCACTCTGGCTACTGGCTGGGGACGACTGCTGGTTGACAATAATAAGGATGGCACCGACAAGCAGCAGAATACCAATGCAGCTCCCTATTATAACAGTGACTGTTTTTTTATTCATACCTCGTCCTCGTCATGGTTATGGTTTCAGTATACAGCATACTATAGGCACTTGCCAAGGATTTTGCCAGATGACTTCATTTTATTCTCAGGATTAGCTCGTGTGGCCATGATATTTCTGGTGGAACTGGTGCGGATCACGGCGGAGCTCCCGCTTGAGCCGCTGCGTTTTGCTCGAAGGGCTCACATCAACCTCACCATGGCCAACATCCACCACAAACTTACCCTGCAAAGTGCGGCGGCCAATCAGCACCGGGAAGCTGTGCACCGAGCGGTCCGATAAGCCAAACAGCACGCGCATGCGCCTGCCCGCAAGGTAGATAGTAAGATGGGTAAAATACCGAATATGATCATGGCCAGAAGCACTCCGCACCCGTGCCACCGTAAAATCCTTACGCTTAAATATTTTACCGTTGTAATAGGGCGAGCCTTCACCAAAGAGGCTAAAGCGCAGGAGGCCATCCTTCCCAACCCGTATATTGCTTGCCCATACAGCGGAGCTATCAGCACCTGTATCAATTTTGGCTGGAACGCCAACACTGTGTTTTACAAAACTAATGCGTGTATTGCGGCCGATAACAGCCTTGCTTTGTACGCTCATAGTGGTTAATTATAAAACATTACCTGGCTGTTTGGCAAATTTTTGCCTGACACATACGTAGGGCAGGGCTGTAATACTCGCCCTGCCCTACCGCTATGTATTCGTTACGTTTACCTAAACCAGACTTACTTTTTGCCCTTTTTGTCGCTACCGACGACTTCGCCCTCAACTGGGCCGTCGTCCTTTTTGCGTGATTTCGCGCCGCTTGCCTTTTTAGCATCCGCCTTTTCATCCGACTGGGCGGCCTGGTAGAGTTTGGCACCGATTGGCATAATTGCCTCTTGCAGTTCCTTTGCGGCTTTTTTTCAAGCTCGTCTTTACCAGCTTTGTCGTCCTCTTTCACTTTCTTAGCAGCGGCAACGGCTGTCTCGATCGCCTTTTTATCGTCGGCTGTGATTTTGTCTTTATATTCGCTCGGCATTTTCTCTGCCTGGTATATGCTGTTTTCAAGCACGTTGCGTGCCTCGACTGACTCACGCTTTTTCTTATCTTCGTCAGCATGCAGCTCGGCTTCCTTCTGAGCTTGCTCGATATCCTCTTTGCTCATGTTGCCGCTGTCCTGAATTGTAATCGACTGCTCCTTGCCAGTGCCCCTTGTCCTTAGCGCCAACGTTCAGAATGCCGTTCGCGTCTAGGCTAAAGGTGACTTCGATCTGCGGCACACCACGTGGAGCCGGGGGCAATGCCGTCCAGCACAAACGTACCGAGGCTTTTATTATCAGCTGCCATTTCACGCTCACCTTGCAGTACATGGATTTCTACCTGAGACTGGTTATCAGCATAGGTAGAAAATACCTGGCTCTTGCTGGTTGGCACGGTAGTATTGCGGTCAATCATAGCAGTGCGCACACCACCGGCTGTCTCGATACCCAGTGTCAGTGGTGTTACATCCAGTAGGAGCACATCCTTGACATCACCTGCCAAGACGCCGCCCTGGATAGCCGCACCAACAGCCACAACTTCATCTGGGTTGACACCCTTGAGCGGATCCTTACCAAAGATATCCTTGACCTTGGCTACCACAGCTGGCATACGGGTCATACCACCCACCAGCACCACTTGGTCGATTTGATTTGGCTTTAAATCAGCATCAGCAAGCGCCTTTTGGACCGGCTCTACCAAGCGGTCAATCAAATCACCCACCAGCTCCTCGAGCTTGGCACGGGTCAGCGTGTACTCAAAGTGCTTTGGGCCGTCAGCGTCAGCGGTAATGAACGGCAGATTTACCTCGTACGAATTTGTGGTAGAAAGTTCCTTCTTGGCCTTTTTCGGCTTCGTCCTTCAGGCGCTGCATTGCAGCCTTGTCGCCCTTGAGGTCAACGCCTTCTTCCTTCTTAAATACCTCTAGGAAGAAGTTGACGATACGGTTATCAAAGTCCTCACCACCAAGGTGGGTATCACCATTGGTTGAGCGAACCTCAAATACGCCGTCGCCTAGTTCCAGAATGGACACATCAAATGTACCACCACCAAGGTCAAAGACGGCAATCTTCTCGTCCTTATTACCCTCAAGGCCGTAAGCCAGGGCAGCTGCGGTTGGCTCGTTAATAATGCGCTTAACCTCAAGGCCAGCGATCTTACCAGCATCCTTGGTAGCCTGGCGCTGGCTGTCATCAAAAGTATGCCGGCACCGTAATAACCGCCTCGGTCACAGGCTCACCCAAGAAGGCCTCGGCATCAGCCTTGATCTTGCTCAGAATCATGGCGCTCACTTCTTCTGGCGTATATTCCTTATCGCCCAGCTTAACGGCTACACCATCGCCCTTTTTGACAATCTCAAACGGCATAATATCGTGGTCGTTCTGGACTTCCTTATCGCCCCACTTACGGCCAATCAAGCGCTTCACGCCGTAAATTGTATTCTTGGGGTTAGTAACGCGCTGGCGCTGCGCCACTTGGCCAACCAGGCGATCACCTGATTTATTCACCGCCACCACACTTGGGGTTGTGCGGTTGCCTTCTGCGTTGGCGATTACCTCTGGCTTGCCAGCCAGCATATATGCAAAGGCGCTATTGGTTGTCCCAAGGTCAATACCTATTATTTTACCCATAATCATCTTTACTTGCGCTGCCAGGTGGTGTACGGTACCGACCCGCAGGCAAGCTTACTCCTTTCTACTCGCTTTGGTTATCCCTTATGTTTAGTGTATCATGTTCTATTTTAGCACTCATTGGTGTGGAGTGCTAGTAGCTTTACTATACACGAGTTGGCACTCTCAAGTCAAGAGTGCTAATTAATAATCTTTAATTTCAGTTATAAATCACCACTTTTTTAAGCTATTTACAAGTCTAGAGTTTTATAGCTAATCACTATATACTAGCCGTAAGAGTTATGCGAATATCAGATAGAACGTTTATTGCGATGATGCAGCTGCACAATACACTTGATGCAGCTCAGCTTGCTGATATTCAACAGGAAAGCGAAAACACGCGCGCACCCCTGCAGTCAGTCGCGATTAAAAAGCACCTTTTGAGCGAGGAAACCCTTACCAAGCTATTTTCGGAATACGCCGATATCCCCTACACCACCATTGACCCAAAGGAAATCACCCAAGCCGCGCTCGATAAAATCCCCGAGCGTATCGCCCGCCAGTATAACGCCATTGTATTTAAAATTGATGATGAAACGGGCCTGGTGCACCTTGCGATTGAAGACCCCGACGATGTAGAAGCGCTGAGCTTTCTACAAAAGCTAATTGGCCCAAGTATGCGCGTGTATGTGGCCACGCACGATACTATGCTGACGGCGCTCGAAGCCTACCGCGGTGATGTTGATAAAGAAATCGAACAGGTTGTTAATGACCAAGCCCAGAACACCAAAGAAACGGTGGTGCGCGAAGAGGACGTGGCAGAAAACTCGCCGATTGCAAAAACCGTCAACCTACTGCTTGAATATGCTATTCGCTCGGGCGCCAGTGATATTCATATTGAGCCACGCGAGACATTTATTCAGGTCCGCTACCGCATTGATGGCCTCCTCAAGGAAGCCAACCAGTTGCCTAAAAATATCGCCAATGCTCTGGCGAGTCGCGTTAAAATTCTAGCTAACCTCAAGATCGACGAACGCCGTGTGCCGCAGGATGGCCGCTTTAAAAATCAAGCTTGGTGGGCGGCGCTATGCCTTCCGTGTCAGCACCCTGCCAATCACCGACGGCGAAAAGATCGTGATGCGTATTTTGAATGAATCGAACGAAGCCTTGCCGCTTGAAAAACTCGGCTACTGGGGGCGCTCGCTTGATACCATTAACCACGCGCTGGCGGAGCCAAACGGCATGATCCTGGTGACAGGGCCAACCGGGAGCGGTAAATCAACCAGCCTCTTTAGCGTTCTATCGCGCCTTAATACACCGGACGTCAATATATCGACCATTGAGGATCCGGTGGAGTATAAAATCCCCGGCGTCAACCAAACTCAGACTAATAACAAAGCCGGCATGACCTTTGCTAGTGGCCTGCGTGCCCTACTGCGCCAAGACCCAAATATCATTATGGTGGGTGAGATCCGCGACGGCGAGACAGCTAACCTTGGTGTGCAGGCTGCCCTAACCGGCCACTTGGTATTTAGTACACTCCACACCAACAACGCCGCCACCTGCTTGCCGCGCTTGCTGGATATGGGGATCGAGCCCTTCCTGATCGCCAGCACCGTGAAAGCTGTAGTGGGCCAGCGCTTGGTGCGCCGCTTACGCCACGAAACACGGCTGCAATATGTGCCGACAGATAAAGAAAAGGAGCAGATCCGGCGCCTGCTAGATATCCAGCCAGGTGAATCATTTGCGCGTGTGCACGAGCTAGAAAAGCAAGCCGCCGCCATGGGTATTGGTGGCAACGCCCCGCTGGCAACCACGCCAGATGATATCTTGTTCGTGTGGAAGCCCAAGCAGGATGACAACGACGATGGCGCCCAAGGTGGGTTTAAGGGCCGCGTGGGGATTTACGAAGTCCTGGGCCTCTCTGTGCAAATGCAAAAACTTATTACCGCCAATGCCACCAGCGATGATATTCAAAAGCAAGCCATCGCCGAGGGAATGCTCACCATGCAGAGCGATGGTATTATTAAAGCCCTGCGCGGCGATACAACGGTAGAGGAAGTCCTGCGCGTTACCAGGGAATAACAGGGGGAATTATGGCAAAATACACATACACCGCAATATCAGCAAAAACCCGTCGCAGATTATTGAAGGCGAAATGGAGGCCAGCAGCCGCGATGACGTTATCGCGAGCCTTGGCCGGCAACGACTATCGCCACTTAGCATTAAGCAAGGCAGTTCTGAGTCCGATTTTCTAGAGCGCTTCTTTAGTAAAAAGAGCGTCAAGGCAGATGAAATCGTCATCTTTACCCGCCAGCTCAGCGCTATGATCGGCGCCGGCGTATCGCTGACTCGCTCACTGAGTTCCCTGGCAGACCAAGCCGAAAAACCCAGCCTTTAAAAAGGTACTATCCGCCTGTGTCGAAGATATCCAGGCTGGTAGCGGCTTTGGTGACACGCTGGCTCACCACCCCAGTGTCTTTAGCGATGTCTGTGTCAATATGGTGCGCGCCGGCGAAACCGCAGGTATTTTGGATGATATTTTAAAGCGCCTGGCTATGCAGCAAGAGAAATCATCCAGCATCCGCAAAAAGATCAAAAGCGCCATGAGCTACCCAATGGTGCTGCTATTTATTACAATTATTGCCTTCTTTGGCCTGATGCTGTTTGTGATTCCGCAGATTGGTAAAATCATCCTCGATCTTGGCGGCCCGGATGCCAAATTGCCAATGCTCACCCAGGTGATGCTCGGCATCAGTGGCTTTATGGTCAACTTTTGGTATATCGTGCTGCCTGCCTTTGGTGGTGGTGTCATGGCCCTGCTGCGCTATATCAAAAACTCCCCAGGGTAAGGTTGTTTTCCATAAGGTCGTCCTTAAGGTCCCGGCCGTCGGTGGCATTATTAAAAAGGTGGCGGTCGCCCGTATGGCACGCACCTATTCATCGCTGATTGGCGCTGGTGTACCGGTGGTTGAAGCCCTGAGCGTCACCTCACGCGCAATTGGCAATACCGTATACGAAACCCATCTAACCGAGGCAATCGAACGGGTCAAGAATGGCGAGCAGCTTTCCACTGTCGTGGCCGAAAACAAGGTCCTCTACCCGTCCATTTTGGCGCAGATGCTTGCCGTGGGCGAAGAAACCGGCCAGACCGATACGGTGCTCATTAAGGTGGCGGATTTTTACGAAGAGGAAGTCGATGTAGCAATTGATGGCATTAGCTCTATCATCGAGCCGGTCATGATTGTGCTGATGGGTAGCATGGTGGGTTTGATTGCAGCTAGCGTTATGGGTCCAATCGCAAGTATTTCACAAAAATATTAAGTAAAAATTTAATATAATCTTAAGCAAAACAGTAGTAATAAGCGCACATGTACGTTACAATAGAAACACAACAAGGGTAGGTATGAAAAAATTATTCTATAAAGACACGCCCCTCATTGGGTTCGAAATCAACACCACCGACATGAAGATTATGTCGATTGACCCCCGCCGCTGGTCAATTCTTGGCTACGGCGCAGTCGATGTTGACCCCAAGCAGATGAAGCTAGCGCTGGAAGAAAAAAGCGACTACCTTACCGAGGCTACCAAAAAGCTGCTCGGAGAAAAAATCGTTGGTATTATGCCAAGCAAGAATGTTGTGCTCGGCATGCCTACCTCACGTACCTATTCGCGCGCTTTTAGTATCCCAGCTAGTGCTGAGAAGCACCTGACCGAGGCGGTTGAGCTTGAGGTTAGCCAGTACGTGCCCGTGCCGCTTTCCATGTTGTATGTGGATTACGAAGTCATCGGCCGCACCAAGGAAGAGCTTTCTGTGGTGGCATCGGCCGTGCCGCGTAATGCCATCGATAACGCCATTGAAGCCTGCGACAGCGCCGGGCTAACTGTGGTAGCGATTGAACCAGGCATTAACGCAATCGCCCGGCTGGTAAAAGCTACCGAAAACGGTGATAACCTGGCCACACTCATCGTCGACATTAGCCCTGCCAACACCGATATTGCTGTACTGGATAGCACCATCCGCGTAACCGGTGGCACCGCTATTGGTGGTAATACCTTTACGCTTGATATTGCTAAAAAGCTTGATCTCCCGCTCGAAAACGCCCACCAGCTTAAGGTACTGCATGGCCTTAACCCAGGGCCACGCCAGGCAAAAATCGTCGGCGCTATGAAACCAAGCCTGCAGCGCATTGTGACGGAAATCCGCCGTGTGCTACGCTACTATAACGAACGCATTGAAAACGGCCGCAAGCTCGAGCAAGTCTTGATTGTCGGTGGTGGTAGCAACGTGCCTGGTATTGGTGAATACTTTACCAACGAACTCGTGATGCCAGCCCGCGTGGCCAGCCCATGGCAAAAGTTTGACTTTGGTAGCTTGCAGCCACCTACCAAGCAGTTTCGGCCGCGCTACCCTAACCGTCGCTGGGCTTGGCAGTGTGACCAACGAGGAGGTATGGCAATGATCAACTTAATTCCGCCCAAAAAAACGCAAAGAGCTGCATGCGATGCGCCAGAATACACTACTGCTGCGCTACGTTATTGCTACGCTGATTGTACTGGGCCTGGTGCTAGTGATTAATATTGGCACCTTTATTGTGATGAAAACGACGGAAAACTCCGCTCGCCGCAGCGCTGATGATAACAATGCCCGTGTGGCTGACTACGCGAATGTACGCCAGCAGGCCGAAGAATACACCAAAAACCTGGCCCTGGCTAAACAAATGTTCGACCGCAATGTGCCCTACGCCGATGTGGTGATTGGGCTTGCCAAGACACTGCCAGAAGGCGTCCTGCTCGAGTCAATTACGCTGAGCCCCTGCTATTACATCATCGCCCACAACGCTCAACGCACGGGCCAAGTCCTACCAGGCAGCCATCAACCTTAAAAACCAACTGAACCGCTCGAATATTGCCAAGGATGTCAGCATTGCTTCTATCAATACCGATGGCAGTGTCCAAGGCGCCCAGGCTGGCGACTCACCCGCTTAGCGTTGTGATCAATGTCACCTTTACCGATAAACTACTGCGCCCGAAGGGAGATGCCTAATGGCTAGTAAACCAACCAAAGCCCGCAAAGATATCATTACCGCAACCCGCCTGCGCATCATCCTGGTGCTATGCCTGGTGCTGACGATCGGCGCCAGCATCGGTACTGTGGTAATGGGCCAAAGCGTCCTGAAGGAAAAACTCTAGCAGCGTGACCGAAGCCGTCAAGGCAGAAAAAGCCAGTAGCCAATTACTGAGCCTCCTGCAGCAGGCCAAGGAGCGGCTCAAAACGCAAGATAGCAGCTACCAAAAAAATCCAAGCAGCTCGTGGCATCCGACGTGCAAACCGCCTACCAGCAGCAGGTGATTAATGATATTAACCTCTACGCGCAAAAAGCTGGCATTTCGGTCAAGGGTTATACTTTTGAGGAATCATCTGCTGCGAGTAACGCAAAAAGCCAGGGCAGCGCAAGTAGCAGTAGCGCCGCAGCGCCCGCTAAGCCAAGCAGTAGCGGCCCATCCAGTGCCCGGGTTGTGCTGGCAGTTGACTCCCCCATCGCCTACGATTCGCTGCTCAAATTCCTCAAGCTGCTCAATACGTCGCTGCCGCAAATTTACCTGAGCGAACTAAGCCTGGCACGCAACGAGCACAGCGGCGATGCAGGCCGGCCCGTTAATCTGGAAAGCCTAACCTTGGAGGTGTATTTAAACAAATGACCAAGCATATAACCTCGGTTGAAGGGTTCTTTAACCGCTATAATATTGTCATCTTCTTTACGCTGGCAGCCGTCATCACCGGTATATCGATCTTTCTGTGCTACCAGGTCTATACCGGCGCAACCGATGTCAGCCAGTCAGATATCCCGCAGGAGGTCAATATTAACTTTGACCAGCCGACCGCACGGCGTATTGATGAGCTCCACACCAGCGACCAAGCCGCCGTACCGAATCTGCCAGGTGGCCGCCTCAGTCCCTTTGTAGAGTAATATTGAGAAAACCACCCATAACGCGTATACTAGAGGCATATGCTGATTCGATCGTCACAATTTATCAATATGCCGGTATTAAGCCTGCAAACCGGCGATCAAATTGCCCAGGTTGACCGCTTGATTGTCGACCCTAGCGACCTCACGGTGTTGGCGTTTGAGCTCAGCGGTAGCCGGCTTGACCAGTCCCCGTCGCTCCTGCGGATTGAGGATATCCGCGAGCTTAGTTCGATTGGGTTTATTATTGATTCTAGTGACGAATGTATTGCCCCCAGTGATGTCGTCAAGATCAAACAAGTCTATGAGCTTGACTTTGACCTTATTGACATGCCGGTTATCGATAGCGTAAAGCATAAGCTTGGCAAGGTAAACGACAGTGTGATTGATAGCAATATGTTTGTGATTACCCAGCTAAGCGTGCGGCGGCCGCTTTTTCAGCGCTTGACGCAAGACGAGCTCCTGATTAGCCGCCACCAAATTGTCAGCATTAACGACGACAATATCGTTGTGAAGGCGCCGACCGTACCTGCCCAGCGCACTGCGCTTGTACCAGCCAGCCAAACTGACTTCGTCAATCCCTTCCGCACCCAGCCAGATAGCAGCGATTCGCAGTAACTCGCCAAGGGGCAATCTATAGTAGCCACAAATTTACCCCAAGCCTGTATTAGGGGGCGTCATGAACTCTCATCAAGCTGCGCTATAATATCGCTATAGCCAAAGCCCTGGCGCTGCAGGTAGGCAATTAACTTAGCTCTATCTGGGTAGCGGTGAGCCTTTTTAGCGATAACCTTGGCAAGTTCCGCCTGGTCACTACGGCCACTGCCAGCAAGCGCATCATCAATTATATCAGCTGGCACGCCCTTCTGGCGTAGCTCTAACTGCAGCACCCGCTGACTCACACCAGTGCGCTGCTTACGGCCAGTAGCCCACCAGCGGGCAAAGGCCGCGTCATCAATATAACCCTTAGCCTGGAGGCGGGCGTATACCCGCTCCGCCACAGCTGGGCTAACGCCTGGCTGCTGGTAGATCTCCCCTGTGCGGCGATTTTTACGCGGCTGGGGGCGGGTTTTTTTATGTAAATAATCCTGTATTTCTTTGCTGCTATGGGGCCGGGCTAGGCAGTAGTCTACCGCCCGCACGTAGAGCTTGCCAAACTGGCTTTTCTTGCTCTAGCTGGGCAATATCAGCCTCCGTCAGCTCCTCGCCCGACCTTCAGACCCAACTGCCCCACCTGGAAAAATATCTAGGCTCAGGCGGTAGCGCCCATCCACCATAAGATTGACGCGGTCTTTATTCTGCACTTGCTGCGTAATTGCGGTGATGATCATACCTTTAGTATACGTGCTCGTAGCAGCCGGGGCAATGAAGCCCTATGACGGTGTATCCACGTGCAGGCGCATAATCACGTCCTGGCGATTAGATATTGCTTGTGCCCATCAACTACAAACCCACATGATTCATAGAGATGCCGCACTGGCGCGTTCCATTCAGCCGCATTTGTCTGCAGGGTGAACTCCTTGGTGCCACTACGCAACGCCTGCTCCATATAATGCCCAATCAGCTGACGAGCAAGACCCTGGCCCTGGTAACCTGAATCGACAGCTAATTCGCTCATATACAAGGACTCTACTGGGTACTGCTGGTTCCCTTCAGCTGCTCGTATATAGCCCATCACAAAGCCAACAACCTGATCATCTGCTTGCAGCGCATACGAATAATCCCACTTGCTGCTTGTATCACGACCATCTGGTTTGCACTCAGCCAGAATATCCTCTGGTGTTATACTCACTTCAGGGATAAGGTTTTGCTAGCTCACTGAGCCGAGCTTGGTGCTTGTGCGCGTACTCACGCGTCAACGGGTGTACCTGCAGGTGTGGCTCATATTCAGGCCCTGTCGCTGTATCTGGATATTCTACTTTTGCAGCGGGACGATACTCGCTCATACTGATCTCTACTCGCTGGCTTCCTTTACTTGGGCACGGACTTTGCCATCAATTTCGGCCAGTAGCTCGGGGTTTTGTTTAAGGAACTCCTTGGTTTTATCGCGGCCCTGGCCAATGGTTTCATCGTTATACTTGTAAAAGGCGCCGGACTTTGCCACGATACCATGCTGCACCGCCAGATCCAAAATGTCACCCGTCTTACTAATGCCTTCGTTGTACATAATATCAAACTCTGCGATCCGGAAAGGTGGCGCAATCTTGTTCTTAACCACCTTCACCTTGGTGCGGTTACCTAATATGTCATCGCCAACTTTAATTTGGCCAGTGCGGCGGATATCCATGCGCACGCTAGCGTAGAACTTGAGCGCATTACCACCGGTCGTTGTCTCAGGATTGCCAAACATCACGCCAATCTTCATACGGATTTGATTAATAAAGATAACGGTGGCCTTGCTTTTATTAATAATCCCGGTCAGCTTGCGCAGTGCCTGGCTCATCAGGCGAGCCTGGAGGCCCATGTGCGAGTCACCCATATCGCCGTCAATCTCGGCCTGGGGCGTCAGCGCTGCCACGCTGTCTACTACAATCAGGTCCACGGCGTTAGAGCGCACCAGTGTTTCGGCAATTTCGAGCGCTTGCTCGCCGTTATCTGGCTGCGAAACCAGCAGGGTTTTCGGTATCGACCCCAAGCTTTTTAGCGTAGCTTGGGTCCAAGGCATGCTCGGCATCGATAAAGGCGGCCGTACCACCCTGCTTTTTTGAATTTCGGCAATGGCATGTAACGTCAGCGTTGTTTTTTACCACTGCTTTCTGGGCCGTAAATTTCGATAATACGCCCCTTGGGGTAGCCGCCACCCAGGGCTAAGTCAAGGCTCAGCGCACCACTTGGCAGCAATTCTACATCTACTTTTTTGGCTTCACCAAGTTTCATAATTGAGCCATCGCCAAACTGCTTGGTGATCTGGTCCATCGCCAAGCTTAAGGCCTTTTGCTTACCATCGTCCACCGGTGTTACTGCATCCGCTTTTTTTGCCATCTGCGCTCTCCTCCCATTAGCTTTTCTCTATTATACCATATCCAAGTAGGGCCAGATTTGCTATACTAGGTGGTATGAATAAAGATCATGGCTTTACTGTTATAGAGCTTATCGTTGTGATTGCAGTGCTGCTTGGTGCCGGTATTTTGTTCTTTTACCAGAGCAACACCATCCAAGCCAGTGCGCGCGATACGCAGCGTAAAACGGATATCAACACGCTATACCACAACCTCACCAAGGTATACTACCCAGAGCACAAATCATACCCCAAGGACCTGACAGAGAAGGCCCTACCAGCAGTGCCACCCGATACTTTTAAGGACCCGAACGGTGTGCGCATCAATGCTACTGGCAACGACCAAAACCTCGGCGCCTTACTTGGCCAAGCTAGCTACCGCTACCAGCCAACCGGCTGTAACCAGCAAACCGGCGCCTGCAAAGGTTTTAGCCTGACCGCCACCCTCGAGCGCGAAGCTCAGTATACAAAAACTGCACCCACTCAGTAGGGTGCAGGTTCTTTTCTATAGCTATCGTAGCGTGCTGACAACGTACGCTACGCTTGATTAATCATCCACTGGGCGGCCGTTCTTAAAGGCTTCTACCGCGTTCGATAGAATTGCTGTCTGCTGCTTGGGGCTGGCAACGTAGTGGAAACGATAGGTGCTTTCCTCACCCTCAGTGCTAAGGCGGATTGAGCCGTAATCGAACATCACCTGGAGTAACCCCTGGCGGCGGTAGCTTACATCCTCGATACTGCCAAGGCTGACCGTCTGTTCCTTATGGGATAGCAAGCTAAACTGTAGCTCCTGAATCACGCTTTCGTTGGTTAAGAAAAAGGTATTACGCATATACACCCAGGCTGCAATGTACGAAATTACGGCAATGATACCACACAGACCCAAGATTGCCGGCACAACCACCGCCTGCGATGGCATATCGGCTTCTACCACAGTTTCTGCAATCGATGGGTATAGGATCATCAACGACAGCAGCAAGATGATTGCAATAATAGAAATAAAAATCTGCGCCAGCATGCCAATCGGGTGGCGGTGGACTTCGAGGATGACATATTCCCCGGCAGATAGGTTCAGGAAGGGATACCGCTCGCGCGACTCCTGGTGGCGGCGCATGGCTTCGGCGCTTGGCTCGCCAACCACTGGATTATACGGCCGAGTGGTGTGAATAACGCCCGGCTCGTTGGCATACTGCGTACGAATGCGCGGGTCATAATTTTGGCCAGGCTGCATGCCAGGCTGGATAGTTACGTGTGATTGGGTTTGCACCACTTTTTTTGGCCGGAGTCACCCCACGTTTGGGTTGAATGGCTCGGGCCTTCGTATGGTGGCGGCGTTTCGCCGACTGGCATGTCACCTTGATTCATGACCTTATTATACCAAATTTTCGGCGAGCCCCCAAAGATATTAGCCTCCAAAAACAGCAGATCCCTGCCCCGCTGAGCCTTAGCGCTCCAGCCCAAGATGCTTGCGGGCGCGCAAGGTAACGCGGCGGCCGCGGGAGTGCGCTCGATAAAGCCAATCTGCAGTAAGTACGGCTCGTAGAAATCCTCAATTGTGGTGGCTTCATCACCCAGTTAAAGCCGCAATCGTTGTCAGGCCAACCGGGCTATCACCGTAGGCCTCGGTAATGCTGGTAAGCAGGTGGCGGTCAGCCGGGTCAAGGCCAAGCTCGTCCACTTCCAACAGCGCTAACGCCTCTGTAGTGGTCGTAACGTCTATAATGCCATCACCATTCACATCGGCATAGTCGCGCACCCGCTTAAGCAAACGGTTGGCAATACGCGGCGTCAGGCGGGCTCGTGTACTAAGCATCGCGGCGGATTCCGCATGAATCGGCCGCTCGAGGATACTGCTGCCCGGGTAATAATCGCCTCAACCTGGGCTGGCGTGTAGAATTCAAGCCGGTGCACCAGCCCAAAACGGTCACGCAGCGGCGCCGCCAGGCTACCCGTCCGCGTAGTGGCGCCAATCACAGTAAATTTGGGTAAATCCAACCGCACACTCCGTGCAGCCGGCCCCTTACCAATCACAATATCAAGCTTGTAATCCTCCATAGCGCTATAGAGCACTTCCTCAACTGTGCGGCTCAAGCGGTGGATTTCATCAATAAAAAGAATGTCGCCGTCCTGTAGATTAGTCAGGATACTTGCTAAATCACCAGCCCGCTCAATGGCCGGCCCTGCCGTAACGCGCAGGTTGGTGCCCATTTCATTGGCAATCACGCTCGCCATGGTTGTCTTGCCAAGACCGGGTGGTCCATAGAGTAGCACGTGATCAATTGGCTCACCGCGCTTTTTCGCAGCAGCAATCGCCAGCTGGATATTCTTCTTCAGTCTATCTTGGCCAATGTAATCTGCAAAAGTTTGTGGGCGCAGCGTCACCTCTACGGCCTGCTCGGCCGCGTCGTCCTGGTGGGTGCTGGTATCTACAATTCGCTCAATTGCCATATGCCCATTATACCATTTGTGCTAGCCAATACGGGCTTTGCGACATACGGCCGCTACCGCCGCGCACCTATAACGCTACCCTTTAAGCGCCAAACGGACGCGCTCGGCAGTTGGCAAGTCCTGGGCAATGCCTTCAAGCGCCTTGGTTGCATCAGCCAAAGTATAGCCTAGAGCCATCAGCGCCTCGCGGGCTTCATCTGGCTGCTCGCCTGGCGTAGGAGCCGTCAGGGTAGACTCAGTGGTGCCAAACTGGGTCGGCACGCCAACCTTATCACGCACATCCACAATAATGCGCTCGGCGGTCTTTTTGCCAACACCAGCCGCCTTTTGAACAAACCCTGCGTCCCCTGGGCAAGCGCGTTACGCACCTGTTCGCTGCTACCTAGGCTCAGAATAGCCAGCGCTGCCTTGGGGCCAACCCCCTGCACCGCTATAAGAATTTGGAATAGCTTTTTGGTGGCAAGGCTCCCAAAGCCAAATAACTCCTCGGCTTGCTCGCGAATATGATGGTAAGTGTAGAAGGTTGCCTCCTGGCCATTCTGGGCAGCTTCGAAATCACCCAGCGCCACGCTTAGTTCATAGCCCACGCCCTGCACATCAACCACAATGGTGCCAGCTATCTTTTCGGTTACAATTCCGCGAATATGTGCAATCATAGCGTGTAGTTTACTGACCTATAGCCCGCCGAAAGGCATTGTAACCATCCTGGGCGCCTTGCCTCACGCGATCAGTATCAACCGGCGGCGGGGTCGGTGCTGGTGTTGTGTTACCACCAGTGTTGCCACCGGTACCGTTGTTGCCAGTGCCGGTATTGCCCGTGGTGCCATCGCCCGTGCCGGTACCAGTATTGCCAGTACCGTTGGTGCCGTCAGTACCGGTCGTACCATTGGTGCCATTATTATTAGTAGCGTTATTTAAGCGGTCGCGTAGGTTACGCAGGGCTGAATTAGCTCGGTCAGTGGCGTTATTATCCGTCGTGTTTGGTTGCTGCTGGGTTGGTGTTTCTTCCTTCTTCTCTTCCTTTTTGGTTGCATTACAGCCACCATCTGGTAGTGCAGTCGATAGGAAGACTTCTTTATAGGTATTGGCGCCGGCTTGCTGCGCGAGCTTGCCATCGCCACGGCAGACATCACGCGTCACAATACCGCCCGGCTGTTTAAAGACTTCGCCAGATTGCGCCCCAGCCAGGCTATTCATAGCCCCGCGCCAGATTGGCCCAGCCAGGCCACCGCCACCGTTGTTCATAACCGAGTTATCGTTATTACCAACCCATACACCAATAGCTATATCTGGTGTGTAGCCGATTGTCCAGGCATCGCGCTGGCTATCGGTGGTACCGGTTTTTACGGCTGCCTTTTTGCCGTTGAGGCTCAGGGTGCGGCCAAACATACCAGAGCGGGCTTCGTTATCAGATAGGATATTGCTAATCAGGTACGCACCTTGCTCGCTCATAACGGGGGCATTCTTAGGTGTTGTTTTGCGCTGCACATACTTATCGTACTTGTCTTTGATTTCTATCACCTTGGTGACATCGTTCTTCTTACCACCATTGGCAAACACCGCGTAGGCACCGGTCATCTCTTGTAAGCGAGCTTCGCCCGAGCCCAGGGCAAGTGACAAGCCATAATCTGTACCACGCGACAAGGTCGTGATGCCAAGATCCTGCGCTGTCCGTACTGCCTTGCCAACACCGTACTTTTCCATAATTTTTACAGCCGGAATATTAAGTGACCAAGCCAAGGCGCGGCGCACGGTCACGTCACCGTTGTAGGTACGCAGGGCGTTCTTCGGCTGGTAGCCACCAGGGAAGGTTGTGGCCTTATCTTCAAAAATAGTCGCTGGCGTAATGGTACCATCAGCCAGTGCCCCGGCGTAATAAATTGGCTTAAAGCTTGAACCTGGCTGGCGGGTTGCCTGGACCATATCGACGTTACCAAAGTCTTTATCGTTGTAATCATAGCTACCAACGTAACCCTGGACTTCGCCGCTGGATGGCTCAATAGCGATAGCGCCAGCGTTGGATCCGCCCTGGGCACGGATACTTGCCATATTGGTATTGATTTGGTTTTCTAGCACGCTCTGGATATTTGGGTCAAGCGTGGTAGTGACTTGGTAACCACTACGGGCCACCTTTTTCTTCGCCGTAGCGCTGCTTGAGCTCACGAATAACCTGCTGCACAAAGTGGGGCGCCTTTTTAATGCCGCTGCTCTCTTCTTTCGAGGCGTAGGCAAGCTCTTCGCTAGCGGCGGCTACCTTCTGCTCGTTTGTAATCTTGCCGTTTTTGACCATACGCTCAAGCACGACCTTCTGGCGCTCCTTGGCATACTCCTTACTACCACTAATTGGCGAGTACTTAGTTGGTGCTGGCAGGACGCCAATCAGCATCGCGCTTTCGGCTAGGGTAAGATCCGCTGGCTTTTTGCCAAAGTAAATTTGAGCCGCGTCCTCAATACCAAAGGCATCCTCACCGTAGTAAACGGAGTTAAGGTACATCGCCAGGATCTCATCCTTTTTGTAGTGATTTTCAATTGCAATCGAAACAAACAGCTCCTGGTACTTACGCATAAAGGTCTGCTCGCTGCTAAGTAGCGTATTCTTGGCAAGCTGCTGGGTGATGGTTGAACCACCGCCATGGCGCGTGACTGCTGCACGCAAAATACTGACCGGGTTAAAGCCTTTATGCTTATAAAAATCCTTGTCCTCACTAGAAATCAGGGCATCCACAACGTGCTTGTTGATATTGTTCAGCGGGACAACATCGCGGTGCTTTGGCCTTGCCGCTACGGTAGAGAACCTCGCCGTTTTTGGCACTAATCACGATACCAGTATTGTTACGGTTCATGAGCCGCTCTACATTGGCAATATCACGCGCAAAGTACGCATAGGTTAAGAGCGGGATAAGCAGCATCACCGTAAAGATCGGAATCAAGATGACGGCAGCCTTTTGCCAGCGGTTTAAATTACGGAACCATAGTATGTATTTATTCGTGCCGTACCAGGCGGACCGAACACGGCGTTCTTTGGTGTAGCGTCCAACTCTTCGCATATCCCCTATTATACCACTTTTTACTGCCGATCCATAAAAGCGCACATAATTGCGGCTGCCAAGGCATCAGCGCAGTCATCTGGCCGTGGTGGCTCGGCTAATTGTAGCTGCATGCGCACCATCTCTTGCACCTGGGCTTTACTAGCCCGGCCATAGCCCGTGAGGCTCTGTTTAATTTGCAAGGGAGTGTATTCGGTAATCGTAAGCCCCGCCTGCTGGCCTGTCAGCATAGCCACACCACGAGCTTGAGCAACGCTCATAGCGGTGGTCACGTTCTGGTTAAAGAACAGCTTTTCAATCGCCATATACTGGGGTTTTGTACTGGCAATAATACTGGTGAGGCCGGTGTAGATTTCTTCAAGGCGCTCCGGCAGCGGCGTATGTGCTGGGGTGGTGATAACACCGGCATCCACCAGCCGGGTGCGGCTACCCTGGGCATCAATTACCCCAAACCCAAGGATACCAGTGCCAGGGTCAATACCAATGATACGCGTTGTCGCCATATGGAGCCATTATACCACCAAGGCCGTATGCTGCACGTGGGGGCGAGAATAAAACCGCGTGGGCGCCCTGCTAAGCCTTGTGCTGCTTACCGGCCAAATAATCGGCGCACACCAAGGGCAATTTCGTGCCGCCATTCCCAGCCGGCATAGCCAAGCGCCACTGCACCGAGTCCGCCTAGCGCCACCCAAGATGCGATATTGCCACTTGATTGGTCCGTAGTTGCCTGCGGTGCGTATCCGGCCTGCCCAGTGGTGGCTTTATGAGCTACCTTGCGGCAACGGTTGGTGGCTGGGTTACGTTCGTAGCCGGGCTTTGCATGGCTTGGGCTGGTTTGATTTGGCTATATTTTTACATCGGCCCGTCGCTGGGTTGCGGACTTGGCCTGGTTTGCAGGCAGTGGTGGCGGTGGCCTTTTTGCTACTAGCAGTGATGGCGGCTTTGCAACGGCCGGTAGCTGGATTACGCACCTGGCCAGGCTTACATGGAGCAGCCGCTACGCCAGTGCGGGCTTTGCCCGCGCCCGTGGTGCGCTTGGCACCGGTCGTGCCCCGGTGCGCCGTGGCTTTCTTGAGCGCTGCTGCCCCGGTATGGCTACTGACGATTTTATTACAGCGCTTGGTAGCTGGGTTACGGTACCAGCCGACTTGGCAGGGCTCCGCAGTGCGCTTGGCTGCCTTAGTCTGCTTGCGGCAACGGTTGGTACCGGGCGAGCGCTCGTAGCCAGCCGCACAGGGTGTGGCCTGGGTAACCTCGGGCGCACCCCAGCGGCAGCTCCCAGTTGCAACCTGATGGTGGTAACCGCTTGGGCAGCTGATATCTGCACCAACTACCCCGCGGCAACGCTGTGCAGTCTCATCCCACTGCTGCTGGCTTGGGCACAGTGGGTGCGCACTGATAACATTATCTGCGCCTGGCGTAGGCGTGTAGGTGACCTGCCAAGCCTCGCTATCATCAAGCGCCCAGGTAGTGCCAGCTGGCAAGGCCGGGTAGTCAACTTGGGCAGTTTCTTGCTGATTGGCATCAATTATATACACACGGCCAGCTTTGGTTTTTGTCAAAGTAATTGGCGCGCGGGCAAGCTGTACCAGGTGGTACTGCCCAGGGCCTAAGGTGCTATCACCAAGCTCTACCTTAGCAGATTTACTACGGTTGGTTTGCAGCCAGCAGCCTTTGAGCGAGATTGGCGCCGAGCTGGTATTTTGCAGCTCAATAAACTGGTCGGCTGCAGCCAGCGGGGCGCCTCACCTCGGTAATGGCAAGCTGCTCACAGTTTGTGGGCGTAGCCTGTTGCTGGGGCTGCTGTTTATCCTGGCTGGCCCCACCGGCATGGTGGCTATGATCCTTGCTCGCATCCTTCGACCCATCAGCTACACGGGCTGGCTCGTGCGATGCATCCCCAGTGGGCGGCTCCGGCGCAGTGTCAGCTGGTGGTGTTTGCTGGGCGCTGCTACAATTTGGCAAACTGGCTTCTACCGCTGGGTTTTGTATAAAGCCCTGCACTGCCCCATCTGCCACGCAGCGCTGCCAGGTAGCCGTTTTGCTATCTGCCAGCTCGTCCCCACTTGGCTTTGGTGCCCAGCGTACGGTATCGACCGTGTGCTCTGCGCGCATCAGCTGCAGCGAGCCTGTGGCTGGCAAGCGGCCTGCGGTATAGGCAGTACCATCGTGGTTAAAAATCAAATCACTTGCCTGCACAGCCTGGCTTGCACCTGCCAAAGCATCGTGGCGAACAAATAGCTGGCTGCGGGCTGGCACAGTCTGCCCGCTAAAGGTAAATACTTGGTGCTGACGGTCGGTACTACCACGGGCAACTAAGCGCCACTCATCACTAAGCTGCACCGGCTGGTCAGTTGGGTTATAAATGCCCACAAACTCATTCGCTGACCCGCCACCCGTTTGCATACTACCGATCAAGAGCCCCTCGCTACCCGCACTGGCCGGGGCAACCGTTGCAAACAAAAAAGCCTCGCTAAAAGCGGGCTGGGCAGCATGGTGTCTAGTGTGGTTCGTGTGCGTTACCGGGGTAGCGCAGCCGCGGTCGGTGGCGGCAAAGCAATACCAATTGCAACTCCTAGCGCTACTATTATTCGTATCATTTGCTTCATGCTCTTGCTCCTTATCTACCGGGGCGTCTGCACACCTACTTAACCTCGTTCCTACGGCCATTGTACCATTGCTGGCAACCAATTTCCGTTGTTTTTTGATCTACAACTACACATTACCCCTGTTATGTCAATATATTATTTGCGGGCTACCTGGGCACCGTGCTACCATACCAGGCATGAAACCCGCACACCCGCTCTACAGTGTGCTGGCTTGGTCGGCTGGCTGCTTAGCTGGCGTACTCGCTGCACGGTTTGTGCCACTACCAGTACTTGCTGACCCCTTGTGGCTAGTAGTTGGCGGAAGTGGCTTACTGCTGAGCTTGTGGCAGCAAAGGCGGTGGCTTGTTGTGCTAGCTTGTATATGTGGGCTCCTGGCGGGGCTGTGCCGCGGCACTGCAGTGCGCCTGCCAGAAATTACCACCAGCCACTACAAAGGCCAAACCGTCACAATTCATGGCCGTATTAATGGTGACCTGTCGGCCAACCGCAGCGGCGGGCAGACTGTACAGCTGGCGGTAGCAACGATCCAGAACCAACCAGCTGGGGGCTACATCTGGCTCACAACGCATACCCACGCCCGTTTACAGCGCGGTAGCCAGGTGACTGTGCGTGGTAAGCTAAGCTCTGGGTTTGGCGTCTTTGCTGGGGCTATGTATCGGGCGCGCATTATGCAGGCCACAGCCCCGCAGGGGGACATCTTTTTACCAGTGCGCGACTGGTTTGCAGGGCGTTTGTTTACCTGGCTGCCGAACGACGAAGCCGCCCTTGCTGCGGGGTTTTTACTGGGGCATAAAACCGCACTATCTAACCAACTTGATGAAGCAATGCACACTGTTGGCCTAACTCATATCGTCGTAGCGAGTGGCTATAATCTTACTATCCTAGTGCGGCTTGGGCGGCGGCTATTCGCACGCCATTCCCGTAAAATTGCACTGATAGCGGGGCTTAGCCTAGTAGCCGGGTTTATTGCTATTACTGGTGCTAGCCCAAGCATGGTGCGCGCTGGCATGGTAGCAGTGCTGAGTATGCTGGCATGGTTTTACGGCCGTGAGGTCCACCCGCTCACCTTGCTGATTGTCTGCGCTGCCGCCTCTGTATTGATTCAGCCACGCTATATATGGGGCGACCTAGGCTGGCTGCTGAGCTTTGCAGCCTTTGGCGGTGTTATGTTCCTGGCCCCACTGCTCCAGCATTACTTTTATGGTCAGCGGCGGCCTCAGCTTATACCACAGATCATGACCGAAACGTTCTCGGCCCAGATCTTTACACTACCCATTACTCTCTATGTGTTTGGTAGTGTCAGCATCGTGGCGCTGATTGCCAACCTACTCGTACTGCCGCTTATACCACTGATTATGCTACTGAGTGCCATCGGTGGCCTACTGGGCCCGCTGGTGATCACGCCCGCCCATTGGCTGCTAAGCTACGTGGTTATGGTTGTCTATCAACTAGCCAGTATACCCTGGGCAACGCTTGAACTCCGCTTGCCAATTAGTGCCATTATAGGTCTCTACCTTGGGCTTGGTGTTATGCTGTGGTGGCTCCAGCGCCGGACGCAGTTTAGTTGGCGCAGTGTCAATATCACTCGGTAGCAAAGCCGCATGGATTCTACAACACGCTTCTGCTTGTATTTATAATACGAATAGGGTACTATAGCTTTAAGCAATTGTATATGTATATAAGGGGGTTGTGGAAAACAATGTTATTGGGGAAAAATATGAAACTACAGAACATTTTAGCAGCAGCACTGGTCAGCATCGGAGCTGGTTTGCTTTTCTTTACTATGCCACTACACGCCAGCGAAGTCGCCAATAATGATTACAAGCAGCGCGTTGTTCAGGGGTGCCAGCAATATATGAATAGTAATAACCCAGACCCTACCAGCCGCCTGTTTGTATGGTGGGCTTGGTGATGCTGGCTTGCAATACTTCCCACACTCGGCACCATCCTGCCAAGACCGGAGCGACTACAAGGGTGAAGAAAAAACCGCCTGCCAACGTGGTGCAGAATCCGGCAAGAATGCCTTCCGCGATGTGTTCCGTAACTTTGTGAACGCCGCCTATATTGCCCGCACCGATGAACTCTGTAACGGCCTCGGCACCGATAGCGAAACCGGCAAGGCCTGCCGCGAAGCTGCCCGTGGTGGTGACAACAACAACTCCTTCCCCCACTCCCCTGATGTTTGTACTAAACTATTCGCCAAAAACGGCCCTGTGCTCGAAGCCTGTAATAAAGGTGTGGCCGAAGGTAACCTGCTTTACGAGCAGTTTATCGCTATCGGCGAGCAGCCCGGCGTTAAGCCATCGAACACCGATGGTAGCGGCAATAACGCCGGTGGTAACGGTGGCGGTAACCACCTAGCCAATAACGGTGCAAATGCAAATGGCACCGGTGTTAACGGCCAAAAACTTTGGCAATAACGCTGGCTTTAACTTTGCAAACGTTGCTGGGCCAAATGGTACTGCCAACGGCCGCAATGGTAGTAATGGGACTGCAAACGGTGGCGCCAATGGTGATGGCGGCAGCTTAAATGGTGGTACTAACGGTAGTAATAATGGCGCAGCTGGTGGTAACGGTGGCAATACCCGCACTGATGTCAACACACCTGGTAATAGCGGCAACCGTAACAATACCAGCCCAACCAACGCTGATTATATTGCCAAATACGGCATCGAAAATAAGGGCGCCGGCAAAAACAACCCTGGCCCACAGGATTTCACCGTTAATGGCAACCGTACCGACGGCTTCTATATTAACGGCAACGGTGACCGCCAGGCGATTACCATCACCCGCCCAGATAACCAATCAAACCGCCCTGCTATCCTATTTGTGAACGGCGGTGGCTGGCGAGCTGATGCTGGTACTTGGGGGCCAAACCGCTTTATTAACCAAGACGACCCGAAGGGCCCACTACCCCGTGGCTACGTAGCGGTGAATATTAGCTACCGCCTGATGCCAAATGGTCTCTACGCTATCTATAATGACATCAAAAACGCCACCGAATATGTTCGTAATAACGCTGCCAAGTTCGGTATCGACCCGAACCGCATGGCTATGTGGGGCGACTCTGCTGGTGGTAGCCTGACCGCACGTATGGCAGCTTCAGGCCGCTCTGGCCTTGCAGCAGCTGTCACAATGTCTGGCCCGATGAACGCCTTTCGTGATGTGACCAAGTCACTCCCAACCCTAGCTATTGGTATTGACCACTCTACCTGTATTGACACCGGCTTTACCCGCAGCTTTACCCTCGTCAATAAATATGCTGGCGCTGCACTGGACCCCCAGGGCTTCCTGCGTGACCTACAGAGTAAAAGCCCGCAAGAGCAGTTCGCCTTTGCCCAGGGTGTGCTTGGCGACGCCTCGACTATCCTCAACGATATCACCAGCTACGACTGGCAAAGTGAGCTCAAGAGTTGGGGTATTGATCCAGAAGACGTACGTGACGTGACCAACAGCTTGCCATCGGCCAAGAATAGCTTGGAGCGCATCATTAAAAACTACAAGAACAACCCAAGTAGCGACAAAGACAGCCGCAATAGCACACCACAAAAGATCAAAGAAGATCTAGAAATGACCTCGCAGTCACTGGATAACGCTGCCAGCAAGAGTACCAAGGTTGGTTCCATCCAGACCGCTATTACCAACCTCGCGGGCACTATTAGCGCAAACGGTGGTAACGAGCAGGTTGTCGGGATCCTGCAAAAAGTAGGTGAAATTAGCGGTAGTATCGATGAGATTACCAAGAGCTTTAAGGCTGACAAAGGCCCAGGCGCCGGTCTACGCGATATCGTTAAGGATATGCAGGGCCAAAAAGCCAGCAACCCAAGCGCCTTCCGCTCGACCAAGAATAGCACGTATGATAAGGACAGCATCCTGCCTGTTGCTATGACAGCCGCTTCGGATGAAAAGCAGAGCAAGATCGCTAATGGTATCATGGCAGTTGATAGCTTTATGCAGAACAACCAAGCCAATGGTGAGCTGATCGGCCAAATGAGCAACCTCCTACAGGGCGACAAAAGCCTAGCATCGATCGCTAGCGGGCTCACCAATATCGCATCTTCCCAGATTGCCAAGCGCGTTAGCAACCCACGCCTGAAGACACTCGCCGGTAAGCTTGGCCAGTGTATGGATAATATGATTCAGCTTTCGCCAGCCATCTTTGCTGACCCGAATACGCCGCCGATGTTTATGTCGAACGCTCAGGAAGAAACGGTTGTGCCACCAGAGGATGCCTACGATATGCAGAACCGCCTGCGCCAGATTGGTCAGCGTGGCGAAGTCATGATTCTGCCTGGCCCAATCCACATGGGGTACGATGCCCGTGCCGTTGACCCCGCCTTCAACTTCCTGGCGCCAATCCTGCAACCACGCCCAGTTGGTGGTAACGGCGGCGGTGCAGCCACCCCAGTGCCGTAGGCTTATTGCCTCACCCACCGCACGATATACAATGGCCCAATACCCCCTATACACTCGCGTATAGGGGGTATTCACTTGCCAACCCAACCAGTGCCAAAGCTCCAGCGGCTTGCTGGGATACGAGAACTCCGCCCCTACTGAGGCGGAGTGGGTGCTTTGGCGCACGTACGCGCGATTCTATGATGAGGCAAGGTAGTATAGCTTGCGTGCAAATATCTACTTGCGCGTTACCTTAACCATTGTGTGGCGAATTGGTGTGCCAGCTCGCTGGTAACCAGCCTGCAGCTCAAGCTCGATCACTTCGGTGTTACCCTGTAGCATCCTCGTTCACCTGCACCGCATCATGCAGCGTAGGGTCAAATGGCGTACCAGGCGCCGCCGCTATTCGCTCAATGTCAAGGCTCTGCAAGGCTTTTGCCAGGTTTTTTTCTACCCCAGCCAGGCCCTTGCCAAGTGCCGAGGTTTGCAGCTCTTTTGGCACATGGCCAGCCGCACGTTCAATGATATCGACCACTGGTAGTAGCTTAAGAATGGTGGCAGTTTCGGCCTGCTCCTTAACACGGCGCTTTTCGCTCGCGACACGCTTTTGGTAGTTTTCGAAATCAGCCCGCATACGCTGCAGGTCCGTCGTAGCTGCAGCTAACTTAGCTTCGTAGTCAGCCTTTAGCTGCGCAAGCTCGCTACTGCTCGCCCGTGTGGCAGCCGGCTCCTGGCGCTGTGCAGTGCGGGCACGGCGGGCTGGCGGCGGGCTCGAGCGGCGTGGCTGCGGCGGCAGCGTGGCTTGGCGCCCAGTGCGCGGTGCGTGGCTGGCTGTTGTTTTAGTGTTCTTGGTATCATTCTTTGGCATTATCGTCCCCTTCCTTTTCGCCTTGTAGTATGTCTTCTAATGTCTCGGCAGCTTGGCTCACCAGGCGCATCACGCGGCCGTAACTCTGGCGGGTTGGCCCCAGTACCCCCAATATAGCTTTGGTCACTATAGGGTGAGCGGAATTTACTAACAATCAGGCTTGCACCGCTCTGCTTGCCAATCGGGTTTTCTTCGCCAATATAGACATTAATCGCTTCGGCCGGGGCGGCTTCCTTGAGCCACGGGCCAAGATTATCAAGCAAACGCGCCACCGCCTGGGGCGCCTGGCCACCGTGGATAAACTCAGGCTGGCTAAAGAGATTGCCAATCCCGCTCATATAGAGTTGGCCGTCAATCGTGGCAATCCCAAGGTTATGTGTTAGCTCCACCAGGCTATCGACCGCGCTGCGAATAGCTTGGTCGGCACTATGGCGGTTGCTGCCGACGCGTGCTTCAAGCGCACGGGTTGTACGCTCCATAGCTGGCAACTGCGGCTGGTAGGTCTGCTCAGTAATCTGGTTAACATAGTAGCGGTAGCCTTTGTCAGTCGGAATGCGCCCAGCGCTGGTGTGTGGATGCGTAATATAGCCAAATTGCTCCAGCTTAGCCATTTCGCTGCGAATTGTGGCGCTGCTAACGCCAAATAGCTTTGCTAGCGTTACACTGCCAACCGGTGCGGCAACCTCGGCGTACTGTTCTATAATCGCAATCAAAATCTGCTTTTGGCGGTTTGTCATGGTCCTATTATAGCAAGAATTTAGCACTCGTGCAATGCGAGTGCCAGTCTGGCTCCTACCTGAAAGTTTCAAGCCGCGTATCAGGCAGGTAGCTAACCTCGTACACAGCTCGCGTCGGCCGCATATTGGTGCTATAATAAGGTTACCTTATGACCAAACGCACCAAAGCCCGCCTCAAAATCAACGATGTGCTGCGCGGCAAGCGAACCAACTTCCGTGCGGTGGGTTGCTTGCTGTTTAAAGAAGACAACCCCGAGACCAAGCAAACCTCCTACTGGGAAGAATGGGAGCTGACGGGCCTCGAAAAATTACGATAGCTGGGTGGAGTACGACCACGATAGCAAGGTTGTGTCGCTCTACGAGCCAGTGCGGTTTGCCCAGCGGCTTGAGCCAGAGCGCTTGGCTACTGGTAATGAGTTTAGCATCACGCTGGAGGACGGCACCGCACAGACCATCACCGTTGCCGAAGCCGGCGAAGGCACCATTATGGCTATCCACGGCAAGAATGCCTACCAGGTCTTCGAGGGTGAGCCAATGGCCTATGCCAGCCTACACTACACCGACGCCGAAACCGGCGCCACCACCACCTACACGGTCGAAAAATACAACCGGCGCGAGTACGATGTCTACCGCAAAACACCCCTGTCCGATGCGCAGCAAAAGGAATTATTTGGCCGGCTGATTCGCCCGCGCAACTGGCCGCTGTTTTGGCGCTGGGTGATGATCATCAGCTTTGTTGGCGCACTGCTCTTTGCCATTTACGACGAGTTCTTTGGCCACGATGATTCACACGGCAGCGGCACCTACCACGGGCGCAGCGTCTATGGCGGTGGCAGTGGCGGCGTAGGCAAGTAACCTGGGCGCAAAAGGTAGACGAAAGACACTATGGCACATACTCGCGTTACGCCACCGGGCACCAAGCACATCACCAGCAAGGAAAATATCGCACTGTTTGCGGCGGCGCTGCTGGTGGCAATTGGCGGGCTTATCTACGAGCTCATCCTGGGCACGGCTGCCTCGTACCTGGTGGGCGATTCAATCCTGAGCTTTAGCCTGGCAACCGGCATTACCCTCTTTGGCATGGGGGTGGGGTCGCTACTGGTGCGGCATATTCGCTGGCACCCCGCCACCAGCTTTGCCGTTAATGAAATCCTGCTGGGGCTGGTGGGTGGTAATTCGGTGCTGCTGCTCTACAGCGCCTTTAGCTTAAGCAAGCTGCACTGGCCGGTGTTTGCGCTGATTAGCCTGGTGATTGGTGTGCTGATTGGGCTGGAAATCCCGCTGCTGGTGAAGATGTTTACCCGCTACGGCCGGCCGTCTTCGGTGGAACTACTCAGCAAGGTGCTGGCGATTGATTACTTTGGCGCGCTGGTAGCCTCGCTGGTCTTCCCGCTCTTCCTATTGCCCAAGTCTTGGTCTGATGCGCAGCACCTACTTGATCGCCACGCTCAATATCGCCGTGGCAGTGCTGATTCTATTACAGCTGAAGACCTCGCGCAGGCTCCTAGCCGCCAGTGTAGTCGCAACCATCCTGCTGCTGGGGCTGTTCTTTGGCGCCAGCTGGCTGGAGCACCGCATCGATACCAAGGCCTATAAAGACCCGGTTATCCTCTACCAACAGTCGGCTTACCAAAAGATCGTCCTCACCAAGTATAAGCAGGATTTGCGGCTGTATCTGAATAACAACCTGCAGTTTTCCAGCCTGGACGAAGCCCGCTATCATGAAACGCTGGCCGGCGCGGCGATGACAGCGGTCAAGCAGCCCAAAAACGTGTTGATTATGGGCGGTGGCGACGGACTGCTGGCGCGCGAGATCCTGAAGTACCCCAGTGTGGAGCACATCACCCTGGTGGATATCGACCCAGCTATGACGCAGCTGGCGCGCACCAATCCCCTGCTGACTGAGCAAAACCAGCGCTCGCTTGCTAGCCCCAAAGTGCGCGTCGTCAACGAGGACGCGTTTTTATTTGCCTTCAAGACACACCAGGCGTATGATGCCATTCTGATCGACCTGGTCGACCCATCGAACGACCGCCTGGCCAAGCTCTACTCGCAGCAATTCTACCGCCAGGCCGCGCGCATTCTCAGCCCCAGCGGTGTGATGATCACCCAAGCGACGTCGTCGTACTTCTCGCCACACGCCTTCGCGATGGTGGCTAGCACCGTCGCATCTGCCCAGCCCCAGCGGCATATCACGCCCTTTAGCATCAATGTACCTTCCTTTGGCGAGTGGGGTTTTGTGCTCTCGACCAAGGATACAGCTAGCCTGCTAAGCCAGCCGCTGCCGCCTGGGCTCAGCTACACCGATACCAAACTGCTCGACTACGCCCTGCGCCAGCGCCCCGCTAGCCTACCCCCAGCGGGCATCTCGACCCTGCTAACGCCGCGGATCATCGACGTCTATAACCGTGATATGGGGCAGTGGCGGTATTAGGGTGGGTGCGGCGCCACAAGCACCCGCGCTACCTCACCCGGCCTTACCCCTCTCGTGAACTTGACTTTAGTTCCTTATATTGATATATATATCAGACTTTCGCACCTCCAGGCGCGAGTCTTGTACCTTAAGGGTACGTGGTTTTCATTCTTAGTAGAGAGGATATATGATGGCTACCACGGTAACACGCCTATACGGCGATACCTGGTTCTTGCAAACCAGCAAGAACTCCCCTACCGCCAAGCTATGGGGCAAGAAGGGGTATACTATAGAAGGGCAAGATGCCCGAGTCCAGGCGCTCAAATTCCTAAAAAAGGAGCAACGCGCCTTATATTGGGATACTATCTGGGAGCAGCAGCGCTCAAACATTATCCTCGGCAGCTTTTCCCTGGCCGTGCTTAGCGTTGTTGTAGGGATCATTGCATCTACTAACGAGATGCTCAAAGGAGTAGCCATGCTCCTCAGTGGTGTCATTATCATCAGCGCTGTGATAATTGGTGTCATATTGCGGGCATGGCTCAGCGATACGAGCCCGAAGCCCATACCATACCGGGCCAACCAAATCAAGAAGTACGAAAAGCTGATTCAGGATCTAAAAGATCCTGAAGGCAGCATCACGCTCACTAAGGGATGATCTGCCAGTGGCGCTGCTTACTGGTATGTTCAAAGATCATCAAGATTTTTAACGACCATGTCTTCTTGCCGCTCGAGAGCAGGCAGCTGCGGGACAAGGCCAAGGAAACAGCCCTTGGCCTCATTGGCGAGTATGTTGAACAGCTCGCCAGAGCAATGCTCAGCAGCAACTACAACCAAGTGGGAAGTGAGCTTCAAAAAGAAGCTTCAAGGCGCCTTCCTAAGCGCAATAGTCCCTGCCAACTGCAGAGCTACTACAGGATAATGCAGCACTCTACAAGCAGATGGACGAAGATTTCAAGGAGGTGAATATCGATTCACACGAGATAGCCGCACGAGCCTACCTTGAGGCTCACGGCTTTGATGACCAATAAACCGTACCATTCCCGCCCTGATGCCATGTATATGTGGTATCAGGGCGATTCCCTTATTCCCCACTCATTGCAATAATTTCATCAAGCAGGTCACGTGCGGCAAGGCGGGCTTCGTCGTCTTTACGTGTGTAGATATCTGGCTTAAGGGCAATCTGGCGGGTGCTGCGTACAGCCTCGGCCAGGTCATCGTTAATAATAAAGTGGTAGTACGGCAGCTCCAGAGCGTGCGTCAGCTCATCAATAGCGGTGCGGCGGCGCGCTGGCCACTCTGCCATAAAGGCCGTGTGGCTTGGGTAGCGGTTGCGCAGGCGCTGCTGCCAAACGCTAAAGCTCGGCGGCAGAATAAACACCGCCACCACCCCTGGCGAAAGCTCTTTGTATTCTGTGACGCCCTGCACATCGATATCAGTAATTGCGATTTTACCCTGGCGGTAGGCCTCTTCTACCTCAGCCACACTGGTGCCATACACCGTACCATGGACAAACTTAGCCTCAATAAAGGCCTGTTCACCGAGCATAGCCACGGCCGTCTCTTCGGTGATAAAGTGGTAGTCACGGCCATTCACCTCGTGCGTGCCATTATTAATACGCGGCTTGCGGGTTGTATGCGAAATAATATCACGAAAGAGTGGCTCTGCCAGCAGCTGGGTTTTGATGGTATCCTTGCCCGCCCCCGTAATACCAACCAGCAGCACCAGTTTCGCATCCGCCACCAACTGAGCCGCTGCTCGGCTGGGGGTATAATTAGTAATCAGTTCCTGTAATTGCGACATCAGTTCCCTTCCCTACTATTAATCCCGCTTAAGCATCACCGTAAAGGCTTCGCTCGGGATATCTACCTTGCCAAAGCGTTTCATACGCTGCTTACCCTTTGCCTGCTTGGCAAGGAGCTTTTTGCGTCGCGATACATCACCACCATACAGCTTGGCCGTCACATCTTTGCGGTAGGCGCTTAGGTCCTCGCGGGCGATAAACTTACCGCCGATTGCTGCCTGCAAGCTTACCTGGAAACTCTGGCGCGGCACAACCTCCTTCAGCTTCTTCACCACCTGGCGCCCTAGTGCATGAGCTTCGGTGCGGTGGCACATCACACTCAGGGCATCCACCATTTCCCCGGCAACGTAGAAATCCACCCGCACCAAGTCCTCTGGCTGGTACCCCTTAAGCTCATAATTAAACGAGCCGTAGCCGCTGGTAATACTCTTCAGCTGGTCGTAAAAATCCGTTAGCAAATTAGCCAGTGGCGCTGTGAACGACACCAGAGCGCGCTCATCAATATAGCTAATGTTGCTCTGCACGCCGCGCTTAGCAACAATCAGCTGAATAACCGCACCAATATATTCCTGTGGCACGACGACCTCGCCATTAATCCAGGGTTCGCGGATCTGAGTGATTTTTGTAACGGGTGGCAGATCGGCGGCAGATTTAATATCCTGCTCGCTGCCGTCTGTCATCGTAACCTTGTAGTCGGTGCTGGGGTTGGTCACAACTAAATCAAGTGCATACTCACGCTCCAGCCGCTCACGAATAATATCCATATGGAGTAGGCCAAGGAAGCCAATCCGCACGCCAAAGCCAAGCACCGGCGAATTCTCTGGCTCAAACTGCAGGGCGCTATCGCTCAGGCTCAGCTTCTCGATCGCTTCTTTCAGGTCATTGTAATCTTCGTTAGATACCGGAAAGAACCCTGCGTAGACGAAGGGCTTGACTTCTTTGTAGCCAGGGAGGGGTTCAAGTGTAATGTGTGGCATATAGCTATAATAGCGTGTTTTGGCTATCGCGTACAGAGTTGACACGATGCGGCGTAGATGAAGATAAAGTCTCCCCCATATTACGAGTTAGTAGTGCACCATACATCATTTCAGGAGCGCCAGATTCGGCAACAAACGCAGGAAAAATATGAAAACCACTAGTTAGAGCGGTATTATTATGGAAGACAATGTCATCCATGCAATAAATTGCACTAGAGTGAATTGGCCAAGTCAACTTTGGATTATTATCTAAATCAGTGTACGTATCATCAACTAACAACGACAGCGGTCTCCTATATCGCTCTTGTGTCCTATTCTTTCTCTTAGCTATCTCTTCTTGCAGAAGTTGTGCTGACTGATCGTTTAGAGTACTTTCTTTAGATATCTGCTGTAACCATTCCCTTAGTTGTGCAGTCGTGGGTTGAATTCTCAGAGCAAAAATCTACAAGCTTAGCTGTGGCCACCTTGCTTAGACTATTGTCTAAACCTACTTGGCAAACTTCTTCAATGTATCGAGCTTGGCTCTGGTCATCCGCTATATTTTTTTATAAAAGACCTCGTGCAATAAAAGCAAGGTTGCTATAAATTTTTTTCTGTAGTTCCAGCAATTTTAGTACAGTCTTCTAACGCAAGTGAAACTGGAACATACTTCGAATAGTTGATTTTATAACCCTGTTCTCGCGCAAGATGATGTCCATCAAAAATCTTTTACTTTGTCATAAAAAAATAACTTTCTTGGCTATATCAATATCCTGGTTGCTAATTGCTCCACTTATTATATTCTCGATTTCATTATGAAGCTCATTATTTAAAAGACGGTTCCACGGTTGACGATACTTCAATGTATCTGCGGGTGGCAGGTCGAGTTCGCTCAACATAGTCACACGCTCATTGGAAGGCCTTGCCTTGGCAATATGTAGGTGACCGAATGGCATTGTCGGAGCACCCCTACCTAATCCATATTGATTCCTCTGATCGACCTCACTAAAAACCCCCAAGATCCGTAAATTAACGGTACACCTTCAAAATTACTCAGCGACTTAAATCCGCGCATGACTTGCTCCGAAATGCCTTGTAGGTAGTCTGATCGCACATCATCTTTCATCGCGAACAGGTCAAACATATTAATCGCATTATCGCTAGCCCCATAAGCTGACTTCCACCAGACTATCATATGCGGAGCCACAGGCTGATCATGGGCTATATCAATAAGCAACTCCGGCTTCTTACCGAAAGCCAGTTGTGCGTCCTGTAATAAATCTGATAGCTTATGCTCCGGAGGGAAATGCGGGGACGCCGCCAAGGTCAAACTGACTGCCGCTTCACCAAGAGATACGTTGCCGCTAAACTTCTCTCCCTCCTGAATAGGCGCCTTATCGCTTCGGGGCATCAACGATGGAATAGGTAAAACTGGGATAGATTCTCCCAACAGATCCCTGTCTTCCTCCATTAGTCGTTGCAGAGAGCCATAGTGACTTTCTAGCCTCATAACGCTTTCTCAATCTCCAGGCTCTTACTAATCTTATGCGCTATATAATCAACACCGAGCCCCATGTCATCCAATACATCCTCCGGCTTACCACTTGATGGAAACACATGATTCGCGGATATTTGCAGTACAACCTTATTTAAGCGACTTGCGACAATATAAGAAATTAAGTCACCCAGCCCTCCTGCCGGCCAGTGATCCTCTATAGTGACTATATTATCAAACTCGTATAGTGTCTCGGCAATATACTCTTCGGAACAAGTTAACACTGGCATATCATAAACAGCAATCGACGGACACCCTATTGCTTCTAGATTGTCCGCTACTTGTAACACCCTTGGGAGCATAAGCCCGGTAGTTACGAGGGCAGTCTTTTCACCACTCTTCCAGCATCTTAAGCCATTTCCTATCGGTAGCTTTGGGATGCTACTACTTAACCCCTCTGGCCATATTCCACTACGAGGCACTCTTATATAGCACGGTGCGCCTGATTCCAGAGCTCGTAATAACAGGATGGGTATGTCATCATCACATGCGGGTATATACACGCTCATGCCAGGAATAGATCGGGCAAGTGCTATATCTTCAGGACAACAGTGTGAACCACCGTCCGCCCCAGTACTCAGCCCTGCATGTGTGCCCAAAAAGTACTACCGGTAGGCGTGAAGCTGCTATCGTATTTCTTGCCTGCTCAAATGCCCTTCCGAGCAGAAAAAAATAGAAAAAGTAGCCGCAATCACAGGACGACCAGTGCTTGCGATACCCGCGGCAACACCAAGCAAATTCTGCTCAGCGCATCCCACATTAACATATCTGTCCTGATACACATCACCAAATGCCTGCACCCGGGTAGCAGGACCATTATCAGCATCCACAACAAAGAAATCTTTTTCTACGTTTGCCTAAAGCCAACAGAGCAGGTCCAATCACATCACGCATTTTTCGCCACCTCTATCATTCGTTTTTTTCTCCACAAGGCTATCTCGAATTCTCTGAATTTCACTAGTCGAAGGTACTTTACCATGCCAAGCTAGGTTATTTTCCATAAATAGTCCATCTTTTCCCTTAATTGTATGGGCATAAACAAACAGCGGCATCCTTGCTGTATGACTTGCAGATTGAAGCGCGGTAATTATACTATTGTGATCGTGACCATCAATCTCCATATAGTCCCAACCAAAAGAACGAACAGCACGAGACAAATCTGCTGGCGCAACGACATCTCCAACTGTACCAGTGTATTGTAGCTTGTTTCCATCAACTATGGCGACGAGATTGCTAATTTTTTTGGTAACCAGCAAACATGACTGCCTCCCACACCTGACCTTCGTCAATCTCTCCGTCACCCATAAGTACAAAGACCCGTGGCCCACCATTACCGTATACACGTTTGAGGGCCAAAGCCGCACCAGCTGCGACTGAAAGTCCTTGTCCAAGCGAACCAGTGCTTACCTCAACTCCAGGAAGGCCGACTTTTGGATGACCTTGGAGCCGTGAACCCAACTTGCGCAGTGTAGCCAATTCCTGTTTGTCAAAGTAACCAACTTCAGACAACATCCCATAAAGAGCTGGTGCAGCGTGTCCCTTAGCCAAGATAAACCTATCTCTTTCTGGCATGAGCGGGTTTGACACATCATACCTCATAATATCCCTATAAAAGCGCTACTATGATCTCAACACAAGAAAATGAACTATCAATATGACCAGATAACGCAGTTTCGACCATATCGAGAATTGATAATCTCAGATTAACTGCTGCAAGTCTAGGGTCGCTATCTGTTGCCCGCATGTTTATCCGACCTCTCTACCCTGTACAGTGAGCTTAACATTATTAGACCCATTCTTGAATACTTTCATCTTAAAGCCCCTTTCACTAATACCATAATCAACTTCAAATGGCGTGATATACTGGCCAACAAAGATCAATGGGGTATCTCCCGTGTTTACAGTCCTATGCGCCCATCCAGACTTTAGCTGAATAACATCACCGGGAGACATAGGTAGCCATTCGGAACCACCATCTTTCTCAACAATCAATCCACCTTGTCCGGCTATACAAAAATACGTCTCTCCCTTTTCGGGCTTATGGTCGTGTCCTCGTGTAAAGAAGCACTCTCCGCTAACATTACCCGGCATAATCGTTGTAATAGAAAACTCAGGAGTTTGACTATCCGCAGCTGCAACCCTCTCTACAAAATACACAATATCATCATCTCTATAGCTGGTATTTTCTAAATTACTAAAGAGATGTTTTACGTCGCCGAAACGAGTTACTTTTGCATTGTCAGGTAGGCCACCCTTAACAGACACTCGGGTTATTGTGTCCCAGACTTATATTTCTTCATGTTATTGTCTCCTTTCTAAGGCCATCCAACCTGCTGCTACGGATGCTGCCACAGATAGCTCATTGTTCATGAGCATAGTTCGTAGCTCGTCAGTTGTTAGCTGTATTACTTCAATATTCTCATTATCGTCAAGATGTTGCCTATGCTTTATAGTGACATTATCAGCAAAGACGATCGCTATCTTGACACGGCTATTTGTAGGGTCCTCAAAAAATGTGGGTCCCTCTACAAAAAGACTGGAGGTGCCTCAGTCTCTTCATATAATTCCCTTTTTGCAGCAATTAAAGCAGATTCACCCGCATCGATCTTACCCGCAGGAAATTCTATAACACTTTGCTGCGCTCCGTGTTTATACTGACGCACCAGCAAAAAAATTTGCCTTCATGAGTGCGTGGAACGATCAAAACGGCGTTCATACCCTCTCGCACGTAATAATCATCGAGGACTTTGCCTGACGGGAGCCTGACGGTTTCAATATTGAGCTTGTACCACGGCGAGTCGACTAACTTCTTTTGACTTATAACGTTCCATTCTTGATTCATAGTATTATTTTAGGACATTCTCAGACCTAACACTACCCCGCAACATTAGTATATCTTAATTTTGCACAGCCAAGCAGTGTCGCGTCGCCGTCCATAAATAAGACATTCATACCCTTGCAGGCATTACGTATCACATCTCTGGCAAATTTAATATTTACCCCGCCACCATACACAACAACATTTTTAGGTTTAACACTGTTCGGCAGGCTAATAATAGCCCTGCGCAAATCACGCAATACTGCCATAACAACATCCGCTGAGTATTTATCAAAAATTCCTGTTCCCATATATCCGAGTTGTTCATCAGTACCACCCAGATATATTTGTATGTGACATACCATTAGAATAAACACTCAAGTGTAATGTGTGGCATATAGCTATAATAGCGTGTATCGGCGGGGGTGTACAGCTACTCGTTACAACTGGTCAATCAGCCTCAGCAGTGTTTCCCACGCTGGCCGGTTCGTGTGATCACTGTCGACAATACCAGCATAGTCGCACACTTTATACATAAGCGGGTGTCTTTCGGCGCTAATCCATACCTGCATGTCTAGTGGATACGCTAGCTGGTCCGACACACCAATAGCTGCGCTGTAGTCCGTGGTTAATACATCAATCCCGTCTGATCGAATCTGATCCGCCCAATACTTACAGTGTTCAACCGCTTGCCGGTACGTCATTTGTGGGTAACAAGCAACGTTATGATTTATCAAATAGGCAAACTTATTGATTATTTGCTGAAATATTTCTTGAGCCTCCCATTCATCATCCGCTGCTTTCAAGTCCACTGCTAGCTCGGCTATTTCACCTAAGAAAGGGTACTGGCGCTGGAGCTTATCCCAATCACGGCGCGGAGTTGTTACAAGAGCAATATGTTCACCCAACGCATTCAGCGGCAAACTATCCCTATTTTCAATGATATCTGCTATCAGTTGCACGATGTAGCGTGTACTCTCATCCATATTAGTGAGCGCCGTTTTGTGTTTTAGATTAAAGTAGTGTTTGTTAATCACAAGATTAAAACCTCTTCATTAATAGCATACACCACATAGCTTTACTCATACACACATTACCTGTAGTAATTATTACGGAACATTGTATTTGACGCACCAGCAACCATGCTATATGATATGAACCGGCACATAAGCGGAGGAACCATATGCAGCAGCACAGCAACGTCACCAGCAAAGCCCTACTCGAGCGCAATATCGTCAAATACTCGTGGTTCCGCATCTTTACCAAGCGCGTATACCTACCGCTTATAACGGTACAGCTGGTCAACGTTGGTAAAGTCAGCCTGGATGAATTGGCGCTTATGGTGATTATTTCTTCTATTGTGCAGGCGCTGCTACAAATACCGGCTGGCTACGTGGCTGATACCCTTGGTAACCGCCGGGCAATTATCCTGGGTACAAGTATCGCGGTGACATCACCGCTTTTTTATGCCTTTCTGCCAACCTTCTGGGGCGGGTTGATAGCCTCGCTCTTATTCTTTGGTGGGTATGCCTTTTTATCGGGTGCAGTAGAAGCCTTTATGCACGATACCCTGGTGGCGCTTGGGCGCGGGCACGACTATACCAAAGTAATGGGACGCGCCCAAACCTATGGCCTGGTTGGCAATACAGTGCTGATTATCCTGATTCCTCTTACCTACCAAATCCACCATACGCTGCCCTTTATACTAGGGGTTTCTATCGCTGGCGGCTACTGTGTGCTTAGCGCTAAGCTTTGCCCACCCACCGCGCCAAGATGCAGGTAGCACAAAAAGCGCCCCCATGGGGGCAGCTAAAGCCATCATCACCCCACGCAACTTGGCACTATTTGTATTTGCTGGCTTCCTGGCTGGCGTTTCGAACAAGGGTACGGAATACCGCGAGCTGCTCTTTCAGCACGTTGGTGTCGGCGTGGAGTGGTTTGGGGTGATTGCCGCCGTTGGCAGTATCGGTGGTGCACTGCTTGGCTGGTACGCGTACTGGTTCGATAAACTCAGGCCACTCGCCTTCTACTGGGTGGATGGGTGTATTATGGCGGCTAGCATTGCACTGATGGGGGCAAGCAGCTGGCCACCAGTCGCCATCGCTGCAGTCGTGCTGTTTACCGCCTACACACGCGTACGCCCAATTGTATTGCAGGCCAAAATCCTCAGCACTATGCAGCACACCCTACAAAGCCACGCTTATTTCTGCCCCTGAATATGTTTACACTGCTTGGTGATGTGCTTGCCATTAGCCTCCTAACCCACTGCGTTAACACCCACGGTTACCTGATTGGGCACCGCTGGTTTGGCGGCTTTGTAGGCCTGATTGCCTTTGGCTTGTGGCTGGTGATTACACTCGTGCATTACGCCAGTCGCACTCAGAGCGCCCGGCCAGCTACGACGACCTAGGGCTGGTACGAGCCTGAAGGCTCCCCGCAGCCGCCAAGCGGGGGCCCAAGCGCTGCTCTACACCCTACAGGGCGTAGCTATCGCCGCTGACGTTATAGCCGTTAAACTCAGTATCTTTGAACGGTACCGGGATGCGCTGCAACTCACGGCGCTCCGCACTCATATAGCCAAAGAGGGTCGGCCGCGTCGTCGCCGCTCCGCGAGTATGGTTATCAATCACAATAGCAGGCTTAGCACCAATTGCTTGAGCTTGCTGGCGAACATAATCCGTTGCCGCCTGGTAAAAATCGCCCACATCTACCTTGTGAATATAGTTTTCGGTTGGGTTAAGGCCACGCATCAGCAGTACCTTTTTCGCCCGTGGCGGTATCTTTCGGTTTCAATTAGCATACCGGCGCCAACCACGCGCTCGTTCGCCTGGCCGGGGCGGGCTTTCATAATCACAGCGGTAAAGTTTCGCAGCGTTTCGGCAATCGATTGGTACTGGTCCGCCCAGCAGGCATCAGCAATCTGGCCCGACATCTCCATCAGCAGCCCCCGGGTAGGAATAAACTGCAGCTTCGTTGTGCCGGTACGGTCGGCTTGCTGCTGGTAGCGCTGCATGGCTTCTTCCAGCGCCTTGGTGCTGTTCATTTGCTTAAACTGCCCAGCCTGCTTTTTTTGGTACTAAAGTAGTTGCCGTAGGTTTCTTTGTTAACGATATGCTCTATAAACTCACGCATGTTGCTCATAGAATCAAGCGTTGGCTCTGGGGAAAGATCACGCGCGATTTGCCGCGTGGGCCGGCTCCTTACGCATAGCCCAGGCAAACACCAAGCGGCGCAGCTGACCATGCAGCTCTTTATGGGGGTAAAGCTCGCTAAAGGCCCGCGTTGCATCGGCCGGCGATTCAAGCACAAACCGGCTGCCATCCACCCACTCATTATCATCCACCTGCTGTAAGTAGGCCGTTAACTTTACCCGAGGCGCTGCTCAAGATTCTGGCGCTTAAACTCTGCCTTGGGGTCGTCTGCATCAATTGCCTCTAGCTGGCTGACTAGCCCGTCGGCAACGCCATCAATTGCCTGGCGTAAATCTCCCATCGCCTGGCGAATTCCGCCCCTGCTGGCTAGCCATCAGGGCTGCCCGCTGCATATCACTATACAGCAGCTGGTAGCGCTCGGTGGCATCTTGCGTCCAGGTGGCGCGCTCTTTCTTCGCCTTAACGGTGGTTAGCTCGTAGGTCGTGCTGGCTGCGTAGCCAGGCTTAAGCGGCGCAATCCGGCCATCCTCGACCGCCCTATTGTAGTAGCTAATCTTCTGGCGCAGTTCATTACCACCGCTACTCCCCCATGTGCCTTCCCGGTAACCCGTCACATTCATAAGCGCCTCGCGTAGAATGGCTGACTTTTCAAGCTGATGGGCCCGCTCGGGGCTGATGTCCCCAGCCTGGAACTCTGCCAGGAATTCACTCACCTGCTGCTTCATTTGGTCAATACCCGCCTGGCCGGTCTCGGTGATACCAAGGCTCTTCATGTAATCGGTTGGAGCCTCGGCGTTCAGGATCATATTAGCAATGCGTGTCCCTGCCACACCCACCGTACCGAACACATCCCTGGCGTGTAGCATTGCTGGGGGTAAGTCGTCGCCAGCAATAGCAGCATAGCTACTCAGTAAGCTTTGGTCCTCGCTACGCAGAATTGCCTGAATGTCGCTATCACGGTGCTCCGCTAGCATCTGGCGCACAGCCGGGCTATCCTTCAGCTGGCTATACATAGCGCGCGGGATCTCGTTCAAATACGTGATAGACTGGCCAAGCAGCTGGGCCGCAATCTTACCGTCTGGGTCATCGAATTTACGGAGCGCATAGGCTACCTCGTACCCATGCTCGGTTGCAAGGAGTTGCTCAGCTAAATCAACATTCAGGCTCCCATTCGGGAAATAAATTAAGTCCCCAAGTAGGCGCTGGGTATGCCCTGCGCGGTAGGCCTGCTCGGCAATTGCCTGGTGGTCAATACCATCAAATCGATCAATCTGGCACAAAAACGTCCATAATGTTACCGGCCTGAATCAAATGACTCGCGATGCTGCTATCTATATGATTGCTGCTAATCTGCCACAAATTCATTGCCACGATCCCCGCACTCGATTCATCACGGTCAATAAGCCGCTTGATAAACTCATTCTGGTCAGCTTCTGGCACGTAATGGCTATAATATATCAACTCCTGAGTTGGTGTCCGCTGGTCAGCAAATGCCCGATCGATAATTGCCTGCTTATCGATCATGTCTGGCGGGAAAACATCTGCTTGACCTAACAGATCGGTATAGCGACCATCTTCTATCAGTTGGTCGGCCAGTTGTTGTTTGTCAAAAATTATCATCAAACGCGCCGAACCTACAACCCCGCAGCACGTCCCCGCTATAGCCGTGCTGATACAACTGCTCAGCTATCTGCGGGCTTAAATCCCGAAAATGTGCAATACGACCGCTGAGAAAGTCTACACCTTGCTGGCCGCTATCCAGCAGTGACTGTGCCAGCTGCTCGTGGCTGACACCAGGGGCAAGCTCGTCCATATCAATTGGCTCAAGTAGACTTGCAATCCTATCCGCCGAATCTAGCCCCTTTTGGTGCTGATCAAGATACTGCCGTATGTCATCAATATTTGGTATATGCGGCGTAGATTCACCACCAGACTCCCGCGCCCCCGCTGGTAGGTCAAACGCGGAACGCTGGGGTACAGCCACCGTGTGGCGGTCAGTATCTTCCCGAGTAGTAAGCTGAGGCTCGGTAGTCGGTGTATCGGGTTCACGCCTGACTGGTTCAACCGGAGTCTGGTGGGACTCGCTCCTTGTAAGACGCTGGAGCATAGCGCGTAGTGCCGCCCGCCCATATTTACGCTTGGCAGCAGGCTGGGGTGGCTGGGCTTCAAAATTAGATCGGTCCGGCTCTTCCATTGGTGAAATAGGGGGTAAATCGCGGTGCGGCATATTGCCAATATACCATAAAAAGTATCTATATGCTATTTGTGCTGGTAGTCTTAGCTGAGATATGGATAATAACCCTACCTATTTGGCCCTTTCTTAATGAAATTCATTTTTCTTAACCCTAGGGATACGACGGCGAGACAACACTGTAATCAACCACAAACAGCCACCGCATAGGACAAATCCAATTGTCGCAGGGGCAATCACCGCCAGGCCAGCTTCACCAGAAAAAGTTATACTCCATAGTAATTTACCGGCAGCCATGAACGCCATGACTATCACACCTAGCCAGATATTTCGCCACCACAATGCCGCTGCTAAAGCACTAAAGGATAATGGTATAAGCAATGTGAGAAAAATCTTACGTAATGTCCATTCACCCTGTAAATACTGCTGCTCAACTTGCAAAAACTGTTGCACCTGTGAATTCGTTTCACTGGGCGCAGCAAACCACCCCATGCTGGTCAAGGTGAGTAATATCACCAGCATTATCCCTGCCCAGCTCCGCCGATAGGCGAACCAACAAAACGGTATCAAGAATAACGGACGGATGTACCAACTCAGCTGGTTGTGGTGCCGCTGCCACAGCCAATCCCAAAAACTCGGAACAGTAAATGCCGCGGCGATGAATCTGTCGTACTTTTTTATCGCAGCCATCATACGGTAAACTATATCACTATATTACAACTACTCAAAGTATTTCTTGAGCGTCACCGTATCCCCCACCCGCGCCTCACGCGTTGTCTTCAGATTGGTGACGATGTAGCCGATTTCGCCGGTGCCAAGCAGTGGGTCGGGCTGCATGGTTGGGCTGAGGTGCCCTACTTCCAGAGCAAGGCCGCGAGCGCCGGTGGCCATCATGGTGATGTCCGCACCCTTGGGCACTGTGCCATCCACCACGCGCACGTAGAGAATAACCCCGCGGTAGTCATCGTAGTAGCTATCAAAGATCAGGGCGCGGGTTGGTATACTCGGCGTCTTGCCATCTTGCGCGGCCATACGCTCAGCCTGCAATGCCAGCGGCGACACCGGCGCCGGAATACGCTCGACGATAGCCCGCAGCACTTGGGGTACATTCTGCCCAGTCTTGGCCGAAATATGGATAATATCGCTCTCATCGCAGCCCAGCAGATTAATCACCTGCTTAGACACGCGCGGCACATCGGCTGCTGGCAGGTCAACTTTATTGAGCACCGGGATGATGGTAAGGTCCTGCTCCATCGCCAAGTACACATTGGCGAGTGTCTGCGCCTGGATCCCCTGGCTGGCATCCACCACCAGCACCGCACCTTCGCAGGCCTGCAAGCTGCGCGATACTTCGTAGCTAAAATCCACGTGGCCGGGGGTGTCGATCAGGTTGAGGTCGTAGGTGCCAGGTTGGGGCGCGGCGTTTTTACCCCCGTCAATTGAATCAGCAGGCGATACTAAGCGGGTGGCAGTCGACAGGGCAGCACCCGCTTCTGAAGAAGTTACGTACTCATACTTCATCCGCACCGGGGCAAGCTTGATGGTAATTCCCTTCTCGCGCTCCAGATCCATGCTATCGAGCAACTGCTGCTTCATATCCCGCTTGGTAACGGTGCCCGTCAGCTCCATCATACGGTCGGCCAAGGTACTCTTGCCGTGGTCGATGTGGGCGATGATGCAGAAATTCCGAATCAGCGGTTGGCTCATTTTTTATTACCAGCCGCGGTTTTACGGGCTAGGCTTTCTTGCAGCGCGCTAATATCCAGCTTGCTGGCGCGCTCTTGCAGGCGCTGCTGCACCTTGCTATCAACCGTGCGGGCATTGGCAGACACCACGCTAATCGCCGTCTTGGCGTCCTCGATACCATCGCCAGAGCCAAGCGCCTTGTCATAATCATTATAGGCTTTGCGAATACCTACCAGCAGCGTCTTGTAATCGGCATCGGCTACCTTGCCAAGGTCAATCGCTAGCATCGCCTTAAGGCACGGTGAAAATATACGCCGCGCATCGGTGCTATCTGTGCTGCTATAGGCCTTTTCAAACGTTTGCTTGGTGCAGGCATTTTTAGCCGTTGCGGTTTGGCGCAACGACTCTGCTACGGCGCGCACATCAGCACTATAGCCCTGCTCGTTCTTTTGGTAGGCTGTGTAGCCGGCTTTGAGCTGGTCGTCCTTATAGATACCCGGCAAGCGGCTCAGTGATTCGGTCTGCTCATCGAGCTTTTTGGCGCCATCCACCATACTATTTGGGTTGGTATTCACAGGGCCATCGGCATTACTGATGGCAGCAAAGTAGGCATTGGTCGCGGCTACCGAGGCAGCTTGCACCTTGGCCGTTTCGTCCACCGCGCGTTTGGCTTCGGTGTACTGGTACTGCAGGGGCTTACCCAAAAACTGCAGGGCAATAATCGCGCCTAGCACAACCAGAATACCACCAGCTACACCAGCGCCAATCAAAATTCGTTTTTTTTGCGTTGTTTCCTCAGACATAATCTTCCTACCCAATTGTTTTATACAGTCAGTATACCATAAGCGCTGCTTAAAATCATCTTACACCCGGAAAAAGAAGTGCCGCAGCTTGGCAATCACGGGGTCGGCCTCTGGTAGGCGCAGCATTTTCGATAGCGCCAGGTAGGCACCAAGGCTAACGCCGGCAATAATACCGAACTTAGGGATACTGGTAAAGAAGCTCTTATCATCCGCCGTGAGCGGGAAGAGCGCCGTTGCTGTGTAGGCCACAACAGCCGTTATAGCGGCAGCAATCAGCATGCGGCCAACCGCGTGGGCGGTGTGGCGTGTCAGCGAGCCAGGTACCTGTACGGCCATCAGCGATAGCAAAATCGCTACCTCAAGGCCAGATACAATTACCTGAGCCAGGGCTAGCCCAGATGCCCCCAGGCGCCAGCCAAAGGTAAACCAAATTGCTAGAGCAATATTAAGCCCAATCGCAAAAATAGATACATACAGCGGCGTTTTGGTATCCTTACGGGCGTAAAAACCGCGGGCCGCCATATGGTAAATGGAGCGGAACAGAATCGCCAGGGCAAAGGCGCCCAAGACACGCGCAATAGCTGGGTCACCACCGTTAACGATAAAGTGAATCAAATACCCCCGGGCAAAAAGGTCACCACCGAAACCGGCAAGGCCAGCCAAATAATCGCCCGCAGTACCTGGGCAAACTCCTTACAGAATAAATCCGTCCGGTTCTGCGCGAGGTATTCTGTCATGCGTGGGTAGGCGGCCGTGCTAATCGACACACCAATCATATTGATCGGCGCCAGGTGCAAGGTCGAAGCTTGGTTGAGTGCCCGCACCGAACCTTCTGTCATGCGGCTTGCCAGGTTATATTCCACCAGGGTAACCACGTAGTCCATGCCTTGGTCAAGCGAGCGTGCCGGTAACAAATTCAGCACCTTACGAAAGCCGTGGTTCTTCCAAAAATCTTAAATTGGTAGTCAAACCCCAGCCCAGCTAGGCCAATCAAGCTTACTACTAACTGCAGCACCGAGCCAAACACCACCCCCAATGCAACACCCATAATGCCGCCATCGAACAGCTCCCAGCCAAAAATAGTAATACCATTCGTAAAGAAGAGTGTCCGATAATAATCCCTACGTTATAGAGTGCCGGCGCCAGGGCGTAAAAGGCAAAACGCCCCACGGCCTGCTGAATACTGGCGATGACCGCTGCAATGGCAAACAGGAATGGATTCACGGCAATCACACGCATCATGCTCACTGCCAGGGCAGTGCCCGACTCGCTCAGGCCCGGGGCCACCAGGTAGCGCACAATTGGGTCAGCAAAGATGATGATTAGCACACTCGTAATCAGCGTTACCAGTGCCATCAGGTTAATCATACTGAGCTAAGCTGCCAGGCAGATTTTTTATTCCCGGCCGCCGCCCGCTGGTTAAAGACAGGTATAAAGGTAACACTCAGTGCACCAGATACCAGGATCATAAACATAAAGTCGGGCACGGTAAAGGCCGCAGTGTAGGCATCCAGCCCCACTTTGTAGGTACCCAGATACATACTATTCAGCAGCCTATCGCGCTGCAAACCAAGCAGGATCGACAACAGTGTCGACCCCGCTAGCCAGTGCAGCTGCATACTGCACCGTTACCTTTTTGTTCATACGCAGCACAGCTGCGCGGAGCTTACCAATCGGTGCCATAACCTTCGGCAGACCCCGCTGCTACGCGTGCAGTGCCACTTCGGGTGGCATGGCGGCGTGCTTTTAAAGATTTCTTCTACCTCGGTGCTTTCGATCGTCTCTTTTCTCGAGCAACGCATGAGCCAAGGCATCTAAGCTTGGCCGGTTGGCCTGTAGCACCAGCTCGGCCCGGCGGGCAGCTTCTTTTACCAGCATTTCTACCTCTTGGTCGATCAGCTCAGCCGTTGCATCACTATATGGGCGCTCGTGGGTAATTTTATCAAATACCATGCCGCCATTATCCTCGTGGAAGACTTGGTCGCGCAGCTTGCTACCCATACCCTGCTCAATCACCATATCGCGGGCAATTTCGGTCGCCTTGCGCAGGTCGCTACCTGCCCCTGTGGTAATACCATCAGCGCCGTAGATCAGCTTTTCGGCAATACGCCCACCCATCGCCCGGGCGAGGATATCCTTAAACTCATACACGCTCGTGTAGCTTTTATCCTCTGGCGGCAGGAACCAGGTTACACCACCGGTACCACCACGCGGAATGATGGTTACCTTGTGCACTGGGTCGCTATCGGGCAGCACGTGCCCTACCAGCGCATGGCCAGCCTCGTGGTAGGCAGTCAGCTGCTTTTTCTTTCTCGTTCATGACCTTGGCTTTTGCGCTCAGGGCCAATCGCTACCTTTTCAAAGGCCTCGGTAAGGTCGGCATTGCTCACCTTCTTAGCGTTACGGCGGGCAGCAATAATCGCAGCTTCGTTGGCGATATTGGCAAGGTCTGCACCGCTACTCCCTGCTGTCTTGGCAGCCAGTTCATCCAGGTTAACATCGTTCTCGACTGGCTTATCCTTAAAATGCACCTTAAGGATTGCCTCGCGGTCCTTGCGTTCTGGCAGGGTAATATTCGTGCGGCGGTCAAAGCGGCCGGGGCGTAGCAAGGCTGGGTCCAGCACATCAGCACGGTTCGTGGCGGCAAGCACAATCACGTTCGTACCCGTCTCGAACCCATCCATTTCTACCAAGATTTGGTTCAGTGTTTGCTCGCGCTCATCGTGGCCACCGCCCATACCGCTACCGCGCTTACGGCCAACGGCATCAATTTCATCAATAAAGATAATGGCTGGAGCGTTCTTCTTAGCCTTGGCAAAAAGATCGCGCACACGGCTAGCACCAACACCCACGAACATCTCGACGAATTCCGAACCACTAATGCTAAAGAATGGCACATCCGCCTCGCCAGCCACGGCTCGGGCGAGCATCGTTTTACCGGTACCTGGGTTACCCACCAGCAGCACGCCCTTCGGTATCTTGGCGCCGAGTTCCTGGTACTTTTTGGGGTGCTTGAGGAAGTCTACCACTTCTTCAAGATCCTGCTTGGCGTTTTCGTTGCCAGCAATATCCTTAAACACCACCTTTTTGCGGTCCGGACCATACAGCTTGGCCTTACTCTTGCCAAAGCCCATTGCTTGATTGTTCTGCCCCTGGGCCGAGCGCATCATAAACATAAAGAAGCCAATAATAAGCATGGTTGGGATAAGCAGCATGGCAATATTCCAGGCTGTCTCGCCCGTCTGCGATGGCGCCTTATCCGAAATCACCTTGGTTTTTGCATCACCAGAAAGATTGGCGTCCTTCAGCAGCGTGCTCACGCCACCCTGAATATACGACCGCTGCGTTGGGCGCTGGCTGCCTTCTGGCGTAATCTTTAGCTCACTCCCCTGGCCTTCAATCTTGGCAATCTCGCCCTTATTGGCACGGGCGATCACATCAGAAATCGGCACCTCGCGCAAATTTTCGTTTGGGTTAAAGAGGGCCATTAAGGTTATGCCCACCACGATAATGATTGCCCAAAATACACTCAGGCGCAAAAAATTAGCCATTCGATTGCCTGGTTTTTTAGGACGTTTTGCATTCGCCATAAATCTGTCACAGTTCCTTTCTGCTCTTGTTCCACTAGTCTCTTCCCCTTAGTATAGCACCTTTCGGCCCCTGCACAGCAAAATCACGGCGGTAAAATACCACAAACCGCCCCGGGCCGCAACTCAGGCGCGCGCCGGGCCGTGCGGTTTTGATAGCCAGCAGTAACCGCTCATGTTGCGGGCGAGTGAGTCGCACCCCGGCCTGGGCCATCGTGGCTCTCAGTACCGCTTGGGCCTCGCGGGCTGGTGCCTGGCAGTAAAAGTAGCGCTGCCACGTTGCCAGCCGGCTGGTTTCCGTGTCGATATGGCGGGCACACTGCCGCTGACGCTGCCACAGGGCATACAGCTGTGCCTGCGTGGTAGCCGGAAGGCGCCGCACCAGGGGGCGCACGCGGTTACGTAGGTAGGCGTTACTGGCGTTCGTTTCATCCTCGCACCATTCCAGGCGGTGGTCGGTCGCATACGCCACGATATCCGCTTTGTGTAGGTGTGCAAGTGGGCGAATAATACCCGGTGCGTTCATAACGGCCAGCCCGCGCCAGCCAGTCCCCCGCACGCAAATTAATAGCAATTGATTCGATAATATCATCGGTGTGGTGGGCGGTGGCAATCAACGCTTGGTGCTTGGCTGCCAGGGATCGCAGCCAGCTATAGCGGGCCTGGCGGGCAGTATTTTCGCTCGCCTGGGGGCCCAGCTGCGCCTGGTGGAGCCGGAACGGGACGCCGTACTGCTGGGCTGAGGCCACGCACAAAGGCTGCATCGTGGTGGCTCGCCGGGCGAATACCGTGGTCCACATGGGCAACCCATAGGCTACCCCTTGGCTGGCTCTGCATCAGCATATGTAGCATCACCACCGAATCCACCCCACCACTGACCGCTGCAATAATCCGCTGCCCGCACGCGCTGCTTGCTTCCATACCGGCTAGTATAGCACGTAGGCCTCGCGGGGCTGCTTGCATTATTGCCCTTTTAGTGATATATATATATCAGCTTTTGTTACACAAAAGCTTGCACCTACCTCGCTGTGTGGCAGATCCACACACACACCCACGTGGGCGAGGAGAGAGGGAATGATGAAAAACTACACCGTAGCAGATGCCTTAGAGGTATTTTACAAGACCGTTTCAACACTAATTCTAGTGTGGATCGGCTGCGAGGTGGTTGCTGGCGTTATACGCCAGCACGGCGTTTTAGCCGGTATAATCACCGGCATTGCCGAAGTCTTCATCATTGTTTCAATAGGGTTTATTCTATGCTATTTAGACGATGAATAACCCCCTTGGCACCACCCTAGCGTGGTGCCTTTTCATACGCTATACTTAATACTATAAAGTAACAAAAGGAGAACCCCATGCGTGCAGCAGATACCGCATACCCCGTCGAAAAACATATGGCTAGCGTCAGCCTCGTTTTTAACGACGAAGCTAACCAATGGCTACGCCAACTTTCCGCTGATATGAAGCTAGACTTTGGTGAGTTTATCCCCCACGTCACCCTTATCAACGTGACCGAGCAAGACGTACCACGCCTGCAAGCAGCCGCCGCAAACCCTAGCGCCGCTGGACGAGCTGGTGCTCGATGGTGTCAACTTCCTGCCAGATGAAGCCGGCAACTGTGTGTGGGTAGAGCTACGCACGCAAAAGACCGCCTGGATGAACCAGGCTCGGGAGCAGCTACTGGCAGCGCTTAGTGATATTCACCCCGGACTGAATACTGATGGCTTCCGCCCTCATATCACCCTTGGCTGTGTTGAAGCTGGCACACTGGCCGATGTTGACCTAACGCCTATCCCCCGCCAGCTAGCTACCATTGCTCAGCCGCGGGCTGCAGCTTGCTACAATGGTGTTCATGGCAAGGTAGTTGAGGTTTTATAGGCCCCGCGCACCCCTGTTACCACACTTATCAAGCCCTTTTCTTAGCAAAAGGGCTTGCTTTTTTAGTTAGTTTGTGCAATAATATATTTACACAACAATTAACCATAAACACAAAAAGGAACCGCATGAAAACCACCACGCTTGACACTTTTACAGCGGCCAAAGATATAGCCAGCTGGAACCGCCACCGCACGAGCGAGGAGCTACAGAGTTTTGTAGCCCACCGCCTGGGTGTGCTGGCAACGCGTACCCGCGCTAAGTAAACCTTTTAAAAGTAGCCCGTGTTTGTTATAATGCTGAGTGATGGTGCATATGCCATCACTCACTTTTTGGCAGCGTAGCTCAGTTGGTTAGAGCGTAGGACTCATAAGCCTAAGGTCACTGGTTCAATCCCAGTCGCTGCTACCAGGTATTATCCCCACCCACACCCGGGTGGGTTTTGCATTCCCCTAGCGGTGATGGGCTGGCCATACAACATCAACAGTCAGCCACAGCATAAGCAAAATTTCAGTAAAATACCAGTTTACTTTGCGCTGACTGGTCCGAGTATGGTATAACTAAATACAGGAACTTAAAAACGTAACCATGATGCACTATATTATTGCTTTTTCTATCATTGGGCTCGGTGCTTTTGTGCACGCGTGCTTTTGGTTAAGTGTTAGTACACTCACCATGATGAGTGGCCACGCACTTGGCAAAAAGCGTTCACAGGCGCAGCTTGTGCGGCTGATTATAAGCTTTTTAGGCGGCAGTGTTGCAATGACCGCGCTACTCATAAGTATCAGCGTCGCCGCAAGTACATGGTTATTCCCAACTCGGCACGTACCACCCGTCGCGTGGGCGGTGATATGCGGTCTGCTTTTGGGCCTTGGCATTGCAGCCTGGCTCTTTTATTTTAAAAAGGGCGATGGTGCAACCCTGTGGATCCCGCGCCACTTTGCTGATTACCTGGTGCGGCGCAGCAAGCGCACCCGCCACAGCGGCGAAGCCTTTGGCCTTGGCCTCAGCGGGGCATTCGGCGAGCTGCTCTTTACCATCGGCCCACTTACCAGCAGTGGGGTTATTATTAGTACTCACCTACCAGCCTACCTACAGCCAGTTAGCGTTGCTACTTACACAGCGATTGCGGTGGTGCCGCTCAGCTTTGTGGCTATGCTGATTGGGCGCGGTGTCAAAATTAGCCGTTTGCAATACTGGCGCGAAAAGCACAAACGGTTCCTGCAGTTTTTAGCCGGGAGCAGCCTCGTGGTGCTGGCGCTCTACCTGTATGTTAATGAGGTGGCTATTGTCGCCCTACACCAGGGGTTATAGCTATGACGATGGTCTGTAAATACTTACGCCCAGGCCGCAGCAGCCGCGAGCCCTACCAGGCAGAAAAGCTCCACCAGAGCCTCTACGCTAGCTGCCTGAGCGTCCGCATACCCGCGCCCGAAGCTACCGAAGCTGCCCAAACAGTTACCTCCCACGTGACCGCCTGGCTACGTGACCGCCACTACGTTAGCAGCCGTGATATCCGCCGCCAAGCAACCATTGCCCTCTTGCCTATCCAGCCAGATGCAGCATACATTTACCAACATGGCCGTGATGCCTTATAATAGAAGGTGATTATGGCACGTAGTAAATATGATTTTGACTTATTAGTAATTGGTAGCGGGGCTGGTGGCAGTGCGGCTGCCACGATTGCCGCCCGGCTGGCAAACGGGTTGGCCTGGTAGAAGCAGACACATTTGGCGGTGACTCCCCTAACTGGAGTGATGTCCCGACCAAAGCGCTGCTACACGCAGCCCACCTATATGACGAAGCTCGCCACGCCAGCCGCTTTGGCTTACGCGTGAGCACCGTGGGCTATAACTACCCAAGCGTCAAGGCCTGGAAGGATCTTGCTGTTAAGCGCACCGGGGCTGGTGGCAACCGCCGTTTTTACGAAAACGAGGGTATTACGACCTTCCACGGCCGTGCCCGCTTTACCAGCCCACACACCATCACCGTGGGCGATAATACGCTCAGCTCAGCCCGGTTCCTGATTGCCACCGGCGCCCGCTGGGCCTTACCAGACATTGAAGGCCTAAAGGAAAGCGACTACCTCACACCGCGCACCATCCTCGAAGCCAACCGCCCGCCACGCAGCCTATATGTGATTGGCGGCGGCAGCCAGGCGGTAGAGATCGCCCAGCTTATGGCTACCTTTGGCACCAAAGTATATCTTGCGGAGATTGCGGGGCGCATCCCTGCCTGATGAAGACGAAGCCGTTGGCCAACTAATGGAGCAGCAGCTCACAGAGCACAAGGGTATGGGCAATCCTGACCCAAACCCGAACCCTGCGCGTTGAGCGTGATGGCCTGTATAAGCGCGTCACCTACAGCCAGGGTGGTGAAGAACACAGCGTGCGAGTCGAGGGAAGTCCTGGTGGCAGCTGGCCGTACCCCGAAGTCGACCTAGGGCCTGGAAGCCGCTGGTGTGGCCTATACACCCCAGGGTATCGAGGTAAACGAGCAGCTGCAAACCAACCTCAAGCATATCTACGCGACTGGCGATGTGCTCGGCCGGCCTAGCCACACCCACACCGCCCTGCTCGAAAGCCGCGTGGCGGCGCATAACCTGTTTAAACGCAGCAAAATCATACCCGACTATACGGCCACACCACGCGTCACTGCTACCTTCCCAGCAGTCGCTAGCGTCGGCATGACAGAAAACGAATACCTAAAGCGCGATTTAACGGTTAAAATTGGCTTGGCGCCGCTCAGTATTATTGCCCGCAGCAATACCAGTGATTTTCGCGATGGTTTCGTCAAGATTATAGCCGACCCCGATGGCGTTATTATTGGTGCCACCGTGGTAGGCCCCCATGCTGGCGAGGTTATCCAGGAGCTAACCCTGGCCATTAAACACGGCCTGACCGCGAGTGATCTTGCTGATACACCCCACGCCTTCCTGACCTGGAGCGAGGCTGTACGCGTCGCGGCTACCAGGGTGTAAGCGCCAGCGCTCAGTCTACTACTGCACAACCGCCTGCAGCGCGGCCACCCGACTCCCTCGAACCACTGCCGCCATTTCGCTCTTGCACCAGGCATACAAGTCTGCTACAATAGTGAGCGTATCGCGGGGTGGAGCAGCCTGGTAGCTCGTCGGGCTCATAACCCGAAGGTCGTAGGTTCAAATCCTACCCCCGCTACCACGAAAAGCCCTCACTAGCCAATACGGCGGTGAGGTTTTTTCGTTATCTTCCATTCTTATTACTGATGCGGGCGGCGTAGCATTTGCGAGCAATCCCGCGCACACACAGGCTAATCAGCCCAGCCTTAGCTGTCACTGAGCCATAAGCGTCCTATTGATTGGCATTGCCACCCAGCAGAAAAGTTAGCCACTGGCTAAAATTGCTTGGCTCTGGGGCAGGCGGTGCGGCTGTCACACGCTCTGCTGGTGAATCCTGGGCGCTGGCCTGTGGGCTATTGGCGGGTAAAACCACCACCTTTTCGCCAGGGTCGCCTTTACCAAGGCGTTCACGGACGGCCAGCTTGCGGTACTCGTCACTCTTAAGATAGGCTTGTTCGTATTCAAGTGTCTTCATTTGGAGTTCTACCAGGGAGCGCTCACGCCTTTTAGCCGCGACGTTAGCACGCAGGCTATAGTTCTTCTGCATGGCTACCACCGAGCCCCATATAAACCACAGCACAATCGCCACAACCGCCACAATGCTTGCGATCTGGCGGGTTGGGTAACGGTAGCGTAGCTGATAGTGTAGTTTTTGTATTGGTAAATTGGGCATTTTCTATATCTCATTATAGCCTAGGTGGCGGTTTTGCGCTATAATAGCCTACCGGAGGGGGCGTAGCTCAGTGGTTAGAGCAGCGGGCTCATAACCTGTTGGTCGCTGGTTCAATCCCAGCCGCCCCCACCACGTGTATTCAAGTATGTTTATAGTAGAAGCCTGTGCTATCCACACAGGCTTTTGTGTTTTTATGATTATTACCGCCACGTATCGTCGTGGGCCGCCAGAAGCTGCACATCGGTGTAGGGTGTTTCGCTCGTATGCATGGTGCGCACTGCCGCCTCACCGATATGGCGAGTTAGCGTACGGCCGGGTGCTTCGGACGTGGCGGCTTGCTCGTTTTGGCCAAACTGCTGGCGAAGATGCGTGGCTTCGTCCTCTGTAATCATGCCTTTAATATACGCGACCCAAATGTGGGCTAGCGCTTGGTGAGTAAACTGCTGCTCAGCCCGGGCGGCCTTATGCTGCCAACCATGACGATACAGCTCCTGGTACTCACCCTGGCTGGCACGCAGCTGCTGCTGCAACGCCGTTGCAACAGCCGATAGCTCACCGGGTGCACAGGTATCCAGCTGCTTCGTCGCACCTTCCCCTGTGTGCGCAGGCGTATCGGCGTTGTGCCATGGTGTATCTTCTACCGGTGGCGGCGTAAAACTCGCTTGGTAGGTCGTGTCGTACTGGCTATAGGGCAACACATCGCCGCTATCGCTCACATAATCATGCTGGTTGTAACTCAGGCGCTCCATGGTTAATCTTGATCCTTATTGTGGCTGCCGCACAGGCACCGGCCGGTACACAAAACGGCGGGCAGCATCGCTTGATAGTGCCAGTAGTATACCAATATGGAGCGAAATTGTCACCAGGGAATTGCCAAACGAAATCGGCTGCCGGTACAGGAAGAACCCTACCGCGGCCTGAATAATCACAAAGCTGGCTGCACCCAATAGCGCCAGGCGAGCCAGCGCACTCCCCCGCAGCACAAAGAATACGAGCGCGGCCTCGATTAAAATCACTACCAAGCTGGTAATGGCAGCAATCGCTACCACCCAGCGCCAGTCCATACCAGCCACCTGGCCTGCACTGCCCGTTTGCCAGGCATCATACATATCCTGTACAAACTGCACCAGCTCCATAACCACACTGACCGCCACCAGCATAGCCCCGGCTAGGAGCTGCAATGGGCGGCGGCTCCATATAGCCTGGCCAAGCTCGGCAGTCGGGGTGAGCTCGTGGTTAACGGGCAGCAGCGGCACAGGCTTGGTGCTATCAAAAATTAGGCCAGCTCGCGGCGGTGTCGTCACCTGGACGCTGCTATCGACCGGTATCTGGGCTAGCTCTAAAATTGGCAAGTCACCATCGGTTATAATGGTATCGCCACCCCCGTTACGCGAGTGGTACCCGGTCGAAAAATCCTTCAGGATTGCCACACGCGCCTGCGCGTTATGGTCCAATACAGAGCTAGTAATATAGTCGCGTTCAATATCAATGTTTTCATCCACCTTGTGGGTAATTTGAAGGTAAAGAGCGACAAGCCAACGCTTTTTATCGTACGAGCCAGCCGCCAGCCAATCAACCCGGTAGCCACCCGGGAGCAACCAGCCCTTGGGCAGTGCCAAAAACGCACATGGTGGCGCTGCTTGGGGTTGCCACCAACCTCTTGCTGGTACGCAAAATCCTGCTGCCGCCCGAACAAAAACAGCGGCGATACCGGCGCATGCAAGTAGCTACGCCGCCGCACGGTGGATATGATAATCCGCCAGATAGAGCGAGCCGTAATATCATCCGCCCGCGTCCAGCCAGCAGCTTGCATGGCCGCGTGCAGCTGGGCTTCGCTGCCACGCACACCAATATTAACCGGGTCGCCCAAAATGCCATCACTCGTACGGGTACGGCCAATAAAAATAATCCGGCACGTAAATATAGCTTAGAATCCGGTGCAACCGCGGTAAGCCTAAGTACGCCACCACCGCCCAAAAAACCACAAAGTAGACCCAATATTCAAAGTTGAGCCCCCAGCCAGCCATAAACAGAATTGCCCCCAACCACAAGGTGGCAATACCAGCAAACACAAAGAAGAATCGGTCCAGCACCTCTACCACGGACGACCGGCGGCGCATCTGGAACGAGCGCTTTTGGACTGGCTGCTGGGCAGATTGCTGAACTGTATGGTCAGGGGTCGGGGCTGATAGTTTCATCAACTTTAGTATAACATACACAAGGAAGCCCCCAGACTGCGGAGGACCTGGGGGCTTCATGACACCTGTTTGTTTGGGCTTAGTGTACCCCACCACGCTATGTGGTGCAAGCGTAGGCGCTTTACTTCACTTCTTCTTTTTTCTTTACAACGAGGAAACCGTTGCGCTCAATTTCCCATACAATGCGGTCTGCTGGTAGATCCGCTGGAACACCGCGGTCATTCTTCTCGTTTTTGCTAAAAAAGTAAATGGTGACTCGCTTACCACCACGTAGTGTAACGTCCGATTTATGTAAGTAATATGTAACGCCCTTTGAATTTGTGTGACTGTATGCCATAAGAATGTATACCTCCTTAACGTGAACATCTTACATTTTTTACACTACATGGCGCTATGTATGATGTCAACCCCTTACTCGTTATGCTTACCCCTTATGATTGCGGCGGCGCCGGCCGTTTGCGGCGCTTGATACGCAGCATCAGCAGTAGGCACCATAGGGCAATAGTACGCACAATAATCACCCCAATGATGATAATAATCGCAATGACAACCCAGCCCGCCAAGTCGAACGATAACAGTGGTGGAGCGTAGGAATAACGGTAATTATCGCCGTCCGGCAGGGCCAGTGTTGCAACTGGGTTCTTACCAGGGCCGCGCTTAGCGTGCTCAGCCCGCGAGCACTCCACGTAGCCCTGCCCATAGCCCGAATATTGCGGCCGGCAAATATCATCCACTTCTTTATTAATCGGGTTAGCGCGGCTTGTCTCGACGGCTTTTTTAATAAGCTCGGCACTATCACGGTCAAACTGCTTCTGTAGGTAGACGGTATTACCATCGGTATTCATATGGTGGGCCACGTAGTGCTGTAGGTTGAGTAAGGCCGCCTTGATATCCTCTGGCTTGCCTTTTGCATCGGCGGCAATCACTGCATCGCGGCGCTCTACCATACCGATGTTATTAAGCCGCAGCAAGGCCGCCGCCGCGAGCACCAGCAATATCAGCAGCAGCACCAGCTGCCAGGTGCGGACCCTACTGATGCGCTTAAGTGCGCGCTTGACTGTACGAATATCTGCCATATACCCACCATAAAGGTTGTGGCTTTAGTATAGCAAACCAGCCAGGCAGCAGCAATATACCAGCTAGGGCCGCCCTACCCTGCCCGCACAATATAAAAAGTGGTATAATAAACGGACGATGACAAAACGCATATACTTTGCTGGTATCGGTGGCGTGGGGATTGGCCCACTGGCTATGATTGCCCACGATGCCGGCTACCACGTAACCGGCTCCGACCAAGCCACAAGCCTGATGACAGAGCAGCTTGGTAGCGCGGGCGTTGCCTATACGCTTGACCAATCCGGCAGCTACCTACGGGCCGAGCACGCCAAGCAACCCTTTGCCTGGTTTATTCATACTGCCGCCCTGCCTGATGACCACCCCGAGCTGGTAGCCGCCCGCGAACTGGGGATTCGTACTGCCAAGCGCGATGAGCTCCTTGCCCATATTATTACGCACACTAATCTCAAGCTGGTAGCAGTTGCTGGCACCCATGGTAAAACAACCACCAGCGGCATGCTGGTGGGCGCTGGAGCAACTCGGTGTGCCGGTCAGCTACTCGGTGGGTAGTAATCTTCCCTTTGGCCCAAGCGGCATGTACCGCCCGGGCAGTGAGTATTTTATCTACGAATGCGATGAATTCGATCGCAATTTCCTACACTTTACACCGTGGCTCAGCCTGGTAACCTCGGTGGATTACGACCACCCCGATACCTACCCCACAGAAGCTGACTACCTGGCTGCCTTCCGCCAGTTTGGGGAGCAATCGAGCCACGTAATCACCTGGCAGCAGCTTGGCACAGTGTTTAATCCGCGTAATCGTGCACCTGCTGGCGCAGCCAACCGCTGGCATCACCATCCCTGGCCAGCACAACCGGGCCAATGCGAGCCTTGTGCTAGCCGCACTGCAGCGTATCATTGGTGACCAGCCACAGCAGCTCGTAGCCGCCCCGCCAGCCCATATCGCGGCAATCAATAGTTTCCCTGGTACAGCCCGCCGGTTCGAAAAGCTCGGTGATAATCTGTATAGCGATTACGGCCACCACCCAGTAGAAATCGCCGCCACACTGCAAATGGCCCGGGAGGTCAACCCCCACGTGGTGCTTGTTTTCACCAGCCGCACCAAAATGTGCGCCAACACGAAATTATCAGCCAGTACACAGATGACATCTTTGCAGATGCCGAGCGTATCTACTGGCTACCAACCTACCTCACGCGCGAGGACCCGCACCTACCTGTACTCACCCCGGCGGAGCTCACCAAGGGCATAACCCACCCACACCCGCAGCAGGCCGACATGAACCCAGCCCATGGCAGCAGATTCAGGCCGCCCGCCGTAATGGCGCCCTGGTGCTAGCAATGGGGGCTGGCTCGATCGACGAATGGCTGCGCCAGCAACTCGCACAAAGCCAATAGGGCAGCTAGGTTATGAGCCGCCACAATCATGCACCACACCAGCCAAGTGAGCTACCCCAGCCCGAGCATGGCATGCTGTGGGATATACGCGACCAATTGCAGCAAACCATCGATAGCGGTGACCTCAGCTACGATGAACTCACCCAGTACGCAGCGCAGCTGAACCGTGAGCTAACTGGTACAGCGCCAGAGGTACTAACCCACCACGACCTCATGCCGCTACAAGACCAATTTAGGCCCGGCGTGGCGCTCCTCTACCAGCTGGATACGCTCGGTAGCGATACCTACAGGCTGGGCACTATACTGCCAGGTGTGTACCTCACGGCCGAGCTATGGCAGCATAATGGTTTGCTGGTACCAGAGCCAGTGCTGTATGTTCCTGTTACCCACGAGCTACCCTGGCAGCCACCACAAGCCAGCCCCCTGATACGCAGCACGTTGATGATTATGCCCGCCTACCAGTGGTGCGCTACGGCCAGTGGTGTGAGGCCTATGGCAGCGCCCTGGGCGATAACATTACCCGCTACCAGCAGGCTTATGCGGCTTTTCGTAGTGCGCCGCTGACCCAGCCAGCTAGCAGTAATGATTTTCGTCAGTTTAGCCCCCGTATTAAGTGGCCGAACCATGGCTAATGCGCGCTCCGCCTCGTCGAGCAACCCCCGGCCTATAGATCCATAATCCATACACTATTGCTACAAGTTTAGCGTTCGTCGCCACTGCCACCAAGTGCCTGGCGCTGGCGGCGGCTAGCTAGCTTGGCGTTATTCACCTGGGCAACCTCCTCAAGGCTTGAGCCCAACAGGTGCGCGATAGACGTCACGTACCACAGCACATCACCAAGCTCCTTAATAATCGCCGTTATATCATCGGGCGTAAGTTCGCCCCGCTTATCGCGCAGGAGTTTTTTAAATTTCTCTTGCACCTCGCCAGCCTCACCGCTCAGACCCAGAACCTGGCCCATCAACTGGGCATCGATCTGGCCGTAGTGGTACTGATTGGTTAATGTTGCCAGTGCTTTTTGGCTATATTCGTCAAGTTGCATCATACCTCCTTACCCCTTTAGTATGCCAGCGGTAGCACGTAGTTGCAAACAACCGGTAGCTGGCGTACAATGGCTGCACACCGATACCAGCGTAAAATTCCACGAATACCATTACCATGCCAACGATACACAGCTTGATTACCACCGTATGTCCCCGCACAGGCTCAGCCGCGAACGCCGCGCCGAGCAGGATGCCCGCCAGGCCTTTTACGGGCTGTAGCAAGGCCCTGACTGCAAGCGCTTATGCCATTACTGCTACCCCACCCAAGTGTGGGCTACTGCGGTGGCACTGCTTTCACAAAGTGCGTCACCAAGCCTTGGCTCAGCCAGCGGCGTTCATAGGTAGTCAGCAGCTTATATTCTGGTGATAACTCCGATTCGTGCAGATCAAACGATAGCTCCTGGATATGCCAGTCTGCTGCCACTAGCTGCTCTAAACTCCAGGCAAAAAAGCTAGGGTTATCGTGCTTAAGGTACAGGGCACCTCCTGGGGCAAGTACCTGCTGATACTGAGCCAAAAATGTGGGTGCGTCAGCCGGCGCCCGGCTGAACGGCGCTTTGGGAATGGGTCCGGAAGGTTAGCCACACTGCCTGGGTACAGCCTGGCTTGATAAGCTCACTCAGTTGATCCGCCCGGGCACGCACAAAGCGTACATTGCCAAGAGCCTGCTCCTCTGCCTGGCGAGCCCCCACCTGCAAACGGTCACCCTTTACATCTAGGGCCAGCACCTGCGCCTGCGGGTTCCTAGCCGCAAGCTGCGTGCTAAACAGGCCCGTGCCTGCGCCTATTTCTATATGGCTGATTGGCTGGGGCGGCTGGGCGCACCACTCATCATACTCAAAACACAAGGGTGAATTAGCAAACAGTGCAAACCGGTACTTTTTGCGCTTGCGGGTAATGATAAAATCGTCGGGGTTTAGCATGGCTACTCTGCACTAATACCCAAGGTCTGGTCGCTAATATCAGCTGGGTTAAAAAGCACCGGTGTGCTTGGTAATATCGTTATATTTACCGCGGTACATCTTTTTAAACTCGGCCACATTCTGCTCGCTGAGCTTTTTGGTTGGTTGTAAAGCCGGTAAACTGGTCAGAGGTTTTAATTTGGTTGCGCACCGCCTGGTAGGCTGGGCGGCTGAGATCAAGCTGGGCAGCACCCGACTGGCTATACAGATACATGCTAAATACCATCAATACCATAGCAATAATGATTGCGCTCATAATGGTGGTAACCAGCAGTGCGCTAAGGCCCATAATAGAAGTATGGCGCAGACGTTCAGCCAGTGATTGAATTGGTGCAACCAACCTATTCATGCTGCCCCTTTAGCTGACCCGGTAGCGAGGCTTCAAAAGCCTCAAAGGCGACGTAATAATCATTGGCAATGCGCTGCAGCTTGCCAACCCGCTGGTGGACCTCCTGGCGCATACTCTGCACCGTCTTCAGCTCCAAATAAAACTGCTGCGACTGGGTGCGGCAATCACTCTTGAGCAAGTGGTTCATAGCAAACTCGTAGGTTTTGTAGCTATCGATAAAGGCAGCGTGCTCCTTCTGGAAGGCGGCAGCGTGGGCAAGCAGTTTACCGCCATCAAGGTTCTGGCTTGCGATCTTTGTATTAAGCTTGGTGATCAGCTTGCTCGACAAGCTATCGTAGGCTTGGCCAAGAGTCACCCGCAGCACACCATCGCGCTCGTGCACCTTGGAAAGCTTAAGTTTAACATGAAAGCAATCCATGGTTATATGGGTAAAAATGCCTTCGTTATCGGGCTTAAGTTGGCCTTGATTACTCTGGGCGGTAGCAACTGGCGCCAGCAAAAAGCCAAAGGTCACCAAGCCCATCAACACACGCGCTGTTCGGTTCATTATTACTCTAGTATGCACGGTTTTTTTGCCGGGTGGTCAAGCTTACTTTAGCTGGCGTACGCTCCGGCTCACGTGGCGGCCAGTCCGGGCAGCAGAGCCCGCTGCGCTGGCGGCGTGCTGCTTTGCTTCGGCACCAAGCTGGCGAGCTTCGACGCCAATTTTACCAGCTGAATCCTTGGCTTTAGCGGCAAAATCCTTGGCTTCACGTGCTACTTCGCCAAAGCCCTGCTTAATATGCCCAGCTGATTCGTCATACACCACCTTGGCTTCTTTCGCCTTGGCAGCGCCAACTTGCTTTGCCTTTTGGGCAGCCTTGTGTAAATCCTGGCGAGTTTCTGCCCCGCTCTTTGGCGCTACAAGCCTACCGGCCACGTAGCCAACTGCAGCCGCACCAAGTATACTTAGTAATTTCTTCATAGTTCCTCCTTATTTCTTCCTTTTGCCACCACTCGTGAACGCACGTGCTGCAGCCGCAAATACTGTGGTTGGGCTGAGCCATGCAGTGGCCGATGCTAGGTTTTTGGTGATGGTTTGAGCCTGATTTGTTAGGGCACGTAGGCGCGCGAGTACCACAATTACCAGGCCAAGCAGCACAATAATCACAATGGCTAGCATCACCACAGTAATAGTCAATAATATAATTGCAATTTCGGTTGGGCTCATAGCACTCCTTCTTTAGGTTTACTCTTAGTATATCATGGACGCACCAGGAGCGACACTGCGCCCGTCACTACTTGGGTACCAGCCCATCCTTTCGCAGCCCACTAAGCGCGGCAGCAAAACGCGGGTCACTATGCAGTTCCTGGGTCATGGCGCTCAGTGGTTGCCCCTGCGCCATGCGCCGCACAATCTCGCCCCGCATTTGGCGCAGGCTGCCAGCAAAGCGCGACTGCCGCGTGTAGTGCCGGCTGGTACCGAGCTGACCCTTGCCCGCCGCCTTGAGCTCAGCGCCGTAATCCATCAGCGCCCAAAACCACTGGCGGGGCTGCTCTTTATCCATCGTCTGCGCCACCAGCGCCAGTACATCCTTATCCGCCACGCGCTCTTGCCCAGCAAAAAAGTGATTAAAATACACCGTGCGGATGTTGGTCTCTACGAAGGCGGTCGGGATTTGATGCACGTAATTCATGATAGCTCCAGCCGTGTTAGCGCCAATGCCAGGCAACACCACAAGGTCGGTCTGCGTCGCAATAGGTGCACCAGCGGCAATCGCCTGCGCCGCGCTGTGGAGGTACTTGGCCCGACGGTTATACCCCAAGCCCTGCCACGCCTGCAGCACCGCTGGTAGCTGGGCCGCCGCCAGGGCCTCGATGGTCGGGAACTGCGCAGTAAACTCGGCAAACTTAGCCAGCACCCGCGCCACCTGCGTCTGCTGCAACATCAGCTCACTCACCAGCACATAGTACAGCGTCGGCTGGCTGCGCCACGGCATAGGGCGGTAGAGCTGCTTGGCTTTGTGCCATATCATGGCTTGGAATTGTGCTGTGTCCATACCACTAGTATACGGCACGGGGTTATGTTCTGGTAGCGGCTGCTACGGCGTGGCGTGGTCAGGTATCTGGTGGGGTAATTTTACATTTTCTTGACAAACAATCAATATATATCATCGTTCTTGGAGCCATCAAGCCTGATTGCTCTAGCCGCATATGCGGTTTCGTTATGCAGTGGCATCCTGCCCTGCAGCTATCTTCGAGGAGAAGATATGGCAACTGGTCGCCCTCAGAAGGGTATGAACAGAAAGAACCACCACGATTCGCTGTCCCAGTCGGGACAGCAGCGCTACACAAGTGGCAGCAGTAGGTCACCACGAACGACATACACTGGTGCTCCTAAGCCGAAGGATACGCCGCCAAGAGCGAGCGCACCGCGGATAGGACGTGGTGGTAACACGAACAGCAGACCTCCCTACAAGAGCTTCTAGGCTGTTCATGGCCATCTCCCTTCTCATTATTATGATGAGGGAGATGGCTCTATCCCTGTCATCGGTGATATATTAGATATGACATTATGATTACTCATCTCTATTCATTCTATGATCTACCGTTCGATCATGATGTGTGCCATGTGTATGAGCACCTGGTTTTACAGCGGTTCTTAGTACTCCTTGAAAAGCACGGTTTGTGTCGAGCATTTGTCGGCAATGTGCACGGGCAAACAATTGAATCTACGATATTTTTTGAGCTAGAAGTCTACACTGCCCATACCAAACAACTATTTGAAACAGCGCTTACAGAAACTAAACCGTTTAGCCAAGCTACTATCCAGCGAGTACTTAGGCATATTGAAGCAGAAATGCAAGCAACCATAGTAGTTGACCAGCTCACACTTGATATACAGCTCACTGCATTAGCAAAACACATCAACGGCGCAGTGCAGACGTCCACCATCACACCCCCAAGCCCACTGAGCATAACTGAGTCACCACACGTATTTGACAATATCACGCTCAGCATTGAAGTACCAGACGCAAGCGACGACGCGACACGCGCTTTCTTTTGTTTCTACCCAGCTTTGCTAGATATTGCCCGTGATGGGCTACAAAATCTGGCCATCTATCCGGCTCAAAGCGGCATATTTACTGCCTACTACGATGGCAATGCGGTTACGCAGCAATTTACTGCCAAAAAGAATGTATCATCATCGCTTGCCACGTTAGTAGAAAATACACTTCGCACTTTCCCGGTACACCAGCATCATCACGCAATCGCACACATGGCGAAGGTATTTGCCACCAATCCAACGTATTTTTCTATACCACTCCACTTTTATGAAACAACAAACACGCAAGCAACGCGTGAAATGCTCGCCCGATCCATCACGCCAGCACACCTCCATACTATTCTAAGTACAGCAACGGTAACAGTTAGTAAATCGTAGAACAGGAGTATCTACTTATTTTCTGGAGTTAGCACTCGCTCGCTCCACTCCTGCCAGCGGCCGAAGCTGCTCTGCTACTGGCCGCGCTATATTTGCAAAGAAGCTTGGCTGGTAACGTTTGGGTAAATGCTAATTCCAAGCTTGGCGGCGTAGGTCCATCGTGTAGGCATCGGCTGGTGAATCATCTAGCCCAGCAGTAGCTAGTGGCTCAAAGGCATCGTTATCAAACCGGTCGTAAAAGCTGCGCAGCCGCCCTGCTTGGTCGTTATACTCGCGGTAGCGCTGCTGCTGGAGCAAGCGGCCCAGTGTATTATAATCCTGCTGCGCACGGGAAAGTTCATCCAGTAGCTGGCTAGCAATCTGGCGGAACTCATCTGTCACAAAGACCTTTGGCGATATCTTCTGCTCTATCTGGCCAAGCTCAGCTACAATCTGTGCTATGTGCTGCTTGGCATGGGTTACGTCATCTTGGTTAGGGTCGGTATCTGGTATGAAATCGACCCGGTTGCTGGCGTGATGATACAATGCTGCCAACCGGGAAAAGACAGGCTCTATACGTACGGCATCGTGCACACGTTGAGCGAGCAGTTGCAAGCGCTGCTCGATGGCAGAGGTAGTAGTTGTAGCCAAGTCATAAAACTGGCGCTGCGACCGTGGCCGTGCATATGGCACCAGTTTGGTTTTTGGCGCTGGCAATGGTGTTTTGACATATCGTGCCGTTTACGCCGCCACTGGGATGTCTTGGTTGCAATTGTCGCCCTCAGCTTGGTGGTTAAGCAGCGTTAAGCAGTTGCGTATCAAGCTCCGTGCGTCCATCTGATGAGTGAACAGCTGCCGTTCCACCCCCAAAATCTGGTCAACAATAATGCGGCGCGGCACAAAGGTCGGTGATTTCATAATAACCAGCAGCACAATTGCAAACACAAATGCTACCGCCAGCAGAACAAGCATGATACTACTGCTATCAAGCAACCAGTTCATATTACAACCCCAACTCCTTCAGCTGCCCGGGGTCTACCTGCGCGGGTGAGTCCATCATGACGTCGACGCCGCTGCCGTTTTTGGGGAAGGCGAGGGTTTCGCGGACGTTATGCTCGCCGATTAACTCCATCAGGATGCGGTCGATGCCAAAGGCGCAGCCTGCGTGTGGCGGCGCGCCGTAGGTAAAGGCCCGCAGCATGGCGCCAAACTTCTCTTCCACATACTGCCGGCTATAGCCGAGCAGCCCGAATACCTCGTACAGCACGGCCGGGTTGTGGTTACGCACACCGCCGCTGCAGATTTCGTAGCCGTTCATTACCATATCAAACTGGTCGGCCAGAATGGCCAGCTTGTCTTCGTCCGTCTGGGCGGCTTGCAGTGTGCTGAGCCCACCCTTTGGCATACTAAAGGGATTGTGGCCAAAGTCGAGCTTGCGGGCATGCTCATCCCACTCGTAGAATGGGAAATCGATAATCCAGGCTAGCGCCACCGCCTGCGGATCCTTCAGGCCAAAGTGCTCGGCAAACTCACTACGCAGCCGCCCTAGTACGGCATTGACCACCGGGCGCCTATCGGCCCCAAAGAAGACTGCATCACCGTCCTTGGCCCCCGTTGCGGTTTGGATGGCGGTGAGCTCATCCTCACTCAAAAACTTAGCAATTGGGCTCTTGGCCGCGCCGTCCTGGTAGGTAATGTAGGCCAGGCCGCCCGCACCCTCGGCTTTGGCGATGTGAGTAAAGCCATCGATCTGCTTGCGGCTGAGCGACGCGCCGTTTGTGACGCAGATTGCCTTGATACACGCCGCATTCTGAAAGACGCCAAAGTTCGTCCCGGCAAACACGTCCGTTAGCTCAACCAGCTCCATGCCAAAGCGCAGGTCTGGCTTGTCGCTACCATAGGTTTCCATGGCGGTTTGATACGGAATGCGCGGGATGGGTTGGCCATCGCCGGCTGGGAGGTTGCTCAGGTCGAGCAGCGTCTTGCCAGCAAAGTCCGTCACCAGCTGCTGCATCAGTGGCTCCATCATCTGGCGGACTTGCTCGCCATCCTCCACAAAGCTCATCTCTAGATCCAGCTGGTAAAACTCACCATACAGGCGATCGGCGCGCGGGTCTTCGTCGCGGAAGCACGCAGCCAGCTGGTAGTAGCGCGGCACGCCGCCAACCATCAGCAGCTGCTTAAACTGCTGCGGTGCTTGTGGCAGGGGCGTAGAATTTGCCCTCTTGCAAGCGGCTGGGGATGAGAAGTCACGCGCACCCTCGGGGCTGGAATTCGCAAGGATTGGCGTTTGATTTCGATGAAAATCATGCTCGTCCATATACTGGCGCATGCGGCGGTACATATCGGCGCGGCGGCGCAGCATCGTTTGCAGCTTGGGGCGGCGCAGATCCAGGTAGCGGTAGGCAAAGCGCAGATCTTCACCCGCTTGATTGGTCTCGCTAAAGGGCTGGATGGGCAGGGTCTCGGCTTTATTGAGTACCTCTAGCTCGCTTACCACAAGCTCGATGCTACCACTGGCAATGTTGGGGTTGGCCAGGCCCTCACCACGCTGGCGCACCTCGCCGCGGGCCCGCAGAACGTACTCGTCGCGAGCATGCTCTGCCAGGGCAAAGGCGGCGGTTTGCTCAGGGCTAACGACCAGCTGCACCAGGCCAGTGTGGTCGCGTAGGTCGATAAAAATCAGGCCACCATGGTCGCGCCGTGCATGCACCCAGCCGGCCACAGTGATGGTTTGGCCGGTGTAATCCGGCGTTTGGTTGGCAAGTATTCGTTGTGTCATATCGTATAAATTATACCATAATACCAGCGGGTGCCGTGTGCCGGCCGGGGCTCGTCTTAAACTCACCTGCCATGGTGGTGCCACCATAGCGCATATATATGACTACGCTTGGTAGCTGGCTACCGCCGTCTTGTCCTCTGGTGCGGGGGCGGCGCCTGGCAACATCGTCGGTTGGCCCAACGCATCTACCAAATCACTTAAGGCCACAATCCCCACAGCCTGGCCACTACTACCCAGCACCACCAATAGCCGTGCATGGCCCGTTGCCAGCACCGCCAGCGCCTGGCAGCACGGCTGGTCCTGGTGCACATAGTATACCCGCCGATCCATAACACGGCTCGCACGGCGCGAACTTTTATCCGTCAAATCCAGCAGCTGCGTAATGCTCAGAATCCCCACAATCTGCTCGTCCTTACCCACCACCGGGAAGCTACTATGGCCGGTTTTGTGGAGTTCATCCAGGCGCACCGGGCCCAGGGTATCACTAGCGGCAACGGTATGTACTTTAGCCATTGGGGTCATGATATTACCAACTGGCTCACTCGCAAACTGCACAGTAGCTGCCACCTGCTGCTGAGTAATTGGCCGCAACCGAGCCGCCCGCCGCACAAGGTACACAAGCTCTTCGGTAGAGTTGATTTTTAACTGGGGCTCACCTGGCCCGGCTAGCCATAGCCACCACTGTGGTGCCCAACTCGCCACCATAACCAGCAGGGGCTCACTCAAGCGGTAGAGCCACCGCGCCAGCCATGTAACCACAGTTTGTTTGCAAAACCCTGGTAGCAGCACCGCCGCCGCACAGGCAATCACCGTACCCTGCACCCAGCCATACAGGTGCAAGGTTGTCGCTACCGCCGCAACCACTACCAACCCACGGATTGCCGTCAATACAGCATCCACCGGGCGGGCACGTAGCGCCCGGGTATAGGCGTGCTGATACCGGGCGTTATGCTCGGCCCGGCGCTTTAGTTCAAATAGGCTGCAGTGGCTGCGCGGCACACGCAGTGCACACGCTAGTATCGTTGCTATGTATAATCCAACCACCACCCCAAGTCGAAACAATTCCATGCGCTCATTGTAGCGTGTTTATTGCCCTTACGCTAGTTTTTTACTACAATTATGTATGAGTTTAAACGCCAAACTGGCAAGGAGTTGTATGAGTAAAAAATCCTGGATTATCTTTATTGCGGTGGTCGTCGTCGTGTTTGCAGGGCTGGTGGTGTGGAGCCAGCGCAACCGAATCGATGTATCAAAGGTGGACCACACCAAGGTCACTACCAGCGAAACTGCCGAGCAGCAGCACGCTGGCCTGGCCGATAATACACTTGGCAGTAAGCAGCCCAAGCTTACCCTGATTGAATACGGTGACTATTCCTGCCCTGGCTGTGCTAATTTTTGATGGTATCTTGCGTTCCGTAATGCAAGAAGATAAGTACAAGAATAATGTGCAGTATGTCTTCCGCCACTTCCCTATTACCACCATTCACCCTAACTCACGTGCCGCTGCTGCCTACGCCGAAGCAGCTGGCCTGCAGGGTAAATACTGGCCTATGCACCACAAGCTGTTTAGTACCTACCGCACATGGCTTGGTGTATCCAGCAGTGAACGCGATAAGCTCTTTACCAGCTACGCTAAGGAGCTTGGCCTAAATACCAACCAACTTGCTAAGGATATCACTAGCGATAAAATCAACCGCAAAATCACCCACGACCAGCAGGTTGGCAAGCAAAAATGGTGTCAGTGGTACACCAAGCTTCTTCCTCAACGGCAAGAGCCCTCAGCGCTGATAAGGTAGAGGATGCCAACGCCCTGCGGCAAGTACTTGATAAAGCAATCGCTGACGCGAAATAGCTACCCTACCCCATACAGCTAACCCGCGGCCATACCGATAGTGCCGCGGGTTTAGCGTTTTGTGCGTGTGCGGCTCAGTACATCAACATGGGCACCAACCAGCAGTGCCGTGGCGCTAAGATTACACCATAGCATCAGCGCAATCACACCAGCAAATAGGCTGTAGGTGGCACCAAAATGCGCCCAGTAGCGAGCATACAGCACAAACACCACTGTAGCCAGCAGCCACAAACCAGTTGCGCTCACCACACCCCAGCCAAATAGTTTGGGGCGTTTTGCGTGGTTAGGCCCAAACTGGTAGAGCCCCACAACCGCCAGGAGCATCACACCAATCACGCCTAGCCAGCGAACCGCTAGAATAACCGGCACAATAGCCGCTGGCACGCCAAATGCTACCAGCGCACCAGTATGGAGCATCAGCAGCCCCACGAGCATATATACCAGAATGAGTGCCAGTACAGTCAGCCCCATACTGCGGGCTTTAATACGTAGCGGGTGGCGGGTTTCGCGTAGGCCATACACGGCCCCAAGCGCCCGAGCTAGGTTTTCTATAAAGCCCGATGCCCAAAAAATCGCTAGAATAATCGCCACGGCTGCAACGGCTATACTGCCGTTTGGTTGGCTACTGGCAAGCTCAATTTGGGTCGTCAGCAGGCTGGCAATATCGCGCGGCACGTAGTGGCCCAAGCTAGCTGTCACCACATCAACATGCCCAGGGCCAATAATAAGGGCGGCAATCGCCACGGCTGCTGCTACCAGCGGGAAGAACGCTAGCACCGCAAAGTAAGCTGCTCCAGCCGCCAGCACGCCGGTGTTCTTAGTATTCATATCATCGAGCAGCTGGCCCACCCACCGCGCGCTACGCCGCACACACTTGCCCATTAGCGCCGCCGTAAAAAGTAGTGGCCCAGCAGTAAGCCTGCCACAACGCTAATGCCAATAATACCGTAGAATGTCCACGGGTTGTGCTGCAGTGGTAACGGCACATCTCATGCCGTAAATCCCCGCCAGCATGGTTGGGATGGTCATCGCCAAGGTAATAACGGTCAGCACGCGGATGGTTTCGTCTAGGCGAGTGTCCATCACAGCCCGGTAGGAATCGCGCGAGTTAGTAATCGAACGCAGCAAGCTTTTGCAGCGGGCCAGCAGCTGCTCGAGGTCCACCGATAGGGTCTTCGACCAAATCGCGGTCGTCCTCATACAGGCGCAGCACGTTGCCGCCAAGGGTCTTTTTCGAGTGCTGTGTTGGTTGGGTCAAGCGCATCGGTGTAATCATTCAGCCGGCGCTCGTAATCAGCCAGCACGGCAATATCGCGTGAGGTCAGCTTATGGATATTGCCAGTCGTCGCGCGCATCTGCCGGTTAATTGCCGCCACCCGCGTTTGGTACTGCTTGGCAATTGCATCCAGCATCAGCAAAAATATCTTGTTCTTTTGCGTGGTCGGCACCAAGGTTTTATCGATAAACGGCCGCCACAAGCGCGATAGGTCATCACGGCTGATGGTAATAATATACTGGCTGGCAAGTACAAACAGGATCGGCGTGGTAAAATCATTAAAATCATCTTTAATATCCGGCAGCCGGGTAATAAAGTACGTATCGTGGTTTTGGAGCTCGACACGCGGTACCTCGTGCGGATCCAGGGCGTCTAGCAGGATATCTTCGTCGATACCAAGGCTCAATAGGTACTGCTTTTCTTCTTCGCTTGGGTTTTCACACCGAATCCAACACCCAGGCTGGAGCTCGGTGCGGACTTTAATACTCGGGCGGTAGTGGGTAGAGCGCAGAATCTCTATCATATCTTTCTATTAGACCATACTGTGGGTAAAATTACAATATACACGCACAGGGCGCCCAGGCCGTGCCCTCGAGGCATCACACCCAAGCACCCAAACGCGTTCGGTATAACAAGCCAGCCTACTAGCTGGTGATACGTGTCCCAACCGTATCATCCATAATGCGGCTGGCGTTTTCGAGCGAGGTAATCACCGCCTGGCGGCCCTGACCGGCGCGTCACGAACTCTAGCACGGCCTCTACCTTGGGCAGCATGCTACCCTTGGCAAAATGCCCGGCCTGGGCTAGATCGGCTAGCTCCTGGGCTGTCGTGTGGCTGAGAGCACGCTCTTGGGGCGTATTAAAGCCAACCTTTACGCTATCGACCGCTGTGAGGATCGCCAGCATATCAGCCTTGAGTTCGTGGGCCAGCTGTGCGGCGCTAAAGTCTTTATCAATCACCGCTTCGACGCCGCGGTAGCTGCCACCATCAGATACAATCGGCACACCGCCGCCACCAGCTGCTACAACCAGCACGTTACTGGCAACCAAGGTTTTGATGGCTTCTATCTCTACAATGCGGCGCGGCTTGGGCGATGGCACCACGCGGCGCCAACCACGGCCAGCATCTTCCTTAACGGTAAAGCCACGCTCACCTGCCTGTGCCTCGGCTTCGGCCTGGGTATAGAACGGACCAATTGGCTTGGTTGGGTTTTGGAAGGCTGGGTCGCTTGCATCGACCTCTGTTTGCACCACCATCGATACCGTGCTACGCACCAGGCTAGTGTGCTGTAGCTCGTTCAAAAAGGCTTGCTGTAGCCAATAGCCAATCAACCCCTGGCTCATAGCGCCACATGAGTCCACCGGCATGCTCGGCACATCAGCCGTGTTAATCGCCTCTTCGTGCAGGATGATATTACCTACCTGCGGGCCGTTGCCGTGGACAATCACCAGCCGGTTGCCATCAATCAGTAGCTGCACCAGTTGCCGGGCGGTCTGCCGGGCCACTGCCTGCTGCTGGGCGGCTGTGGCCTCGCCTTGGCGCTGTAAGGCATTGCCCCCCAGCGCCACCACGATTGTTTTTGCTTGCTGCATAGGCTTTTGCTCCTCCTTCATTTACAGTAGCGAGAATATGGTTATAACGACGATGCTAATCAGCCCCAGCACAATCATAATTGGCAGGCTCCGCTTGAGCCAGTCGCGGTACGATACACCAGCCAGTGCCAAGCCACCCATCAGCGATGCAATGGTCGGTGCCATCATGTTAACGAGGCCAGATGAGGTTGCAAAGGCCGATACCAGCACGCTCTTATTAATACCCACAATATCAGCGATTGGGGCAATAATTGGCATTGTGGCGGCTGCCAGGCCCGATGACGATGGAATAATAAACGACATGGGGATATAGAAGATAAAGGTCAGCACACCCACAATGCCCGATGGCATACTCTTAAGGGTATCTTCACCCAGGTGGATGATCGTATCCTGAATATTACCGTTTTCCATCACCACTGATACACCAGCCGCTACCGCAATAATCAAGGCAACTGGTACTAAATCAACCACACCGCGCAGGAAGACATCCACTGGGTAGGTGCCCTCGCGGCGGAACGCTTTGTAGTACATAGCAATGATAATAAAGGTTGCAAGCAGGAACAGGGCCGAAATTTCGTTAAAGTACCACTGGCCAAACGGCACGTTGTGCTCAGCACCCAGTAGCGGGCTCACGATGCTGAGGTTATGCGCTAGGATATCATGCAAGCTACTAAAGATGGTGATGTTAAAGTCTTCCCACGGAATCAGCGCCATAATCATCAGCACAAAAGTGGTGGCAAAGACAGCCAGGATCGCCTTACGCACGCCGGTAAAGGCTGGTAGCTTCGCAAGGTTAAGCTCACCGACAGCTGGCTTGTAGCGCACATCTTCTTTGTAGTGGCCGGCTTTTACCCGGGTAGCGTAGCGCATTGTAAAGGCGATTGAGGCAATCAACCCCAGCACCAAAATGATGGTTTGGATCCCAAGCATATCACCAAGCCGCACGCCAGCAGCTTCGGCCGCGATTGTGGTCGAGAATGGGTTGATGGTTGATGCAAGCACACCAGTCCCGGCGCCCAGTACAATCACCATCACGGCTGTCATAGCATTAAAGCCGGCCGCTACCATCATCGGTACAATCAGGGCGTAAAAAGCCACGGCCTCCTCTTGCATACCATAGGTGGTACCACCAATCGCAAACAGCGTCATCAGCACCGGAATGAGCCAAATCTCGCGGCCTTTCATACGGCCAAGCAGTGCACCCAGCCCGGCGTCCAGCGCGCCAGTCTTCATGACGATACCCAGGAACCCACCAAGGATCAGCACGAACACAATCACATCGAGCTTGCTGCTCATGCCTTTAATTGGGGCAAGTAGTACGTCCCACGCGCCCTGGCGGACATCGGTTGTTTCTGGCTCACCCTTATCGTTCGGTGCCGTGGTAACCTTGTCTACCCCGTGGTAGGTGCCCTGTACACGCACAGTTTTACTGCTATCGTGCGGGTCAGGCACCGTTTGATATTTACCAGATGGAATCACCCAGGTGAGCGCCGCCATACCGGCAATAATCACCAGTAGAATAGTAAACGCTGACGGTGAGCGGAACTTTTCTTTTACCTTTTTCTTGATTTTTTCTGTCATGGTTGTGGCCTCCTTACCACATTAACGACTATAACGTCAGTGCCATCACCGCTTTGATACTATGCATGCGGTTTTCGGCTTGGTCAAACACAATACTGTGCTTGCTGCGGAAGACCTCGTCGGTTACTTCCATTTCGCTAAGGCCATATTGCTCGGCGATTTCCTTGCCAATCTTGGTTTCGGTGTCGTGAAAGCTGGCAAGCAGTGCATAAACACGACCTCTGGGTTGCCGGTGGCATCCAGCAGAGCCCGGTTCACCTGGAAGCCCCGCAGCTGCTCGATACGCTCAGCAAATTTGTCTTCCTCGCCCATCGATACCCATACATCGGTGTAGATGGCATCGACACCGCGCACACCATCGTATAGCTGGTCCGTAATGGTGATGGTGGCGCCCGTTTCGGCGGCAATAGCCTGGGCTTGCTCAACCAGCTGCTGCTCGGGGAACAGTGCCTGCGGCGCAACAATGCGCATATCCATACCCATCTTTGCCCCACCAATCATCAGGCTATTGGCCATGTTGTTGCGGCCATCACCCACAAAGGCAAACTTCATACCCTTAAGCCGCCCAACGTGCTCCTCTAGCGTCATAAAATCAGCTAGGATTTGGGTTGGGTGGTAGGTATCGGTCAGGCCGTTCCACACCGGTACACCAGCGTGCTTGGCGAGCAGCTCTACTGTCTGGTGCTGAAAACCACGGAACTCAAGGCCATCGAACATACGGCCAAGTACTTTGGCGGTATCCTCAACACTTTCCTTTTTGCCCAGCTGAATATCGCCCGCGCCCAAAAACTCTGGTGCAACGCCTAGGTCATTTGCAGCTACCGTAAAGGCACAGCGGGTACGCGTACTGGCCTTTTCGAATAGCAGCGCAACATTCTTGCCTTCGTGAATACGGTGCGGTACACCAGCGTATTTTAGGCGCTTATACTCGTGCGCGCTATCAAGCAGCAAGCGGATCTCTGCCGGGGTAAAATCCAGCAGCTTTGTGAATGATCGTCCCTTTAAATTCTGCGCCATTATAGTACATCCTCCCGTACGAGCGGCATACTCATACAGCGTGGGCCGCCGCGGCCACGGCCAAGCTCAGAGCCCGGCACCTCAAGCACGGTAATGCCAGCTTCGCGTAGTTTTTGATTGGTAACGTAGTTGCGGTCGTAGGTAACAACCACGCCTGGTGCAATCGCCAGGGTGTTACTGCCGTCGTTCCACTGTTCGCGGGCAGCCGCAATTGGGTCGCCACCACCACATTCAATCAAGCGTACACGTGGCTTGCCCAGGGCGACGCGCAGCACGTGCTCCAAATCATCGTGGTAGGTGATCTTCGGGAAGGGGCTATGTGCCGACTTCTCGAGCACGTAAATATTAAGCTTACCACCACGGTCGCGAATCTCTGGGTGGATAGTAAAGGTATCCACATCAATCATTGTAAACACGGTGTCAAGGTGCATAAAGGCATGTGACTTTGGAATCTCGATAGCGATAATCTTTTTAAAGTCTGACCCCTGGAAGAGCTTGACTGCCATGGCTTCGATTGCCTCTGGCGTGGTGCGTTGGCTAATACCAATTGCCATAGTGTCTTTGCTGATAACCAGCTCATCGCCACCTTCCATCGAAAAGCGGTTAGCACGGTCGTACCACACCGGTGGCTGGGCTGTCTTAAAGCGTGGGTGGTTATTAATAATGTACTCCATAAACAGCGATTCGCGGCGGCGAGCTGGGTAGTGCATTTTATTAATCGTAAGACCTGCCCCAATCGCGGCCGCTGGGTCACGCGTAAAGTACAGATTTGGCATTGGATCCAGGTAGAACGGATAGCTCGTCTTTAGCTGGAAAGCATGCGCCCCACCTTCTACCAGCTCGTGCAGCTGCTGCTTATGGTGCTCTGGCGGTAGCTGGATCTCATCCTTACGCACACCAGCCATAATCTTGCGCACCATTTCGGGCGTGCTCATACCAAGCAGGTACTGGCGCAGGGAATCACTGACGCGGTTATCCGACTGCTTAGAGGCAGCCAGGATATCGTGCACAAAGGCCACCCGCACAGCGTCTTCGCTGAGGGCTTCGCTCACCAGCTGGTCGAGGTACAGTACTTCGACGCCGTTATCGCGCAGCACGTCGGTAAAGATATCGTGCTCCTTCTGGGCCAAAGCCAGGTATGGAATATCATCAAACAGCAAGTCTGTCAGATATTCCGGTGTTAAGTTTTCTAATTCGGCACCTGGACGGTGCACCAGAACGGTCTTTAGCTTACCAATTTCGGATGTAATATGAATTGGTTGCTCCATAGGTCCCTCCCCTATTCTACTAATGCTTTATAAGGCTTAGTATACGGCCATTGTGAGCAAAAAACAAGGGCTTACCCTGGTAAATAGCCAATTATCTTAGAATTACCTGAAGTCAAATTACGCTGTGGGCAGACGCAAAATTGCCAGTGACTGCTCAACCTGCAAGCGGGCTGGATGCTGGCGGAGCCATTCATCAACCGCGCGGGCCGCGCCTGGCAACGCTTCACTGGCGTAATCATCCACCACAACGCGAGCACCCGGGGTAAGGCGTGGCCACACAAGCCGCAGTGAATCCATAATTGACTGATAATAGTCGCCGTCCAAAAAGGCAAAGCTAATACGCGCTGGCAATTGCCCCGGCTTAATATCCTGGAACCACGCCTTAGTAATGACCGGCATTGGCACACCAGCCCGGGCCATATTCGCCATAAACTGGCGCTTGGTGGCGGCTAATTCACCAGGCGTAAACTGCAAGCCTGCCGGGCTGGCATCTGGGGCGGTTTTGAGTGGCAAGCCAGCGAACGAATCATACACATATAGCTGCTTATGGGGGCTGCTGGCGGCAAGCTCACGCGCTAGGAAAACGCTGGTTGTACCTACATAGCAGCCAAATTCCACCACATCACCAGGCAGGCGTAGGGTCGGCTGTAGTTCACGCAAGATAATAGCAATTTCGCGCTGGCTGACTTGGTCCGATAATAGTGGCTCTTGCCGGGCCCGGTGGGTTGCTGCCATGGCTTACTCAGCCGCACGTGTGGTGCGTTTACTGCGCTTTGCTGGCTGGGCCGAGCTTGTGCCCATCACCAAGTGGCCGTTCCCGTAAACGGTAGTAGTACAATCACCGCTAGGAGCATTAAGCCAGAACTAAAGATAAACACCCGGTGTAAGGAATCCGCAAAGGCCTGCAGCAGCCTGGTGCTAAATTCAGCCTGGCGCTGATTGAAACGCTCGGTAGCCTGGGTACGGGCCGGCTCCGGTAGCGTTGCAAAGCGGCTGGTGACATTCTGGCGGATTGTTTCCTTCTGGGCGTTCAGTTGCAGCAGCGTATCGGCCTGGATTTGGGTGTTCTGGCCGGAGCCACGCACAGCCTGCACATAGGCCATCTTACTGGCGTCACCAATATGCGCCATAATGCCACTGGTTAGCAAACCAGCAAAAATTGCCGTACCAATCGTAGAACCCAAACTACGGAAAAGCTGCGTACTGGCAGTTGCCACGCCAAGGTCCTTCTGGCTAAATTCGTTCTGCACTGCAATGGTTAAGGTTGGCATCACCATCCCCATCCCCTAGGCCAGCTACTGCCATAATCATTGCCTCTTGCAGGTACGGTGAGCTTGGCTGCAAACTCGTCAGTGCCAGCATACTAGCGGCTGTAATAGCAAGCCCGGCTATAAGAAAGCCCTTGTAGTGCCCAGTGCTGCTGACCAAGCGCCCCGAGGTAATTGAGCTCACCATAATACCAGCCACCATTGGTAGCAGCATCAGGCCAGCTTGCGACGCAGTTGCGCCAAATACCTGCTGGTTAAACTGCGTCAGGTACAGAATCGCGCCCAAGAAGGCAGCACCATAGAGCAGCGATGCTACCAGAATAAGACTGTAGTTTTTACGCGCAAAGAAGGCCAGCGGTAAAATTGGCTGCTTGGCCCGGCGCTCTACCCACACAAAAACGCCAGCAGCAATCACCGCCGTAACCCACAGTGCTACCTGTAGCGTAGTCAGTGGCACGCCCATATTAATCACCTCTTTAAAAAAATAGATTCGGTATTATCAACCGCTAGTACCACCGCAGCCAAAGCAATCGTTATACACAATGCCCCTAGGTAGTCTGGCTTTTGCGTACTGGCATGGGTAAGCCGCGGGCAGTAGCGAATAATCAACCCTGTGGCAATAATACCAACTGGTACGTTGATAAAGAACGTCCAGCGCCAGTCGGTTGTTACACCAAACAGCCAGGCGCCATCCGTTAGCCAGCCGCCTAGCAGTGGCCCCGCTACCGAGCTAATCCCAAATACCGCCCCAATAATACCCTGCCACTTGCCGCGCTCCTTTGGCGGGAAGAGATCGCCTACAACCGTAAAGGCATTAGCAGTAATAATACCACCGCCAATCCCCTGCAGTGCCCGCCATATAATCAGCCAATCAATGCTCGGCGCCAGGCCGCTCAGCAGCGAACCAAGTGTAAATACCGCTACACCCACCAGTAGCAGTGGCTTGCGGCCGTACATATCACTAAGCTTACCCGCCAGTGGCACCGTTACCGTTGTGGTGAGCAAATAAGCGGTAATAACAAACCCAAGCGACGAAAAGCTGCTAAATTCCGTCACAATAGCACCAAGCGCCGTCGAAATAATCGTCTGATCGAGTGCCACCAAAAACAGCGCGCTCATCACTGCGCTCATCACAATTAATTTGCTGCGAATTGGTAGTTGTTGCAGCATCAATCATACCTCCTTGTTCTGATTATCCCACTTATAGATAGGCTCCGCATATAATCGTGCTATTGTATACCTATACTGCAGAGCTGTCAAGCTGGTGGGCCGAGTGAGCACTTGCCGTACTAGGCTGCGGTGGGTCAGTATGCCACCAACGATCCACCAGGTGGTACGGCAACTGCCGGTAGCGGTGCCAGGTAATAGCGCCGAGCATAAACAGCAGGAGCGCCCCTATAGCGGTCCCCATAAGCAAGAGACAATCCAGCCGCGCAAGGTAGAATACCAGCCGGTGCAGCCACCCCCGCTCCCGATCATCCAGGCAGGCACCCGTGACTCGCCCGCCAATCGTCATACCTCGCGCCACGAGCGGTACAAAAAGCTGCACCATAACCGTTACCACTGCAACAACACCCCAGCGCAGCAGTACGGCATCACCTGGGCTCGGCCGGCAAGCCAGCTGCAGCACCACGCCAATCACCGTGCTAATAGCTGTAATCGCCATACCATCCACTATGCAGGCCACCAAGCGGCGCACCAGCCCGGGGTTGGTAATAATAGCTTGGCCACGATCCACCGCGCGAATATTTGGGAAGAACACCCCCAGGCCAAAACCAAGCAGCGCCCCAGTGGTATTAAGCAGCAGGTCATCAACATCAAACAAGCGGTAACTACAGGGGTAGAGCCCAAAAATCCCCGTCAGCTGGGACGTCTCTATCGCCAGCGATGCGCCGAGGCCAATCGCCGCTACCCAGTACCAACGCCAGCCATACATTGCCCGCAGGAATACACCAAGCGGCACAAAGAAGATGATATTCATCACCACCTGGAGCACAGCACGTAGGCCCTCGGTGGGGATATCCATAATTGAGCCCAGCGGCATAAGCTGAGCCTGTAGATGGTGGCCTGCGCAAAAGCGCACTGCATCATCCGGCGCCGGGTAGAGCGTAAACAGCCCCAGTGCCAGCAAGTATAGCGCCATGGCGTACACCATACCGGCCCGCCCCCTGGCTATCCGCCGGTAGCGAATGTAGTGTGCCAGCAGGAGTGGCAGCGTCAGCGCCGCAGCAGCAAACGGCCACAGCATAATGGCAAACATAAACGACTGCGAAAACGTACCAAAAAATCCAAGCATACTGCACGCTAGTGTGACATAGAAAACCGATGCATGTCAATAATGGGTATGGTAGCTTACACCACCGCGCGGCGCAGGAGCTGTGCATTTGCCGCAACAATGATTGTCGAAAGCGACATCACCACCGCACCGATCGCAGGCGAAATAACCACCCCGACCGGCGCAAGCACCCCAGCCGCGAGGGGAAGCATCAAGACGTTGTAGCCCGCTCCCCAGCAGAGGTTCTGCACCATTTTGCGGTACGTTGCCTGGGCCAGCGTGATCACCCGGACAACCGCCTGCGGATCATCACCAACCAGCATAATCCCGGCAGACGCTGCGGCAACATCGGTCCCCGTCCCAATCGCGACACCACTCTCGGCCTGGGCAAGCGCTGGTGCATCATTCACGCCATCACCAACAAAGCACACCTGCTTCCCCTGCTGCTGGTACGCCATGACAATCGCCGCCTTCTTAGCTGGTGTTACCTCAGCGTGAACCTCAGTGATACCAACGAGGCGAGCAATTGCATCGGCTGGCCGCGCACCATCTCCCTGTTACCATGGCAACTGTTATACCGCGGTGTTGGAGCGCTGCGACTGCCGCTGCCGCACCAGGGCGCGGCGCATCACCAAGCTCAATCACACCACACACATGCCCAGCCTGGGCAACATAAACCACTGTATGATCCGTTGTTATCTCGTCTTGATCAACCTGATGCTGCTGCATAAAGGCCGCATTGCCAACTAACGTCGGCACACCATCAACCACAGCCTGCACGCCATAACCTGGCACCGTCTGGAGGTTACGCACAGCAGGTATCGCAACATGGCGATCGGCTGCCGCGCGGCGAATCGCTGCTGCAATCGGGTGCTCTGCTTCATGCTCAGCCGCCGCTGCCAGTGCCAGAATAGCCGCGTCGTCTCCACCATGGACTGCAACTACTGCTAGATGACCAGTCGTCAGTGTACCCGTTTTGTCAAATAACACCACATCGACTTGCCGCGCAGCTTCAAAGGCGCGGCGATCGCGCACCACAATACCGCGCTGCGCCGCAAGCCCAGTCGAGATCGATACAACCAGCGGCACCGCTAAGCCCAAGGCATGCGGGCACGCCACCACCAGCACCGTTACCACTCGCTGCAATACTTCACCCAGCGATGCACCAGCCAGCGCCCAACCAACACCCGTCACCAGCGCAGTAGCAAGCGCTGCATAGAAAAGATAGCCCGCTGCCCGATCTGCCAGCACCTGCGTTCGCGACCGACGCTGCTCAGCCTGGCGCACCAGCTCCATAATATGCGACAACGTTGTATCATCACCAATGCGCTGGGCCATAACATGAAGCGCACCAGTGCCATTGATCGTGCCTGCCGTCACAAGACTCCCTGGCTGCTTGGCAACGGGGTGCGACTCACCCGTGAGCATCGACTCATCCACCTGTGACGTGCCAGATATCACCTGGCCATCCACTGGCACACGCCCACCCGGGCGCACCAGCACGGTCATCCCCACAGCCAGATGATCAAGCGGCACTGTATCAATCGATTGCTCCGTCACAACCTCGGCTGTCTCAGGCAAGAGCTGGGCTAAGGTATGAGCGGCATCCGTTGCCCGCTTAATCGCTGCCATTTCGAGCCAGTGCCCGAGGAGCATAATGGTAATGAGCGACGCGAGCTCCCACCAAAAATCCATCCCTGCTACCACGCCACTGGTCACCAGCAGGCTGTAGCCATAGGCCACACTAATCGCCAGAGCAATCAGCAGCATCATACCGGGCTGACGCTGGCGTAGCTCCTGCCACCCCGCCTGAATAAAAACTCGGCCACCATACCACAGCAATATCGTCCCGCTTATGGCCGGCACATACCGGCTCACCACCTCAGGTAGTGTATACCTGAGCCACTGCTGAAGTAGTGGTGAACACACCAGTACACTAATCGTTATGAGCAGCGATAGCCAAAAGCGCTGCCGAAATTGCGCTGCGTCATGCCCGCAATGGCCACCCTGTCCATGCGCCTCATGGTGAGTATGACCACCATGAGTCATATGATGGTGCTGTGACTGTTTTGTATCCATAACAAACTCCTCGGGTGCTGCGCACCGCATTATCCTTTCCATTCTTATATCCGCTTGCTGCCAGCGGATGTTCGTCAGGTCGTAGAGCTGGTCGAGCTCTTTGAGCGCCTTATCGCGCTGCTTCGTATCACTTGACGCCAACATCTCAGCCACATGCATCTCGAGGTGTTGCTTGACCATCAGCTTGTTCAGCGATGCTAGCGACTTCTGGATCGACAGACTCTGGATGATGATGTCCATACAGTAGGCTTCATCGGCCACACGCTTTTCTAACCCCTCCAGCTGGCCCTTCATAATTTTGATACGGTGTAGTGCTCGTCTGGTAATATCTTTGCTCATACTCCTATGGTATACCCCCTGGGGGTATCTGTCAACCGATTCTTTCCCACATAAAAAATCCACCACAGACGTGGTGGATTTTGTAAAACGAGGCAGGACGAGGCTTAGTACATGCCCATATCGCCAACCACGACTACTTTATGGTAGTTATCGAGCGCACGCACCGGGGTGAAGAGCTCGGTAAAAACCTGGTCGGGGGCGATGTACCCGGCGACCACATCCCGGTAGTTTTTGAGGGTTCTACGCCAGTTCTCGCGCAACTCGCGGTGGTTGTTGTAGGCAGTCTCAATAACCTCTTTGGGTACGCGCTTGGTGTATTCGCGGGTTCTGTTGCGCCCATACAGTTCGTCGAGGGTGAGTTCGCCCTGAAAATCGACGAGGTATGCGGTGTAGCAGTATTTGCGCGCACATTCGAGGAAGGTTTTCATATTGCGCAGCAGCACGTTCATATTGTCGATAAATACGGTGTTGCCGTGCCGCATATTCTCTTCCACACAGTCGTTTACCCGGCGGATAGCCTTCGATTCGGCACTGGTGTTTTGCGATAGGGCTAGTGCGGGCTGATTATCGAGCGTGTAGGTGATATATCCGCATTTGCGGCGCTCAGCATCCCAGGAATGGGTGAGGTCTGCAAGTTCGGGATGCGCGGCGATCCAGGTGCTCTTACCGGCTGCCGTGGCACCTGCCAGCAGGAATATTTTGCGTGCCATAATGTTTGTATTACTCCCTTCTCTCTTGTATGTAGGGATATTATACCATACATCTTCCTACTATCAACCATGCTATACTAGGCATATGGGACTATTTATGATCATATCACTATGCGTGCCGCTCGTACTGAGCATCAGCGTGCCTCTAATCATTCACCACACCGGCAGCGCAGTGCAGCAGCGCGAACGCCGCCACCGCTGGCTGCTCTACCTTGCCTGCGGGCTCTTCTTTGTATCGTGGTACCTACCCTCGCCACATATTCATGGGCAAGATACATCGTTCACCACCCATTTAGTTGGCGGCGGTATGTTTACCGGCTGCCTGTGGCTCTACCTGGGCTATACCTATCGCCTTCGCATGGCCTGGGCTACGCAACTTGCGAGTTTATTTATGATGGTATCAGCACTTGGCTGCCTCAATGAGCTGGCTGAGCTTCTGGCGGTGGAGCTTGGGCTAGTGCACCTTACACTGACTGATACCAGCTGGGATATCGTTGCCAATAGCCTTGGTGCGCTCGTGGTGTGGGTGCTCTACACCACTCTGACGCGGGCTAACCTGGCACCACCACACAGTGGTGGCAGGGCTTAACTATTCCCACCGGAATAGCTTTATCGCCGCAATATACACCACCAGCATCCATAGGCCAATGGCGCCGGCGTACGGCAGTACCTCCCCTAGGCTGGCGTGCTCGGTCATAATCAGGCGCAGGCCATCGGTCACAGGTGTCATGGGGATAAACTGGCTCAGCGTGCGCAGCCACTCCGGGAACATAAAGGACGGGAAGAAGGTGCCAGAAAGAAACATCATCGGGAAAGCCACCAGGTTGCCCAGCGGCGCCGACTGGTTCTCGTTCTTGGCCCAGCCGCCAATCAGCAGGCCAAAGCCCACCATCAGCAGCGCGGACAGAGTAAGAAACAGCACGGCCAGTAGCCAGTCACCACGCATGTTGAAGTGGAAGACACTCATCCCCACCACTAGCATCATAGCGGCACTCAGCAGCGAGACAATCGTATAGTGGATACCCATTGCCAGGATCAGCTGCCCCGCCGTAAAGGGCGACGCCCGCAGGCGCCGGTAGGAGCCCTTTTGCTTCTCCGTCGGCATCTGGTTGGCCAGGCCAAAGATCCCCATACTCAGCAAGCTAAAGGCCAGCAGGCCGGTAAAGGTATAGTCGAAGGTCTTGAGCTGCTCATCGCCCACGGCCTGGCCAGCCACCTTCAGTGGTGGTTCGGGCTGGCCCATACCCTGTTAATACCATCAACAATCTGCCCCATAATAGCCGTCAGCGTGTTGCCAGACTGCTCCGAGCCCTTGGCGTAGAGCACACGCAGGGTGCCGCTTGGACGGGCTTGAGTGGGTTTTACTTCGCCAAAGTCGGCTGGCAGCTCAATAATGCCACTAAGCTCCGAGTGCTTCAGCTTCTCGCGCGCTTCCTGCATATCCTTGACGTCCTTTACTTTGAGCGTCGTATCTTTGTTTGCCTTGGCTTGCTCCACAAACTGCTTGGCAAATTCGCTCTGCGAGTGGTTAATAATCGCCACATCAAAGCTGGTGGTTTGGTTATTAAAAATCGCGCCAAACACCAGCAGGAATATCAGCGGGAACAAAAAGGTAAAAAACAGCGACGTGCCATCGCGCATAAAGCGCTTTTGCAGGGCGCGCACCTGCCCATATACTCCAATCCAATATGACTTGACTCGCATCATCTACTCCCGAATGGCCTTGCCGGTTAAATCAATAAATACATCTTCGAGGTTGGCGGGCTCGACCGTTTGCTGCTTGGTAAAGCCGCGGGCCAGCAGCTGCTCGATGAGGTGCTGCGGCGTATCAATGGTGATGATTTTTGCCCGCATCCATAATCGCCAGGCGGTCGCACAGCAGCTCGGCCTCATCCATATAGTGGGTGGTGAGCACAATGGTAATGCCTTCATCGCGAATCGTCTTGATCAGCTCCCACAGGTTGCGCCGCGCTTGCGGGTCCAGGCCCGTCGTTGGCTCATCCAAAAACAGCACCTTGGGCTGGTTCACAAGCGTGGCGGCAATCGCAAAGCGCTGCTTTTTGCCCACCACTTAGCTGCTCGACATAGCTGCCGGCCTTGGCACCGAGCTGCACCTTGGCCAGCAAAGCATCAGCATCAACGCGCTGGCCGTACAAGCTCGCGAACATACGCAGCTGCTCGCGCAGGGTCAGCTTATCGTAAAAGGTGGTCGACTGCAGCTGAATGCCGATGATCTGCTTAATCTGCTTGGGGTGCTTAGCGACATCAATGCCGTCAATGGTCGCCTGGCCAGCATCAATCGACCGCAGCGCCTCCAGCATCTCGAGCGTTGTGGTCTTACCAGCGCCATTGGGCCCCAGCAAGCCAAAAATCTCGCCCGCCTTAACCGTGAAGGATATCCCCATCCACCACTGGCGTGCCGGCATAGGCTTTGGTCAGGCCATCCACCGTTATGATTGGTTTGGTTTGAGTCATACAACTCCTTTCTTATGCTACGAGCCCCACACCTAAACAGGCCTCTGCTTAAATCACTCCCAGGGCATCATATTGTTATAAGCCAACCAACCATCCGTTATATAGTTTTGATTATACACTTTTCTAGGCTGCGTGCAAATGTACACCCCCAAATCTACCACTTTCTGAGATTTTTACTGTAATATTGCTTATATATGTCTTGAATACTTGTACGGGGTCTGCTACAATGCCACTAAAAGCTTAACCATAAGGGGGACCTTACCATGACAAAAGGCCAAAACAGTAAGCATTTTGGCTTGATTGCAACCGGTACGCTCAGCGCGCTGCTGATTGCCTTCACCTTTACACCAACCTTTGCCGGCTTTGCTGCCAGCATCCAAAACAGCCTGAACACGGCCACGACCGGTACGCTCACCATGAAGGAAACATCTGGTAGTGCTACTTGTAGCAGTACTGATGGCGCCGGTGCAAACACCAACACCGCCACCTGTTCCACTATTAACAAATACGGTGGCACAAGCACGCCACTGGTAGCTGGCGGTGCGCCAAACACCACCACCATCAACCTACAGAACACTGGTAGCGTCGCAGCGACATCGTTTAGCTTGACGCCTGGTGCTTGTAGCCAATCATCTGTACCTGGGGCAACCCTTGCCGGTAGCGCCAACGACTGTGTAGCAAGATTAAGGTTGCTGTTAAATCCGGCAGTAGCACTATTTACACTGGCACTGCAGCTGGCCTGCAAACCGGTGGTGCAGTCGACCTATTAGCAAAACTTGGCAAAGCCAATATTGCTGCTAATGAGACGGTGCCGGTTACATTCGAGGTATCGCTTGACGCTAGCGCTGGTGCTAGCTACCAGGGCCTGCAGGTTTCACAACCGCTAACATGGACATTCGGAGCGTAACCATTTACTGATGACTACCCGCCGTCTTATCTGTACCGGGATCATTGCACTAGGCTGCCTATTCGGCGGCCTAGTTGCCGTGCTTGGCTGTATGGGATGGCGGGTATTTTTTGTGAGCACCCCAAGTATGGCTACCGCCGCACCGGTAGGGTCGCTCGTTATTACCCAGCCAAGCCAGGACTACCACGTTAGCGACATTATTACCTTTGTTCAGAACCATAAGCGCTACACCCACCGTATAACGGCCATCGATGGCGAACGCCTGATTACCAAAGGCGACCTCAACCGTGGCACCGACCCGCTGCCTATCCACCGCGGGCAAGTGCTGGGTAAAGCCTGGTATATCCACCCCTGGCTTGGCTGGGTGTACCGGCTTGGGCCGTGGCTGATGCTTGGGTGGCTGGCAGTCTAACGCGGCAACCCGCTATATTCACCTGCCGGGGCGTTGGTACTACCGCGTGATTGGTACAACCCTAGTGGTATGTGCTGTGTCACTATGGTTCCACCCCTGGGTTAACTTTAGTGTGATGCAGGTCACGCCCGATCCGAAAGGTGTTGTTATGCGGGTGGTTAATACCGGTGTCTTCCCGTTTACCGCCCACCACACGACACTATGGCCAGGGCAGGATACTGATGTTACCGTAACAACACAAGATGGCGATGGCCGCTATTTCTTTGCCCCTACTATGTACCATACGCCGTGGACAGTTGCCGTCATTCTTGCCATCTGCTTGCTACCCTGTATGGTCATGCTCTACGGGCTGCGGCAAATCCGGCGCTTTACCATTGCCCAAATCCCTGAACGCCGCACAGATAACACACCACCACCACGCTGGCCTGTCACTGCCATTATTATAGCCCTGGTGTGTGCCATTATTGGCGTCTGTGTGATTATTTTTTACAACCTATCCCTTAGCCTGGGGGCATTCACCGGTAGTATTAGCAATAGCACCAATAACGCGCGCTCGGCACTCTACAACTGCCGCGATGCAACGGTGCTAACCGCCCCGGGCGAGGCATTGTTTAGCTATGGCATGACCTACTTCGACACCGGGACAAGCGAACGCAACTTGGTTGCTAATGGCCTGGATGGCACCTGGAGCAAGCGCGCTAGTGCCGATGGCGCCCAGAGCCATGCCTGCCGCCGGGACCGCCAACGCAGCACCACCTTCCGCGAGCACTGCCTATACTACCCACGCCAGCTACAGGGGCCAGACCACTTTACGCTTTCATTCTGGTTCCTAACTAATAAATACGGTACTGATAATGGCCGCATCGCTGCCTTTAGCCACGACGTGACGCCAGAAAACGATGGCAACGTTGATAGGCTTATTTACCTTGATAAAGACGGTCGCATTAATTTTTGGTGTCTATAGCGGCACAACTTACGTGATTTCATCCCCAGCAGGTAAAAATTACGCCGATAGCCAATGGCACCATATTGCCGCCACACTGTCGCCAACCGATGGCATGCGGCTCTATGTGGATGGTGAACTTGCCAGCCACAACCCACAAGCCAAACGGGGCGAAAGCTTCCAAGGCTACTGGAAGTTCGGCTGCGGGCGCTTTAGCCCCTGGCGTAACGCCGATGGCAGCGTCTTTGTCTCGCCAAAGAACTACTACACCGGCCAGCTGCAATTTGCGGCCGTCCATACTACCGCCCTTTCGCCTTTACAGGTGAAGGAGCTCTACCTATCGGGCGTCAACCGCTAAGCGTTTAGCACCAAGCAGGGCTACCCATCCATAACCAAAAGGCGTATACTGTAGATGTATGGCGGGGTGTGGCGCAGCCCGGTAGCGCGCACCGTTCGGGACGGTGAGGTCGCTGGTTCAAATCCAGTCACCCCGACCATCATGAGAATTATTGATTTATTATTGACCGTATTAATTATGGAGCGCCGCCCGCATCGTTCACCAGCTTATGCGCCCCGCCGCTCGCGCCTTAGCCGTTGGCTACTCGGTGGCTGTGGCCTTGTGTTGGCAAGCCTACTACTAGCCTGCACCATCGTGGGGTGGCCACAGGTGCTACGCGAACTTAGCCTACGCACCGAGCGCGTCTTGCCCACCAAGCCTCAGTTCCCGGCAGTCGATACCGCCGGCCTAAGCCCCACCCGCCAGGCGATTATTGCCACGGCCCGCCAGGAATTTAACCAGCAGCCACGTGGCACCAAGTACAGCCAAGGCATACCAGAGGATTGGTGCGCCGACTTTGTAAGCTGGGTTCTGCGCCAAGCTGGCGCTCCACTCCAGAACCCGCACAGCGGTAGCTGGCGCATCCCGGGCACCTTTACCCTGCGCGAATATTACCAGTCTGCCGGGCGTTTCCGCCCCGCCGATGGCAGCTACACACCCCGCCCAGGTGATGTGGCCATCTACCGTGGCTCGCCGATCTTTAGGGACCACACTAATATCGTGCTCCGCATGCATGATGGTGTGCTCACCACTGTGGGTGGCAACGAAGGTAACCGTATTCGCGTACACGTCAACCATGCCAAGCAGTACGATGGCCTGCTCGGCTATGGCGTGCTTGCTGAGTAACACAAACTAGCGTGCTCGACTATGATAAGATTACCGGGTTTACTGTCTATAAAACCCTCTGGCCATAAAGCACTACGGCTGCCGAGGTGGCTGATCGGTGGGCGTGGGGTGCTGCGCGGCATCACCGTGTGGTGGCTGAGTGCTTGCCGGGCAAGTATTTGACTGGGCTGGCTTTGATGGCCGCTGCCACGGCGCTCGCTTAGTTGCCTGCTTGGACGCACCGCCCCCCTTGCGGCGGGGGCGCAAGGTAGCTGGTGGCCACAGCGGTGGCATGTAAGAAATCTTGGGCTTCAGCACCACCTGGCGGGGCATGGATTTGCGAATAAAGGCTAGCTGCTGGCGCACCGGCCGGCCAATGATGGTACCGAGCGTGGCCCCAGCGCCAATGGCAATCGCAATGGCCAGGGCCGTAAACAGCGTGCTTACACCCTCATCAAACCCAAACTGCCCCGGGGTAGAATTGACCAGTTGCATCAGACCATTAAAGACACTCAGGCCCGGCACTAACGAAATAATCCCGGCCGAAATCAGCGCGTTGGCAGGAATCTGGAAGCGGCGCGAAGCTACCTCGGCCACAGTACCAGCAAAGGTAGCGGCAATTGCACTTGCCACCGGTGCAGTCAGGCCGTTATCCATCGCAATCAGGTATATCATCCACGAGCACATACCGATCACAAAAGGCAGCCAGCACCGATACCAAACTGGACTGGCGGTACATAATATAAGCCACCGCAACCACCCCAGCCCCCACCAGGTGAATGCTACTGGTACCACGGTGCAGCGAATCCGGCAGCACCGTAATTTCGAACCCAAGTTTACGCGATAGATAGAGGCCAAAAATAATACCAATCACCAAGCCTGTAGTCATCATCAGCATCTTTACCATGCGGGCGCTGGCGGTAATATAATATTCGTCAATCGCATCCTGAATCGCACTCACGAATGTCATGCCCATTAGCAGCATAATAATACCGCCCCACCACAATCAGCGTGGGGCTGGTCGGGTTTTCTATGGCCGAAAACAGCGGGTAATCATAGTAGTTAGCCGAGGCAACCGCCGCCGCAACTACGGTAATGAGCGTTGCAGCCGCAATCCGCGAAAAGAATGGCGGCACACCGCGGCGGAACATAATACGCTGGCAAAGCTCCGCCAGGCAAGCCACGCTAAAGGCAATGGCAATTACCAGCCACGAATTTGTAAACAGCAGCACCACACCAGCACTCACCCCACCAGCCGCCAGCACCTGTAGCCACTGCGGGTACTTTTTACCCCGTGTCACAATAAGATTAAGCTCTTCTTCGGCTTGGTCAAAGGGTAGGTCGTCGTTATCGATCCGCTGCGCCAGATTCACCAGCGACTGAATAGTCATATTATTCAGCCAGCGGTCGGCTACCACCCGCGAAAGCGTAATGGGCGGCTGGTCATCCTCCCGGTCCTGGGACAACGTAATGACCGAGGCCGTCACATCAATATACACCCGGCGTATGCGGTACTTTTTGGGTGATTTTAAGCACCATAATCACAATATCACGCGCCGGCAACCCCATCGATACCAGCATATCGGCAAAATTCATGGCAAAGCGTAGCGTGCGCATATTCTGCGCAACGTCGTCAGTCTGCAGGGCAGTACTAACACTTGGCTTCTCCCACATTTTGCGGAGGCTGGTAACAAAATTCATACTGCTAGTGTAGCAGATTATAACACGAATTTTTACCCAAATTTAGGTAATTATACTAATGCTTAGGGCTTTGTTTTGCTCAATCAAGGCAACCAGGCGGTCCAGCTGATTTTGCAGGCGCTGCAGCAGCGGCAACGGCACCCGGCGGTGGCGCAAAACATCAATCACTTGGCGGTACCACCACACTTGGTCATCCGAACTGCGGGTGGTAAAACGCTGCCATAGGTACTCGCCTTCGGTTTGGTAATCAAAAATAGTCGATTGCAGATTGTGGAGTTTATCGCAGGCTGCCACAAGCACAGCTTGGGGGCTGGCTTGGTTGCGCAAATTATCCAGGTAGCTCTGGGCGGTTTCGTGCCAGTCATTACTAGCGGTGGATTTCGTCACGTCCTGCACAATTGCCACTACGCCGGCACCAAAATCACGGCGCATGTCATCCTGGCTATAAATGTGTGGCGGCACATCCTCGAGCACATCGTGCAGCGCGCAGGCGATCAGGGTGTCTTCATCTTCAGTAAAATTTGTTGCCAGTAGCAGCACGGCAAACGGGTGCATAATATAAGGAATATCGCTGCCTTTACGGTGCTGGCCAGCTTGCTCGTGTGCCCAGGCCGCCGTGCGCAGAGCCGTATCTAGTCGCTTGCTTAGATTGATCATTCATTCTAGTATAGCATAGATTGCGGCAGTGGCACGGGTATGGTACTATAAGTAGCAACTCTAGCCGCTAATTTTAACACCCATTACCCCTGTTCATTTATGATGCCCCGTTTGACTACCTACGCAACCCGCAGCTACCAAGCATGGTTAGCTCGGCCCCTGTACTACCTTGTGCTGGGCGCCTGCTGCACGGCCAGCCTGGTGGTGGTAATGCTGTATGGGATCTTTCAGTTTAGCTTGCCACACAGGCGGCCGCAGTTTAGCAACCTGCCTATGCCGCTGCCACCTTCGGCTCTCCTGGTAGAAGGTGCCATCCCGCTGACTCGCCACTACCGTATAGGCAAGCAGCTTGTCCCGAACCTACAGCCCCTCAGCAACCACCTAGTTGGCTTGCCGATACCAGCTGCCGGGCCAGGGCGTGTGCTGCCGATTGCTGCCAGCCAGCTCAATTACTACCTACCACGCCAGTCACAGGGGCACAGTCTGCCTATTCCTGTGGTGCCAAGCCACGCCCCGCTGCAGCCTATCCGGCGTATTACACGGGCACTACCAGATTGCACCACGCAAGCATCCAAATGCGTTGCCCTGACCTTTGACGATGGCCCCAGCCCGCTTACCACTAACCTACTGCGGCACCTTTCGGAGCACCAAGCACGGGCAACCTTCTTTACTATTGGTGGTGAGGTCGCCAAACGGCCCGAGGTGGTACGCCTTGCGCACAAGGCAGGGCACGCCATTGGCAACCATAGTTGGAGCCACCCGGACCTAGCCCAGCTGACGGAATCAGCCCTGCACGAGCAAATCCGCCACACCAACGAAATTATCAAGCAGCACACCGGCCAGTACCCCCGCATAGCCCGGCCACCCTATGGCTCGATGAGCCCACTAGTTAAGCAGGCCTTGGCCGAGCATAATCAAGCCATTATATACTGGTCGGTGGATACGCGCGACTGGGCCAAGCACGAGGCCGAGCCAATCTGCCAGCAAGTCATGCAAGAAGCCAAGCCGGGCAGTATTATCCTCCTCCATGATATTAAGCCAAGCTCAGTGCAAGCTGGTGTGTGCATCATTAAAGCACTTACCGCCCAGGGCTATACCTTTGTGACTATTCCACAGTTGTTTGGTAAGCTTAAACCGGGTGAAGTCTACCGGTACCGCTCATGGTAAACATAATGCCCCCACGCCGCCTGGGTAGGTACCTTGCCCACGCCGCTTACACTAGCCTACTCCTCCTGGCAGCCTGGGCATTGGTTGGTGCCGTGTATAAGCAGCTGCATTTTTGGTGGTTCACAGATAGACGAAATTATCTTTTACTTTCGCAACGGCCTGGCGGATGGAACCAGCGGTAACGCCTGGGGCAGTGTGCTGGCTACGGTGCCCTGGGCGCTGGGGCTAGCGGCGCTCCTCGCCCTGCCGCTAGGCTGGCTACGCCGTTGGCGCTGGTGGTATGCCAGTAGCCTGGTGGTGCTGGGCCTAGCAGCGCTACTGGTGAGCTTTGGTGTGCCGCAGTATATACAGGCGCTACTGCAATCATCCCGTATCTACGAGCAGCACTACGCCAACCCAGCAGCGACCCGGCTCACCTTCCCGGCCCATAAGCGTAACCTGGTACATATTTATGTTGAATCACTCGAAAATACCGTGGCGAGCCGCGCACATGGTGGCCAGGCCGAGCAATCACTGATTCCAGAACTAGAGCAGCTTGCGCTCCACAATACCAACTTTAGCCACCGGGCAACAGGGCTTGGCGGCGCCCAACCGGCCCATGATACTGGCTGGACAGTTGGTGGTATGGTAGCCCAGAGCGGTGGCATTCCACTCAAGACCTCGCTACTCGGCCAGGATCATAATAGCTATGGTTACTACCGCCAGTTCTTGCCAGGAGCCGTCACCCTGGGGGATATCCTCCATAAGCAGGGTTACCAGCAGAGTTTTATTATGGGCTCTGGCGCAAGCTTTGGTGGCCGCGATAAGCTCCTTAGCCAGCATGGCAATTACCATATCATCGACCACAACGAAGCCAAACGCACCGGCCGCCTACCCAAGGATTACCTGGTGTGGTGGGGGTACGAGGACGCCAAGTTATTCGACTACGCCCGGGTAGAAGCCAGCCGCCTTGCCGCCAGTGGCAAACCTTTTAACCTCCAGCTACTAACGGCCGACACCCACTACACCAATGGCTACTTAGATAAAGACTGCCCAACGCCCCACGCCCATAAATACGATAATGTGCATGCCTGTAGCTCGCGCCGCATTGCTAACTTTATCACCTGGCTGCGCGAGCAACCTTTTGCCGCCACAACTACAATTGTCATCACCGGCGACCACCTTGGTATGCAGACCTCCTACTACAGTGGCAAGATAACGGACCCAGGCTACCAGCGTACGATTTATAATGCCTTTATTAACCCAGCCGCTACGCCTACGCGGCGGGCAGGGCGGCAATTTACCTCGTTTGATATATACCCAACCACACTGGCAGCTATGGGGGTTAAAATTGACGGCGAACGGCTGGGGCTTGGGACGAATTTATTCTCTGGCAAGGCAACGCTACCAGAGGAGCTTGGTGGTATAGATGCCCTGAACGCCGAGCTCACAAAGCGCTCTGGCTACTACGAGCAGCGCATTATGGTGCAGCGCTAAAGCGCCCCAGCCCGGTAATAACCACGGCAACACTACACGAAGCACAAAAATACGCTAGTGTAGAGATAGCGGCACGCCTTAGCGCGTCTGCGCCTTCTCTACCAGCTTCTTGCCGCCGCGCTCAAACCAGCGCGTGTAGGTGGGAGCTGCTGCCGCTTGCCCGCTCGCGCCATAGGTTCATGGCATCGCGGCTGTAGCTGAGGGTTTCGATTGCTTCCAGCCCGCGGCCACGGTATAAGTTGCCCGCTGCACCCGGGCCACCATTGTAGCCAGCAGCAACGAGCTCAACGCACTCATTCTCGGATAGATTGCCGAGCGGCACACACAGCTGATCGCGCAGATGCGCCAGGTAGGCCGCGCCAAAGGCGATGCTTGTTTCAGGATCAAATAAATCATAGTTCGTGCGCGCCGGCTTCACGAATTTAGCGGCAATCTCCTTACCCGTGCTATCCGTCACCCTGCATCAAACCACTCGCCACACCACTGTGCGCCTTGGGGTACCCGCCGGATTCCAGCGTCATGATAATCGCCACCAGCTGCGGTGAAATATTATACTGCCGGGCCTGCTTGGTAATCTCGCCCTGCCAGCGCTTAACAGTATCTGGCATCCAGGCGGGGAGGGTGTTGTCTTGGCTCGAAAGAGCCACTCCCCGGCGTATGCGGTGCCCCCACAATTGTCGTGAGCATGCCACGCTGCCACAGTATATACGTACTACCCGCCAGTACAGCTACTGTCGTGATAGCAATCAACCACACCCGGTGCTCACGTACCCAGCGGGTGAGTTTTTTATTCCACTTCTTCGATTTTGCCATTGTTTTAGTATAGCAAAAAGATGCCCATAGTGTACCAGTAACCGGTGCCCGCTATAAAGCGGGCGGCTACTGCCGTTCCATTTCTACCCGCTTGAGTCGGTCGTACTCATCAAACTGGTAGTGAGCATGGATACTAGCACCGCTTTCATCGGTAATGCGGGCGTGGTGTATGCCGCCATCTTCACTCAGCTCCAGGCTCCAGCCTGGCATCAATTCTACAAAGCCCTCTAGCGACCAGGCGATGTCATCCACCTGCTGCAGGTAGCGTGGCAGGCGCGCATAGAGGTAATCCAGCGTGATAGGCGGCACTGGCTCGGATAGATTCTCGAGCAGCAGCACAACCCGCGAGCCACCACCAATTGGCGAGCTATAGTAGTAATACTCCGTGCCAAAAATACTAATTGCCGCACTACCAATATCATGCGCCACACTAGCAATCACCATACCCTGGTCAAGATCAGGCGGGAAGGTGTATTCAACCTCATGGCTAGCAAACTCATCATCCTTGTGCTCCACACCGTAGTCGCGCACCTTATGGGCAAGCTCGGTCGCCTTACCAAAGCGCGCCAGAATATCCGAATACCCCCACAATAGTGTTGCTGGCTTAGCAGCGATGGACGCCAGCAGGTGTGCCGTGGCCGTCACTTTGCCCTTATCCCCCACCATAGCAAAATGCTGCCTATCGAGATCCACCTCGTAATTAACGGAGTCATCATCCCCTACTATATGCTGGAACATTTCGTTCATCAGCTCTTGGCGCAGCGCCGCGTAAATACAATTGCGCTGGCCCGTTCGTCGAATACTCGTATGCATGGATAACCCTCCAAATTATGTTCTTATATACCTAGTGTAGCACACTCGCTACGCCCCATGCTACACTAGCTATATGATCAAACCATGGAAGCATATAGCCCGTACAGAACTACTGAGCCACCCACGCATGCACATAGTGGAAGACACGGTGGAGCTACCGAATGGCCAGCGCACCCAGTATGTGCGTGAAGCCCCGCACACAAGCTGCAGTGTGGCAATTATTGCCATTAACGACCAGAATGAGATCCTGGTGCAGCGCGAATACAGCTACCCGCCGGACGAGATTATGTACCAGCTACCTGGTGGTGGCGCGGGCAGCGAGGAGGATGTGATTGCCGCTGCCAACCGGGAACTGAGCGAGGAGTCTGGCTACACAGCACGTGATAGCCGCGTGCTGGGCGCCTTTTACGTCAATAACCGCCGCTCTGACCGCAAGCAATATGTGGTGCTGTGCCGCGATTTAATCGAGGAAAAGCGGCCAAGCGACCCCGAGGAGTTTATCGAAAGCATGTGGCTACCCCTGCCCGAACTACAGCAGTTGATTACAGATGGCAAAATTACCAACATGAATATGCTCGCGGCACTACAGTTACTGCAGGTGCAGCAGGATTAAGCGGTTTCTTGCCCAATACTACGCCAACCCTATAAACCCTTCACTCACCTGCCAAATTACCAGCATACGTAAGCTACCCGATCAACTGCTATAGGTTGACTATGATTTGACATAACGCCTATATTGATATATATATATCGTATCAGCGCCCTGTATATTTGGCGCTTACATGTAGCTAAACACAAAGCACATGTACCGTTCTGCGAGATTTATCTCGCCCGACTCCGTAAGGAGCTACCATGGTACGCAGTAGTATCTGTCCACACTCGGGCTTGAAGCGAAGGGATTGTCTTTGCCAACCGTGTAGGGACACGGGCTAACAATGCCAAGCATCGGAGCGGTAACAACCGCTCGAAACGCAAAAGCACTAACCCGCATGGTGATGGCTTGAAGAGTAGTCGAGATCCAAAACGATTCCGACGCCGCTAGCCATAAAGACCTGGCTATGTCTATAAACTAGCCCTTTCATAGGTAAAATAAGACTAATGAAAAGTATGGAATCAAAATCTCACCTCACCAGCACGTTCGTTTTTGTAAAACACCACCCATGCGAGCCGGTAGCGCGGCTATATATGCAGATAGCAACACAGGTGGCGGCAGATGCGCTCTATAGTGCCGGGTGGTACAAATTACTAGATTACGGTCTTGATGGTACCACCTGGCCCGCTGGCCTCATTACGCTAGCAGCAGAAGCCTACAATCCGCAGGCCGCACAATCACTAACCCAGGTATTGCAGCAACCACTACACCCCACATCGGAACGCATTGCCCGCGCACTAGGTCAGCTACGGGCAGCCAGTAAGTACACCCTACAGCTGGACGATAAAGCCGGTGTGATGGATGGTCTACGTGAACTGGATGCACAGCCGTGGCAGTTACTGGATGATATTACCCAGCAGCGACCGGTAGATTCACCACTAGAGAGTTGGCCACTGTACGAAACCAATGAGTTTGCTCCGCAACCTACCACCATAACCCTGCGCACTACCCCAGGAAATATTCCAGCTAAGCTCTTGCCACTCTGGCACCAACTAGCACGCGTCACCAATATGGCGATGGGGCAGGGCCCTATGTAGTCAAAGCGGAGCATATTTTTGACGATGATGAAATTATTACCACAGACAACCACCCTATCCTACATAGCACACTCTTACTTGACCCTACTGCAGCAACCGCCACCCCAGAGCAATTGGCACACATATGTACCAAAGCTCGCCAGCAGGTATATACCGCATCGGTACTCGAGCGCTTTAGCGCCTGGCTTAGTGGTGATTACACCCATAACCCCATCGCGGCACCAGATAGCCACCGTGTATACGAAGATTTGGGCGTACTTGTCGGCGCTGCTGGATGGCAAGCATTATCCCGACCAGAGCACATTGCCCCTGATGGTAAAAAGTCAGCACACAACACTCAGCTACCGCTCAACCACCAGTGTAAACGTAGCACCCTTACCAGGCGTGCTTTCCACGCCCAGCCGGTAGCCATAGGTGTCTGCTAGGGACTTGGCGATAGCTAGGCCCAGCCCATAGCCTGCCGTGGCGGTACGCGTGCGGGCCGTATCGGTGCGGTAAAAACGCTCAAAAATCCGCGCCTGGTGCTCCGGTGCAATACCAGGGCCATTATCGCACACCGTAAGTATAACGCGCCCATGCGCTTGCTGGGCGGCAACCGTTATGTCCCCCTGCTGCAGTGAATATTTTATAGCATTATCGAGCAGAATGGTGATGATCTGGCGCACCGGCTGGGGATGGATTGTCGCCATTACATCCTGGGAGATGGCCTGCTGTATGCGTAGCTTTTTGGCTTTGGCACTAGGGGCGAGCGTCTGTACTACCTCAGCTACAAGCTGCGCCAGGCTGGTTACCCGTGCCTCCCCCACCACCTTGCCAGCCTGGGCTAGGCCCAGTAGCGAATCACTTAAATCACGCAGCCGGGTGGCTTCTTCCACCGTGCGGCTCATCACCTGGCGGGCTTTATCCGGTGTGAGGGATTTTTTGCGCAGCGCCACCTCGTTAATGGCCATCAGGGCTGCAAGGGGCGTGCGGAGCTCGTGGCTGGCATCGGATACAAACTGGCTCTGGCGCTCAAAGGCAGCCTCGATTGGCGCCAGAGTACGGCGGCTCAGGCGGTAGCTAAACAGCGTACCGCCAAGTAGCATGGCACCATTCAGGAGCACCAATGCCAGCAGCACCGAACCACGGGCCTCTTCGTCGCGGCGGTCTAGGCGTGCCTGGGTTTGGGCGGGCAGCGCTTCCACACCATGCACCGCACCGCCGCGCGGCGGTGGCAAGGCCGGCCTAGCTGGCTGGCTACCAGGCCATACACCACAGTGCTAAACACCACCGAAAGCGTCATGATGATTGCCAGGTAGCTCAGCGCCAGGCGCCAAGTATCACTCAGTTTCGGCATCGCCCCGGTCCTCTATTACGTAGCCAAAACCCGGCACGGTGTGAATAAGCGGCCGGCCAAACGGCTTATCTATCTTGCGGCGCAGGAACATAATAAAAAGCTCTACATTATTCGGCAGGACATCAGCATCAAAATTCCACACATGGCTAATGATGGTATCCTTAGAGCGTACCACGCCGGCATTGCGCATCAGGTACTCCAGCACGGCGTATTCCTTGGCTGTCAGGTGGATAGCTGTGCCGGCCCGCGCCACCTTTTTGGTAGCTGGGTCAAGCGTCAGGTCGCCCACAGTTAGGATTTCGCGCTGCTTGGTGCGTGGCCGCCGCAGGAGTGCCCGCACCCGCGCCAGCAGCACTTCAAAGTGGAAGGGCTTGGGCAGGTAATCATCGGCGCCGGTATCCAGCCCAGTAATAATATCCTGGTGCTGGTCTTTCGCTGTTAGCATCAGAATCGGCGTGGTGTTACCTTCTGCCCGCAACTCCTGGCACACTTGGTAGCCGTTTTTAGACGGCAGCATAATATCAAGGATGATAATATCGTAATCATCGGCGTGCGCGGTGCGGTAGCCTTCGTCGCCGTCATGGGCAACATCCACCGCGTAGGCTTCATCCTCTAAACCTTCCTTTATAGCAGCGGCAATAGTGGTATCATCTTCAATCAGTAAAATCTTCATAGGGGGTGCTCTTAGTATACTACGCGTAGGGCCAAGCGGCATACCGGGCTACATATATGCCGGCCGCGCTTCTGGCCAGATGCTTGCCACCAGGCGTTTGCCCTTGCTAGTTGCCCGCACCCACATATCACCATAGGCTGTATCAATCGCCACCAGCCCCTTGCGCTTTAGACCAGCCAGCAGGCCTAGTACGTAGCGGCGCGGCAAACCCATACTGCGTGCCAGCATGCGGGTGTCGTCCTCGCCATCCTCGTGTAGCTGCTGTAGTACAAGGGCTTCATCTGCCGTTAGTGGTGTGTGGTTCGTCATGCTCATTCCTTTCTGCTTAGGTTATAAGCCTATCGTAGAATGGTGATCTGTAATGCGGCTTTAAATCAGCGCATATTATGCAAGCTTGAATACGGCTGATTACCATGGCGTACCCGGTGGCGCACACGGGCTAGCCCCATAGCAGCAAAATGGCGCCAGACATCGCGGTGGGCAATGCGCGGGCCAGTGCGGGCCATTTCGCCAAGTGCAACCCGGCCCAGGCCAGCCAGTAGCTGAGCACTCGGGCGAATGGTGATTTTCTCTTGGTGGATATCCTGGCGCATATCTACCAGCGAATCGACTGTATTAGCGGCCCGGCCCATCGAGCAGAGTGCGGGCATAAACTGCGTGTAAAAGCCCGGCTGCGTGGTGGTATCGCCATGGGCACAATCAGCTAGCAGGTAGGCAGTTTGCTCGACCTCCTCGCAGCGTGCTGCAATGAATTCCTCTGGGTTGGTAGTATGGCTTATAGTACACCCAAGCTGCAAAATTCGCTCCACTCGGCTTACCATAATCTGGTGAGTCGCCCCCCCACTGCCTCGGGGCGCATGCTTGGGTAGTTGGCCGCAAAGGGGTAAAATCACGCAGCGCTGCCAGAGCCTACTGGTGCGGCACGTCGTAGTCATCCACCAGGGTGTCGAACTCACGTAGCAAGCCCAGGCAATCATTCCAGCGCTGCTGGGTGGTTGTATCAACGGTAATATCGTAGTGCTGAGCCACGGCCACAATCATACCAGCTAGGTGGCGAAAGTTATCACTCCTGTCATCGCGCGGGGGCAGTTCATGGGTGAGCATGGTGCCTATTGTAGCATAGCCCGTGGGTACAATTAGCTCGATTGTGCTACGCAGTAGCTGCCGGCTGCTGACTAGTAGCTGCTAGCGCCACTGAGCGCGAAATAAACAGCAACCCGCTCGCACAGTAGGCGCTAATAATGACAGCTTCCGCTATCCACGGCAAGTGGTAGCCAGGGACTATGGCGTGCTGCTTGCCAGCGCCATTCAGTGCTACGCACATCAGGATCAGCATAGCAGCGGTAGCCAGCAAAAGGATACTTGCAAACTGCCACACAGCCATCGCCTTTGCTGGCAAGCCTTTACCAGCCCATATATTGAGGATTGCAGCCAGGGTCAGCAACCCACCAAGCACGCCTACCAGTGGCCCCATAGCATCAAGCGTGAAGAATATACCAATACCACACAAGCCCGCTGCTACAAATAGCATAGCCAGGTAGCGTGAAGCTCGGGCTGGAAAGCTCGCCTGGCTACTACGCTGGCGCTGGCGTACATAGCGGTATTCCAACACCGCCAGTACTACAAGGAGCGGGCTAGCTGCCATTATCATACCAACGAAAAGATACCCTGCACCAGTGTTACGCACCATCTCTTGTGGCAGGATTGCTGTTAGGGCTACACACACCGCAAGCAGCAGGCACACCACACCAGCGGCGAATCGCCATGGCTGCCCTATCGTGGTCAGCTGAGTAGTTGCTGCTGGATGTGACTGTTCTATACGTGTCATACTATATCCTTTCGTTCCGTGATATTACTATCATAATATAGATGTGCACATATAACAAATTAATGCTGCTATACACGTAGCCACTCGGTATGATACCAAAGTGGCGACGTGATACTGCAGATACCTGGTAAGCGAGCTTTAAACCCCCACATCTAGCCTGAATGTGGGGGTCTACCGCTATTTACTATACACTCCGGGAGCAGTATACGCGCCGTGGCTTACTACCGCCAGGGTCTTGTCACCCAGGCTACTTTTGCTGGGCCAGCCAGGCAGTTGCAGCTGCCGCTGGGTCGGCTGCCATTACATCTGGTGCGATTGGTTTATCACCAAAGGTTTCGCCGGTGTGGGCCTTGGTGCGCGCAACCGTCAGGCCAATTTGTGCCCCGTTATACAGGCTCATAATCTGGTTGCTAGTTGCGTAGCCTGCCGTGGGCGCGCCAAACGTCCGCACCTGCTTGCGCCCCCGGAATGCCAGCAGCGTTAGTTCACCAGAGCTCGCTGTTTTCCCATCCGTAATAATGGCGATTGGCATGTGTATTTTGCCGGCCTGCTTGACCGCCACAGCAGTGCCACCACCCGTTACCTTACCATCCGCGAGCGTTACCCCGCCATGCAGTTGGCCGTCGCTATATTCCCAACCAAGCAGCCCACCATCGGGCAAAAGCGGGCTTAGGCCGGCTATCATCGGGCCCATATCACCGCCGGTATTACCCGCCAGATTAATCACCACACCTTTGGCGTCTTTATGCGCCTGCAGGCCATTTGCGAGTGTGTTGGCGTATTCTTCGGCCTGGGCAGTGGTGCCCACAAACGGCGGCATGTTTATATGGATGTAGTCGCCGCGGCGCTCCAGGCGTGGGAGCGTAAACGCTACGGGGCTTTTGCTATCGCGCCCCTACCACCGGCTGGGGGCTAAAGAAGCTGTGCTTACCACCAGCTACATGCATGGCCTTGGTAATGGCTGGGTAGGTATCTTCGTAGCTTTTGGCCGTTTTGACACTATCAAGCGCTTCGCGGCGGGCTTTCTGCCAAGCTTCGCCGTGGGCATACAGGCCGCTATCTAGCAGCTCTATAGCCACCTGGCCATAACGCTCTGGGCTGGGCGGCAGCAGATACAGCGGCATACCCATGCGCCCACCTACGGTTGGGCCGTAGTGGTGTATCAAACCCAGCAGCACAACCAGGCCAAACCCGCAGCATATGCCAAAGCCGAGTGCCAGGCGTTTGAGTAGTGAGCGTTTTTTATGTATTGGTTGGATGGGTGGTTGGTTTGTCATGCTATCTATCATACTATACACCCAGTGTATAGTGCAACTCTATCAGGCAACGGCGTGCCGACTATTGACTATCCATTGTTTTTATGGTAAATATAACGATATGAGTGAAAAAATCGCACCAAACTTAATCATTGATGGCGACCCAATTCAGCCGGTTGGTGCCGTTGACTATCTCGATACCGCAGACATTCCAAATAGTGAAACCGCCGCTGAACATAGGTTCCAGCACCAAGCATTAGTCGATAAACTTGGTAGCCTTGCCACTGGTGATTTGGTGCTTTTGCCACCAGAAATTTCTGGTATACACGCTACCATTGATGACCAGCATATTCGCAGCCATAGTCTTAACCGTGTACCTGGCCTAGAGCGCGGCCGCCAGCATAGCCGTACCGAAGTTGCTTTTGGCCAGCTGCACTTGGCACAGCCAGAAGCCAGCACCATCACCGAGCTGGTAGCCGTTAAATACGTACACCCCATTACGGCCAGCCGCGAGTTCCTAGCTGCCAAGGCTGTGAACGAGCGCTTTGGCGAGCACAAAACCTACACACCGCTTGGCTTTATTCGGGCAGAGGACACCCCGCGCGGGGCGCAGCGCGTTGGTGTGCTGACCCGCTACGAGCATAACGTTAACACGCTCGATAACTACCTATGGAACCCCAACACCCCGGCAGAAACCCGCCGGGCTATGTACCAGGTAGCGGGCCGCGCTATGGCAGAGCTCCATAACCATGGCTTTATCCACGGCGATGCCCAGGCTAAGAATTTTGCGCTTGATTCGCGTGGTGCCATCCGCCACCTAGATACCGAAACGTATACCGATATCCGCTACAGCCACGATGCTACCATCGGCCGCCCAGGCGATGTGAGCAATATGTTTGACCCACAAACGCTTACCATTGCACCAGACATCGAAGATATTGGCCTGTTTGTGGATAGCTATATGGAGACACAGACTGATACCTATGGGAAGCTGGAGGACTTTGATATACAGGACGTCATTAGTCAAACACGCGGCGACGATATTGGTGGGTTTGACTGGTAAACTGAGCCACATCACATAGCACTAACTCCCCCACTTGATAGCAGGGGAGTTTTACTATAGGGGGCCCCGGCGATGGGCCTGTACGCGTTTAAGCTATTTACGCTTCTGGAATAGCGAACAGGTCGTTCAACGCTTCGCTCACCGTTGGGTGGGTAAAGATCTGATCACGCAGTGCGGTATATGGTAGCTCGGCGTTCATAGCGGTGGTGATGGTATTAATCACCTCGGGCGCCTGCTGGCACAAAAGCGTCGCGCCAAGAATCGCCTTGGTTTGTGCATGGACAACTGCTCTTAGGAGGCCAGTCGGCTTGGCGTCCACATGCATGCGCGGCACGGCCATAGCTGGCAGCTCCTTGACGCGGACATCATCACCGTAGGCTTTGCGTGCTTCGGCTTCCGTCAGGCCAACGCGAGCCAATGGCGTTTGCATAAAGACAACATATGGTACATGCTGGCGCTTGGCCCGTGTGTAGCTGCCATCGCCCAGTAGCTGGCTTGCCACAATGCGGTAATCATCCAGCGAAATATAGGTATACTGCGGGCCACCATTCACATCGCCCATAGCCCAAATGTGCGGCTGGCTCGTCTGGAGCTGATCATTCACAACCACCGCACCACGCTCATCAACAGCCACACCAGCGGCAGCTAAATTCAGCCCACTGGTGTGCGGCTGGCGGCCGGTGGCTAGAAGCACAGCGCTGTATTCCTGGCTCTGGCCAGCGGCGGTTACCATCACCCCATGTGTGGTATCCGCACATTGCGTCACCGGGGCCTGCGTATAGATAGTGACGCCCTGGGCGGCCAGTGCCTCGGTGGCTGCCTGGGCAATAGCTGGGTCCTCCTGCGGCAAGAGCTGGTCACCCCGGTGGTAGAGGCTCACCTTAACGCCAAGCGCCGCGTAGGTAGAGGCAAGTTCCAGGCCAATATAACCCCCGCCAATCACTGCGAGGCTAGCCGGGCGCGGCTCGTCTACCAGTAGCTGGGTACTCGTGTAGACACGCTTACTCGTCTCTACACCAGGTATCGCTGGTATGATGGCAGTGGAGCCCGTATTAATGAATAGCTTAGGCGCACGTAGCTCCAGGCTATCCTCGCCGCCCTCCACACGCACCGTGTGTGCATCAACAAACGTTGCCCGGCCATCCACCACAGTAATGCCAGGGGTTATCGGCAAGCATGTGGTAATTCTTGGTGCGTAGCTTGGTAACCACGCTGGTCTTGCGGGGCCAGAGCCTCATCCAGCCCTAAACCCTGTGCAGCAGCGCTAACCAGTGTCTTGGTCGGGAATACAGGCAATGTTAATACACGTACCACCATACATCTGCGGGGATTGCTCCACCAGCGCCACCCGTTGCCCAGCCGTCGCCAGCCGCACAGCCAGTGTTTTACCAGCTTTACCAAAACCAATAATTAGTGCATCGTATTCCATTAGATTCCCTTTACAATTGTATTAATAAGTGTTGTTATACTGCTTTGTGCCTGGCCCGTAGCGAGAGGCTCACCGCTGGTACTGATATCCTGCAGAAAGGTTAACCCCTGGGCCACTACTGGGCGAGCTTTCAGCCGCTTGAGCAGTGCTACCAGCTGCGCCTCTGCGCCCCGGCCCGCATACCAGCCGTACGCAACAATACCAACCGGCTTATTGTGCCACTCCTTATGCAGCCAGTCAATGGCGTTCTTTTGGGCACCGCTCAGTTGGCCATTGTACTCTGGAGTGAGCATAATGACAGCATCGGCCGCGGCCACCGTGTGTGCCCAACGCTGAACCGCCGGGTCACTCGGGGCAAACCCCTCCTGCGATGGCGTATGGCTATCGTTAAAAAACGGCAGCTCAGCGGTTCGTATATCTACTACTGTAGCCGTCATGTCAGCGGCCTCTACTGCTGCTTGCACACTCGGCAGCAGGCTAGCGCCAGCACTATTTGGGCGCATACTACCGGTGACAATCGCGATGGTTTTTGGCATAGTTCCTCCTTTCTTACTAGTATAGCTTATTTAGGCACTTACATTTATCTTAAAAATTGCTATACTGAAGGTGACTATGGCCACAAAACCGGTAGATACCCCACCAAAAACACGCCACAAGCGCTGGCAGTGGGTTGCGTGTGGGCTACTTGCTATCACCGTTATTGTTATTGCGGGGCTGGTATACTACCTGCGCACCACCGGTATGGCGCCAGCACAAACCGCCAAGCAGTCAGACGAAAAGTATTACTTTGCTGATTCACGCTACAAAGGTATTCGTTCCAAATTCGTTGTGCGGCGCACCGACCGGCAGACTACCTCGCTCGAATACCCCATCACCGAAAACGCTACTATCAATAAAACCGTTGCAAACGCTATAGATGATATCGATAGTGAGTTTAACAAGGCTGTTGCGGCCGGCAGCACCCTGCCTGGTATTATGGCCGAGCACACCAGCTACCAGGTAACCCACAATAGCTCGGCAGCTTTATCGATTCTGGTCCACGCCACGCAGCATACCCACGGTGCCCACCCGATGCATACTACCCGGTTTTGGACTTTTAATAAACAAACCGGTGCGACTATTAGCCTTGATGATCTCACCAACCACTCACCCCAGAGTAGCCAAGCTATTGTTGAGGCCGCCCGCCATAGTGCCCGCCAAGCCCTCAGCCACGAGAAAAAAGAAGCCCCCGAGGACCTAGATAGCTATCTTACCAAAGACACGCTGGCAAACTTTATCTTTAAGGACGAAAACACGCTGGTGTGGGAATTTAGCGCTGCGACGGTACTGCCCGCCTCGTATGGGTCATTGACCATTAAACTACCGCTTGCTAGCATTGCAAAACACTTGCAAAATCCCTTTGCAAAACGCTTAATTACCGTGCCCGACCCCCCGGCAGAGGAGCCGCCCAAGCCTAAGCCGGCACCTGCACCGACCCCACCGCCAGCCGCCCAGGCACCTAGCGGCAACTGCGGCCAGGCCAAGTGCATCGCGCTAACATTTGATGATGGCCCCGGTATCTATACCGCTGGCCTGCTCGACACCCTGGAGCGTGCCGGGGCTAAGGGGACCTTCTTCGTGATTGGCAGCAAAGTAAATACCCAGCCAGGCGTACTGCGCCGCATGCAAGCCAACGGCCACCAGATTGGCAGCCACAGCTGGAGCCACCCACTCCTAACACAGCTAGGGCCAGAAGGTGTCCAGGCCGAAATCCGCTCCACAAGTGATGCAATCGCCAAGGTGACCGGCCAGCGCCCTATCCTGATGCGCCCACCCTATGGCGGCTTTAACCAGCCGGTACTTGATGAGCTGCGCGCCCAGGGCATGGCCTCTATCTTGTGGTCGGTGGATACGCGCGACTGGGCAGACCGCAATAGCAGTATTGTATGTAGCCGGGCAGTAGCCGGAGCCGCCCCGGGTGCCATTATTCTGATGCATGATATCCACCCAACATCAGTTGATGCTGTGCCGTGTATCCTTGATTCCCTCAAGCAGCAAGGCTACCAGTTCGTGACCGTTAGCACCCTGCTTGGCAAAACCGAACCAGGCGTAAAATACCCTTAGTTTCGCCTATCACACTAGCCGTACGCATATCATAGCAGCGCTGCGACTCACCATGCCCACAGCGGCTTATATATCAATCAAAAACACTTTACGCTTTGCCCTCGCCCCGCACACCAGCCTTACTCCCGATTGCGCTACGCCAAAATATTTGGCCAGCAGCTTGGTAGCCGCCGCATTCGCCCGGCCCTCAATCGCCGGCGCTTTAGTGTAGATGATATACGTGCCGTCGCTACCCACCACGACTTCTTCGCGGTGGCGGGAGTTGGGTTTGAGGCGAGCGGGGATTTTCATGGAGCTTCTACTATATACCTTTTATCTATTATACAGTCTATTTACTTCATTTTTTTCTTAAGTTTTTATATTGAAAATAGCCATAAGCGTATTATACTAATAGGGTCAATCTTATTTAAAAAGGCCTTTACCCATGAAAACGACTGTAAACATTTCTAAAAAGATAGTTGGCATTATTGCTGGTATTTACCTTGTCAGTACCCTTGCATCAGCAGGTACTAGCCCCCAGCAACATCACTCCGTTAGTACCCCACCCACCGAACCACCTGTCACCTACACAGACTGTTCAACCGAAGAAATCCCCTTCGAGACACATTACGAAGGCGAATCAGGCACCCATGGGCATACCGACTCCATCAAGCAACAAGGCAAACCCGGCACCAAGCAAATTTGCAAACCAAGCAAACCCGGCTACGAGAACAAAACAACAGTCACGGCACAACCAGTCACCCATATTGTTGTTCGCACACCCAAGCCAGCTCCAGCACCACAGCCAACGCCGCAACCAATTACGCAACCCGAGCACCACACCTCGCATCGCACAGGAGCCATCTGCCGAGATGGCCGGCAATCTAGCGCTACCGGCCGCGGCGCTTGTTCGCACCACGGTGGCGTAAGTGAGTGGTTATACAGCGACTAGTCTGCTACAATAAAACCATGTCCGAGCCGCGCGGAGTGATTTATGTTATGACCAGTGCCATTGAGGGCTTGGTCAAGATTGGCAAGACCAGCACCGACCGCTTTGAGGCACGCATGCAGCATCTCGAATCTAACGGCTATTCTAATATCACTGGGTTGCAGCGGCTGGTCGCCATTGAGGTAGATAATTACCACAAAAAGGAACAGCTCCTGCACGAAGTCTTTAGCAAGCACCGCATTGGCCGGAGTGAGTTCTTTGCGCTTGATGAGTATCTTATCCAGCGGCTGCTGCTCGCCCCTTGATGGCACGCAGATCTACCCCAAGCCAGCTCAATCCACCAGCAAGGCCGACTCGTTCGAAGCCGTCACCACCGCGCATCAGCAAGACCAGCGCTTTAGCTTTTATAAAAAGGGTATCGACAAGGGCGCGAGCATCCACTTTATCAAAGACCCAGCCATCACCGCCGTTGTGGCCGGCCCACGCGAAGCATCCTACGGCGGCAAAACCTGGCGCCTGTCTGCCCTGACCCGCCTGATCTACACCCAACGCGGCGAAGTCAACAACTCCGGCGCATACCGCGGCGCCGACCACTGGATGTACGGTGGCGTGAAGCTGACGAAGCTGGTGGATAAATTATAAAAATTACCCCAGACTATTAGCGATGAATAAGCTACGGAACCATACTACTATAGCCAGTATTAAACCTTCTACTGGTATCTATCCGATAATTTTCTAATCACGCCCTGCAAACTATTAACTGGCGCAACGTATGGTACGTCAATTTCTGCAAAATGTTGCCGAACCGCGGTTATTTTACTGCGTTCGCTGCTGCTTAAGTGATTGTCATGAATATCATCCGATCCCTTCATCTCCGCTACAAAGTAAATCCGCTTATCGCCATCAAACGCCACTGCCCAATCTGGATTATACTTACCGACCGGTGTGTCAATCTTGAACCAGCTCGGTAGCTTGATATAGAACTTCACGCTGGCATTATCCTCCAGCGACTGCATAAATTCGCGCATCACCGCATATTGTTGGTTGGGGTTAAATTTAGTTTCATTAGCAGATAACCTTATTTAGGTTAGGAATCCTACTTAATTATTGACAATAAGCAAGCATTCAAAGTATAATCTATGCATAAGAAGTTGTATTTTACAAAGATCTGTACCATTTGAAAGCTGGCTTCATGCCATCGGAGGGCATCCTTCTCAGAATGGTATGGGTCTTTTTGAGATACAAGTACCTAATCATTATTAACTACCCTATTCTGTCTTGTGAGGGGATTCTTCGGACCATAATAGTTTTGATAGTTTTTTTATACTTTGTCGTATCGTACAAATCTAAAATTAACGGGATTTTATCTTTTACAACATCGTAAAAGCGTGTCTCTCCTTTTTCAAAAACCCGCTGCACCGTCCATAAAATATAATCTGTTATTGCTAGTGCTGGCTCACTACTATACCTCTGGACATTAAACTTTATATTAGCCCTGTACTTATATTGACGCGTCTTTGCATGGCGTTCATGCGCCTGCGATAAAGCAATTTCTAGATTATTATTTTTCGTACTACTTCCACGCTCCGCAATGTTAATAACTAACTTTTCGTAATTTCCCTTATCTTTCAACAGATGAGAAAGCAAGTCAGCATAGAATTCTCTTTCCTGAGAGTGATGTTTATTGACAAACCTCGTAAGCCGTTTACGCCCTACCACCATCTGTACAGAGAAATCTACGTTCTCAAGCAAGAACATAAGAAACTTATACCGAAGCTCTGGCGGATCATCCTTGGCGTGCAAATAAAAACTACCTTGATCTATGCGCTTTTTCACGCTAGGTATTTCGTTAAAATACGGGTCATTCTCTATTTCTTCACAAAATGTCCTAATAAAACCACGCACCTGTTCTAGATCTTGTTTGATATGCGCCATACCTAATATAAATGTTCTAGAAATACCGTTACTACCCAAAGGCGCTGGAGCTTTCCCTTTCAAGAAGAATGTCATATCACCCGCTTCATCGATAAAACGGTGGTAAGTATATGGCCTTGGGTTATTTTTCTTTCGCTAGATTTAATCATAGTTCCACCTCCACAAAATCCGGAAATCCTGGATTGTCTACATAGCTATTCAGAATTCCCAAATAAGTGGTCATGCCCGTTCTGTAGAATATAAAATCATCCATATCAGCCCTTCTTATTACTAGATGGCTCAATTTTTCGCAACAATTGTGACAAATCCTGAGTTAGAATAGCTTTGATCTCATGACCGTCAACTTCAACTGTCACTTGTCTTACACTAAACTCATTTGGTATATTCAGCTGAGTATGTATAAAATCACCATCTTGGATACTAACGTTTTTCAAGGACTTTAATTTTTGGTTGTACTAATCCGTTACTCTCGAGAGTCCTCAGTATCTTATAAGGCATGGCTGCTTTTCCATTCTCGTATTCTGAACGCCCCACAGCTGAAGCGAGTAGTAACGAAAAAGTGGCGAATATACTCAAGAAAAACACTGGGTATATGATGTACTGAATATACGGCTGCCATCGCAGTTCTCGCGCAGCAAAAATAATATAAGTAGAGTAGTGGCTAGAATCACCAAGACCCACACTATATGGTGTGATTTTATATACCCAGGATACTCAAAACCTCTCTTCTTCACAGGGATCATAATCACTTTTATGATTCTCGATGATATTCCACGACAAGGGAATGCCTATTATGATGGTAAGTATTGTTATAGGTACGACAAACGATGTACCAACGAAGTATTTATCTAGTTCTGACTGGCTAAACAGAGGAATTATAGCTGCTATAAATGCAGCAACCAAACCCAGGATACTTATTATATTTTTGAAAAATTAGAATCTTTATCGTTCAATTAATTAGCTCCTTATCTATACAAAGATTACTATAAGATTTAAATAGATACTCTACGTTTTATAACTATTGGTAGTAATTTGTATGGCACCTCTGGCCTGTAACTCATATCTTGATTATATGCCACCGATAGACAAAATAAAATATTTACGTAATACTTTGCACCATCCACACAAGCAGGTAATACTACATAAGCCCACGTATAAAACACACCCTCCTTTTATTTATTACCTTAAAACAAGCTTTAGTGTAGCACCCTGATTCGTATTAGGCATTATACCTGTACATAACCTACTCGCTCGCTTTACATCACTGCCGGGCACCTGTACAATGAATACCAAGTTATTAGTTAACGCAGGGAGATTATGAACCGACTGTTTGTAGATATGATGCGCTACGGTGCGGTTTCGGTACTGGCACTGGTGGTAGACTTTGGTACCCTGATGCTGCTGGCTAATTGGTTGCAGGTCAATTACCTGGTTGCCGCTACAATTGCCTTTTTGCTCGGGCTGATTACCAACTACGCCTTGAGCCATAACCGTGTGTTTACCGACCCGAAAATTACCAGTCAGGCTGGTAATTTTGCTGTCTTTGCAACCATCGGTGTGATTGGCCTGCTGGGTAATAATGCAATTCTGTGGCTGGGCCACCAGCAGTTTGGTATGCCGCTGGCAGTCGCAAAGTGTATCGCTGTGGCGGTTGTGTTCTTTTGGAACTTTCTTGCCCGGCGGCAGTTTTTGTACCAAGGCCACAAAACGCATAAATAATAAAGGAGACGTATGACCAAAACCAAAGCAACCACAGCGGCTGCAGGCGCTCAGCGCAAAAAGCCCGGCCGCGCCAAAAAGCAAACTGCCATTATTATAGGTGCCGGCCCGGCAGGCCCTCACTGCCGCCTACGAGCTAGCCACCAAAACCAACATCACACCAATTGTATTTGAAGCTTCGGATGATATTGGTGGTATTAGTAAAACCGTTAACTACAAAGGCAACCGTATCGATATCGGCGGGCACCGTTTCTTTTCGAAATCTGATACTGTGATGCAGTGGTGGAACCAAATCCTGCCAATAGAAGAAACCCCAGCATCGAAAACCTTCCGCATGAAGTACCGTGGCCAAGAAGCTGACCTGCAGGGTGGCCCGGGGCCTGACCCCACCAAAACAGACGACGTGATGCTGGTACGGAGCCGCCTAAGCCGCATTTACTACGGCCGCAAGTTCTACGACTACCCTATTAGCCTCAATAAAACCACCATTAAAAACCTTGGTGCTAAAAAGATCGCCAAAATCGGCATGGGCTACATCGCTACCAAATTCCATAAAGTTGATGAGTCAAACCTCGAAGGCTTTTACGTTAACCGTTTTGGCCGCGAGCTCTACAACACCTTCTTTGCTAGCTATACCGAAAAGCTATGGGGTGTATCGCCAAGCGAAATCGATTCTAGCTGGGGCGCCCAGCGCGTCAAAGGCCTAAGTGTTTCGAAGGTGCTGCTGAATGCCATCAAGCCAAAGAAGAAGGCCGATATCAGCCAGAAGAATGTCGAAACCAGCCTGATTGAATCCTTCCTGTACCCAAAGCTTGGCCCCGGCCATATGTGGGAAACTGTAGCCAAGCGCGTGGAAGAAAAGGGCGGCCAGGTGCACAAAAACCAAGTTATTACCAAAATCCACGCCACTGCCGATGGCACAATCGAGGCTGTCGATGTCTATAACTACAAGACCAAGCGCACCAGCAAGGTAAAGGGCGATTACTTCTTCTCGACTATGCCGGTCAATGAGCTGATCGAAGCCTTTGATGGCGTCCGCATTCCGCGTGATGTGCGCCGCGTGGCCAAGGGCCTGCCCTTCCGCGACTTTATCACCGTGGGGATTTTGGCAAAAAAGCTAAAGATCGAAAACCAAACCAACCGCAAAACCAAGGGCAATATTGTACCGGATAACTGGATTTACATTCAGGAGCCAGATGTAAAAGTCTGCCGCCTACAAATCTTTAATAACTGGAGCCCGTACTTGGTGAAGGACGAAGATAACATCTGGGTCGGCATGGAATATGTTGTGAGCGAAAAGGACGATGTCTGGAAACTGAGCGACGAAAAAATGGCCCAGTTTGGTATTGATGAGCTGGCTAAGATTGATATCCTTGACCCAAGCGACGTGATTGATACTACAGTTATTAAACTCAAGAAAACCTACCCAGCCTACTTTGGTACCTACAACGAGTTTGATACCGTGCGTAACTTTACAGATGGCTTCCGTAACCTATTCCTGATTGGGCGCAATGGTCAGCACCGCTACAACAACCAAGACCACTCTATGCTCACAGCTATCGAAGCTGTCAAAAATATCCAAAATGGCGTCACGGATAAAACCAACATCTGGAACGTCAACGTAGAAAAGGAATACCACGAAAGTAAATAGCCCACGCCTCGTGGCAACACAAAACACCACCCCTGTCGCATACCTATCGCATAAAGGGGTGGTGTTTTATATAGCCGCAGATAACCTACTGGGGAATGGCAATAAGGCGGTGGCTGGCGTCATCATACAGGGCTGGTAGCTGGCTGGCCCGCTGGTTGGTAGCCGCGGTGGAAGCCTTTTTATCCACCAGCACATAGCCAAGGCCTTTACTACGCATGCTGGCAAAATCATCGCCCGAAAGATCATAGTAGCTGCGCATAGTCGCCTGATAATCACGTGGTATAAAAGCACTGTGGCCGTTATACATATAGCGGCCATGGTAGCCAGCCCACAGCATCTGCTCGCGCACGTAGTTTGATTCGCCCGGGCTTACGTCCTGGCTAGCGATAATCACCAATTTATCTACCTGTGGCTGCGTGCGAATATAGTGGTAGACTGCTGGTATCTGGTAGGTTGCCTGGGCGATGTTCGGGCGCATTGGTACCATATGGATAGGCAGAATATCTGCCGCCAGCAGCAGCACAAGGCCCACGCAGCCTAGCATTCGGTAGCGGCGACCCGCGGCTGACTGCGCCCGCGCTACAACATGCGGCAGTAGTGCCAGCAAGCAGCACAGGGCCATCAGCGGCACCACACTGGCCCGGCCAATTGCACGGATAAACGATAGCTGCGGCGCCAGCAGTTCTACCAGTAAGTATGGCAGCGGCACCGTGTAGGGCACCTGGGCGGATTTTAGTATATACACATAGGTTTCGTTAATCTTAAGGAATGGCCCCAGGGATACAATAACCCCCACCACCGCCATGGCTGCAAAAATATAAGCCAGCGCCCGGGAGCGCACAAACTGTGGCGTGCGCGTGCCACCGCGCCGGGCAGAACGTATATACAACACTACGGCTATAAGCGCCGCCAGCCACAGCGTGGCCCCGTGGTAGGACTGGCTATCTGGGTTGTAGCCATTATGCATTTGCTCGCTTGGTTTATGGCCAGTTAGTTTGTAGAATATTTTACCTGTTAGCGTATCGCTACTGGGGATGGCATAATCCTTCAGCGATGATGAATACAGCGTCTTTTCAGTCAGGCTATAACCAGAGTTATTCTGCTTAGAGCTATCGACATACACTTTGGCTAGTGGCAGTACCGCAATAAATGCTAAGCCTACAACAAGCGCAAGCATACCAGTTTGGCGCCAGCTGACCTGCCGCGCTAGGCGCAGGCCAGCTACCAGTGTTACCACCGCTAGCATAGTAAAGGCCATTTGATACCACGAGGCATAGCACTGGTACAGCAGCACTACAAAGAGCGCCGCCAGCCACCAACGCGCAGCCCGTTTACTAGCCGCTGCCTGGTATTTAAGAATGGCAAGCACCGCCAGCGGCATGGCAAATATACTAAGGTTTTGCAAATGCCATATGGCCGACATACGGAAGGGCGCAAATGCAAAGATCAGCCCACACATAATAGCAATCAAGCGCCGGCCGCCACTCAGATGCATTGCCAGCAGATACATACTCAGCCCAAGCAGAAAGGTCATGCTGATTGTGGCAATGTTATTAATTGCCACCGGGTTATCCGTCACCAACCGCAGGGGAAGAAACAGCACTGCGGTCGAGACCTGCGCTTCGGACCACACCAGGGTATGCTGGTGGCCGTAAAAAATATTGCCATCGGTAATATCGTGGCAATTATGGCCCACAAGGCACTGCTGCATGCGGGTGATCGTCCAGGCGTTAAACATCGCGTCACCCCCAGGGCTATAGGTAGTAATGCGCGGCAGCAAGGGCGCAAAGAACAGCAGCGTTGCTGCCAACACCACACCAGCGCCAAGCCAGTGCCGCCGTATAGCCTGCCCAAGCCAGGCCCACCCCTGCCCATCGGCGCATTGCCCAGCCGGCTCGTTGTACGACATTCTTCTTACTCTTCATACGCCCATGGTATCACCTTTTGCCCAGCTGCCAAAGCCCAAACCACCAGGCCTAGTTACAGCAAATTTTTAGCAAACCACGTATACTAGGGGTATGAGCACAATTTTAGTTACCGGCGGTGCTGGCTATATTGGCAGCCACACCCTTATAGAACTACTAGCCAATGGCCACCAGGTTGTCGTGGTGGATAATTTAATCAACGCCAGCCAAGAAGCACTCGCGCGGGTGAAGCCATCACCGGCAGTGTGGTCCCCTTTTACCAGGCTGATGTACGCGACGAAGCGGCGCTGGAGCAGATCTTTACCCAGCATACAATCGATGCCGTCATTCACTTTGCTGGGCTCAAGGCTGTGGGTGAATCAGTCGAACGCCCGCTCCACTACTACCGCACAAACCTTGGCTCAACCCTGCAGTTACTTGCAACTATGGAGCACCACGGTGTTCATAAGCTGGTGTTTTCTAGCTCCGCTACGGTATATGGCACGCCCGAGCAGCTGCCGCTAACGGAAACCTCCCGCGTGGGTGTTGGTATTACAAACCCATACGGCCACACCAAATACATGCTCGAGCAAATCATCACCGACTACTGCCAGGCCAACCCTAGCTTCCAGGCGACAATTCTGCGCTACTTTAACCCCGTCGGCGCACATGAATCTGGCACCATTGGCGAAGACCCCAGCGGCATACCGAATAACCTGCTGCCATTTGTAGCCCAAGTAGCCGTTGGCAAGCACCCCTATGTGGGTGTATTTGGGGATGACTACGACACGCCTGATGGTACCGGTGTGCGCGATTATATCCACGTTGTGGACCTGGCCCGCGGGCACGTAGCAGCGCTCGAGCATATGCAGCCGGGCGCCCATGTTTATAACCTTGGTACTGGCCAGGGTACTTCGGTTAAGCAAATTATTGCAGCCTTTAGCGCAGCCTGTGGTAGCGATATCCCCTACCAGGTGCAGCCGCGCCGCGCTCGGTGATATTGCTGCCTGCTACGCGGATTGCAGCAAAGCTAAGCGCGAACTTGGCTGGGTGGCAGAGCGCACCATTGCCGATGCCTGCCAGGATGCGTGGCGCTGGCAGTCGCAGAACCCTAATGGGTTTAGCAGCTAGGATTAAGGCCGCGCCGGAGGCACAACGGCAACTATACACGCCACCCGTGCCGGGTATATCTGCAGGCAAATGGAAAGCCCACGCTTACTATAAAGCGTGGGCGTTTTGCTCCTTTCTTGGGTTGAGTGATAGTGGTAGGCCCGAACGTCGTGGTAACGACTGGGCCTGCCTTGCAACGAGCGGTCAGGCAGATGCGAGCCCTGTTGCCAGTGCTGTAGAGTCAGCACTGGCAACGATCTTCCGCACCGTACTCCCGCCCCCTTGCCGTGATGGCAAAGGGGGGTTCGCCTTCGACAGCGGGGTAGCTACTGGTGGGGTATTGCCGCGTTCAAACAGCGGATGGCTCACATAGTTGTGTGGACCATGCGCGCTGAATGGCGGCCGATGGTATATAAGTATACCATCAACCGTCACCACAGCATGGCCATGCTGTGGTCGGCGCTTACCCCGCCAGATACCTGGCTTCCCACCATAGTACATGCTCAGTACACCCCCTATGCTGTACTCAAAAAAGAGGGTGCCTAAGAGTGGCAGCGGAATCCCCGCTGCCACAATGGCGGTACGGATATGGAAGAAGGCTCTGGCACGCTTCAGCTCCTGGCGGAGCTGAAGCACGTCAGCTGAGCATTGGTGCAGCCTTTTATATAAGGCTGTAGCCTGCGCGCGGGTGATCCGAAGGGCGTTTTCAGCCCTCCGCAAATCACGCTGCGCTGCTCTGACCGCCTTGCGGGAGTCACCATCCCGCTTTTTGCCACCTTTACGGTGACTGCGGCTATCAAGCCGCCGTTTAGCCACCGCGGTGGCATTGTATGTAGACTGCTGCACTTGGCGGAGAATTTCCTCCGCCTCGGCCACTGCCGAGTAGTGGCCTCTGATCTCTTCCCGCAAGGCGAAAAGAGATGTGAGCTTGGCATAGTAGCGATCGTTTGCCATTTGGTAATGGCTCTCGATATCCTCTACCGTAGCCATGCGCTCGGCTGGAGCAACAGCCTTGGTAGCGTCCATAATGACCACTTCCTTCTATAGTAACCCTATTAAAGAGCCCTACACACGTTGTGTAGTTACCACCTACCATAGCAGAATATGGCATATGTGGCAAACAGTAGCGGTATACCGAACGCTACTGTGGTGTGCGCTACCCCGCCCCGCCCGGGCAGCATAGGCGTCGCCCCACCACTGCATTTCGTTCAGGACTGGCAGTAGGCTTTGGCCCAGTGGCGTTAGGGCGTAATCCACCCGCGGCGGCACCTGGCGGTATACGGTACGCGCTACCAAGCCATCAGCTTCAAGTTCCCGTAACTGGAGTGTTAGCATGCGCTGGGTAATCCCCGGCACCGCCCGCTGCAAGCTACTAAAGCGCCTGGGCTCCTGCTGCAACTGGGCAAGTATTACCATTTTCCATTTGCCACCAATAATGCGCATGGTTTGCGCTACCCCAGTCAGTTGCTTGGGGGTATCTGCTTGGGCTGGTGCTGGTTTGCTTTGGTTTGCTTTGGGTGTGTACATGCTGTTTTGTGCCATAGTATAAAAAATGTATATATAGTATATAAATGTTAGTAATGTATAGTATATAGTGTACACGCTTATTTGTAACAAATCAACTGTCGTGCAGGCATTACGGTATACAAAAAGCCCCCTCGGCATACCACCAAGGGGGCTTTATAAAACGAACGTGGCTCCCGCGACTGGGCTCGAACCAGTGACCTATTGGTTAACAGCCAACCGCTCTACCACTGAGCTACGCGGGAATACACACCATAGTATATAGGCCCGCGCGCCCAGCGTCAAGACCAAAATAGGCTGGGGTGCGCAGCCTACCTACACAGTACCTATATAGCCATGCACGCTAACTGAAAAGGGTGCAGTCTGTATAGCTGCACCCCTCCCCCATATGGCCAGTGTGGCTTAGTTCCTGGCTGGCTTTTGGCTACGTAGCTTATCGAACTCAGCAATAAACTTAGCGGCAGTACTAGCGTTGGAGCTTTTCGAAAGGAAGGTCACCACATAGCGCCCACCCTGGCTGGTAATGACACCAGCTTGGTTATAGGCGCCCTCGGTGCCGGCAATAGCCTCGATATTATTCTGCCCAACCACAATGCCATCACGCTGCTGCAGGCTACGCATCGCACTCGTGAGCGGCTCTAGCTTTTTGGTTGGTAGCTCCTTTTTCTCGGCTACCTTACGCATAAAGGTCTGGATATCATCCGCGGTGGTGGTAATGTGCTCACCCAGCTGGGTATTGTTCAGGCCAATATCACGCAGACGCTGCTGCACCGTAGCATTACCCACGCCGCTCAGCAGGCCATCAATACATTCTTTATCCTGCTCGGTAATAGCTGTCTTGATACAGTCGGTGTAGGTTTGGCTGCCAGCAACCTTATTGGTAGGCTGAATGCTGCCGTTTTCTATACCAACCTGGGCGGTGTAAGCCACCAGAGCGCCCTCGAGCCCACCGGCGGGGATCGCCTCGCCACCGCGGGTAGCAGCTACGACTAACGGCTTGCGGCCCGTGAGCTCTGTGACGGCAATGGCAATATCGCCCTTGTTATCCTCGCTAAATTGCTGCACCAGCGCCTTAAAGCCCTCTTCTGTTGGTGTGTAGCTCCGCTTATACACGACGGTGGGGCCAACCGGCTCTACTGTGGCTACCATGGTGCGGGTTTTGCCATCAGCAACATCAGCAGCGCTCTGGGTAGTTTTGGCAATGTTAATCGCCACACCAGGCTTGCCCTCCTGGCGGCTGGTTTCGGTAAAGTCACGTGTGCTCACCGTGGTCGTGCCAGGCTTTTGCTCCGCCCCAGCGAGGCGTGAGCTCTGAATATACTTCTTAACGCGGTCTGGCTCCACCGTAAAGGCTAGGCGCGGCTCGCTTGCCTTTGGGTCATCCGGCTTTGCCTCTGGCGTGACTGTTTTAAAGCTCAGCCACGTTTTGGCCGTATGGGCAGGCACGGTGTCTTGCTTATCGTTAGCGGTGATAGGGATATCCTGGGCTAGGGTTTTATTGAGCTTATCTGCGAGCTCCTTGGCGGCGTGGTTACCCAGCGTGGCTGGCGTTTCCTTCATGGCTGTGCGTATTGTGTAGCCACCGTCCTTGATAGTGGCCTTTTGCACCGCAGCCTTAAACTCGGATAGATTACAGGTACCCCCGGCTACAGCTGGCACAACGCTAAAGCGGTTATCGTCGAGCCGTAGCGTAGCGTCTTTCGGGTTGATTTTGCAGTTATTACCGAGGTTCTTGAGCGTGTAAGTGTCAAGCGTGGCGGTATCGTATGAGTAGAGCGCCGGGCTAGCCTTGATAGTAGATCCAATCCAAAAGCTTGATGTTGGCACCAGGCGCCACCAGACTGAATAGTGAGCATTCTTAAGCCGCTCTTGGTTATTGACCGATATACCAAGCTCACGGCCAGTAGGGGTTTTATACGGCACACTGGCGTTACCAAAGAACACCTTGGCCTTGGCATTACCATAGGCTTCATCCAGCCGGCTCACCGCTGCGGAGTGCTCTAGCCCACCCAGCGGTACACCATCCACCACCACACCCTGCGGCACGGCATTATACGGCAAAAACACCTGGTACATAATATCGAACACCACCAGGAGTAAGCTAATCACCACAACCGGTGCCCACCAATTGCCCTTAAGCCAATCAACAATCCGGATAGGCAGCGGTGGGGCATCGTAGCGGCGCGGGCGCGGCGGTGGCGTCATTGCACCAGGCATATGCTGGCGTGGTGGCGGTGTTGGTGCCGGTTGGCCGTACGGTGGCTGGTGGGTAGCATAGCCCTGTTGACCCCCTTCTACCCCTGTTGCGTACGGTGGGTAATTTGCCTGATTATTGTAATTATAGTAATCCGGTACGCCGGGCTGGGCAGCAGCCGGCCCCGGGGATTGCCACATGTTGGGCTGGGTATCCTGCTGGGGCGGTGGTGTCACCGGGCCATCGGGGTAGGCCATATCGACATTAGGGCGGAAGGAGCCACTCGGCATCGGTGGATGGGTTGGCTCTGGCGGCTGTGTTGCCGGCTGACGGGTTTGCAGCAGGCTTGGTATACTGCCTGGCGCCGGCGTAGGGAGCCGGGAAGGTTGGCTGCGGCGCCGGCGTGGTTGGTTGATTGGTTGGCTGGGGATTATTATCACTCATAACTATTATGCTTATTTTAGCACTTCTGGTGCGGTGGCGTCACTACCCCGTGCCGTTTTGGGGCTCGGTTAGCCTATAGCTACACCATATTGGTCGCTGCAGTGGACGCTAGTCTACCGTGTGCTGCAGCCGCCCAGCCAGCCAGTGCACCAGCTAGTAGCCACCAGGTGATCACCACAGTATCATCTGCCCACACAGGCAGCACCAGGCCAATCGTCAGCAGCCCAGCACCAGCTGCCAGGAGTGCACGGGCCAGCCAGTGGTCGCGGCGCGCCCGCCATAGTAGCAGCAATGCGCCGGCGGTAATTGCCAACTGCACACCGAGCCCCTAACCAGCCAGTTTCGTGGGCCATGTACAGATACTGGTTTTCGATGATATGCGGTGTGGCACCCGGGCCCAGCGAAGGCGAACCCGTGCTGCCCACACCGACCCCCAGGGGGTGCTGCCCCACAACCTGGGCGGCGTGACGTAAGGAGTCAGCGTGGCCATCATCCGATTTATGCACCGAACCTGCCCCGGCGTTATTATGGAAAACCACATTCGATATAAACGGCGTCTGCCGCAAGCTGTAGACGACAACCCCGCCCACGCATGCAGTTACAACCAAAACCACCCCCAGCCAGGCAACAAACCGGCGTGGCACATAGCTGGCTGCCAGCACCACACCAGCCACCACTGCCCCCAGCCAGGCGCTGCGTGAATAGCTCCATACCAAGGCCACTAGGCTACCGATCATTACTGCACCCAGTAGCCCCCGCTGCATAGCGCGTAGCCGCCACCAGTGCCGAATCCCATACGCCACAGCCACACATAGCAGCAATACACTATAGGCCCCAAGCGGGTTTGGCCCCCGCAAAAAGCTATTAATACGCACAAAGCTATCGTTTAAATCAACTGTTAAATACGGCGCAATCGTGGCTTTGCTATAGCCAAATTGAGCCAAAAATCTACCGGTAGCACCGTGACTTGCAGCACCGCAAAGCCCACCGTACAGCCTGCCCCTACCCCCTGCCGCGATGAGTAAGCTACGGAGCGTCTGCGGGTGTAAGTACACCAGTGCATAGGCCACCAGCCAGGCAAGGTAGCCCCGTAGGTCTATGACAAGGCCGGCAAACTCACTCCCCGGCGGGTGGTGGTAGACTGCCACGATCACACCGTGGAGGAGCGCCAGGGCCATAATACCCCAGCAGAGTGGCTGGCGCACAAACTGCCCCCAGGCCCGCCGCTGGGTTATTGCAGCAGCTAGCAGCACAGCAGCGGCCAGTAGCACAAGCTCCTTCCAGGCTTTAGCAAGCGGTGCATAGGCCCCCGCGTACACATCTGCCTGCACCGCTATAAAGCCCTGTAGCACCACACCGGCCAAAACCACCCCTGTCAGGGCGGCACTTATCCGTATTAGCCAGCGTGAATTCATGCTACTAGTGTAGCGTAAAAGATGGTATAATAACAGGCATGTTAGGCCGTAATTCCCAGTACTACAGCTTATTCCTGCTGTTGATTGATTCCCTTACCCTCCTTGCCGCCCTAGTTCTGGCATACGTCATCCGCGTCCAGTATGATGCCCGCCCCCTGGTAGCGGAAGTCTACGCGGTGCAATATATCTTTGGATTGCTGGCAATTATTCCCTTTTGGATTGCCACCTTCTTCTTGCTGGGGCTCTATAGTAGCGAGGTCTACCACCGGCGCCTGCGTGAATGGTCCCGGATTGCGGCTGGCTCGCTGATTGGTATTTTACTGGTGCTTGGCTGGGAGTTCCTGACCCAAAACTCGCTCTTCCCCGCCCGCCTGGTGGCTGTGTACGCGCTGATTGGCTCGTTCCTGATGATTCTAGGCGAGCGCGAGCTGCTACGGTTTATGCGCAGCCAGTTTTTTAAATACGGCGTGGGCACCAGCCGGGTGCTGATCATTGGCTCTAGCACTACCGTGGCGGATATTGCCCGCAACCTAGCTGATACAAGCAAGAGTGGCTACCACGTTGTGGCTATCGCTGGGCCTAAAAATCCCTCCCAAGTGAGCTACCCGTTCGCTACTACCCTAGGGTCGAAAGCGCCCTAGCCCGGCTCGATGATGATGCGATTGATACCATCATCCAAACTGATTTATACGATAACCACACCCGTAACCAAACCATTCTGTCTGCCGCCCAATCACGCCATATTAGCTATAATTTTATTCCTGGCGAGCCCGAATTTTACTCTGGTAAAAACACCATCGATGTCTTTTTGGGCTACCCTATGATCTCTGTGAGCCAAACACCGCTAGTCGGTTGGGGCGAAATCGTTAAGCTTATCTTTGATACTATCATTAGCTTTATTGCCCTAGTGCTGCTCAGCCCGCTCTTTATTGTGCTGATTCTGCTACAGAAGATCTTTAACCCTGGGCCGGTGTTTTATGTATCGGAGCGCCTGAGCCGTTTTTCGGAGCCAATCCAGCTGATTAAATTCCGCAGCATGAGCGCCAAATACGGTAAAAAGGACGCCGCCGAGGAGTTTGAGGATATGGGCCGGGCCGACCTAGCTGCCGAGTACCGGGCCAACCACAAGGTAGAAAACGACCCCCGTATTACCAAGTTTGGCACCTTTTTACGCAAGACTTCGCTTGATGAACTACCGCAGCTTATCAATGTGCTGCGCGGTGATTTAAAGCCTGGTTGGGCCACGCCCGATCTCTGCCGCAAGAGCCAAATTTAGTCGTGGCAAAAACCGCCCTGCTGCACAGCGTTAAATCCGGCGTGACTGGCTTATGGCAGGTATCGGGCCGCAGTAATTTAAGCTTTGATGAGCGTATTGAACTAGAGCTTTTCTACGCTCAAAACTGGACCTTTTGGCTGGATATTAAAATCTTATGTAAAACCGTAGCCGTGGTGCTGCGTAAGCAAGGAGCCAAATAATGCCTCGCCCAGCCCCGAGAGCGGCCACCAGTAGCAAACCAGCTACCCAGCCGAGCCCCCAGTCTGAGCCAAAAATTGCTATTGTTGCCGATTGGCTAACCAACATGGGCGGCGCCGAGGAGGTTGTGCTGGCGCTGGCCGAAGCCTTCCCTGGTGCGCCTATTTATACCAGCACCTACGTGCCCAGCGTTATGCCACGCTTCAGGGCGCTGGATGTGCGCACTACCTACCTGCAGCATCTGCCGGGGCCGCTTAAAAAACTGCATAAATTCCTGCCAATGCTGCGCGTAAAGGCCTTTCGTAAGCTTGATCTAAGCGAGTACGATGTGATTATTTCTTCTGCTAGCGCCGAAGCAAAGCAAGTACGTACAACCCGGCCGGGGCAAATCCATATTTGCTACTGCCACACGCCAATCCGCTACTTTTGGAGCCACTACCACGAATACAAAGCCGACCCCTGGCTTTGGCATACTTAATCCGCTAGTACGCTTGAGTATGCCCCTGCTCGTGCCACCACTTAAGCGGGCTGATTTTGCTGCTGCCCAGGATGTGGATGTGTTTGTGGCGAATTCACACGAAGTCATGAATCGCATTGCAACACACTACCAGCGCCAGAGTACCGTTATCTTTCCACCGGTTGATACCCAGCGCTTTACACCGCAGCCACAGCGGGGTGATTACTACGTGGCGCTTGGCCGGCAAGTGCCCTATAAACGGATTGACCTTGCCGTTGCCGCCTGCACCAAACTAGGTGTGCCGCTACGGGTTTATGGCAACGGTAGCGAGCACGCCAAACTACAGGCTATGGCTGGGCCAACGGTAGAATTCTTTACCGACCGCCATGGTGACGCCAGTGATGAAGCTGTCGCGGCGGCCCTGGCGGGTGCTAAGGGGCTTATCTTCCCGAGCGAGGAAGACTTTGGCATTGTACAAGTAGAAGCCCTAGCTGCGGGCGCGCCAGTTATCGCCTTTGGCAAGGCTGGCACGCTCGATATTGTGCAGGACGGCACAACCGGCATTCTATTCCACGAGCAAACGGTGGCTGCAGTTATTGACGCCATGCAGCGAGCCGAGCAGCAACACTTTGACCCCGTCAAGCTCCGCCGCAGCACCGCCCGCTTTGGTAAAGAAAAGTTCATCACACATATGCGCGAACTAGTGCAGTCGCAGTGGCAGCAACACCGCCCAAACAAGTAGTGCACCCCCTACCCACCCACACGACCTACTCACAGAATCAGCAAAACCCCCGATTTCACAACCGGGGGTTTATAGGTATTATGGTGCTGGTAGTTAGTTGCCAGCTTGAATACGCTTAGCAATGTCGCCGGCTTTGGCGGCAACATCCTTGCGCGCCACTAGCACACCATCCGGTGTATTCACCACAACGATATTATCAAGGCCAATCACCGCCACTGGCTTGGTTGGCTCCTCGTTACGGATATAAGCGTTCTCGCTATCAAGCACATAAACACCCTCGCCGCGTACGTAGTTGCCAGCCTGGTCCTTTTCGACGACATCGTGCAGGTCCTTAAAGTTACCGATATCCATCCAGTCAAAGCTGGCTGACACCATCGCCAGGGCTGGTGTTTTTTCGATCAAGGCAATATCAATCACCTGGTTATCAAAGCCTAGGTAGGTTTGGCAGTAGGCATCGTCGCCGTGGGTACTGAGGCCAGCCAGCGTTTGGTAATTAGCCATTAGCTCAGGGGCATACTGCTGCATCTGCTGGGTAAAGGTATCCACCGAGCCCACAAAGTAGCCACAGTTCCATAGGTAGTTGCCGCTTGCCACGTAAGCGCGGGCGGTGTCGTAATCTGGCTTTTCTTTAAATGATTTCACGCTGTAGGCATCGGTGGTAATACTATCGCCACGCTCGATATAGCCAAAGCCAGTCGATGGGAAGGTTGGCTCAATGCCAATCAAAGTAATGGCGTTATGCTGGCTGGAAATACGGCCGGCAGCCTCGAACGAACGCGCAAAGCCCTTGACATCACGCACATTGTGGTCGGAGTGGATAAAGGCAATTGGCTCGCTGTGGTCGTGGGTGCGGGCAATGTAATCCAGCGCAAAGATAATACAATGCGCCGTGCCGCGGCGGCCTGGCTCAATCAAAAAGGCCTCGTCTGGTAGCTCTGGCAGCTGGGCGCGCAGGGCATCAGCGTGGCTGGCTTCTGTCACAATGTAAATTTGATCACCCAGCTCACGGGCACGATCGTAGGCCTGCTGCACCATGGTGCGCTCGCTCGTTAGGGCTAAAAGTTGCTTTGGTTGCGTTGAGGTTGAAAGTGGCCACAGGCGCGTACCTGAGCCACCAGCGATAATTACTGTAATCATAATACTGTTATTATACCATACAAGCTGCTATACTATAAGGAGTTACAAACATATGGAGAACCAACACACGTGAGCTTTTTTGACACCGTTATTGTACAACCGATTTTTAACTTGCTCATGGCGCTTTACAGCATTATTCCAGGCGGCGATTTTGGCTTAGCCGTTATTATCTTTACCATTCTGGTACGCCTGGCAATGTGGCCGCTGGTGGTTAAGCAAATGCACCAGGTCAAAGCCATGCGCGCCATGCAGCCAGAGCTGAAGAAGATTAAACAGCGCGCCAAAGGCAACCGCCAAATGGAAGGCATGATGACGCTAGAGCTCTACCGCAAGCACAATATTAGCCCCTTCCGCTCGCTGTTTATTGTACTGATTCAGCTGCCAATCTTCTTTGGCCTGTACCGGGTGATTCAAATCTTTAGCCAGCAGCCAGACCAACTGGGCCACTACACCTACGGCTTTGTTAAATCAATTAACACCGTGGCTCACCTAATTGCCGACCCGTCTATCTTTAACCAAAACCTGCTGGGTCTAGTGGATCTTACCAAGCAAGCTATTAGCAGTAGCGGCATTAACCTCCCCTTGTTTATTCTGGTGATTCTAGCTGCCTACTTGCAGTACGTTTCGAGCAAGCAAACCATGCCGCAGGCCGGCACCAAGCGCTCGCTGCGCCAGGTTATGGCCGAAGCTGCCGATGGCAAGCAGGCCGACCAATCCGAAATCAATTCCATCGTTATGGGCAAAATGATGATCGTGATGCCGCTCTTTATTGCCCTGATTATGCTTAATCTCCCCGGGGTGATCGCCCTCTTCTCGGCCGTCTCTACCATTGTGGCGGTTGTGCAGCAACACGTTTTGCTGCGCCGCCAGGATACTGCTGCCGCTCGCTCTGGGGGTTCTTCATCTGTAACCACTCGCTCAGGTAAGGAGCGCGCCGAGCGTGCGACGCCAGCCCAGGTCGTTGCCGAGGCTCAACCGGCCGCTCGCCAAGCACCAAAGGCCAAAGCTCCCGCTACCAAAGCCAAAAAGGCTCGCAAAAAGAAGCCCAGCAGCAGTAGCAAAACCGTCGTGCGTGTGGTTGCAACATCAACCAAAAATTAAAAAGGGGGGAAGAAACGTTAATGGATAAGCAAGCATCGATTGATTTTGCCGTTAAGGCGGTAGAGGATATTATTTCGTTCTTCGAGGTAAAGCCGCAGGTGCAAGCCGTCGTCGAGGATGATGTGATCAATATACAGGTTGGCTCCAGCCAGCTTAATAGCCTGCTAATTGGCCGCGGCGCCGAAACACTGCGCAGCCTGCAAACGCTGGTGGCAGCTATGCTCCATAGCCATGATGCGGAACTGGTGCGCCTGAATATCGACATTGCCGACTATAAAAAGCAGCGGGCCGATAAGCTCGCCGCCGAAGCTGAAGGCTGGATTGCGGACGTCGTTGCACATGGCGAGCCCTACACTGCCCGGCTGAACGCCGCTGACCGGCGTATTGTGCACCGGGTGGCGCAAAACCACAGCGAAGTCACAACTCATTCCGAAGGCGAAGGCAAAAACCGCGTTCTGATTATTAGTCGATCAAATTAACATAACATAACAGCACTAATACCTAAAAGAGCCTACTACCGAATAGTAGGCTCTTTTTGGTGTGCTGCTTGTACGTAGCCAATGGCCAGGCCTAATACGGCCCCAGCTAGGAACGTCTCTACGCCCGAGGACCCCCCTCGCCCTTTAGGGCAGCTTGGTAGCCAGCCAGCGTTTGCTCTGCCATACGCTGCCATGAATACAGCGCAGTCTGCTTATGCCCGGCCTCGATTAGCTGGCGGCGCAGGTCTGGGTCGGTAATCACATCGTTAATGGCGCGGGCCATATCAGCAACGCTATAGGGGTCAAAGTAGTGCACAGCCTGGCCATAGACCTCTGGCAAGCAGGTGGTGTTGCTACTGACTACAGGTGCACCGTAGAGCATTGCCTCGAGGCCTGGCAAGCCAAAACCTTCCATCAGGCTCGGGAAGACGTACGCCGCCGCATGCTCGTATAGCCAGTCGCGCTGCGCATCGGTTACAAAGCCGGTAAAGGTGATGTTTTTATAGCCACGCTTAGCAAATAGATCTTGGTTTTTTGCGGGCAGCTGCATTGAGATTCCCAACCAGCAGCAAGCCAAGGTCTGGGTGGCGGGCCAGAAGCTTTTGGTGAGCCTGGGCTAGCCGGGGCAGGTTTTTGTAGTCACTCTGTTGGCCCACATACAGCAAATAGCGCGTATACTGGCGATGGTAGGGTTCGGTTGTGCTAGCATGGAGTTTGTCGGCTGCTTCGTAGGTTAGGATAGTCTTGCCAACCGCGGCTTTGCTATAGGTTTCCAGATCCTGCTGAGTATAGCGGCTGGGCACAAAAAAATACGCGCATTAGTGTGGCAAATAATTTTAAACACCGCCCGGCCCACTAGCTGCTTGGCGTGGTATACCAGCCAGTTTTTATCGGAATTATAGGTTTTTAAAAGGCTCAGGTCGTGCACCGTGGTGACATGCTTACCACGGTAGAGCACCGGCTGCTGGGGCATGCAAAAATGGACGAGATCCGGGCCTAACTGATTAAGAAAAGCGCAGAAACTTCGTCTGCTCGGCAAAGGAATAGTTGCCGTAATCTGCCACCTGCACCGTAAAATTCGGCTGCGTGGGTGTGTAGTAGTGCTCATCTTTCGCCGGCACCAAAATCGTATAGCGGTTTTGGGTGTCGATTTTCTCTAGGTAGTGCAGCAAACGCTCCACATACCGGCCGGTGGATGAATTAATAATTCGTGCATCTATGGCAATATGGCTCACTGCGTCGTCTCCCTCTCTTGGTGTGCGTTGCTGTGGTACTTGGCTTACCTGCTGCGGAGTAGTTTTAACGGGCTGAGCCTGCGGGAAAACCACCTTGGCATAGAGCACATAGTTCCAGCTGAGCGACCCGATCGTGGCCACAAGCTTAGCAAGCAGCGGGCCCCACCAGGTGCCTGCCACCCACGCCGGCGCCACAGCCAGCACCACGGTGATAATGACAGGCTGAATCACCCACAACCCACATAGCGTAACAGCAATAAACAGCGCCATTTGCCGGCCAATATGCGTGCTGCGCGCGGCACTAAAAGTGTAGGTTTTATTAGCAAAAAAGCTAAAGATAAAACTAACACTTGTAGAAATAAAATTAGCCACCAGGCGGTCAAGCCCCAGCTGAGTTAAGCCAAAGAATAAGCCAAAATCAAGCCCGGTATTGACCACACCCACGGCCGCAAAGCGCAGCGCCTGGCTATTTTTTGCTAAAATCTGCCGCATGGTATTCCTCTATAAAGTAATTAGGGCGCTGCTTGGTTTCGGTAAAAATACGGGCGATGTACTCACCAATAACCCCAAGGCTCAGCAGTTGCACACCGCCGAGGAACAATACCACCGCCATAAGCGACGCGTAACCATCACCAGTTGGCACACCAAAGAAAGGCCGCACCAGCAGGTATAGAATATAGCCAAACGCTGCCAGTGATACTACTGCCCCCAGCACGGATGAAAACCGCAAGGGTGCTGTGGTAAAGGAAGTAATGCCATCAATCGCCAAATTAACCAGGTTGCGGTAGTTCCACTTGGTTTCGCCAGCTGCGCGTGGGTCACGGTCGTAAAGCAGCTCCTTTTTGCGGTAGCCTATCAGGCTAAAGAGTGCTTTGGTATTACGCTGGGATTCGCGCAGGCGCGTCAGGGCGTCGATGCAGCGGCGGTCCAGCAACCGGAAGTCGCCCGTGTCGCGCTGGATTGGCACCCGGGTAGATTTTTGCAGCACCTTGTAGTACCACTCGCTGGTCTTTTTCTTGAGCCAGGTTTCGCCCTGGCGGCTGCGGCGGCGGGCGTACACATCATCGTAGCCATCCTCCCAGAGGGCAATCATACGTGGAATCAACTCTGGTGGGTCCTGTAGGTCAGCATCAATAATTACTAGGGCATCCCCGGTAGCATGGTCAAATCCAGCCAGCATGGCAGTCTCCTTACCAAAATTACGGGCTAGATTGACGTAGGCAACGCTGGCGTGTTTGGCGGCCTGCTGCTGAATCAGGCGCAGTGTTTTATCGCGGCTACCGTCGTTAACAAATAAAAACTCCAGCTGGTAGCGCGGCAAGGAATCTTGCAATTGGTAGAGACGTTCAAACAATTGAGGCAGCACTGCCTGCTCGTTATAGGCAGGAATTAGGATGGTCACACGGCGTTTCATGGCATTATTATACCACAATTTTACCGTATATTACCGGAGGTGATGATATCGGTAATAGCACTGACGGTTGTAATGCCGCGCTGGGCCAAGTACTGCCGCTTAGCCTGGGCAGATTCTGCCTGTGAGCCCTAAAGATTGCACCGGCGTGGCCCATTTGCACCCCGGCAGGTGCGCTGGCCCCAGCAATATAGGCCGTGACTGGCTTGGTACCATGCGCCGCAATGTAGTCGGCGGCATCACACTCGGCTGTGCCGCCAATTTCGCCAATCATCACAATACTACGAACGCTTTCGTCCCCCATAAACTGCTTTAGGCAATCAACAAAGCTAGTACCGCTAATAGGGTCGCCGCCTATCCCCACAATCACACGCTGGCCTAGCCCCGCCCGGCTTAGCTCTGCCATAGCCTCGTAGGTTAGCGTACCACTGCGGCTCACTATAGCAACACTACCTGGGGTGGCAATCTGGCCAGGAATAATCCCCAGCAAGCTGCCGCCAGGTACCAACACACCGGGGCAGTTAGGGCCAATCAGCTGGCTTTTACTACCGGCTAGCTGCTGGCGCACGGCTAGCATATCGTGCACCGGGACGCCTTCGGTAATACACACAATCAGCGGGATTTCGGCCTCGATTGCCCTCGCACATAGCAGCAGCGGCGTGGGCTGGTGGCACAAAAGATCACACTAGCATCAGCCTGGCCATGGGCAGCTGTCAGATCACGAATCGTACTATACACCGGCAGGCCATGCACACTGTACCCCTGCTTACCAGGCGAGGTACCCGCCACCAGCGGTGTACCGTAGCGTAGCATGCGCTCGGTGTGAAAACGCCCATGCCTACCCGTTATACCCCTGTACAATCACGCGGGTGGGGTTATAGATAGCGAGGTTATTCATGGTCACTCCTTTGGACTACCCGAGCCACAGCAGCAATTGTTGCCGGCAGGGTGTGGGTACAGCACTAAGCCCTCTGCGGCTAGCAGCTCGCGGGCCTGGGCTGCATTGGTACCCTCGAGCCGCACAAAGAGTGGCGGCAAACCAGCCATACGCTGCCGCGCCGTGATAATCGCCCGGGCAACCTCGTCGCTACGGGTAATACCGGCAAAAATATTAATAACAATCGCCTGCAGGGTGTGGGAATTCCATCAGGCGCTGGAATGCCGCAAGCACCTGCTGGCTGGTGGCCCCACCGCCGATATCCAAAAAATTAGCTGGCTGGAGCCCAGCAGCCTCGACTGCATCGACTGTCGCCATAGCCCGGCCGGCGCCATTTGCAATCGTTGCCACGCTACCGGCGTGGTTCAGTTCATAAAAATTATGGCCCGCCTGCACCGCGAGCCACTCGGGGTGGCGAAAGCGGGCTGCATCATCCACCACCAGTTTGCAATCAGCCGCGATAAGCTTACCGGTGGTAGTTAACACCAGCGGGTTGATTTCGAGTAGTGTTGCATCCTGCGCCTGCGCCGCCGCTAGTAGTTGCTGTAGCAGCGCTGCAAGCTCGGCCTGCCTGCCTGGTAGTTGGTAGGTGGCTGCTAGCTCATCCGCCAGGCTGGTTACTCTATCGCCATTAATAGCACGGCGCAAAAAACTCCCCTGAGCTAGCGCCTCTACCTCAACCCCACCCTGGGCATGAGCCAGCAGTTCAAGCCGCTGGTTAGCCCGGTCAACCAGAATACTGAGGTAGAATTCGCGCTCAATCAGCAGGCGCTCTTCAGCTAGAATCACCTGCGGCAATTGGCCTTTAATTGGCGTTGCCATAATGCGCTGGTATGCCGGCAGCAGCTGGTTAGTGTCATTTACCACTTGCACACCACCTGCCTTACCACGCCCACCAGCTAGCACCTGGGATTTGAGCACCGCCGGCAGCGCCACGTGGCGAGCTTCATCGGCCGCATGCACCACCACCCCCTGGGGCGCAGCCACCCCACAGCGCGCCAGCACACGCTTGGCTTGGTATTCATACATATTCACTCTTATTAGTATACGCTACTGGCTGGATTTGAGCTAATCAGCGGGGCGTAGGCATATGCCTTAGCGCTGGGCACGAATATAATGCCATGGCCCGTAGGTATCTACCTGGTAGCGGGTGCGCAGCTGGCTCGCCAACGCTGCGTCACGCGTTACATACAGATTGGTGCGCACATCTGCCGTACCTTGGGTCAAGCGGGCACGTTCGCCAGCCACAAACTGGTCCCGCTCTGGACGTTTGTAATCATGGGCGTAGTAGCCTTCTGTGAGCGTCATATTACAGGCAATTGCACCCTGCGATACGTGTACAAAATCATCATGGCTGGTGTACTGCTCGAGTGCAACCAGGTGGCGGCGCTGGCAGTAGTGCTTGGTGATATCATTAGCCTCGCGGCTAGGCTTATAGTGGCTCAAAAACTGCTGGCTCATCTAGGTGGCGCTTATTACCCACCTGCTCGCTGGTGCGAATATCCACAAACTGCAGCAGTGTAAACGGCGCCAAGCATAGCATAGTTACGAGCCCAACGCGTCGCGTGGTTTGGCTGGCAACCATACGAATACATACCGCCAGCACCCCTGTAATAATGAGGTAATAGATCGGCCAGAACATCCGCCCCGAGGAACGGAAAATCAGCCACAACTTCGTGATAGACTGCGGCAGCTGCCAAACCATAAACACATGGCTGCAAACTTAATGGTTGAGCCAAGTGCCACCACATACAGTCCTGCCAGCACCAAGCCAGCCAGGCCATGGCGCCAGGTCGTGAGCCGTTTCACGCCAGCCCGGCCACGCTGGTTCAGCCACAGCAGCGCAGTAACAAACACAACCGGCAGCAGGGCAAGTACCCCTAGGCCAAGGTAGTTGGTTTTTTCGCCACTTTCGGGGGTGTAGCGGGTGTCCTCAAACAGCTGGCGGCCCATAATGCGCGAGTAGCCCTTGGGGTCCACTGGTGAAGCCAGGTTCATGCCGTATAGGTCTAGGTCGATTGGGTCAAGATTATGCTTGGTTGGCGTCAGTCCACCAATTGCGCCAAATAGCAGTATTGCCACCACTGGCGGCACCAGGTAGCGCAGGCTCCGGAGCGGGTTCTCTGTACGGTAAGCATAGATACTTGCAATGACATAAAGCGCCAGCACCATTGGGAAGAAATACGGGTGAATCAGCACTGCGAGCGACGACAGCCCCGTCCAGGCAGCAATAAAACGCCAGTACCGCACCGTGCCCGCCTGCTTGGTACGAATCAAAAGGTAAATCCCCAGCAGAATAATCCACTGCGCGGTGAGTGCGGTGTGTGAAAACGAGCGATCAATCAGCATTGGCGCCAGAATAAAGAAGCTAGTGCCAAGCAGGATTACCCCAATATGCCGGCTCAAGCGGCGCATAATCAGTGCCGCTACACCACCCTGCAGTACAAACGAAAGAAACGTAAACGCCCCAAGGTACTGGAACTGGCCAGGCAGGAACCCGGCAAACGGCTTGAGCAGCAGCGCGAACAGCGGGATAGCATCCATAAACACCAGCGGCACACCCTGGGGGTACGCCAGGCCATCAATCATACCGAGCGGGAATGACCACGCCGCCGAGCGGAAGAAATGCCAGCCCATATAGTGCTGGTGTACATCGCCGCCGCGGCTAAAAATCCAGGTTACGTTGGTTGGGTCAATAATACTAGGGCTAAAGAGCGATAGAAAGTACGCCCCGCCAAGCAATGCGCCAAGCAGGAAAATACTAAACGGCGAGCACAGGCACTGACGCGCAGTGTGCCACCATGAACGGTGCTGTTGTTTCATAATGTAGCGTATTATACCATTATTTATGCTATTAAGCCAATTATCTGGGGTAAGTATGGTAAAAAAGACACAAAACTGATATTTAACTTAAAAATACCTGTAATATTTATAAGCTTTATTATATACTGTACATACAAATACTAACCATAAACAAACACCATAACTATGAACATACCACACCACCTTTCCCGCCGCCTTGTATGGGGGGCGGCCGCACTCGGCCTGGTCGTCGCAGCGGGCGCCGGTGCTTACCTATTGTGGCCACGCAGTCCACAACCAACCCCTACCAACCAACCACCCCACGCCGCTACGCCGGCCCAAAAAGCCAGCGAGCAGCAACACAACGCCACCAGCAAGCAGCAGTTTAACGATAGCGCTGCGCAACGGGCGACAGCGGGCCAATCTACAACTGAACAGCCTAAGCCTGCCCCAACCAGCCAGCAGATTGAGCTGCGGGCCGAAACTGCCGGGCAGGCGGTAACAGTCTACACTAAGCTAGCCCACGCCAGTAGCGGCACCTGTAACCTGCGGGTTCGTAACAGCGGGCGCGAGCAGCAGCAGACTGCCGCCATTATCTACCAGCCAGAATTTTCTTCATGCGCTGGCTTTAGTGTGCCAATTGCACCCCTCGGCCAGGGGCAATGGCAAATTGAGCTAACCGTCACAACCGATGGAGCCATGCTGACAAAAACCATAACTCATAAGGTGGCGTAACCATGGCAAGTCTACCCCGCTCCCCCGCACCACTGCCAGCACCTGGCTGCTGCTACTTGCCCTGGGGCTATGGTTTATGCTTGGCTGGCAGCCACAGCCCAGTCACGCCGCCCGGGCCGAAGATTGGCAGGCCGGCAACATTATGAGCGACGCGGCGTTTACCCACGCTGGTAGTATGAGCGTGGATGATATTCAGCGCTTTTTGGACCAAAAAAATCGGCCATTGTGATGTATGGGGCGCTGGCATTGCCCGTGAGTTTGGCTCGCACAAAACCAGGGCAGAGTACGCCCGTGCCCGCGGCTGGGCTGGGCCACCCTACACCTGCCTAAACCGCTACCATGAAGTCCCCAAAACCAGCCCCACCGGTGGCGAGCCAGCTAATAACTACGCTCACCCAGATGCTATCCCCCATGGGGCTAAAAGCGCCGCCTGGATTATAAAGGATGCCGCCGAGCGCTACGGTATTAGTCCCAAAGTGTTGCTGGTTAAAATCGCTACCGAATCATCCGGCCCACTTACCAGTGATAGTTGGCCGCTATTCAACCAGTACCGCTACGCTATGGGGTCACACTGCCCGGATAGCGGCCCAGGCGGTAGCGCCAATTGTGATACCCGCTACGCTGGTTTTTCTATCCAGATGTACTCCGCCGCCGAGCTAATGCGTTGGTATATCGATAATATGGATAAGCCCTGGTGGAGCTACAAAAAGCCGCAGCAAACCAACCATATCCTATGGAACGTGGTGCAGCGTGGTTGTGGTGGCAGCGATGTCTACATTCACACCAAAGCCACGGCAGCGCTCTATACCTACACACCGTACCAGCCTAACCAAGCAGCCCTACGGAATATGTACGGCACTGGTGATAACTGCAGCGCTTATGGCAATCGCAATTTTTGGCGCGTGTACTGGGACTGGTTTGGCGATAGCCGCTCGCTTGGGTTTATGCCGCTGGCCCAACCCCGCCTGATGCAAATTACCACCGCTACCTATAAACGCCAGGCCTTTACTGGCCACAAACACACTGGCGATGGCTTGCTGCAGCCTGGCCGCGTGCTCAAAATCACCAGCAAAATCCCTACAAGCGATGGCTGGTGCCTGCGTACCGCCAGCGATACCCAGGGTAATATTCCCAACTGTATACCAGCAGCCAATATCGGCGAAATTGCCATTACCCCTACCCCGCTCACCACACAGCCCGTACGCACGCTAACGCGCAACCTTGCCAAAACCAACCTACGCACAGGCGACCCAGCCGGCGATACAATTGGCGCTGGGCGCATCATTACCTTTAGCCACCAAGTGCGGGTTAATGGTACCGATTACCTTATCAGCCAGGTTGATAGCCAGGCCGGGCGCGAGCTTGGTATACCGGTACATACGCTGGCCGCAACACCGGAGTACCAGGCAATCACTCCCCGCACTATGGCAGTTACCCATATAGTCAAAAAAACAGCAAGGTGCTACTAATACCCCTGTTGGCCAGGAGCTACCCGTGCAGCTAACCCGCACCTTTGTAGCGCGGTTTAAGCTTGGTAACACGTGGTACTACCAGACCGAAGCCGACCACAACCTCAAGCTTGATTTTGGTATTGCCGAGCAGTACCTTAAGCCGCAGTTTAGCGACTTTAGCCAGCCGCGCTGGATGAGCATGAGTCGTGATTCCCACGCAGTCAACCCGTTCCTTAACCATAGCCTAACTGATACTCTCAAAGCCGGTGAGCAGCGCTACTTTACCAGTAAAATCGTTATTGGCGATACAACCTTCTACCGCACAAAAGAAGATAGCGATGCCGGGCGCAGTATTGCCTGGCCGGCCAAGGATATTGCTGATATTAGCTACCAGCCGTTTGCCCAGCCTCGGCACCTGCGCCTGCGTGCGCCTGCCCATAAAGTAGATACCCGCAGCTTTACCCCGGTTGGCCAGGAGCTACCAGCCGGGCTAACCCGCCGCTTTAGCTCTAAAGTGCTGATTAACGGCAGCTGGTACTACCGCACCGAGACGGACGAACACCAGTTTGGTTTGCCCCATGCGCTACCAGCCAATAGTCTAGAGGAAGTACGCTAAGCGCCGCCGCACCCTAGGGCGACTAGCCGCTACCAGGCTAGTACGCTAGGGCTTAGCTGATAGCAAAACCCCCGGTTTCACGACCGGGGGTTAGTGCTTATGTGCTATGTGTGTTCGTTATAGCTGGTCAATCGTCTGCTTCATTACCTTGGCGCTGTTCTTCCAGGCAAATTGGTTAGCCCACTTTTTACCCTGCTTAGCTGTGGCAGCACGTTCTTTATCTGACTGAGCAAGGATTGTTGATGCCTGCTCAAAAATGCCGTACCAGTCATCTGCTAGGTATACATTCGGGCCGGTCAGTTCCTTGAGCGAGCTGTTGTTATAGGTAATAACCGGGCAACCCACCTCGAGCGATTCAATCACCGGGATACCAAAGCCCTCAAACTCAGTTGGGAAGACAAACGCAAGGGCGTTCTTATAGAGCCATGCGCGCTGCCCATCAGACACAAAGCCCATCAGGTGGATATCTTCGCGGTAGGATGAGCGCTCAATTGCCTGGCGCGCCGACGGGCTAAAGATCGTGTCCAGCGTCTGGAAATCATTGCCAGCCAGCACCAGGTGCAGGTCGTGGCCGTGGGCACGTAGCTGGTTAAAGGCAGCAACCAGCTCATCAATTCGGCGGCGTTCATCCACCCCACCAATAAAGAAGAGGAAGTTACCATTACCCAGGCCAAGCTCGGCATTGAGTGCAACTTCGAGCGGGTCAATCTTGCCCGTACCCTTGGTGTCGTGGCCCAGATGCATCACAATTGGCTCGAGGTTACCATTGGTGGCAAACTTCTTGGTGGTTTCGGCTGTGTAGTTCGATACGGTGATCACAGCACCAGCGCGCTCCAGCACAGTCGCCAGGCGCTGGCTGTACTTTTTGCGCTTGAGGTGCTTTTTAAAGGCATCGCGGCGGCGCAGGCCAACCTTGCGGCTCACGCTGTAATCTGCCAGGTAGGAATGCGGGTACTTATTGCCCAGAATATACGGGATTTGGTCATGAATCACAACCACGTTTTTTTGTGGTGGCGCGGTAGGCCAAGTTCAAAGTCAAACTGAATAAACACATCACAGTGCTTGCGGATGAGTTTTTCTTGTGCAGGGCTCAGGGCGCTATCCGAAATTTTCGCTAGCTTACCCTGCGGCGGGTGCGGCAGGATAACCGTTTCGTACTCATCCAACACACCCTTTGCAACCTCGCGGTTGTCTTCGTACTGGAAGACAACGATTTCGTCATCTTCGTTCAAAATCTGTGCCAGCTCGTAGCTTACGCGGCGCACAACCTCGCCAATACCCCGGAACTGGTGGCCAATTTGTAGGGCCCTAAAATCTATACCAACGCGCTTCATTATTCGGCTACCTCCCTCACGGCTTTAAGTAGTGTAACGGCAGAATTATGCCAGCTGTACGAGCGGGCTTGCTCCATACCCTTCGCGACCTCCTCGGCGCGCTTTTCAGGCGTCCAGGCATCAATCGTGCGGTAGGCTTTGGCGATGCTCTTGGGGTCTTCTGGATTAACCAGTACGCCAGCCTTACCAGCTACCTCTGGCATAACCGATGCGTTGCTGACGATAGTCGGGGTCTGCACAGCCATCGATTCAATAATTGGCATACCAAAGCCCTCATAAAAGCTCACGTAAGCCGACATTGCAGCGCCACTGTAGAGCGCGGGGCGGTCCTCATCCGACACCCGGCCAAGCAGTACAATAATCTTCAGGCCATCCTGCTTAGCTTGCTTCACTGCCTTTTCGATTTCCTCTTGCTTCCAGGCGCCAGCACCGGCCAGTACCAGGGTGTATTTATCGCGAATCTTTTTGGGGGCTTGGCGCAAGGCTTCAATCAAAGCCATTTGGTTTTTGCGTGGCTCAATATTACCCATCGAGAAGATATACTCACCCGGAATACCATACTTACGCTTAACGCGCTTGATTTCCTCTGGGCTGCGGCGGTAAAATTCCTTTAAGTCAGCTGCGTTTTCGGTCACAATCACGTCGCGATCACGCAGGTTATTGTGGCGCATAATATCCTGCTTCATCGAGTTGGTCACGGTAGCGATTTTACTGGCACGCTCCACAGAACGGCGCAGCGAAATCGTCATAAATTTACCATTGACGGTATCAACATACTGCGGCACATCAATAAATGATAGATCATGGATAGTCGTAATCGCTAGCGACCCAGCTAGCTTCCAGGTGTTGTAATCCGGGAAGAAATACACACCTTTACCTAGGTAGCGGTCCATGGCTGGCAGCCAGTCTTTCACCACCAGGCGGCGCATCACGCTCAGCGGCAGCGGAATACGCTTGGTTTTGATGTGCTTAAAGTGGTATTTATCAAGCCGGTCCGCCCGCTTAGTCGGCACGGCAATGTACACATCCATATCGCGGTATTCATCCGTACCCAGGAGCTGGTCGATTTCTTCCACCAACCCTTGGATATAATGGCCAATACCACTAAAGTGATCGGCGACAAGAGCACTCCCGTCGATGATAAACTTCATATTAGTCCTCCACATACCGCAAGGCACGCCGTGCGATATCGTTGTTAATAATTTTTTTGTAATCTTAGTATTGTTATACGCTAATTTAACGCATTTGTCCAGCTCCTGGAGCGTTTTTGGTGCCAAGGTTGGGAGTGGCTCCGTCAGCAGGCGGCTGACCATATCCTGCTCGTAGAACTGGCGGATGGTCAAAAAGTTACCTGCCAGCGATGGGAAGGAATCCTGCACTAGGCGCTCAGTCTTATGTGAGCCATACGACACCCCATAGACAGGCGTCCGGGCTACCATCGCCCCAATAAAGCCATGGTAGCGATTGGTTACCACCAAATCCTGCTGCTGGTATATGGTAATGAGCTGCATAGCATCCGCAAAATCCTGCAGGTACACAGGCGTGACGCCAAACATCGCCCCAAGCTCCTGGCTGAGCTCAATATCCTCGCGGGCCTGGCATACAATGGTCACGTCGTAGCGCTCGGCCAGGCGTGGTAAGTGCCGGGATAGGTAGCGGCGGTAGTTGGTGTAGTCACTCGCCAGGTGGCTATCGATCTTTTTATAATTACTGCCCAGCTGCCAATCAGCCAGCGAAAGCGCCAGTTTTGGCCGCTGGCTGGTGGGCTCAGGTGCAGCTGGCGCGTCATGAGCGTCCGGCTCAAGCAGGAAGACCAGATCGCGCGCAGTCACTACCCTGCTGGCCGGGTAACCAAGCTCCTGGGTAATAAACCGGCTATCATGCTCGCCGCGGGTTGATATCGCCGTTACAAACGGCAGCGTTTGGCGGTACATATCGCGGGCCTCCTGGCTAAAAACATGCTGCACACCAATACCCATCATATAGACAGGGATTCGGTCGGCCTGGGCTTCGTTGATGATTTGCAGGTAATTACGCACATTGGCCATATCGTAGTCGTAAATCAGGCCGCCGCCGCCAATCACCACAATATCGGCCTGTTCTATAGCGTAGCGGCTGTGCTGCGGGTAGATAGTTACCTGGCTATCTGCCACGTGGGTTTGTAAAAACTGCTGCAGGGCCAGGCCAATTAAATCATCGCCAACATTGCCGTAATGGGCAGCACCGAAAACATTAATCTTGAGGGGCATTGGTTTGGTCTCGTTTTAGGTAATAATGGTAGAGCCGCTGGGCCGCAAACTGCACCGGGCGGGCAAAAATCTGGGCAAGCAGCTTGCTCTGGGCATCATATTTGCGCTCTAGTAAATGGCGCTTATGCTGCAGGCGCAGCAGTTTGGCTGTATCAGCCGTAGCAAAGTGGTAGCTGTGCTCTAGCTTAGCGTACTTTTTAGGTAGGAGGGCCGGGGTCAGCCCAAAGCGAGTGGCAAACCTATCAATCGCTGTATCACGCTCGGGTACACCAGCAAAGTGAACGATAAAATACTGGCTGGCCTTTTTAGTGTAATCGGCTGGCCGGGCATTACACACCTGGTAGTCAACAATCTGGGCAAAGCGGCGCTTGTAGCGGCTATCGGTATGGAGCAGGTGTGTGATGACATCTTGCTCCCCACCAGTGTAGAGGCCGTACGTGGCTGCATCCCAACCCGCCTTAACGGCTGCGCGGTCCTGCTGCAGGCAGTCATCCAAAAACTGGCGGGTTTTGAGTGAGTTCTTTAGTAGCATCACACCAGAGTTAACGGCAGTCCACTGGGTGTCGCTGTAGCGCGGGCTATTCGCAATTGTTAGGTGCGCCTTCATCGGTAGTGCTTCTGCTAGCGGCTGCTGCAGCTGGGTAAAAAAGGCGTCATCATCCACCCATAAAACATAATCATACAGCCCGATAAACTTACGGATTTTATGGAGCTTAGCGTAATATGGGTTTGGTTCGTCCTCTACCGCGAGGTCAAAGATATAATCATAGCCATGCAGACGGGCATACACCTGGTGGTTAATGTACGCCGCGTAGCGCAGCTGGGTGCTATAGCTGATAATGGCGATGCGGGGTGCTGTGGTTTTCATGGCTACTTCACACTCAGGCGTGAGCCATCAGCTTGCTTAAAGATAACCGGGTACGGCATCTTTTCGTTCGGGTTGTTGATAATGGCAATATCATCCCAGTTATCAAAAATGGTCGTGTCTTCATCTAGGCGCACGGTGGTGCCAACCGCAAGCGAGGCCTCGCCAAACACATTCGGTAGCGTAAAGTTGAGCGTCTTTGGCGCGCCAGGCTTTACTAGCACCTTTTGCTCGAACTGCTTGGTATTAGTACCAGCCAGCACCTTACCCGCCATATCATTCAGGCGCAGGCCAAGCACCACTGGCCCGCCAACATCCTTTTTGGCATCAAGCTCAATACTTACCGTCACGTTTTTGGGGTTCATCTTGGCCTTAACAGCCTTGACGTACACATCCTGGTTACCCCAGCGCGACTGGTCCTCGGCCTGGCTATTGTCTTGGTCTGGCGTATCGTTAAAGAGCTTTAGGTACTCATTAGCCGTTTTATTGGCAGTGCCCTCAAAGGCAACTTTACCATCCACAATCAGCACAGCTCGGTCGCAGAATTCACGCACAGCATCCATACTGTGGCTCACAAACACCACGGTTTTATTATGCTTTTTGAGGCTTTTAAAGTAATTGTAGCACTTGCGCTGGAACTCGGCGTCACCAACCGCTAGAACCTCGTCCACTAGCAAAATATCCGCCTGTGACTGCGTGGCAACCGAAAACGCCAGGCGCACCTGCATACCGCTCGAATAATTCTTAAGCTTTTGGTCCATAAACTCTTCTAGCTCGGCAAAGGCAACGATTTCGTCGTACTTTGCTTCGATTTCTTTGCGGCTAAAGCCAAGCAATGCGCCGTTGAGGAAGACATTCTCGCGGCCGGTTAGATCGGGGTTAAAGCCCACCCCAAGCTCAATAAACGGCACCATTTTGCCTTTGGTTATAACCGAGCCTTTGGTTGGCTGGTAAATGTGCGCCAGGATCTTTAGCAGAGTGGATTTACCACTCCCGTTCCGGCCCAGAATGCCAAAGAATTCGCCTTCTTTGATATCAAAACTCACCCCACGGAGCGCATGCTGCAGTGTGTAGCCCTTCTGGCGGCGAGCCATGTTAACCAAGGTGGATTTAAGCGAGCTGCTCTTTTTCTTTCGGGAGTTTAAAATCCTTATATACGCTATCAACCGTAATAGCCGATGGCTTGGTGGATCGGGTGGTTGGTGTACTCATATTAAATCTCCTCCGCAAAGTGTGGGCTACGGCGCTTAAAATACCAGGCACCCACAATTAGGGTCATTACAACAATTGCATATGGCACCAAGCTCAGCCAGCCACCGTGAATTGTGTGTAGGGTTGGGTACTGCGGGCTAACCAGCACATGGCGCACATCCTGAATCGCTTGTGCAACGGGGTTAAGCAGCATAAACTGGGCCAGACCAGGCTTACGCTCCAGCACCATCGATACCGGGTAAATAACGATCGAGGCATAGAACATCCCCTGCATGATAATCTCCCACACAAAGTTAATATCCCGAAAGCGCACAAAAAGCGGGCTCAGAATAAAAGCAAGCCCAAGGCCAAACAGGAAGATTTCTAGAATATAGAGCGGTGTCAGTAGTGCCGACCACGATAGGTCCACCCCGCTAATTGCCATAAACACCCCAATAATCAGCATATTAAAGCCCAGGTTAATCAGTGCCGACACACTGGTAGATAACACCACGATATACTTTGGGAAGTTGACCTTGCGCAGTACATCGCCGCGGCCAACTACCGAGCCCAGACCAAGGTTAGTAATTTCGGAAAAGAAGTTCCATAGCACAATACCAATCAGCATGCCAACGGCCCAGTTCGGCATACCACCACTGACCTTAAAGACTTCCACAAATACAAAGTACAGAATCACAAATAGGAATAAGGGTTTGAGTAGTGACCACACATAGCCCAGTACCGACCCCTGGTAGCGGAGTTTAAAATCACTCCGTACTAGCTCCTTTAGTAGGATAAGCGAGTAGCGATACTTCTGTACGGCGTTACGAACATTCATAATAATACCTTCCATTATACCATAGCTGGTATGGGTTACTTGATGATGCCGCCTGTTTGCGGCCGGCCCCGAGGGGCCCACCTTACACCACAGGCGCCAGGCGCACTACGCACCTGGCGACCGTTCTTCCTATTCCTACCCTTTTACGTGTGCTTACCTAGCGGCTAAAATCATCCTGGATTCGGATAATGTCGTCCTCATCCGATAGATGCTCTGGATCAGTATGCTGCCAGATTTCAGCCACAACCGTTGGCGTGCCATCAGCACCGACGAGGCGGTGGCGTTCACCAGCCTCGAACTGTACCAGCTCACCAGCCTGTGCTACCTGGCGCTCCCCTTCATCATCCGTTTTGCTGCGGTGGTAATAGCCATCAGTCAGGAAAATCCAGCACTCAGCACGGCGGTTATGGCGCTGCCAGCTAAGGCGCAGCTCTGGGTCAACCAGCAGAATCTTCGGTGATAGCGGCGCATCTGGGTTACCCTTTTGGGCATCGGCTAGGCTAATCATTGGGAAGAAATCAGCCACAAACTGGGCCACATCATCGTTATCGAAGCGCACATAGCCACCCCACGGTTTTGCTTGTGTTGACTTCGCGCACAGTGTAGCCGCCGGCTTCGAGCGCCGTGACAATCTGTTGTATAGCTGAATCTTTCTGGTAATCATCAGCCTTGGTAATGATATCTGTAATGGTACGTGGATTCATAATAGCGCTATTATACCACGGATTGATGATTTTTGCATCTTTTAGTTGCCCGGCTACCAAGTGATAGAGTTGCGTGTGCGGCAGCGTTGCCACCTCGCTAGAAAACACCAGTACGGCAATATCGTGCGGGCCATTCGTCATATACGGCAGCAGTGTGCGTATAATCTCGTAAACCCGGCGCCGGATTCGGTTGCGGCCAGGGGCGCTTTTAAGCACCTTTTTGCTCACCACAACGCTAATACGCGAATGCCGGCGGTGCGGGTTAGGGACGTATTTTATTGAAAGGAGCCGCCCACGCACCATCTGGCCATGCTTATATACATAGCGTAAGCTGCCATGGCCATGAAAGCGGTGCTGCTGAGTAATCATACTCCCCTAGTATACACTACGCAACAACCACCCCGGCTGGAGTGGTTGTTTGGTGTTCTAAACTGTCAGCCGGGCGCGACCTTTGGCGCGGCGGCGCTTTAGTACAGCGCGGCCACCCTTGCTGGCAATGCGGGCTCGGAAGCCGTGCGTGCGGGCGCGGTGGCGTTTATGTGGTTGGTGTGTTCGCTTTGGCATATCACCGGCAATTATACCACAGGGGGCCAGCCGGTGCAACGCAGCTATCCACACAAAAAGCATAGGCGCTTGCCTGACGGGCCATTCTATCGTGTGGTTAGTGTGAGTTTTCCCCACTTTATGCCAAGATTTCCACTATATTACCAGAGGTAGCTGCATACTGTGGAAAACCTGACCCCTGGTAGCTCCTGTGGGGCTAGGTCTGATTTATGACTTGTGGAAAACCGGGCTTTTGTATATAGTAGAAGGAGAGAAACATAGTAACTAATCTGGTCAGCCTGTATGGAGGGTATTGTTTGTTGTGTCTACGCATGTATTATGGCAGAGTGTCTTAGGTGAGCTTGAATTAACAATTGCGCATTCGGCGTTCGCGACGTGGTTTAAAAACACTGAGCTCGTCAAAGCAACCGATGAAGAGGTGGTGATTGCGGCAATTAATTCTTTTGCTATCCGCCAGTTCCAGGTGCGCTACGATGCACAAATCCGCGAAGCACTGAGGAATAATGGTGTCACAGCCACAGCGATTTCGTACATTGTGCGCAAAAACCAAGAATCCAAACGCACCGTCATCAGCCGCGAAACAACCCAGCAGCCAAGTACGCAGGCGCCGGCTGGCGGCCTACCACTGCAAGCCGCAGCGTCCCTTACCACCCCACGCGCCCAGGGCGGCAACCTTGGTACGCTCAACCCCCGTTATACCTTCGATAACTTTATTGTTGGGAGTAGTAATGACCTCGCCTATACCGCCTGCCAGGCCGTGGCTGCTAACCCGGGTGTTAAATACAATCCCCTGTTCTTATATGGTGGCGTGGGGCTTGGTAAAACTCACCTGATGCAGGCCGTTGGCAATGCTATTTGTAGCCACAACCCCAAAGCGCGCGTTATGTACGTGACCACCGAAGCCTTTGTAAACGACTTCTTGGAGCATATTCGGTTCAAAAAGCAGGGTTTTAGCCATAAATACCGCAATGTTGATGTGCTGATTGTGGATGATATGCAGTTTATTGCCGGTAAAGAGAAAACCCAGGAGGAATTCTTCCACACCTTTAACGAGCTACACCAGAACAACAAGCAGATTATCATTAGCTCTGATAAACCACCGCGCAACATCCCTACCCTGACGGAGCGCCTGCGCAGCCGCTTTGAGTGGGGTATGGCGATTGATATCCAAATGCCAGACTTCGAGACCCGCTGCGCTATTGTAGAAGCCAAAGGCTGCCCTAAGCGGGGTTGAGCTGGCCCGCCCCACGGTTGAGTACCTGGCGAAACACCTCAAGACGAATGTGCGCGAGCTTGAAGGTGTGCTCAACCAGCTACTGGCCTACGCCGAAATGCGTGGGCTGGAGCCTGATATCACCACCGCCGAGGGCTTGATTGGCGGCAAACGCGCTGCCCGACCCCAGCACCTGACTGCCCGCCAAGTGATTGATAAAACCGCCAAGTACTTCCAGCTGACGCCGGCCGATATCTGCAGTGCCAAGCGCGATAAGCACATTGTGGTGCCGCGCCAAATTGCTATGTACTTGCTACGTAGCGAGCTACACCTGAGCTACCCCAAAATCGCTGGCGAGCTCGGCCGTAAGGATCACACCACCGCGATGCACTCAATCGAAAAAATCGACCGCGCCATCCGCCTGGACTTTGCTATTCGCGAAAACGTTTCAGAAATCCGCGAGCGCCTCTATGCCTAGTGCGCACACCACCCTGTGGAAAGCCTGTGCACGGCTTGTGGCCAGATGGTGGGATAGCCTGTGGGTGTGTATCCACAACTGGGCAGAAGGCCGCCACGCGCTCTACACTACCTGGTGGAAACTAGTCCGCTTCTCCCCACCCCCTCCACCACTCACTCGCATAGATTCCCACAGGTACTGCCACTACCCCTACCCCTGGCCAAGGCCGGACTTACCCACATTCTCCACACTGCCTACTATTACCACCACTAAATAAAAGAAAGGATATATAATAGTATTATGGAACTTTCGGTACGGCAAGAAAATTTAGCAAAAGCCCTCAGTGCAGTGGGGCGGGTAGCTACGGGGCGCACCGAGCTGCCAATTCTGCATAATATCCTGCTGCGCACGGACGGCTCACGCCTACTGGTGGCAGCTATGAACATGGAGCTCGCGTCGCAGCAATATATTGGCGCAAAGATTACCCACCCTGGTGGTATTACGGTGCCAGCCCGGTTGGTGACAGATTTTGTTACCAGTGTGCCCAAGGGGCATATGACACTCCGTGTTAGTAATGATCATTTACACATCGAAGCTGGTGGCTATAGCTCAACCATCAACGGCGTGACGGCAGATGATTTCCCGGAGCTCCCAAGCGTTGATGAAGCAGTGGCTATTAGCTACACGCTGGCGCCGCAGGATTTTAAGCAAGCCGTGCAGCAGACGATTATTACCACCAGCAGCGATGGCACGCGGCCGGTGCTAACCGGGGTGTATTGGCACACCGAGGGCGACCACCTGTACCTTGCTGGCACCGATGGTTACCGCTTGGCCCAGCGCCGACTGGTTGCCACCACAAGCCAGGTGGCGGCTATTATCCCAACGAGTTCGCTGCAAGAAGTCCTGCGCACTATGACTGATAGCACGGCCCAGGTGGATGTACTGTTCGATGGTATGCAGGTGCGGTTTACGGTTGATGAAGCCCAAATTACCAGCCAGTTGGTGGATGGCGCCTTCCCGCCCTACCAGCAGTTAATGCCCACCGAGCCAGGTACCCACGCCACGATTGCCACCGATGAATTTAGCCGAATCGTCAAGGTAGCGGGCCTGTTTGCACGTGATTCGGGTGGCAGCGTGACAATCACACTTGATGAAGACGCCCAGACGGTATCGCTCCACTCGGTTGCTAGTGAGCTCGGCGAAAATACCTCGACTACGCAGGCAGATGTCGTCGGTAGTGGCGTGGTAACGCTTAATTCACGCTACTTGGCAGAGGCGCTCAATGTGATTGATGCACCAGCGGTACGCTTTAGCTTTGGTGGTAAGCTGGCGCCAACCCTGTTGACAGCCGATACCCAGGATATTGATTACAAGCATATTATTATGCCGCTGAAAAGCTAATGGCCAGCACTGAGCTTGCGGTGCAGTATGGGCGCTCGCACACCCAGGCGCGCTACCATTTTAGTAACCACGTGACGGCCATCTTAGGCCCCAATGGGAGCGGAAAACAACGCTGCTAGAGGCTATTCATATAGCCCTGCGTGGCACCTCGTTCCGTGGTAGTGATAGCGAATTCTTACAACGCGGTGCTGACTGGTGGCGGGTAGATTTACGCCGCCCTAGTGACGTACGCTCGGTCACCTACCAGCCTAGTCTACCAGCCCGCAAAAAGCGCTTTATTATTAATAACGCGACCCACTACCGGCTGCCACTGGCTAAAAAATACCCGGTGGTGGTGTTTGTACCGGATGATTTGCGGGTACTGCATGGTTCACCAGCCCGGCGCCGGGCGTTTATTGATACAATCATTGCCCAGTCAAACCCAAGCTACCCGACCCTGCTGCGCCGCTATGAACGGGCGCTGAAGCAGCGCAATAATCTACTCAAGCAGCCCCCTACCACTTACGATGACGTGTTTATATGGGACGTCGCCCTGGCAGAATACGGCGCGGCAATTGCCCACGCCCGCACACACCAGCTTGCGCAGATGAATACCGCACTTGGACCCTGCCTACCGCAGTATTGCCGGGCGGGATGATGATGTTACCATACACTACGATGCCCCGGCTCACACTGGTAAACAGGCACTCATGAACCAGCTACACGCCCAGTTTACGCGTGATAAGCTGCTTGGCTACACTACAAGTGGCCCGCACCGGCATGATATGGCCTGTAACTTTAATGGTGCCCCCGCCCGGGCCGTTGCCTCGCGTGGTGAGGTGCGTAGTATTATCCTGGCGCTTAAGTTTATTGAGGTTGATACCGCCACACAGGCAACCGGTCAACCCCCGGTGATTTTGCTTGATGATGTGTTTGCCGAGCTCGATGAAAGCCGCCAACAGCGCCTAGCCCAAAAGTGCCAGCACGGCCAAATGTTTATTACCAGTACCACAGGGTATGGAGCGCTTGCGGCCGAATCAGTCATTAAACTTGCAGACTAAAAGACGCCTGGGGTGACGTCGCCTACGCGTTACCAGTAAGCCCCCTAGGGGGAAATGGGTTGGCTGCGGTTAATGGCTGTAATGGCATCGGCTGGTATATCGCGCAGCAGTGGCGCCGAAAGCAGCGGTTGCGGCGGTACGGTGCGCACCTGCCACTGGCCGTTCCGTTTAGTCAGGAGGATACGCAGGCTATCGCGCTGGTCGCTATCGGGGCCATGGTAGCTAAGCGTAGCGCCGTAAATGCTGCCATCTTTATACAGTTGGCCGTGCGTAATGGTATACAGGTTATGCAGCTGCGGGTACTGCTGGTTAATAGCGTGGTGAATAGCTGTCTGCTCACGCTCAAGTAGGCGCGCCAAGTGGGCGGTATTGTAATAAATTGCGATTGGTATCTGTTCGCGGTCGTGGGTAATAGTAAGTGGGCGCTGCTCGGTCTGGGCGGTTGGGCCGCTGATTATAGCGGTGTAATTCCCCTTCTTGAGCCGCACCGGTGTACTAGGCTGCATGGGTATTATCTGCCCCGACGTGCTCCGCAGCTGCACGCTGCCAAGCGATCCATCAAACTGCAAACTCACCATACTAAAGCTGGTGGCGTAGTGGATTAGCCAGCTGCCACCACCGAGCACAAGTAGCGCACCAAGTATAAGCATAATGCGCATTGGGGTAAACCACTGGCGCCACTTACTCATGACGGCCCCCCTTCCCCGCCAGCGGGTTGGTGTAGTTGGTAAACTCTACCACGTAGTCACTCGGGTTAATGCCCGCCCGGTAGAGAGCCTGGACTGCCGCTGCCCGGTAGCGCGCCGAGGTGCCTTCGATGGTGATCACCATGCCATAGGTGGCCGAGTAGCGGTAGCCTATGGTGTAGTACGGGTCTTTGATGGGGAGCTTGGCAGCGGCTGGGTACTGACGGGCGTAGGCGGCATTGAACTCCTTGGCGGCGTCGGCACTGCGGCGCTCCAGCTGGTGGTACTGGCGCTGATTGCGCTGGGCTTCTTGCTGGGCGCTGGGTGATTGTGGCGCCAGGCCAACATAGAGTGTACGCGAGCTGTTACTGGCAATAATAACCTGCTGCTGGTAGGTGCTGTAGCCGGGGCGCTCCACTTGTACGGTATATTCGCCTGGGGCTAGGTGGGCCGTGCCGTGGCTCGGTAAGCGGTTGCCTTTGCCTGGCCCAGCACTAATATGCACCGTGGCGTTACCGGGCACGACGGCAATGGTAAGCGGGTAGGTGCCAGCCGGGCCAATGTTCTGTAATATACTGTAAAGAACCACGGCCGCAATGATGACGCCACCAAGCATGGCCCCGCCGATAAGGCACGCCCGGCGGTGGCGATGTATAAAGCTGTAGAACACGTGGCTATGCTGCATTATTTCTTCTTCCTATACCAATTATACCCTGGCTGGTTCGGGCTCTGGTGCGGGTCAGCCATCGGTGCGCGCTCATCCCACGAGGCCGAGGCGATTTTCGCCTGGAACCCGTCTACCTCCCCAATATATATAAAGGTGTGCGCCCCGTTAATTGCGACATCACCAGGCTGCAGCTCGGCTGCGTTAATACTGGCGCTACTGCCAATATGCTGCCAGTTAGCACGCATCCATTCCTCTTGCGTCGTAGTGTTGCCGCCGCGGCCATCGTAGTTAAAGCCGCTATCGTGCTTGCTATTACGGATGAGGAGCGTGGTAAAACCACCGCAGTCGATCCCCGGTGGAATGCGGCCGCCATCACCCTTACTACCAATGTAGAGCCCCTGGGCCTGAGCTTCGCTGACCGCCTTAGTATAGGCGGGCTGGGCTTCGACGGTCATACCCTTCCACTGGGGCCAGGCGTAGGCCTTGAGTGTTTCGGTGAGATTACCGCCGGCAAAGTCGTTCTGCTTACAGCCAGATTTTGGATTAGTGCGGCTATTGGTGGTTGATTTTGGCCCCTGCAGCGAGCCTTCGGGCTGGTTCATATTGGCGTCGGCTTCGGCACCGGCTAGGGCTGGGGCGTCTTTATATTTATCGAACACCTTTTTAGCGTTGCCACCGCGCACCGAGCGCACCGCACCGGCACTATCGGCCGAGACCTCGTAGCCATCGTGCACAATAACTGCTGCTTCGACTGGGTCGTTGGTGGCGCGCAGTTTGTTAAGCGTCCCAACCCAGCCACCATTGAGCTCCTGCCAAACGTATTCCAACTGTACACTCATATCGGTGACGGGCTTACCCATTTGCCCGGCTAGTTTCACCAGGGGGTCTTGCCGCGGGGTAAAGGTCCACTGCACCAGGCCAAAGCCTTTACCATTCTGTGGTTTGTAATCTGGCCCGGCGGTGGCGCCACCTTCAATAATATCTGGCTTAAGGCCGGATTCTTGCATCATATTACCAACGATACCGCTGGCTTGGGCTAGGCTGAGGCCCTTTCGCATCAGAAAGTTGAGGATCTTTTCGGTGTTGTCGTTGCCAGCTAGCTGGACTGCGCTAATGTTGTCGTTATTAATACATTCATCTTGGTAGTGGTCGATATTATTCTGGCTAAAGAAGAGTGGGTCGCGAATAGCTGCCGCCTGCAAGGGTGTAAGAACACTACCAGCAACCAGTACAAGCAGCAGCCCTGTATATATAATACGTTTACTATACATCACCACCTCCTTGGTTGTGGGTTGCGGGTTGTGCTCCCTCGGTGCGGCTCACAAGCGGCTTGGGGTCAATGGCTGTACCGCCGGCCATTTGCCGGTGCCCGCCGCGCCAGATTTCAAAGTGCAGGTGCGGGCCGGTACTCTGCCCGGCGTTGCCAATCGCACCGATCTCTTGCCCAGCTTTAACCTCATCCCCTTGCTTTACCAGCACGCCATCGTTATACATATGCCCGTAAACGCTATCGTAGCGCTGGCCGTCCACCTCATGCTGAATCACAATCCAGTTGCCAAAGCCACTGGCCGGGCCGGCCGCAATCACCTTGCCGTCGCGGGTGGCGAAAATCGGCTTACCCTCGGCCCCCACCAGGTTGGGCAAAAATCTGCCCCGTTGTGGGGTTGGCCGCCGCGCATACCAAAGCCGCTGGTAATAATCGCCTCTGGCGTGGTGGGGTACGCCCAGCCATCGCTGTTCACGCGCCCGGTTTGGCCGGTACCGTGGGCCGATTCGCTGCCACCCTTCAGCCCCTGGCGCGTCGCCGTCCTGTACCTTCGCCCACTCGTTTACCATATGGAATTTTTGCGTAGTGCCAGTTTTGCTCGTAGTGGGCTTTATCCATACATTCTGGGGTGTCTTCGTGCTCGCCAATACACTGCTCGACGTATTTTTTTATAATTCCAATCCTGGCCGTTATCCTTGGGGGCGCCGCTTTCATCGCTGGGGTCGATTTCGTCCCGGGCTACCATCCAGTAGGTAGCGTCTTCTGGGCTGAGGTCCATGGCAGGCTTTGGCAGGCCATAGACGAGCTCACCACTTGGATCAACCGCAACGCCCATTTCCTGGTAAAACGAGTCGCCATTACCATGCTGGTAGCGCTCGGGTTTAATTTGCAACGATACCGCCTGGGCTGGTAGTGGCGACAGCCGCCCAGCCGCAGTCGGTAATAGCCCGGCTAGATGGGCTAGGGGTGTGGGCGCCACTGCTGTGCATACCCAGCCAGTGCGGTAGCAGCGTTTGGGCTAGTGAGCCAGCAAAGGAATACGGGTTATACATAGCAAAGGGCGTTTTGGCGGCCTCGGCCCGTTCGTAATCCTGGTAAGCAAGCTCAACCTTGCGATTGGTGTTTTGGTACTCAACCATCTCACTTGGTGGTAGTGGCATCATACCGCGGGCTTTGGCTTGCTCATTCATCAGGACTGATGAGCCAATTGCCACGGCATCCATCAGGTCGGTGCCTTTTTAGGTCTGGGCTGGTGACCTGCCCAGCAATCATATCAGCCAGCTGTGCCGTCAGGAGTGGCAATGCCATATCAATCAGCATACTGCCGCCCATCACCGCTACGGTGCTCACCCCCACGGTTGCAACACCGGCCGCAATGCCAAGCACCAGGGCACTCCCCTGCACGGCTGGGTTTTTGCAGCATTTTACAGGTTTGCTTGAGTTCCTGGTGTGTACGCGCCCCAGTGGCTTGCTTAATACTGGTAAGCACACTCCCCAGCCGACCATTCAGCGCCCCGCTTGCCAAAAAGCGTTGATTGCTAAGAGTCAGGCGTGGCTTTTCTTGCAAGGCCGAGAGTTTATAAAAGGTAGCATCCATGCCGGATTTGCCTTTATTCGGGTTATCGATCATCGGCATACTGCCACCCGGGCTGGTGCTAGCAAGTTTGGCTTCGTCCACCACTTTGCTACGCATATCAACATGGGTGTATTTGTTGCCGTAGTATTCTACCTTTTTCTGGGCTGAGGCCTTCGGCTTTGAGCTCGCTGGCTGGTTCAAGTAGCATGGCGGTGGCAAAACGGGCGAGCTCCGTGCGGCGCAGAATTTTTTACCCCGGCTTCGACCGCCCGGGCCGTGCTGTAAACGGTACAGGCAGTATCGGCCACGCCAGTAATTTTTACACCACGTGCAATACTCCCGGCTAACTTGCCAGCGCTGGGCGAGCTTTTGATACGGGCTTCGGTTTGCTTGATTTTATCGTACTCTGCCTGTGTAATACGGTTGCCGGCTTCATCGGTGTATTCACCGGTTGGCTTGCCGTCTTCATCGGTTACGGCTTTCAGGTTAGCGCTGGCCAGGGAGTTCTTTATATTAACATTTTTCTTGATATCTTCATCAAACTCCTTGGGGTTCTTGCCGAACAACTTTTTTGTGTAGCTAGTTTTTATCCAGCTGAGCGCCTTGTAGGCTGGGCCATCGTGGAAGGATAAAAAGCGCGGATTGCTGGCCTTGACCATAGCGTGGTTAAAGCCACGGTTGGTACGGATGGCCCGCTCCAGTTGCTCTGGGTTGGTGACCTCTACTCTGCCCTTTTTCGCCCTGGTAGCTGAGCTTTTCAATCCGCCCGCGGCTTTCGGTGTGGCCACTGCTAGTTTTAGCAAAGCTGACATCGATGCCGGCTTTTTTAAAGCTGGTGCGCATGGCGTTCATATTGACTGTACGGAACTTTTCGAGCACTTTGATATCGCTGCTGGTTGTGGATTTACTTAGCTTCAGTTTCCATAGCTGGTGGTTGGTGCGGTTGACGGCAGCGTGCTGTACGTTCAGGTCCTTTACAAAATCCTCGGCCGATTTGATCAGGAAGAGCCCGGGTGCCATATTCACCCCCACAAGCACAAACATAATGATGATGGTTGCTAGCACCGCCGCAATTGGGCCGAGGCCCTTCTTTTTGAGCTGCTGGCTAAGGTGACGCAGGAGTAATTTGCCCGGGGCGCCAACCGGCGCAGCGCTGGCAGCTTTTAATGCGGTACTACCAAGCCCGTGGCCCAGGCTACCGCTCCGTGTATAGGTGGTGCGACCCTGGCGTGCGCCGAAGGCTGCCTGCTCGCCATCGCTGGCTTGCTCTTCTTGCGCGCGCACAAAACCAGCGCTCCGAGCGGGCGCTGGGTGGTTGCCGAGTCGTTTATCCGGTGCCTTCTGGCGCGGCTCTCCCTGTAACCTGGCCATAATCCCTATACTATACCATGGACGCTGTTTGTACACCAGGCTTACCCCTGTTTGGGCGTTTTATGCTGGCTATACGTGCAAGCTATTCGGTCGTGCCGTAGCTTGGCTGGCTGGGCTCGGAGGTGCGGGCATTGATAACGTTAATAGCCGTCAGTACCGCCATAGGAATACCTGGGTACTCAGTTTGGCTGATCGTCAGGTAGGGCTTGGCGGCAATGCGCCATTCGCCAGACTGCTGGTGCAGCACAATCCGCAAGCTATCGCGCTTATCGGAGTGGATATCACCCCGCCAGCGTAGCACCGCGCCGTACCAGGTGCCATTATCGTACACGCCTTCTTGGGCAATGTTAAACTGGTCAAGCAGATCCGGGTAGCTGGTGCGTATGGCTTGGTAAATACGGCTACGGTTGGCTTCGAGGATCGCTTGCAGCTCGGCTTCGGTGCGGTCGTAGGTAAAGCTCACCTGGGAAGGTTGGTCACCAAGGTCTATCTGGCGGGTTACCTTTTTGTAGCCGCTTTGTACGTATTCGGCAACGTAGCGCCCCTTCTTAAGCCGGATAGGCTGGTTTATAATCACATTATCAACACGCCCCGCCTTACCAGTGCCGTCTTCTGTTGCGTAGTAGAGGGTAATGTAGCGCGTTCGTGCCGCCGGGGCCACCAGGGTTAGATCCTGGAAGGAATTAATATACAGCCAGCCAAACCCCAGGCCAATCAGCACGAGCGATATAGCCACGTAGCCGAGTATTAGTTTTGCAAGCCGGTTCATTGCTGAGCCTCCTTGAGTGGTGACTGGTAGTTAATAAAGGTGATCTTGTAGCGCGATGGGTCAATCCCAAGCGAAATCAGCTTTTTAATGGCATTTTCGCGGTAGCGGGGGATTCGGTGCGCACGGTAATGGTAAAAATCACTGCCGTCCTTGCTAATATAGCCAATCTTAAAGTACGGGTCGGTAAAGGGTAGCTTGGTAATAGCCGGGTTCTTTTCGCGGAAGTTATTGCTGTACTCGGCGGAGGCCCGGGCGCTGGCACGCTCCAGCACACCCAGATCGGCATCGCTAAAAGCCTTCATATTAGGCTTTGCTGGCTTGAGCGGTGTAATAACCTTTGCCCATAAGCCCTGCTTAACGGTAATTTTGACCTGCTGCGTGATGTAATCTGGGTGGCTTACCGTTACGCTATACTGGCCGGATGGCAGGTAGTTGGTATAGCCATTACGCAGTACTTTGCCGTTGCTCGCGGTGATAGTGGCGCCCTTTGGTAGCACCTGCACCACAACAGGCTGCTCGCCAGGGCCGGCTGTAGGTGGTAGATTGTAGATATAGAGAGCCACACCCCCGACGATAAGCCCGGCGCCCAGGCAGGCTAGTGCGATTTTATGCCAGCGTTTGAGTTTGATTGCTTCCATTAGACACGCTCCCCTTTCTTGCGGTACCAGGTAAAGCCGGTTTCGGTTAAGGTATCACCGCCTGCAGCTGGCGCACGACTATCTTGCGAAGCCGAGGCAATATCGCTGTCGAAACCTTCTACTTTCCCAACATAGATAAAGGTATGGACGGCATTAATGGCTACATCACCCGGTTGCATCTGGCTGGCATCCATAGGGCTATGGCCATCGTTGATTTTTTCCCAGTTCTTGTCCATCCACTCTTGCTGCTTGATGGTGTTGCCTGCCCCACCGCTAATTTGCCCACCATAGTTAAAGCCCTTATCCCAGCCACTATCGATAATAAGGCTGGTGGTAAAGCCGCCACAGTCGATGCCGGGGTGGTCGCCACCGCCAATATAGCGGCCGTTTTTTTGCCAGCACCATTAATCACTTTATCGCGGTAGGTGTCAGTTGGTGTTAGATTACCCTCTTGGACCGGTTTGGGGTGGGCGTAGCCAAGTAGCGTTGCCTCGAACCCGCCGCTACTGCTATTGCTGGCGTTTTGCATACATTCATCGTTTTTATTCTGCTTTTTGCTGTTATTAACCACATCTTTGGTCTCGCCGGTGGTTTGGTCGCTGGTAGCAGTACCGACTGGCGGGGCATCTTTATACTTATCGTAAATAGCTTTGGCGGCACCACCGCGCACCGAGCGCACCTTGCCGGCGTTATCGGCCGAAACCTCGTAGGTATCGTGAATCAGCACAGCGGCTTCAACCGGGTCGTCAATCCCCTTTAGCGGGTCGAGTGTACGGCCTTTCCAGTTGCCATTGAGCTCCTGCCAAACGTACTCTAACTGCACGCCAATATCGGTGACAGGTTTGCCCATTTCATCCGCCAGTTTTACCAGTGGGGCCTGGCGGGCGGTGAAGGTCCACTGCACTAGGCCAAAGCCCTTACCGTTTTGTGGTACGTAGTCTGGCCCAGCGGTGGCACCGCCCTCAATAATATCCGGCCGCAGGCCAGATTCCTGCTGCATATTGCCAATAAAACCACTGGCTTGGGCCAGGGTGAGCCCCTTTTGCATGAAGAAATTAAGAATCTTTTCGGCGTTATCGTTGCCAGCCAGTATAACGGATTCGGTGCCGGCTTTTTTGGCGCCACCGCTACATTTAGCGAGGCGATTATACCACGTGATATCGTTGCTCATATAGTAGTTGACGGTGCGGTCGAACTTGGCCGTGGCTTCATCCTTCTTTTCGGTGGCGTAGGCTGCATCGCCCAGCAGCAATCCGGCAATCATGAGGATAATCCCCGCCCGGCGCAGTATGGTCCGAACCTGCATTACTCCTGCTCCTTAAACTGATTGAGGGGCGCATCCTTACTGGCGGCTTCACCGTGGTAATCCTTGCTACAGCCAAGGTTATTATTAAAGCCAGGCGGTATCTGCATAAAGCGGAGTGGGTTCATGGTTTTTTCGGTATTGGACACGATTGGGTCGCGGCTAACACCGATATCGAGGTGCACTGCGTAGGCACCATCCACAGCCGAGCCACTACCGCCACTACCGCCCTCTTTGGCGATAGCTTGGCCTTTGTTAACCTTATCCCCTACCTTTACATTGATAGCCGACAGGTGTGAGTAACGGGTGTAGAGATTATCGGCGTGCTTAATGACCACGGTGCGCCCAAAGCCGCTGTATGGTGGGCTACTATTGTGCTCGGTGGCAATAACTTCGCCGCCATCCACCGCCAGGATATTGGTACCAGTTGAGCCGGTGGCAATATCGAGCGCATAGTGGTTGCGGCCATCAAAGTTTGGCCGTAGGCCGTAGCAGCTCGATAGCGTACCACTCTGGGCTTCCACCGGCCAGCCGAATTGCCCGGTGGATTCACCGCCGCCCTGCGAGCCACTAGCACTGCTACTGTCATCATCGTCCTCGCTCTCTTCGGCGTTGATATCATCATCGACTGCCTTGCTAAGGGTGTAGGTATTAAAGTAACTGAGCTCCTTCTTGGCCTCGGCTGGGGGCATATTTGGCACGCCATGGGCACAGGCGCGGCCAGTGTACCATTCAATTTCGGCAATGTGCTCGACATCAAGGTACTGTATAATCTCCTTTAGCTTACCAACACCAAATGGGCTAAACGCGCCATTCAAGACTTTACTCATCGTGTCTTTATACCAGCCGGTAAAACCAGAGCCCCTTTCTTCTTCCCGGATTTGGTCGATCAGGGGGTTAATGTGGCCAGAAGACTCAGCCCAATCACCAAGCGGCACTTCGCGGTTGGCGCAGTATTTAAGGTAATTGCCATAGCGCACGCCAGCAACCGTGGCCTCCTTGCCCTTGTTCTTTGGCTCGCCGGTTTCTTCGTCGATATATTGTTTATCGATCATAAAATCAAGCACTTCGTTCATATCACGCTCGACGTCTTCCTTATGGAGGGCGTGGCGTACGCCGCAGCCAACATCTGGGTCGATGCCAACGGTTTTAGTCAGGTTATAATCATCACACTTTTTATAGCGGTTGGGTTTGAAGTCGGCGTAGGCCTGGCTAAAGGCGGCGTGGGCCTGTGGCACCGCCAGGCTACTGGCCACGCTATGGACGGATAGCGTACTGGTAACGCGGGCTAGGAAGGATGGCTTTTTGGACCACATAAGCCCCCGGAATTGGTAGGCCAGTGCACCCAGGAAGGCGTAGCGGTTATTAATATCCCACGGTGTCTTGCGGGCATCGGCAATATCGGCGGCCAGGTACTGGTTGCGGATATCATTGCGGTAGGCTTGGTACTGCTTCAGATCATCCACGGTAGCTGGGCGCATACCGTAGCCAGACGATTTAGCACCTAGTATACTCGAGGTACCAGCAAAGATAGCATTACCAGCGTCAGCATCGGTAGTGCCAGCGTTCAGCGGTAAGGCAGTGGCTTTGGTAATGAGTTTTTCGACCTCATGCTCGGCGTAGCGGGTGCCAAGCTCACTCAGGGCATAGCCAAATACAATCTGCCCGGCACACACGGCAATACCCACACCAGTGGCTGATTCTGCTACACATGAGCCAACTGAGGCCAGCATCAAGGCAGCTTGGGTTTGTGGGTCGTTAATGCCAGATTTCTCTACCCCAATGCAAATGGCCCGGAACGCCATACGCCCAGCCGAGGCAGCATCCATACCAGTGGCCTTTTCCATGGCAAAGCCCAAGATTTTTATTCAGCCAATCCTCAACCTTGCCAAAGATATTGGTAAAATCGGTAATAGGTTTTGGGCTTTAGCATAAAGGCTTCTTCGCGCTCGGTGAGCTTGGGTGCGTCGCCTTCGTTGGCTAGTTTAACGCCTACGGAATCGCCAGCATTAGTAGGGCTATTGCCGCTAGAGAGCAAGGCGCCTACCATAGTAAAATCTTTTTCAGTAGCCTCGCCTGACTGAATGCGACTACCAGCCGTTAAGAAGTTGCTGGCGTATGGAGCAAGTGTCTTAAAGCGATCCGAATTAACGGTTTGGATAACCGTATGGACACTATCGCTTAGTGGGCAGACCTGGGCAATAGCTTGCAGGAAGAAGAGCCCTTTCACACCATTGGTAAACGAATCGCGCATACCATTTAGCTTGCCGGATGAATCCTTGGCTCTCCCTTGGGCTTCGCGGAACTTGCCCTTAATGGTTTCGACCCGCTTTTTAAACGGATGCTTGGTGGACTCTTCGTTAACGAGCTTGCCATCCTTATCGCGAATACCGGCGTCCTCCTCGGCGCCGATTGATTTATTAAGCTCCTTTTGGTTTTCTACCTTATCGTCCTTATTCAGGTTCCAACGGTGGAAGTTGCGCACTCCCACGCGCTTGGCGGCTTTTTTCATGGTGTTACCAAAGAAGGACGCCACGCGGTTATTGTAGGCATTGCGCAGGCTATTGCGAATACCAACATCGTGCGGGTTACCAGAGCGGAATAGCTTGACGACATCCTGCGGGCTGCGGGCTTCGTAGGTGTGCTGGACGGTCTTGCCGCCCTCGGTTACAGCAACGGTTTTGCTAATGCCATTAAGCTTGTAGCGCTTGCGAATTTTGCCGACATCATCGGTATCAACCTTAAAGCCAGCTGCCTCAAGCCGCTTCTTTTGGCGTTCGCTAATAGTAGCAAATTTACAGCGCAGGTTGATTTTTTTCGCCACAGACACCTTTGGTTTTAATTGTACCAGCTACCGTGCCGCGGCCAAAAAAACTTGCCGGCATACATGCGGGTGCCGCGTTCTTGGATGGCTTCGGCGGCGTCGTGTAGATCGTTGGTCAGCAGCTGGGTAAGCTGCATCGGCAGGCTCATAAAGGTGCCGAAAAACAGAATAGCCACCACAATAGCCGCCAGAATAACCCCCACAAAGGGCCCGGCTAGGTTGCTACCATATTTATAGGCGGCTGCGGCTGCTTTGCCCTTGACGCCACCAGTTTTGGCCAGCTTTTCGGCGGTTTTATCGGCTGCCTTTTTTTGCCAACGTTATTCGCCCAGGAGCCCCCGCCCCCACCAGCTTCTTGGCCAGCAGCACCAGCCCGGCTACCGGTGGCCCCGGCTTCTTCATTAGCAGCACTAGCCTCGGCGTTATGCAAGCTTTTGCTTAACGGGTTTAAGGCTTGATCATAATACGCGTCCGCTGGGTTGGCACCGGTATCTTGCTCTTGGTCTGGTCTGTCGTCAAGCAGTGTGGCCACAGGCTTTGCTTACTCCTATTCGTATGGGCTCCGTTGGTTTGAGGGCATTCTGGCGCAGTTGCTCTACCGGCGTGGTGGATACCAGCTTGGTTTCGGTATCGCTAGCAATCACCTGAATATGCACGTGGTTTTGGCCAGCAAAGAACAGACCCTGCCCCACCGGGAAGTTAGAAAGGCGCTTCTTCTCTTCTTCGGTTAGCTTAAACACATCACTCAGTACATCCACCGCACTGGTCGACTGCTTAAGTAGCAGCTGCATGGATGAGTTAGCCACAATGGCGCGGCCCATCTTGCTGCCCATAAAGTCCTCTACGTCCTGCGTGATGGTGGTGATACCCAGGTAGTACTTACGGGCGCGCTTGGCCAGGCTAAACAGGAAGTTGGCTGAGTCCTGGTATTTCATCAGCTGCCAGGCCTCGTCCACAATCAGCATGCGCTTTTTGCGGTGCGAGCGGGTAATGTTCCAGATGTGGCTCATCACAATATAGGTGGCCACCGGGCGTAGTTCATCCTCGAGGTCGCGGATATTAAACACCACCATGCTGTTATTAATATCGATATTACTCTGCTGGCTAAAAATACCAGCAAAGGTACCGGTGGTAAACTTGCGCAGGCGCTGGGCCAGGCTTGGGCCAGTGCCACCCATGTGCACCAGGGTGTCGTAAAGGTCGCTCATGGTTGGCGGCCGGCTGGTGTGCGTCAGTGGGTCGCTGGTAATACCAACGCGGGCGTAGGTATCGATCAAGGCTTGGTCTAGGTCGGCCTCTTCAACTGGGCTAAGGGTTACATTGGTGTTGGTAGCGGTGGCACCACCAAGCATCAGGCGCAGCAGGCCGTGTAGCGTCACCAGGTTGGCGCGCAGGGCATCAGCGGCGTCTTCAGTATCAACCACCTTCGGCAGGTCAAATGGGTTAATGCGCACGTCAGAGCTCAGGCTTAAGCGAATATAGCTCCCGCCAACGGCATTGCTGAGCTTTTGGTACTCGTTTTCGGGGTCGATAATGATCACTTCCGAGCCGGTCATCATACTGCGGATTGCCTCGAGCTTGACGGTGAAGGATTTACCAGCACCAGACTTCGCGAACACCACCATGTTGGCGTTTTCGAGGCTAAAGCGGTCAAAGATCACCAGGCCGTTATTGTGCATATTAATACCGTACAAAATGCCCTTTTCTTGGGTTAGGTCGGCGCTCGTGAATGGGAAGGAGGTCGAAATTGCGCCGGTGTTCATATTGCGGCGAATTTGCAGTTGGTCCATCAGCTGCGGTACGGTGCTATTAAGGCCCTGTTCCTGCTGGCTACTGGCTACCTTACTAAATACCAGCTGCTGGCCAAAGAGCGTTTCTACCTTGTTCTGGATAAAGGTCAGGTCGTCTAGGCTATTGGCATACAGGGTAATATAGAGCCCGTAGCGAAAGAACTTTTGGCTACCAGTTTGTAGCTCGTCGCGCAGTTCCTCGGCGTCCATCAGGGCAGATTCAAGCCCTGGGTCACGCGTGCGGCCCTTTTCTTGGTTAATGCTCATGCTGGCTTCGAGCTGGGTCACCTTCTTTTTAAGGTTTTCCATCACAATTTGGGTGTCCACTGGGTACAGGAACATACTTACATCAAGCACTTCATCCATATTGATGATATTACTGAGCCAGCCGGTGTAAATTTGGCGTGGGTAGCCATACACGTACAGGGTGCGGCCATACTTGGTGCCTAGGCGGAAGTGGTCGGTGTGGAACTCTAGGCTGCTTGGGGCGATAAGATCGCGCAGGGTGTTAACGCCCTTTAGAAAGGCAGCCTCAACTTCGGCAGCTTCGCGGGCGCGCTGCTGGGCGGCAATATCCATTGCTTTGCGGTTCTTGGCCATTACAAAGGTTCCTCCTGTTGTCATGGTAGGCCGTGGCGGTTTGCCCTCGCCCTTTTTAACATAGCTAAAGGTATTTTTGTTCAAAGTTACTGAGTGGCTCGCGCACGGCAGTGTCGGGGTTGTAGTAGTTGTAGTAGAGCTTACCAAGCTCGCGGCTATTAAGCTGGGCGCAGTGCACACCAATTTGCAACAAACCGCTGGTAACGGAATCAACCCGGTTTTTAATCTCGTCCTTGGCCTTTTGGTAGCTGAGTTTATCGATCTTGGTCATCGATTGCCCCCCACCAAACAGGCGCTGGAAGAAGCCCTTGCCGCTATCTTTAATATTGCTCAAATCCCCACGATCGAATACGGAATTACCACGTAGAAAGTTTTATCCATAATGTTGGCTTCTTCCGACAGAATATCGATAAAGTCGATGTAGTCATCCATCAGCACACCAAGCAGCATGTTATCCTGCGTTTTGCGGATATTAGTCAGGCGCTCCAGGTAGGGGCCGATATCAACCTTTTGCGAGCGGATCAGGATCTGCACCGGGTGGGTCAGCGAGTTAATGAAGTTCTGGTAGGTAAGCTCGACGCCCTCGCGTTCGCGCGAGCTCATCAGGTCAAAGTTGATGGATTTACACGCAACCACCGCGCGGAAGCTGCCGTCGGACATAATCATCATATTATCGCGGATCTCTGAAAACAGCAGGCTATTCTGGGTGGTGTTCTTGGGCCGCGGTGGCTGGCTAGCTGGTGGCTGTGTACCCTGGGGCTTGGCGCCAGCTGGGGCCTGCTGCGGCTGCTGTGGTGGCATCGGGCGGCCGCCGGGGCGTGGCTGTGGGCCGGTGTAGCCGTAGCCCTGCTGTGGGTGGGGGCCCGGTGGTCGGTGGCTGAACCCCCTGGCGCATGGCGGGGTTGTAGCTTGGCTGTGGCTGCTGTGGTGGGTAAGACGCACCACGTTGCTGCGGGTTATTTGGGTATTGCTGCGGTTGTTGTGGTTGCATGCGTACTCCTTACGGTTACTTTATGGTGATTGATGTGCTTGATGATGGGGGCTCGGTGCTGCTGGGCGGTTTGGGCGAGTTTGGCGGTGTATTGTGCTTGATTTCGAGCCGGTGGGCTTCACGCGCTAGGCTGGCTACAGAAAGGTCGGTGCCTTCGCTAGTAAGCTTTAACGATTTCTGGCGAGGGCTTGCTGTGCTGCGGCCGGGGGCGGAGGTCGACCTCCTCTTCCTCCCCAAGCGGTACTGGGCCAAGCGTTAGGCTAGCGTAGAGTTCATCCAGGGCTTGCTTGCCGGCTCCACGGTAGGGGTCACCAAAGGGATTCGGAGCTTGAGTTGGTGCTGGGGTAGCCGTTGGCGTAGGTGCTGGTGTTGGGGTGGGAATATGTGGTGGCAAGCTTGGTGGTGGTGTGCTTGGCTGGGCCGGCATGGTTGGCATAGGGATAGGCTGCGGCGTGGTTGGTGCTGGGGTAGCTTTGCTTGGCTTAGCTGGTGGCGCTACTTTTTGGCTTGGTAGGGTTAAGGCTAATAGTTTGCTTGGCTGGGGCCGCGGTTGGGGTTAATGTAACCGGTGGTTTGCTAACCGCTGGTAGCTGAGGCTTTGCCTGCTGAGCAGCCGGGGCTTGGGACGTCTGCGGTAATGGGCTAGTTGGCGGCGTGGGGGCTTGGGGTGGTGTATGGGGCGGCGCGGTTGTTTGAGCTTGCTGCATAGCGCGGTAGGCCGAAGCCTGGGTTTGCTGCTGTTGCTCAGAAATCAGTCGGTCAAAAATTCTGGGTGGCAGCGTTCGACTCACCAAGCATATCGCTGGCGGTATCGGCTTCGGCGTACAGGTCGCTACTAAGGTTACCACTAGCAGCTGGCTGGCCACCACGGATCGCCCAACCGCGTGAATCTACAATCGTGGTTAGGTAATCCAGTCGGCTACCGGCTTCCTCGGCAGAGATATTCTTGGTCCGTTCTGGCTCAACTTCCTTTGGGGCGGTAATTTCTACCAGCGAGGTAATCCCATCTGGCTGCCACATACGGCGGCGCGGCTTAATAAAGTGGAACGACACAATCGCCATCAGGTAGGTTTCCATTGGCTGGTCCTTTTTAAGCGGCAGGGCAAGCACCAAGAAGAGAATAACCATTGGTGCTGGGATAAGCGCCAGTGGGAGCAAGACTTGGGCTAGTGCCCAGCCAATCGCTATACCCATAGCGGCAATAATCAGGTAGATGAATTGGCGCATGCTGAACGGCCCAAGGAGCTTATCCTCTGCCTCAACATCCTGCGGAACTTTGTAAACTGCCATATATACTATTTTTACCACCTTTAGGCTAATTTGGTTATGATTAAATGCTGCAGCAGCTTGGACAAATGTAAATCCAGATTTCCCACCCAGTAATACCTGAGTACTATAGTGCCTTTTGCCTGATATTTTCTTGGGCTTGAACTGGAATACGGTTCATGAAACGCTGGTCGGCTTGCAGTTCCCTGGCACGCCGCTGGGTCATACCGTTGCCACCGGTAACCTTGATAAGTACACCCTTCTTCTGGCCTGCGAGGTCGCTGGCAGCCATCTGACTCCAGATTGCATCGTTTTCCAGTTCGTCTGCGTACCTGGTGCCTTCGGTTGCAGCAGTGAACAGTGCCATGTCTTTGCCCTTTATGCCAGCATGGTAGCGTTTGAAGTCTTTCGCAAATTCGTCTTGGGCACGCTTGCTCATGTGTGGACGGGCCTTGTCGATTGCTTCACCAATTGTAGCTGTATCACCAGCGTCTACTAGCTGTTGAAGCGTTGCAATAGTCATTGATTCTTCTTCATTGATCATTGAGTCAACCAGTCTATCCCCAAGCTCAGGTAGACTGTCATTAGCAATTTGCTGCTTAGCTAGCTTAATACCATCATCAAGAGCCTGCGAAGCTCCAATTGCTTTGCCTCGCTCTTGCTTAGCGGTATCTTTTTCCGCCGATAATCCCAAGTAGACCATCACCTTTTTCGTTCACCTTAGCGTTTGCTAGGTTCCTATAGAAGCTACTTGTACGATCTTGGGCGCTAATCTTATTGCGTAGATCGTAGGCGGCAATTGCATCGTATTTTTCAGCTTCTTGGGCGTGGGTTGCGGCGTAGTCATCATCCATAGCCGTGAGGGCTAGCTGGCTAAGCTGCTGGGTGCGGCCACGGCGGCGGCGGCGTTGATCCATACCGGTCAGGCCAGTGAACTTACCCACCCTACCCACAAAGGCACTCTGGCGGCCGCTGCCATCTTGCCCAGCGGTCAGGTTGTCTTTGGCCTGACCCAGGCGCTCGGCACGGTTACGCTTAGCCCAACCCAGGGCACCACTGCCTTGGGCTTCCAGGTTGCCGCCCAGGCGCCCGGCAATACTATTGGCCGTCTTAAGCAGCCGGTAGCTGAATATAAGCGGTGCTACCTGTATAAATAGTGCAAATAGGCCCATGATCATCTTCATACTGGCGTCCATGCTAGCCGTTTCGGTGGAGCTACCAATAATACCGCTTGCAACGCCACCCATCCCCCACAGCAGCGAGAACATTGGGTAAAAAGGCCAGCAGGGTTATCAGCGTATCGCGCCATTTATCAAAAATATTTATTGGTATTAGGTAAGAGATAGAGCGCCATAGCAATTGGCGAGACGGCAATCAAGATGTAAATAAGCGCCATGCGGGCTGCTAGAATCACCACAGCGGTAAAGGCTGCAATCACACCACCAATCAGCACTGGTAGGAGGATCGCAATCGCCAGGCCACCGTTGGCCATCAGGGCGGCACCAGCCACGGCCGCACCACCAACTGCAGCGCCACCGCTCAAAAATACCGGTCACGATGCCGACCCAGCTGCTCATTTTTATCGGCGTTGTTGCCGCTACCACTGTTGCTGGCATTCGGTAGGCTATGTAGCAGCTGGTACACACCATGCCCTAGTAGGTTTGAGATATCGACCATACCGGCACATATATAGTAGCTAAGATTGATAAGCACAGCGGCCACAATCAGGCGCGGCAACATACGCTTAACGCCGTAGTTGCTAATACCGGTGCTGGTAATTTGTGAATACAGGATAAATAAGAACAGAATTACAAAAACAATATTGGCAATATTACGGAACTGCGACCAGACCTTAAACAGGTTGTCGTCGCTGGTATTGCCGAGCGCGAGAGGCGGCACAACCACACCCTGCACCATAAAATGATACAAGTGGTCCATAGTGCCTGCCATAAAGCGTGCTACCGGGCACACAAACCAGCCCACACCTTGTACGGCGCAGCTATCGGTGGTGTCGCCATCGCTGGTGGTTTGGGCCTCGTCAATGACGTCTGCCAGGGTCTTTTCACGCAGGTCTTGCGGGGCTTGGTCGGCGTGGTCAGCTAGGGTATTGGGCGGCATCGCTACACTTGCCTTTCCAGGCATCGGCGTTGCCGCGGCCGGCTCGCACGTTAAATTCGGTATCCTTTTTTATTCTCGAGCTTGAATAGCTTTTCTTTCAGCTCGCCACCATCCCATACTTTGGTAATAATCCTATCTTCATCGCTACCTTTGGAGCGGTTTTTCTTTGGTGACGTCTTCTGAGCTACTGGCCTTACATAATTCAAAGAAGGTATAGTGGTTTAAGGCGTAGTAGTCTTGGTCGTTAAGATTTAGTGCACCACCTTGCTTATCGAAAGCGGCATCAAACATGTTGGAATCTTTGCCGGTTGATTTTGGTGCCTTAAAGTCACCATTACCATTCACACAGTCACTACCATTAGCGCGCGTATAGCCAGCTGCACAGACGAACTCGCGGCGTTGCTTGGCTTCCTTCAGGCCATATAGCTCAGACATGCCATCAAGCAGCCATCGGTCGTTACAATTGGCCTTGCCTTTATCGTCGCCTGAGCCAAGGATCTTACCAGCTGTAACACCAGAGTTTTTGGCATTCTTACCAAAGTATTCGCCGCCATCAATTTCAACATCACTAATAGTAACGTCTTTTGATTTAGAGCGGGCACCACCAGTGTAGGTATTATACTGCTGGTCGGCATGGGGCTTAAAGTGCTTATCCGCACACTGGCTAAATACATTGCGGTAACTTTCTGCCTTGAGACGGTCCAGGGAGGATTTTTTACTAAAGTCTTCGGCCGCGTAGGTGGTTGCTTGGGTAAAGAACCCGGCTATGACTAGCACAGCACCAGCAAATAAAAGGCAACGCCGCAGCAGCGGGCGCCGTCGCATAGGGGCAAGGCGTTGCAGTATCATACGTACCTACTATACAACACCGACACTGCTTATGGCAACCAGCATATGCGGCGGTTTAATAAATGGTAGCGCGCGTTGTAGCGCAGCTGCTGGACCTACAGAAACAAGTGCTGCAAAGAGAATCCCCTAGGCTTAGCACCACTGGCGGTGGCGTAGCCTAGGGAGGTTCTACGGCTTAGCAGGTGATGGGACCCATCTGCTTAACAGGTCCTGTCCATTCTACACCGCCGGTATTGGTGTAGAGCTGTACATCTATCACTTCACCTGCAGGAATAGTGATAGACTGGCTGATTTCTTTAACCGTTTCTCGGCTGAATTCCTCATCCGAGGTGGTCAAGGAATGACCATCAACCGAAACGGTATACCTAACTGAAGTGGGGCTTTGGTTGTATCCAAAGCCAGTTAGGCTTACTAAACCAACCACACTATCAGGGGTCTCCTGATAGCACCGTAACCCGAAAATAGCTGTTATTATAGCTTTATCGGACTCGGGTTTTGGTGCTGAGCGGTACCAAAGCTCGTGGCCTTCTGGTACCATATCATCCAGAGTTACATCTGGTGATGGAACGAACAATTTCTCATCGAGTTTATCGATGATATGCAGCGGGCCATCTTGGCGGGCTGCAGCGATCTTTTTGGCCTCCCCGCCGGGGGCGGCCTCGTTATCACTCTTGCAGGCGGCAAGAGTGATTGCCATTATAGCGACCATTACCACCATGGCGATGGTAGTAAGAGCGTAACGGCGGTGTGTTAGTTGAGTGGACATCTGTCCACCCCCTTTCTGTAGGTGCGAAAGTGAGACTCCAGCGGGTGCTGGTCACTTTAATCTATTAAAAACATAGCCTGTACAAAAAGTAAATAACATTGCAAAAAAATATACTGCTTGTGGCTAGCCGTCAATTGGTTATGGCTACGCTGCCCCTCCCCCAAGCAAATACCCCTGGGTGGACCAGGGGTATTTGTGTAACGGTGGGCGAACGGTGCCTAGGTAAAGCGGGCGCGAATACCTTCTGCCATAATGGTGCGTGTATTGACCCACACGCCGTTGTTTTTCGGTTGGGACGGTTTTCTTAAGGTCCCACACGTTTTGTGAGCTATCCTTGGCCTCACCGTCCTTGGTGAATGGGCTGGCATCATCCGGTACAACATATTCAAATATATGCAGCAGCTCCGTTTGGTCGGTTGAATATTCACCAACATGGTTGCGGGCGTAGGCTTCTTGGTCCTTCAGGTAGCCTTGCGGGTATTTTGCCTTTACCACAATAGATGCTTGTGGGTCGGTGTAATCATAGCCGTAGCCTGGGTCACTACCGAACTGCCACGAGCCCACTACCTTACCGGCTTTAAGCGTGATGGTTTTGGCTGGTTTGCCACTACTGCCACCGGTGGCCGCCAGTGAATTATCGGTAAAGAAATCCGGGTCAAAGTACTTGGTGCCACCAGTATGGGTGCGATTGTTCATCGAGCTTAGCGTATGAATAGCCGCCCCAAAGCCCTTGTTATCGGGGTTGGCGGCCAGGGCGTTCAGGATAGTCATATTATTGACCATATCCTGCGGGCTGGCCTCGCGGTCGGTAATATTAAAATGCTCGATCTTTTTGTTGCCAAGTTGCGACTGGTTGATAGAATCAATCGCCTCTTGGATCGATTGCTTCAGCGGGCTATTGCCCTCGGCCTCGTACGCATTAGAAAGCTCCGTAATAAAGGCAATGGCTTCATCCTGCGTCACGGGGTTGTTGCTCTCTGGCCCGCGGCCAACAAACTTTTGCGAGAGCTCGGCAACGCTGGATTGGTTATATTCGTTCTTTTCGGCTAGCGGCCCCGCCAGCTCGCTGGTGGTTGGGGCGGTTTCGCTGCTGGTGCTACCAGGTGCGACGGACGTAACGGACGTTTCGGGTGGAGGGGTTGGTGATTGTTCGCTTGCGCAGCTGGCAGTGGCAAAGAGGCCAATGGCGGCGGAAGCGGCTAATAATTTCTGCTTTCGTTCATGATTGAACGTTGGTTTGTTAAAATTCATCTGTGTTCCTCCATACAGATTTAGTTGATAATATGCCAACATAAAAAAATATCAACACTTGTATCGTACCATGGGTTTGTACTGGGTGCAAATTACTCGCTAAATTACCTCTTGACACAAACGGCCGACCAAAAGCATAATAAGGGTAATATTAAATACATATAAGTATAAGCGGATTAGTAACCATGGTACAAAACATATAGCAACCGGCGGCGTTGGTGGGCCCACCATGTGGTTGGTTTTACAGCGGCACTGAGCATGATGCTAGCCGGTGCTGGTATGCTGGCACCCCCAGCCCACGCCCGTGACGGCGAAAGCAAGTGTGGCGAGGTCACAACCTCGCTGATTAAGTGTGATGATATCGATAAATACTCCAAAGTTAACGAGAATGAGGGTGGCTACATCTTCGACCTACTCGGGTTCTTTATTCGTATCCTGACGACTGGTGTGGGTATCGTGGCAGTAGGTGGTATAGTGTATGGCGCCATCCTGTATGCCTCTGCGGCCGACAACCAAGCCCAGGTAACCAAAGCGCTCGAGGTCATTCGTAATGTGGTGATTGGCCTAGTAGCCTACGCGCTAATGTACGTACTAATTGAATTCCTAATCCCAGGAGGACTATTCTAATGAAACAGTGTAAAACTCTGCTGGCGGGCCTGCTGCTGCTTGGCGCCATGTTCGGCACGTCCCTACTGGCTACCCAGCCAAGCTACGCCCAATCAGCAGCTGAGGGCAGCAAGTGCAATGCACGCCTGCTCACCTTCCCAGCGTGGTATAACGGCCTACGCTGTATGACCGATAGCGGTGGCAAATCCAACATCAAGGTTGGTGGTAATGACGGCACGCCGCTCGAGAATGCCATTTGGATTATCGGCCTGAACGTGGTAGAAATCCTCATCCAGCTGGTGGGCTATGTCAGCCTAGCCTTTATCATCTTTGGTGGCTACAAGTACATGCTATCGAATGGCTCGGTGGATGGCAACGAAAAGGGCCGCAAGACCATCCTCAACGCCGTGATTGGCCTGGTGATTTCGCTGGCTTCGGTGGCGATTGTTAATACAATTGTAGCGAATTTATAAGGGGAAATTATGTATAACGCACTCACAACCCTAGCTCAGTTTTTAGATAGTGATGCTATTGGCGTGCGCAAGCACAGCGCCGATAACGTCTTTGCTGGCGTGCTCACAACCGTCTATACCATCACTGGTATGGTAGCGGTGATTGTAATCATCATTGCTGGCTATATTTTTGCCACCAGTAACGGTAATGCCGCCAAGGCGCAAAAGGCCCGCCAAGCCATCCCTATACGCGGTAATTGGTATAATAGTGGTATTAATGGCCTTTGCAATTACGCAGTACGTCATTGGTAACGTGTAAGGAGGAAGACACCATGATACAAAAGACCGTCAAAGCGATAGCAGCCCTGCTGGTTGGCGCCACACTAGCCACTGCAATCCTCCCCGCTCCGACTCATGCAGCGGTAGAGGTTTGGGATTCGTGTAAGGGCAATGCCAATAGCGCGATTTGTAAATCATCAACCGCCGACCAGAATATTAACTCAGTGATTGCCAATATCGTGCGCGTGATGCTGATCCTGCTGGGTTCTGTAGCGGTGATCGTGATTATCTATAGTGGGTTCCGCTACATTACCTCAAGCGGTGATGCTGCCCGCGTTAGTGCTGCCAAGAATACCCTCACCTACGCAGTGGTGGGCCTGGTGGTGGCAATTTTTGCCTATGTGATTGTCGATCTGACCATCCGCGGCGCAACATCTGGTAATATATAGGTTAACAAAGGAGTATATACGATATGAAAAAAGTCATTACCTACGCCGCAAGCCTTGCGCTGGTACTGGGTGTATTAAGCCCAAGCGCGTTCGCCCAAGCCGACCCAATGGTGCAGGGGCAATCAACAAATACCGTTGCCCAGGCCGGCAGTGGCCCTGCCGAAACGATTCGCCAAGGTGCCGATAAAACTGGTACCAACACGGGCAATAGCGATGCCAGCACCATCATCCGTAATATTACCAACGTGCTACTGTTTATCATCGGTGCTATTAGTGTGATTATGCTGATCTTTGGTGGTATTAAATACACCACCTCGAACGGCGACCAAGGTGCTGTTACTAGCGCTAAGAACACCATCACCTACGCGGTGGTGGGCCTAGTGGTGGCGATTTTTGCCTACGCGATCGTCGACTTTGTCATCAAGGGTCTGAGCCAGGGCTAGATTACCCTAGTTACCCCTGCAAATTGCCGCGCAAAATGCGGCTTTTTGCTTTGCATTTATGCACAGTCTTATATATAATATAGGGTGAGTAGACTTTATAACCAAACTACGAAAGGAAGATATGAAACAATTAGTACACAAACTTCAACGCGCTTTAGTTGCTACACCGTTTGCGGCTGTCTTGGTAGCGGGCGCACTTGTTCTGCCCATGGCAACACCAGCTATGGCTCAGAACGGCTGGAACTTAAATAGTGGTTACCAATCGTCCCGTGGCGATAACACCCCGGCTCAGCTTGACGGTGACCAAGGTGTCTTCAAGACAGTATCGAACGTGCTGCTCTTCGTCATCGGTGCCGTCAGTGTGATTATGCTCATCTTCGGCGGTATTAAATACACTACCTCGAACGGTGACCAAAATGCAGTTACCAGCGCTAAGAATACCATTATGTATGCGGTCGTGGGTATTGTGGTGGCTATCTTTGCGTACGCAATCGTTGGCTTCGTTATCAATGCCTTTAATGGTGACGGCGCTTAGAATCTAAGCAAAAGATAGGTTGGTTATAAGGGAACACCTCTGGGAAACCAGAGGTGTTTTATTGTATATTACAGCTGATAGATGGAGGATGATTGCATAATAGGTTCGACGCGCCGCCAGGGAGCGTCACCAAGCGTTCAGAGCGCTGCAGTAGTAAATGTGCCTTCTTAAGCGGCTGTGGGTAATATATTAGCCAGGCCTTGAGCCCCCAGCCTGGCTAATGAGTCTGTCTGCCCCTATGTGGGCTACATGACCTGGATCTTTTTGGCCTGCTCCTGTTGAATTTTTCGGGAAGCTAATGCTGAGAACCCCGTCCTTTAGGGCAGCACGGGCCTCATCTTCCTTTACAGCCACCGGCAGCGCCAGGGTGCGGCTAAATTCGCCCCAGTAGCATTCCTGGATATGCCAGTTGTTTGCATCGGTGTCGTCGCCGCTGCTAAGGGTGCCGCTAATCGTCAAAATACCCTCACTTATGCTTACGTCAAGATCGTCCTTATTGACGCCAGCAGTGCGGGCTTTAATTACAAGTTCATCGTCGGTTTCGTAGACATCAACTGCCAGTTGGCCGGGGAACTCATCCTCTGGTTCTTCTTGCAGGGTAGGTTCATCGGTTGGTTGCAGTTGCTGCATGGTGCAGCTGCCGTGACAGGAGGTGTCAAATCCTCATCGGTTAAAAAAATGCTGCAGCCAGTTCGTCTTCAATTAATAAATCATCATTTTTGCGGGCCATTTAGTCCTCCACTTTTTAGGCTCAATTATCGACAATAGTCCCTTTTAGTATAACAAATGGGTGTGTATAATCAAGGTAGTAGCTGTAAATTTTGTAAATATCACAATGCTAGATAGCCTACTTGCCACTATAGCCCCCTACCACTGTATTTGCTGTGGTTTTATGGGGGTAATTTTATGCCAACGTTGTAAAAAAGGAATATCAAAATCACAACAAAACCAGTGTGGTTTATGTGGTTATATGCTTGCTGCTGGGCGCTGCCAGCGGCCGGATTGCAGCCTAGCTGGCGTGCACCAATACGTGGCACTTGCGGCCAGCGACACGACCAAAAAGCTAATCCACGCCTATAAGTATCAGCACAAACGGGCCGTTAGTAAAACTCTCGCTAGCCTGGTGGTAGAGCATCTCCCCCAGCTGGCCCAGCCGGGCCACTGCCTGTGCCCTATTCCACCCAGTAACCACCATGTGCGTCAGCGTGGTTTTAGTCACACAGGCCTGCTTGTGCGCCAGCTTGCGCGGCAGTACCGCTTGCCGCGCTGCCACATACTGCAACGCCACGGCAGCACGCAGCAGGTTGGTGCAGGCCGCACAGCGCGGTTCCGGCAGCAGCACAGTGCTTATACAGTCCGGCAGGCAAGGCTGCGCCGTTACCAGGGGTACCACTACGTGCTGGTAGATGATGTTATGACGACCGGTGCCACCATGCAGGCAGCGGTAGCGGCGCTACAGTCGGCCGGCGTGGAGCCGGGTAACATCAGCCTGCTAGCCATTATGCACCAGCCACTTGGCTAGGTGCAGGCGCGAAAGTGTGGTATAATACCGCCTATGGAGAGATGACCGAGTGGTTGAAGGTACCGGTCTTGAAAACCGGCGTGCGCTAACCCGTACCGTGGGTTCGAATCCCACTCTCTCCGCCACAGGTATCATCGCTGCACCCCGCTGGGTGCAGTTTTATTATCCTGGCTACCAGGCCGATAGTGGTAGGTTTCCACGTGAAAGGAGTCCACCAAGGGTTAACACTATATTGACAAATTAGCATAAACAGTGTATAGTGCCAGGTATGAAGATGCATGAATCGATCCCAAACCACTTTGAAGAAGAAACCCATGCTGATGCTCGTGAGCAGCTTGGTAAACTAGCAGTCAGCACCGAAATCCACTTTGCACCCCAGCCAAAGCGCGAGGTACACCCGCTTGATTCTGACATGCTGCGCTGGCATTATAAAATCCAGCAGGATCTAGCAGAGGGCTACGAGCCAAACTACGGCCCTGACTACGAGTACTAACCGAGCACTATACGCTTGTACTAAGCAGCCAAGCCCCCTCTACTAAGAGGGGGTTTGTGTGTATGGCACAAAAATACGTATAAAAGCACCGCCCCCGTAGCTTGAGGGCGGTGCTTTGTGCCAGAATGTGTACTAGTTAGAACCCAGTCGCACCGGTACCAGTGCCACCACCGGTTGCAAACGAGGTAATAACAAACTGCACCGCTGCATAAGCCAGTAGCGCAACCACAATACCAACAATTGCGTATAGAATGGTATTCTTAGCGGTGGTAATATTATCTGAGTTACCACCAGAGGTAACGTAACGGAAGCCGCCAAAGATAATCATAATAACGCTAACTGCACCAATAATATAGAGCAGAATATTGCTTACCTTTTGGAACATGCCGCCGTCGCCAAATAGTTCGGTTGGTTGATCAACACCGCGCGCGGAAGTCGCCCCACCTTGCACGCCGTTGTTCCACTGTGCTGCAGCGAGCTGTGGTGTGCCAAAGCTAATCAGGCCAATCGTTGCCAGTGCTAGAAATGATATGAGTACTTTCTTCATGTGTGTCATTTGTTCCTTATTATGCCATGTTAAGACTATTGTAGCAAAGCACAATCTGTTTGTCTAGCAAAAAAGCTGTGTTATAATGGGTGATGTTCAGGTGGTAACATGCCTGTAAATCGCACATACATCCATACGGAGGAGTACCCAAGTGGCTGAAGGGGACGGTTTGCTAAATCGTTAGTACGGGGAGACCTGTAGCGGGAGTTCGAATCTCCCCTCCTCCGCCAAATGTGCACTTAATACCAGCATTCTGCCGTAAGCAGGGTGCTGGTTTTGTTATACATAGCGTGTGATTTATATGGATTGATTTAGGCGTGGCTGCTCCTACTCCCCTACTCGCTTACCTATGCACCCCTGATGGTATACTAGGGATATGGAAGCATCGATTTTTACCAAGATTATACAGGGCAAGATCCCTTGCCATAAGGTGTACGAAGATGAGCAGACGCTGGCTTTTTTGGATATCCACCCCGTGGCGCCTGGGCACGTGCTGGTTGTGCCAAAAACGCAAATTGAGTTTATGTGGGACTTGTCACCCCAGGAGTACCAGGCTGTGATGGCAACCGCCCGCCGGGTTGCCCGCCATGTGCGCCAGGTGCTGGGCGTGCCGTATGTGGGCCAGCAAATCATCGGTACCGATGTGCCCCACGCCCATGTGCACATCATCCCCTTTTATACAGTAGAGGAATTCTACCACCGGCCGAGTATGAACAACGACCCGGACCACCAAGCGCTGGCTGCTATGGCCAAGCGCCTATATATAAACGACCAGCTGAGTCGCTAATGCGTATTATTAGCGTTGGCAAGCAGCATGAGTCGTGGCTACGCCCAGGTATTGAGCGCTATAGCCAACGCTTGCGTCCGCCATTTACCGCCGAATGGGTGCTGGTGCCGCATTCAACATTGCGCGGTGTGGCGGCACGCCAGGCAGAGTCGCGCCAAATTCTGCAGCGTATTCGCCCGGGCGAGTATGTCATGCTGCTGGATGAAACCGGCCAGCAGTTTAGCTCGCCGCAACTGGCCACGCACATCGAGCGCATGGTAGCGCAGCGCCCGGTTGTACTGGTGATTGGCGGCGCCTACGGGGTAGATGAAACGGTGCATGCGCGTGCTGATATGGTGTGGTCACTTTCCCGGCTGGTACTACCGCACATGTTGGTGCGCTTAGTGTTGATTGAACAATTATACCGCGCCCAGGAAATCTGCCGTGGTGGGCCGTATCATCATAGTTAGTGTAAAACGGTGTGTTACGTGAGTAGTATGACCGTGGCTACTACCTCCAAATGTAGGGCTATACAAGCATACTATTGACATTATTTATAACATGTGGTAGTATATGAACATCACTACCTAACATAGTAAGATAAACACAATGCAACATATCATCGTACATACCACCACAACCATACTGGTTGGCTGCGTTGCCCTGGGTATTTTTTGGCACGACAGTAATCTCGATAAAGCGACGAGCTATGCCCTAGCCCGCCCGGGCCAGACGCAAACTGATGCTAGCAGCAATAATCACAAAGCCGAGGGCCCAACCTCACACCAGCATACGCACCACGACAATGCAAGTTTACAGAGCGTAGACCCGCGCGAAAAGCGCCGCCACCGCTTACACCGGCGTTTAGCCCACCGCATCTGGCGTGATCATATTCACGCCTGGGAACCGCGCAGTTTCCAATATACCATCCAACTTCGTATCTGATACACTAAACCACCGAGCATACAGCTCGGTGGTTTTAGCATAGCATATGGGTGATGGAGCGCTGGCTATGGCTGCAACGCGCTCCCTTCCCTACTGGCCGAGTGCGCTTAACTCTGCCTGCAAGCGCTCTACCAGTTGCTGCGTGGTGTGATGCTGCAGTTCGGTTTCGGCTACTAAATGGGCTGGTGCCTTAGTGCGGTAGTTTTGGTTCGCCAGCCGGGCATGCAATGTTGCCAGCTGCGCTTGGGCGGATTCAAGCCGGGCTTGCAAGTTGGTGCGGTGCTCGTATAGCGTGGCTTCATCAACGGCTAGCCATGCTTGATGTGTACTAGCTGCTAACTTAAGGCCAAATGGTTCATTACTTGCTGTGACTGATTTCAGCTTGCCAAGATGAGCGATTGTATCGGCGTGCTGGGCTACAAAATCATCACTGCGGTGTAGTAGATCGTAACGTTTGCTGCCTGGTAGACTGCTAGCTGCGTTACGGACCTCCTCGACCAAGGTACGAATATCAGCAAACTCACTCACCTGCTCGGGGTCGTATGCCAGTGGCTCTGGCCAGGTTTCACCAGCCAAAAGTGAGTTCACCCACGGCAGCGTTTGCCAGATTGTTTCGGTCACAAACGGCGCAAAGGGGTGGGCAAGCCGCAAGCACGTTTCGAGCACCCAGGCCATAAAGGCGGGATTCTGATTAACCTTGCTGGCTTCGATGTACCAGTCAGCTACGTCGTCCCAAATAACGTGGTAGACAGTCTCCCCTGCCTCGGCAAAGCGAAAGTTTTCTAGGTGCTGCGCCACGGCAGCTGCACCGTTACTAAGCTGCTTGGCGATCCAGTGCTCAGCTGGCGTTTGTGGTGTGGCTTGGTGTGGTGATACGGGTTCGTCGCCAAGTTTACTTAGTGTATAACGGCTCATATTCCACAGCTTGTTGCAGAAATTGCGCCCTGCCACGATTTTTGCTGACTGATAACGCCTGGTTTTGGGCAGCACTGCGGCTGGATACGATCCCCAGGCGTAGGGCATCGCTGCCGTATTCGCTCACAATTTCAATCGGGTTAATGACGTTACCTTTTGATTTACTCATCTTTTGGCCCTTTTCATCCAGCACCAGACCGTTAAAGTACACGTGCCGGAAGGGCACCTGGCCAGTGCGGTAGAGCCCCAACATCACCATACGTGACACCCACGGGAACAGAATATCTGCACCGGTTGCCATCACGCTGGTGGGGTAAAATTGCTGTAGCTCACTCCCCTCGGTAAGGGCGTCGGTGGTAATGTATGGCCATTGCCCGCTGCTAAACCAGGTATCAAAAGTATCTTCCTCACGTATATATGTTGTGCCATTTACTACGATTTCTTTCTGGTCAACACGTGTATCAAAGATCCAGTCGTTGCTATCTTGCTTGTTAACGAAGGCAGGAATTGGAATGCCCCACGGAATTTGGCGGCTAATATTCCAGTCGCGCAGATTTTTAGAGATATTCAATTAGCACACCACGCTTGCTTTCGGGTGTAAAAGTAATCTCGCCGCGTTCAAGGCACTCAATAGCGCGCGCCGCCAGTGGTTTAACGTTTACAAACCACTGCTCTTTAATCATTGGCTGAATCGGCAAACCACTTTTGTAGTCGTAACCAACGGTATGCGTAATGGTAGTCTCGCCACGTAGTAAGTCCTCCCCTTTCAGTAGCGTAATGGTCTTGGTGCGGGCTTCTTCTACGTTTAGACCTGCAAAAGCTTGGCGGTACATTAATCATAGTGCCATCAAAAGCAATCACCTGCAGCGGCGTTAAATTATGACGCTGGCCGACCTCAAAGTCGTTCGGGTCGTGCGCCGGTGTGATCTTAACCACGCCGGTACCATAGCTGGCATCAACGTACTCATCGGCAATAATCGGAATTTCGCGCTGCGTAAGCGGTAGTAGAGCGTGGCTGCCAATCAAGTGTTTGTAGCGTTCATCATCTGGGTGAACGGCAATTGCAACGTCGCCAAACATTGTTTCTGGCCGGGTTGTGGCTACCACAATCTCCCCTATCTTATCGATAAGCGGGTAAGCAATCTGCCATAATTTGCCTTCTTCTTCCTTGTAATTTACCTCAATATCAGAGTAGCTAGTTTGGTAGGCGGTGCTGTAGTTGACGATGCGCTCACCCCGGTAAATCAGGCCATCATCCCACATCTTGCGGAAGGTCGCGTACACAGTATCGATAACTTTGTCGTCTAGTGTAAAGGTTAAATTATCCCAGCTGGCACCAACACCCAGGGCGCGTAACTGAAGCTCCATATTGCCGCGCTGCTTTTCAACAAAGTCCCATACTTGGCTGTAGAGTTGTTCACGTGAAAAATCAAACCGGCTCTTCCCCTGCTCTGCCAGGACTCGTTCGTACACAACCCAGGTTTCAAAACCAGCATGATCCGCTCCTGGCAAATAGACAGCATTATCCCCTTTCATGCGGTGGTAACGCACCAAAATATCCTGGTAATTCATGGTTAGTGCATGGCCAATATGTAAGTTCCCGTTGGCGTTGGGTGGTGGCATAACGATGCTGAATGGCTCGCCCTGCCCTGCTGGCTTAGGGTTAAACACACCTGCGGTTTCCCACATGGCGTAGATATCTGGCTCGTACTGAGCTGGCTCATAGGCTTTGGCTAGTTTCATATGTACTCCTTATTATTCACGTGAAAACACGGCATATAGTAGCGACCGTGCTTGACTTGCTGGTATTATAGCACGGTGTTAGCGCTGCAAGCTACGGAGCTTGCGAGCGATTTGGTAGCTTTTGTACTGCAGTGTTTTGACGGGCATATCGTAAGTGTAGCTCAGGAACTGCTGATGCCCACCGAATGACTTTTTAAAGCGAGTAAACCCAGCCCAGCGGTGGGAAGAATCGGTGCTGTCGGTAATGCCGTAAAAATCAAACAGCTGCTTGCCCTGGCGCTTAGCATCAAAAATGATTTCGGCGAGTAGGGCAGTAGGGGCGTTCAATTTGCGGTGCTCGTAGGTGGCGGCAGCGTAAGCGTAGTAGTTGGTGCTGGGGCCTTCGTAAACAAATGCCGCCGCAATGGGGGAGCCCTCGTAATCAATAAAGTGCAGCGAGCCAGCGTTCTGCTCTAGCAACGTAGCGAATTGGGTAGTAAAGTAATCATCGCTATGGAAGGTGATACCATTGTGCTCTTCGACACTGCGCAGCAGCTTCATAAGTGTTGGGATATCGCGTAGGTTAGTGCTGCGGCGGTAACTCATGCCTTTTTTAGTATAGTTGCGGTAAATGCTACGGTTGTTCTGCTTCATAGCTGCCATCAGTTCATCGGTAGAAGGGGAAAGATCGAGCTGCCAAGTAAGGCTTGGTTGCGAGTAATCAACCTTAACCAGGCCATGGCGGCGCATAGTGCGTTCGGTAACTGGTGTACCGAGTGGCTGTATGCGAGCAAACATAACACCTGGCTGCAGGGCCAGTGCCATCAGTGATTCCAGCGCCACACCGAGTGAATGCTCGTCCTCGGCCTGGGGACCGTAGGGGCAGTACAGACGGGTGATGCGTGATGATTCAGAATCGAGAATCGCGAGGTAGTGCCAGCCCTCGCCGCTGCGAATGAAGGTTTTGTTGCCCAGGGCGGTGTGAAAGGCGGCCCAAGCGGGGGATTGTAAATAGTGCATAAAACTCCTTAAAATAATGTATTAATTACAACATAACATGCCGCACGGCATATACTCCTACGCGAAGCTGGTGATGGGCGCGTGAGCTGGTGGCTCAGCGTCCATGCCTAGGCTGGGGTAGGTTTCGAGGTTGTATGGGTCCACTGGTTGCTGCTGCTGGCTACGATAGTAGGCGAGGGCAGCCACCATGGCCGCGTTGTCGGTACAGAGCTGCATAGGTGTGTATTCGATGGGTGCGTCAATGGCCTGGCGTAGCTGCTGGCGTAGTTCGGTATTGGCGGCCACGCCACCGGCAATCACCACGCTGGCCGGTTGGTAATCGCGGTAGGCACGCTGGGTCGCCCGCACCAATGCGTGCACGGCGGTGTACTGAAAGCTTGCCGCAATATCCACCTGCTGCTGCTTACTTAAGCGCTCTGCCAGCTGGTGTGAGGGAAAGGTGTGGTCCACGCCAGTGATGCTTTGGGCCAGGCGCAGCACGGCCGTCTTAAGACCAGAAAATGAAAAATCATACGGGTTCTGCAGCCGTGCGATTGGCAGCCAGTAAGCGTGGGTATCGCCATGCGGGGCCGCCGCCGCAATACTGGCCCGCCAGGGTAGGGGAGACCGATGATCTTGGCAACCTTATCGAAAGCTTCGCCCACGGCGTCATCCTGGGTGTGCCCAAGTAAGCGAAAGTCACCATGGCCACGGAATAATACCAGCTGGGTGTGCCCGCCGGATACGATCAGCGCCAGCAGTGGGAACTGCGGGGCACGGGCCGGTAGCGCTAAATCACTACCAGTTTGCTGAGTGATAAAATTAGCATACACATGGGCCTCGACATGGTGAATAGGGTAGAGCGGCTTATGCTTAATAAGGGCGATTGTTTTAGCGGTAATGCTGCCAATCATCAGCGAACCCGATAGCCCCGGCGCATAGGTAACGGCAATTGCATCGATATCATCCCAGCTGCACGTGGCGCGGGCAAGTGCCTCGCTAACTACCGCGGTGGCGACCTCCACGTGGCTACGGGCTGCGACCTCCGGCACAACGCCGCCATACTTGGCATGAATATCAATCTGTGAATGCACCACATTACTAAGCAGCCGCTGGCCGTCTTCTACTACGGCAGCGGCAGTTTCGTCACAACTGCTCTCTATGCCCAAAATCCTCACGATACCATAAGTATAGCAAACCCGGGCCCAAACGCCTACCGCTTGCTGGGCAAAGAATATAGCCCAAAACCGCCCAAGCAGTGCTATACTAATAACATGAAAGATACTCTTGTAAAACAGATTCGTGCGCTACTACCCGCCCGCGCCGTTCGTGGGCTGGAAGAAGCCTACCGCCGCACCCGCATTGCCCTAGTGGCAGCGCGCTATGGCAACCCAGCTCGGCACCTGCGCGTAATTGCCGTGACCGGCACCAATGGCAAAACCACAACCATTAATTATATTAACGAAATCTTAAAGGCTGGCGGCTACCGCACGGCAATGTTTTCGACCGCGCTGATTGAGGTTGATGGCCAGCGCCAGCTGAATGACCTGAACGCCACGGTGGGGAGCACCGCCCGTATGCAGCAGTTTTTGCCCAGGCCCGCGATGCCCATGTAGACTATGTGGTGCTGGAAATCACCAGCCACGCACTGGATCAGCACAAGCTTGACGGTGTGCCGATTGAGGTCGCGGCCATGACCAATCTTACCCAAGACCACCTAGACTACCACAAGACAATGGAGCAGTACGCGGCGGCGAAGGGTAAGTTATTCGCCCGCACGCCGCGCTATATTGTGCTGAACCGGGATGATGAGTGGTTTGCCTTCTTCGATAAATACCAAGCCAGCGAGCAAAAATCACCTATGGCCGCGACGCTGATGCCGATGCCCGTATAGCCCACACTAAGCTATACAAAAAGGGTAGCGAAGCCCGCCTGGAGTTTGACGGCCAAGCGCCAGTAGAGCTAGCTACCTACTTGCCTGGAATGTTTAATATATACAACATGGCGGCGGCGGCCAGTGTGGCGCACCTGCTGGGGGTAAGTAGCAAGGATATCATCACCGGCGTGGCAAACCTAGAGGGCGTGCCTGGGCGGTTTGAGCGTATTACCGCCGGCCAGCCCTACGATGTAATTGTGGATTATGCCCACACACCGGATGCGCTGGAGCAACTGCTAGCATCCACCAAGCGCATTACCAAGGGTCGGGTACTGCTGGTATTTGGCGCTACGGGTGACCGCGACAAAGCCAAGCGCCCGATTATGGGCGGGATTGCTGCCCGGCTGGCTGACCGTATATTTGTGACGGATGAAGAAAGTTATAACGAAGACCCCGGTGTGATTCGCCAGGCTTTGATGCAGGGCATTACTAAGGAGGGCGCCCAGGCCAAGACGGAAGAAATTGCTGACCGCCGGGCTGCCATTGCGGCTGCGCTGAAAGCAGCCCGCCCTGGTGATACGGTGCTGATTACCGGCATGGGGCACGAGCAGTTCCGTATTATTAACGGCCAGCGCCAACCCTGGAATGATGGCCAGATTGTGCGTGAACTTCTGCATCAGTCTGCAGCCAGCACCACAGATACGCACGCCTAGGTAGCGTGGGTGCTCTGTGGCACTCAGCATAGCTGTATTGGTCAAAGCGGCTTTATTCTTTGCCTGTGGCTAGGTATTCAGCAATCATAGTGCTGTAGGCCAGCATTTTTTCGTCGTTACACAGGCCAGTGGCAATTTGCGGCGCCCGGTTAACTTCTAGAATGTAGTATTCGCCCGTTGTGGTATCCTGAATCAAATCAACCCCAGCCACTTCAAGCCGCTCTGCCTTTGGCAGCTTGCTCGGCTATTTTGAATCACATCGCTCGGGATATCCTTCAGGTCAATCATCGTCGGCCGTGCCGCCTTGCGAGGTATTATTCAGGTGCGAGCCCTCCTTGCCCCTTTCGTAGCAGAACAAGCCGTAGCTTATGCCCAAGCACCAGGAACCGGTAGTCGCCGTTGTTTGGAATATATTCCTGGATGATCATCGGCACACCTGGTAGGCTCTGCAAAATCTCGTCCATATGCTGGAACGACTGCACCAAAAAGTTATTGTTGCCCTTGCTGCCGAGATCGGCCTTCATGATAAGCGGGAACTGCAGGCTGCTGTTTTTGACCGCGGCTGCCAAATGCTGCTGGCTCGCGTAGATAGTGCGCGGCGTGCGGAAGTGCTTTTGGCGTGCAAATGCGCAGGCCAGCTTGCCCCGGCCTTCGGTCAGCAAGTAGCTATCGGTGAACGGCACACCCTTTAGGTGTAAATAATGCGCCACCGCAATGCCGTATTCTATGGCGTCGCCTACCTTACGCAGCAGTACCAAATCAAAGTCGGCAATATCGTAGCCCTCGGTAGGGTGGTAGATTGCGGAGCGTTCGCCATCGGCCACATACACCAGCTGGTCGAGGGCGGTAATCGTCACGTCCACATCATCCAGCAGGCGGCCCAGCCATTCGCTGAGACCATGCCAATGGAAAGCTCGTCTCATCCGCTGGCTGCGTGCTTACGATTACTAAAACTTTCTTCATACTTTTACTCCTTAGTCTACCGTAGTGCCCTTATCATACAATATACGGGCCATGTTTGGTAGGTAGCACTGTACCGACATTAGTATTAGCGTTCGGGTGTGTAGCGTCATTCCTAGGTTGCCGTTTGCTGTGAATTTGGCACGATGGCAGGCGTAAGCATATTGCATTTTAGTATAAGATGTGGTAATATTACTACATAACGTCACCATAATTTGTGGCTGAATGCAAGCACAAGCCGTGCCCGGTTATAACTAATAATAGACAAAGGAACCTCACTATGCTACGCCGCCGTCCGCAAGAAAACTCCCCCGCTAAACAGCAGGAAATCAACCAAACGCTGTCCGCTAACCCCGAGGAGGCTGCTCAGTATGAGCTACTAACAGGCCAAAACTTTGCCGTTTTTGGTGAAACCGGCCGTTGGGATGATGAGTACGTCCGCTTCCGCCACATACAAGATACCGACCGTATGGTGGCTATACTGGATGGCACAATCGAAAAGCGTGCTATTGAAGACCCGGACAACCCAGAGCGTTCGCATCAGGCACCAGATAGGGTCATTGCACTTGATAAATCAGGCCGACCACTGAAAGATCTAGCTGCAGCTTTCTGGGACTTGTGTGCTAAAGATGATAGCACTATGCCGCCATTCGACTTTTTGAACATCGACCGTATGGACTGGTTGCAACGTATGGGCTATACGGCAGCCGAGGCCGAAAGTAGTGCGTCTAAAACGCTTGATATGAATGCAGTGAGCCAAGAAGACATTGCCCGCATTCGCGCCTATTTTACTGAAGGTGATTTGCCCGAAGAGAACTGGCAGCAAGCTGTATGGGACATGCCCACTCGGCTCGATGGCCAGAATATTCTGGTGCTGGATGAAGTGAAGAACAGTGGCGCTACACTAGAGGTAGCTACCAAGTTGATTAAAGCTGCTGTGCCTGAAGCAACTGTATCTGGCGACTACTTTTGGACCGATAAAACTCAGCGTACGGTAGGCTACGATCAGGCTGAAAGCCAGTACGGTACTGTGCCGATTTGGTACAACCGCGACAGTGTGTGGGGTCGTGGTGTGGGTGATGTTGATCCGGCGTACTATGCTCACCAATACGAGCAAGATCCTACTAGCGATCGTCGCAAAGCTCTATTAGCTGCCTTTGTGCTGAGTGCACCGCATCACGATAAAGAGACCTTTACTCTGCAGGTGGATGAAGCTTATGAGCAATTAACGCGCGATATTCGCCGAATGGCCTTTGCACTACCAGGGTGGGGATTTGCCGGTTATTCCAAGCCCTGATCGGCCCGATGACAACTGGGATGAACGCATGGCCCTAGTAAGCCAAAAACTGGCTACGATGTCATGGAACTCACCAGCTATATGCGTTGGCGCGCTGGTCAGAATGAGCAATAGTTGATAATATGGCGGTGGCGTCTGCGAGCCTCGTACCACGATCTTGCCTATTAACACAAAAGTAAAACACCCCCGCTTGCTATGAGCGGGGGTTTTGGGCTAAGCAAATGTAATGATGAGCGCGCCAGTCTGGCGTTCAACGGCACCCGCGTTGTATGTTAGCGTACAATCGCAGGTTATGCCACCAAACTCGACGGTACCATCAACTCGTTAGCCCGTTAGGGCCCCATGGGCTGCTGTGACGCACTGTTATGGTGCGCCATGCTAGCGGCATAGGGCCAATGCGGGGCATACCGCCCAGCTGCCAGCCGGTACGCACTCTAATGGTGCCGCCGGGTTCGGGCGCAGCGGGTAGCCCTTGTGTCAAACGCGGGCAGCACTTCGTAGCGGAGGCGCTGCCCACTATTGCTATCGGTAATGGCTGTGATGGCCATCACCTCCCTTCTATATAGGTGGATAATAGCTTTGTTACTATACCACGCGTACAAGCGCATGGCAAGAAAATCCCCCGCCCGGGGTGCATGATTATACATGCGGGGCAGGGGTAGGGGCTAGATACCGGTTAAGGTAAAGCCCCCCTTAATGAGGTATGTTATCACCTCCTCTCGGGTGTTTGGCGGTAAGCCATCGAAAGCGTCGCTCTCGATGGTCAAATAGTGGGTGTCCGGGTACGTGAGCCTAAGCTCACGTGCCAAGCTTTCGTTAAAAGCTTGGCTGCCCCTGGGATGCAGCCACTAGTGTATACAGGATAATATCCTGCATAATATGACTCGTAATCGTTTCTACCGTTTTATACGTCACAAAACCCTCCTGGGTTGTACAGGTATTCAAAGTAACACCCGTAGAATGTACATGCGGCGGATGCGCGCAATGCTTGCATTATAGAATAATTATGCCTTTGTGGCAAGGTGTGTGCGGGTGGGTTATATGGCTCGTTAACCCCTGTTGGCCAGGGTGGGTCGCGTGGGTAGATCGCGTTGTAGCAGTAAATAATTATAAAAAGTTATTGACTTTTACTAAAGATTGTACTATAGTCTACTTATCTGTTCTGTTAGTGTGTGCTAAAAACCTGTGGCTATGTGTGGCTACAGGTGGCATGCCAGGAGCAGACGTTCTTGTACAAGTGCCCCTTCTTTAATTTAAGAGGGGGCTAGAGAGTTAGGAGACGCTAGATGAGCGTTTTTTTCGTAAGGTTGCAGCAACTGCTGCGGCCTAGTTTTTGACCGCTAGGGGCGTTCAGCCCCGTAGCCAGTGCTCAGGAGGAACCGGTGGTTGAAACTGTGTCCCCGGCCCCCGAGGTCGCGGACACTACCACCACCCTCCCTCCGGGGACGGTGACGGTGGCCCCCAGAGACCGCCTCGCCGTCCAAGTCTCAGGCAGCGGAGCCCAGCTGCGGCTCCCAAGCCTGAGCCCTGCTCCCAGTGGCGGACCCGGGCAAAGCCGTGGCTGGGCCCCGGCCGCGGAGGGTGCGACAGAATGCACCCCGCGGTGAGCGTCCAGGAGGGTCAATCCCTCCGCAGCTGGTCGAAGGTAAACATGTGACCTTCGCTGGCTGTGGCATGGAGGCTGGGGAGGTAGCTACGGCTACCTTCCCGGAGAACAGTCGCACTGGCCTTTCAGGAAGGTGTCTATGACATCTTTCTGAAAGATTCCAACCGAAGGTTGGGATTATTGAGGCCCAGCCGGGCCAGTGCCACTTTTTCCGCTTTACCGAAAGTGTATCGCATTGGAATGCCAATGTGTACACCTCCGTGAAGCAGGTTGAAATCGGTGACCTATCTATAGTCACCGATTTCAACGGGGTCAAAAAGACCCATCGCGTTGGGGACCGTGTCCTCGATTGCGGTGCTGACTGCCAGCCCCCACGGGAGGCTGGCGCCCACGAAAAAGTGGGCATCGTTCGAGAACAGCGGGGGCAGATTGCTTACCAGTTGTGGCTGGTAAGTAATGAGAAATACGAGTCGCTTTCACAGATAAAATTGCTGATGGCAAACAGTGAATTCTATCTGCAGTTCTCTTAACCAGTGGCGTTTTGAGAAACAAAGGGCCGCCGCTCCAACAAGTCCCAGATAGGGGCGAAGTTGGACTCGGTCAAGGCAAGCGTAGACTGCTCGCCGACGGAGTGGCGTGTCACCTTCACCAACGTCCCGGCCAACACCTGGTTACAGGTGGACGGTTGGGCACAGCCCCTCAACAAGGGGCTTGTAGATGAAGCCCGCGGGCTTCACTACTACGGTGATACCGGCACCATTGCCGGTAAGCCGTGGAATGCCCGCGCTTACGTCTTCGGCGGTGGCGGTACCGCGTGGCAGGCGCTGCCACCGGCGCCAAAAAAACCACACCACCAAGCACGCCGTCGGCACCGTCACGACGCCGGCCACCACGCCGGCTAAACCGAGCAGCACCAAGCCCGCGCCGCCGTCGTCTTCCTCAAAGACAACGACGCCCAGCAGCTCCACCCCTAAACCACCCGCTACCACCGAGCCTACGCCAGGGCTCAAGCAGTGGCGGTGGCAAGGGCGGCAGCTCCAGCAGCACCGGCAGCAACTACTTCGGTAGTTCGGCTGGTAGTAGCCAGCGGCTCATCACCGCTGCACTCAGCAGCGGTAACAGCTGGTTACTGAGTTGCTTCCCCTTCCTGTTTGGATGGGGGAGCGCAGGTGCTGCTGGCTCCGCTGCCGGTAGCAGCAAGGTAGCTCCGGCACCAGCTCGTCCAGCTGCCCCGGTGCAGCAGGCCCCGGTGATCGGTGCGGTGGAGCAGCCGGCAATTACGCCGGTCGCCCACCAGGCCCCGCAGCCCCAGGCTGCCAGCCGCACAGCCTTGGCCAATACCGGCGTTAGCGGGGTGCAAATTGCACTCGCTTTGGCCGGTCTGGCTCTTCTTGGAGGGGCGGCGCTGCTCGTGCAGCGTAAGCGCTCCTAACTCTCTATGTCCATCGCCCCGAGCTTCATGGCTCGGGGCCTTCTTTTTATTGGCATTATAGCAGCGCCAGCACACGCCGTTACGCCCGTTATAATACCAGGTCCCTACAAGCAGAGGCGCGTAAATTAGCACTCTACCCTTGCAAGTGCTAACTGTTTTGGGTACAATGGGGTTACATAGTTAATTAAACGAACACGGAGGAACACCCAACATGAGTTCACCAATCAAACCGCTGGCTAGCCGCGTGGTTGCAACCCGTAAGCAGGCGGAAGAAAAAACGGCCAGTGGCTTATTCTTGCCCGAAAGCTCGAAAGAAAAACCAGTGCTTGCCACAGTGGTAGCAGTTGGCCCAGAGGTAACGGCAGTCGCGGTGGGTGACACCATTGTGTACAAAGAATACACCACCACCGAGCTAACGGTAGATGGCCAGGAATATTTGATTGTGAAGGAAGATGACGTACTGGCAACAGTATAGAAAGGAGAACGATAATGGCGAAAAAAGTTTTTTATGGTGATGATGCCCGTGCCCGCGTACTAGGCGGCGCCGAGGCTCTATACAATGCCGTTAAGGTAACCTACGGCCCCAAGGGCGGTAATGTGGTAGTCAGCAAAAGCTACGGTGCACCGACCGTAACGCACGATGGTGTAACGGTGGCCGATAGTGTCGACCTACCCGAAAACGACGACGAAACCCTGGGCTACAAAGTTGGTGCCGAGCTGATTAAGCAAGCTGCTAACAAGCTGAACAAGGTAGCTGGCGATGGTACCACCACTGTAACGGTGCTCACCTACAACATTCTGAAGGAAGCCAACCGCTTGATTGCCGCTGGCCACAACCCACAGGAACTGCGTAAGGGGATTGAAGAAGCTGGCCGCGAAGTAGTAGCCGAGCTCGAAAAGCTAACCGAGCCAATCGAAGGCAAGCCAAGCCGCGTGGCCGAGGTAGCGACGATTTCTGCCGGTAGCCAAGAGATTGGTGATTTGATCGCCGAGGTGATTGCCAAGATCGGCAAAGACGGCGTGGTAACCGTTGAAGCCGGCCAGGCGCTCGAAATGGAAAGCGAAGTGGTCGAGGGCTTTAGCATTGACCGCGGCTTTACCAGTGCACTGTTCGTAACGGATGTCAACCGCCAAGAAGCTGTGTTCGAAAAGCCAGCTGTGGTGGTAACGGATAAGAAGCTATCCAGCATTCAGGACGTGGCGCCAATCCTGGAGAAGCTGGCCCAAGCGGGTAAGAAGGACCTGGTACTGATTGCCGAAGAAGTTGAGGGCGAAGCTCTGAGCATCATGGTGCTGAATAAGCTCAAGGGTGTGTTTAATAGCGTCGCCATTAAAGCCCCAAGCTTTGGCGAGCGCCGCAAGGAAGTCTTTGAAGATATTGCTGTGCTGACCGGTGCAACCGTAGTGAGCGAAGAGCGCGGCATGACATTCGATAACACTGGTATGGAAGTAGTTGGTTCTGCCCGCAAGGTGATCGTTGGCAAGGACGAAAGCACTATTATAGAAGGCGCCGGTAGCAAAGACGCCGTCGAGGCCCGCATTGCCCAAATCACCATGCAGGCCGAAAACGCCACCAGCAGCTACGACCGCGAGCAGTACGAGCAGCGCGCCGCAGCCCTGAGTGGCAAGGTTGCCGTTATTAAGGTGGGCGGCGCGCAGCGAGACAGAAATCGACGAGAAGAAGTTCCGCGTTGACGATGCCGTTGCCGCAACCAAGGCAGCCCTGGCTGAAGGTATTGTGGCCGGCGGTGGCGTTACGCTGGTGAACCTGGCTGGTAGCATTGCAGCCGATGGTACCGATTCGCGCAGCGCTGGCAAGGTTATCCTGAAGAACGCCCTTAAGCAGCCATTTGTGCAGATTACCACCAACGCTGGCTTCAATAGCCAAGCCCTGCTTGCCCAGGTAGAGGCCGCCAAGCCAGGCCAGGGTGTGAACGTTATGCAGCCAGAAGCTGGCCTGGTGGACGTGAAGAAAGCTGGCGTGATTGACCCTGCCCGCGTCACTAAGGAAGCCATTCAGAACGCCGTTTCGATTGCGGCTACGGCGGCAACTATGGGCGCCTTGGTGGTTGACGTGCCAGAAAAGGAACCAGCCGCACCAAGCATGGGCGGCGGTATGCCCGGCATGGGGATGATGTAGTATATACACCATCCTTGTGGCTGCGACCGGGCCAGCCGACTACGTAGTTTGGCCCAAGCACTGGTGGGTAGTAGGCCCACAATGAAAGAACCCACCCCTGTCATATGGGGTGGGTTTTGGGTCATTCGGCCAGATAGTCGCGCAAAGTTTGCGCGGGCCGGGTTGACCCGATGTTGGTAATTATGTAAAGGAGTGGGGATGCGCTTCCCATGTTTTCAAGCAGCTCATGTAGCTGCTTGAGTTCGTCTTTGAAAAGTCCGTCACCTCCTTTCTGGTGAAAAACAATGTATATTCGACTTCTTTTTCATCAATACAGGGAGTCAAAATGACCCGTCATCAAGCATGAGGCTTTGTCAAATCGTCACAGCAGTATTCGCCGTAGTGGTTTGCTCGCTGCTGATCATTGACGAAGAGAATGCACATACGCTTTTCCTCCCAAAAAGAACAATTGGCCGGGTTGCCAATGTATGGGTATTATATAACGCTCGTCGCGCGGGGTCAAGCATCTGCTATAATAAGAGTATGTATACCATCTTTGTGCAAATCGCCAGTTACCGGGACGACGAGCTGCCAAAAACCATCGCTTCGTGCCTGGCCTATGCTGCCCACCCGGAGCGTTTGCGCTTTGGTATCGCCAGCCAGGATGGCCCCGAAACCCACGGCCAAATTGCCCAGTATGCCCACGACCCACGGTTTCGGATTGCCGATATTTGGTGGCGCGATTCACGCGGTGTAGGGGTGGCCCGTAATATTACCGACCGCCAGTATAAGGGCGAGGATTTTTACCTACAGATAGATTCGCACATGCGGTTTGCCAAGGGGTGGGATGAGCGCTTGGTGGCTGAGTGGCAGCGCTGCAATAACCCGCGCGCGATTCTTTCTGCTTACCCGCCGGCTTTTAAATACGACGATAACGACCACGAAGTCTTTATCGAAAGCTTACCAAACCGGCTAATTGTACACGACATGTTTATGGGGAATATTCCGATCTTTTTTTGGCAGTGCTATTACTGGTGCAGCCACACCGCAGCTAGCTGCTTTTCGCGGCCGGTGGGTTCCAGTTTGGGCCCGGTGCCGCCTGTGTGGAAGTGCCGTACGAGACCAAGCATTTGCTTTTATCGGCGAAGAGATCGTCCATAGTTTGCGCCTCTTTGCGGCCGGCTATAGTATTTACGCCCCCGTGGACCAAGTTGTGTCGCACCTGTATATTCGCACCAAGAACCAAAAGAACGCCCACCACTTTTGGCAGGATTTTATGGATGATGCCGAGCTAACGCCAATTTACCACGCTATGAACAAAAAGAGTTACTCCCTGGTGCGGCGCTACTTGCAGGGGCAAGGCTAGTGTATCCCCGGCCACCGTGCGCCGGTTCGAAAAACTTTGCTGGCGTTGACTTTTACCCGCTACCTGGTGCACCCAGCTACCTACAATATGCCGCCACTACCAATGGCGCGCGATGATGCGTGGCGAGCCCAGGCCATTGCGCCGGTTAAACAAGCTGCGTAGGGTTTGGCGTGCCACCCCATGCGCGTGGTGTGCCGCGCGAACGCCCGGGAGCCTAGGGTAAGGCAGACGTCAGCCATACTAAAAACCACCCGCTGGGTAGGCGAGTGGTTTTACACGTGGAAAAGAATATAAGGATTTAGCTGTTGGTTTGTGCGCTTGATTTATTCGCTAGGTAGTCGATTTCTTTAATGATATCGAGTAGTGCCATAGCGCGGCGGCTTGGGTCCTCAATCTGGCGGGCGATTTCGTGAGCCGGCGCGATCAAGGTTTCGTCATCTGTTGTACGGATTAACAACAGGGTATGTATCGAACTTCTCTTCGGTTGGTAATACCAATTTATCAACCAACGGGCGAAGCCCAGTAATTGCTGCCATTTTTACATCGTCTAATTGCACGTGACCATCCTCACTCTTCTTTATGTTAGTACTTGCGGCCGCTGTGGCGGCTTGCTTTTTGCTTTGGGTTGGCGAATTTGGTGCGCCAGCCAACGCAGTGGCCATGTTGTTGGATTGATTGTCGTCTGGTTGAATATTCATCCCCACCCCTAATTGTGTATTACATTCTTTCTATAAATATTGTATCATTGTACGTAGACATAAGCAATATGAAAGAAGGGTGAATATGCTGGATGATAGTAAAATTATACAACAACGTGATCCACAACAGGCGCTAGAGGTAGCCGCCAACCAGTGGCAGCAGGCGGCGGCCGAAGTAGAAATTTACAACGCTGCGCATGATCACCGTAAAATCGACAACGTTGTGGTAGCTGGTATGGGCGGCTCGGCGCTGGCAGCGTTGCTAGTGAAGAACTGGCTAGAGCCGGTGCTGGGTGTGAGTATCGAAGTGTGCCGCACCTACGAGCTGCCAGGCTACGTTGGGCACAACACCCTGGTGATTGCAAGTAGTTATTCTGGCAACACCGAGGAAACACTCAGCTGCTACCAGCAGGCTATGAGTAGCGGCGCGCCGGTGGCGGTAATTGCCAGCGGTGGCAAGCTGCTCGAAGACGCCCAAGCCCAGGATGTGTGCAACGCGGTGCTGCCGAGCGGTATGCAGCCACGCATGACCACACTGTATGGCGTGCGTGCCGTGCTAAAGATGCTCAGCCACTTTGGTGTATGTAGTGAGGATTACTACAACCAGGTTGCGAGCTACAGTGACTGGCTACAGGCAGAGAGCCGCCAGTGGCTGGCGAGCGTATCAACCGAGCAAAACGCCGCTAAGCAAATTGCACTCAGCAGCGTTGGTAAAACGGCTATTTTTTACGCCGGGCACATTATGGCACCGGTGGCTTATAAGTGGAAGATTAGCTGGAACGAAAACGCCAAGAATGTGGCCTTTTGCAATGAGCTGCCAGAATTTAACCACAATGAATTTATGGGCTGGGCGAGCCACCCGGTCGAAAAGCCATTTGCTGTGTTTGACCTAGTAAGCCAGTTCGAGCATGAGCGGATTAAAAAGCGCTTTGTGGCCAGTGAGCGGCTGCTAAGTGGTAAGCGCCCCAAGGCTAATGTGGTGAGCCTGCAGGGTGATACGGTGCTGGCCCAGATGCTGTGGGCGAGTGTGCTGGCGGACTTTGCAAGTATCTACACGGCTATTCTGAACGGTATCAACCCCACACCGGTGGAGCTGATCGAGAAACTGAAGGCCGTGCTGGCAGAGGATTAATCTGGTACAAAAAAGCCCCCACCCGGGCCAAAACCGCACCTGGCATATAAGCCAGGGGGTAAGGCTGGGTGGGGGATGGAGGCTATAAGTTAGTTAGAACCTGTTAGCCTTCTGACGAAGATAGTCTATCACCTCCGGTGGGACTCGAAAATCTTCATGAAGCGTTACAGGAAACGCTTCTGTTTTTAGTACATGCTGCCCGTAGTTTATGGTGATACTATGGGTTTGTGCTTTTACGTGTTGTATACTGTTGAGGCAAAATAACCTCAACAGCGACTTGGTCGTATTGCCAAATCAGCTTGATAGCTGACATTTTCAGCAGCTCAATGAGCTGCTGAAAATATGTGATCCGCCGCTGAGTGGGAAACCCCCCACTCAGCAGCAGTACCACCGGGCGTACCGGCCAGGAGATCACCTGTCCGGTACGATTTTTCTCAGTTGTGTTAAAACCGAGAACAGCGTTATACAAGTCGCGAGCATTCATGTCAAATTCCCCTTCCTGGGGTGCGGCACCTCAAAGCCCTGGTGCATCGGGCGTTGATTGTTTATAGTAACAACCCTGGCCCTATAGGAAGGCCAAGGCTTACTATAGCGGCTAGTGCTGCCTGTGTCAAGTGCTGAGTGGGCATACAATACCCCCACACTCGGCGGGGGTAGTTTGGAATAATATAGTGGCTGTACAGGGGTGCAGCGTGTGGGTAGCGTGCGGCCTAGTGGTACTGGCGTAGTGCAACAATCGGGTCCTTGCCAGCAGCGCGTAGGGCCGGGTAGAGGCCAAACAGCGTCCCTACTAATATGGATACACCCAGGCTCGCCACTGGAATATGCCAGCTGATGCCAGGTGCGAATGGCAGCATACTGCTGACAGCCAGGGCAGCCCCGTAGCCCAGCACAAGACCCAGAATGCCACCGCTGACACTCATAGCCAGGGATTCAATCAAGAACTGGATGGTAATATGGTAGTTGCTGGCGCCGACGGTTTTGCGAATACCAATTTCGCGCGTGCGCTCGGCGACACCCACCAGCATAATATTCATAATACCAATGCCGCCAATCAGCAGTGATACAGCCGCCACGATTGAGGTAGTAATGCCAATGGTGCTAAATAGCCGCGAGGTTGGCTCGGCGATAGATTTACCACGCAGCACAGTAAAGTCGGTTTCGTTATGGTGGGTTTCGGTCAGCTTTTTGGTCAGCTCCTTCGTTACGGTGCCCAGGGTGTCGGCGTCCTTGGCCTGAACGTTAATTTGGCGGATTTGGGCCACACCTTGGTTAAAGCTCTTGCCGTTTTCGAGGCTAATAAAGGCGGCTCGGTTGGCATCGAAATTATTATAGTGTACGGATGATTTAACCGGAGCGAGCACGCCCAGCACGGTAAACTGCTGCCCGTGAATACGCATGGTTTTGCCAATGGCCTGTTCAGTCCCGAATAGGTTAATGGCTAACTGGTTACCAATCACAACCGCGCTGCTGCTCATGTCTTCTTCGAGGAACTGGCCTTCGCGTAGTTCAAAGCGCGCGATGTCGTTAAAGCTGGGGGTGGTAGCCACAATTGGGGAGTGGCGGACGGTTTCGGTGCTGGAGGTCATAGCGGCGGTGATGGACATCAGCGGGGCAGCGTGCACAACGCCATCGGTGCGGCGCACCGCCTCAAAGTCGTGCTCTGTCAGTGAGCTGGCGCTAAAGGATTCACCGGCCATGGTAGAAACAGCTTCTTGAATGCTGGTGGGCTCGTGCGGGGCGCCGGGGCGAATCACCGCAATATTGCCGCCAAGATCATCAACCTGGCGGGTGATCAGCTCGGTAGCGCCGTAGCTGAGGGCCATAATCGTTGTCATACACGCAACACCAGCGTAATACCCAGGATGGTCAGCAGGGTGCGCAGGCGGTTGGCGCGCAGGGCCTCGTTGGCGTTGCGAATGTGGTTAGCAACTAGTAAACGCATTATTTGCTCGCTTTCTGGTGGTTAGATTGATGTTTGCGCTTTTTGCCCTTCTTCTTTTTGCTATGGCGGGGGCTGGGCTCGCTGGTTGGTGGCGTGGCAGGAGCTGGCTCGCTATCCGGGCTAGTGATTTCGCTCGGTGTGGTGTGCTCGTGTGCGTCATCCGCTGCTGGCTCGGTGGGCTTGTCTTCATCGCTATCTTGGCTCACCAGGCTACCCATGCTAAATGGGTTCGGGTCATCCTTGCGGTGGTCGCCAAGGGTAGCGGTTTTGGGCACTGTGCTGTGGGTGCTGGTGCTATGGCTGGTTTTGTGAGCCTTGGCTGATTGGCTATCGCGATTGGTCGCGCGCTCCTTTGAATCGGTAGCAATGCGGCCATCCAGCATGGTAATAACGCGGTCGGCATAGGTGGTGATATCTGGGTTATGGGTCACCATGATGATGGTGTTGCCGCGCTTATGAATATCGCTGAGCTCTTCCATAATAATATGGCTGGATTTTTGAATCTAGATTACCAGTTGGCTCATCCGCCAGGATGATGGACGGGGAATTAACCAGGGCGCGGGCAATCGCCACACGCTGGATTTGCCCACCACTCAGCTGCCAAGGGCATGTAGTACTCGCGCTCCTGCAGGTGGAAGGCCTTGAGCGCATCGCTGGCCATACGCAGGCCCTTTAGGCGCGGAATACCGGTGTAGGTGAGCGGCAGGGCTACGTTATCGATCACCGATAGGCGGGAAACCAGATTAAAGTTTTGGAACACGAACCCAATTTTATCGCTCCGGATATGCGAACAGCGCGCACTGGTAAGCTTGGACACGCTCTTGCCTTCTAGTTCGTAGCTGCCTTCATCTGCCTTATCCAGCAGGCCAAGCACATTCAGCAGGGTGGTTTTACCACAGCCACTTGGCCCCATAATGGCAATAAATTCACCTTTATTCACGGTTAAGTCAACACCATCAAGCACGGTGTGTTCGGCATCGCCCACGCCGTAGCGCTTAATAATGCCCGTAAGAGATATTACTGGTTCGGTTTTTTTTGTCATCGCACCTATATTATACGGGAAAAGCGGGTAAAATCACAACCGTTAGAATAATAAACGTATAAATTTGGTATAATACCAGGTAGGGAAGGATGCAGGAGTGGTTGAACTGGCACGCCTGGAACGCGTGTAGGGGTGCAAACCTCTCGAGGGTTCGAATCCCTCTCCTTCCGCCAGAACGAGTACCACGGGCCGGTGCCGTGCCATCAGGGCAGCCCGGTGCGACACGTACGGATATTAATATAATACTCATGGTATACTAACATTATGCAACCGAATGATCAGCGCCGCCAGCCGGCTCAACCTACCCAGCCTGTGCCAGCACGCATGCCGCAGGACTCAACACCAACCTCAGTGCCGGGGCGCGCCCCAGCCGAACCCACGGAGCGCCATGTACCACTGGTAGCGATGGATCCGCTCGCTGGTATGCAGGGTCAGCCAGAGGCTAGCAATCTACCAGGGTAACCAAACCGGGGCAGATACAAACGAGGCCCCAACTGCCCGCCCAGCCCCAGCGCCGAACGCTCAGGGTGGTAGTAAGCACGAAATTAGCTGGAGTGCCAAGGAGTATATTTCGCCAGATAAGAATACGCTGTGGTATATTATACTGGCTCTTTTGGTGGTGGCTATCATTGCGGTCGATGTCCTGCTGATGAAATCCTTTACCGTATCGGTGTTGGCGGTAACAATCGCCGTTGCCCTGGTGGTGATGTCCGTGCGCCCAGCCCGCACCATTACCTACACTATGACCGATACCGGCCTGTATGTCGATAAGCAATTTTTGAAGTTTGCGGATTACAAAGCCTTTGGCCTGGTGCATGATGGCAAGGGCAATACCATTATGCTGATACCGGTGCAGCGTTGGATGCCGGGCTTCTCTGTCTACTTCCCGGCCGATAAGGGCGAGGTGATTGTGGATTTACTAGCCCAAAAGCTGCCCAACCAAGCCGTGAAGCTTGATTTAATGGATAAAATCGCTAACACCCTGCGCTTGTAGCCCACTGCTGGCCCGGGGTAGGGTAGCTACTGGCCGGGCCGCAGCGCACCCTACACCACATGGCGAGCCCGGCGGCCAAGGGGCTTGCCACCGGGGGTACAGCCTGCTATAATAGCCCACATACGCACCCGTAGCTCAGCTGGATAGAGCGTTGGCTTGCGGAGCCAAAGGTCATAGGTTCGAATCCTGTCGGGTGTACCATGGAATTATTACCACCGTTTGCACTACGTAAGCGGTGGTTTTGCGTTATAGCTGTATGTATGGTATGGTAGTGGTACCTTGCATGGTGCAAGGCGCACCTCGGCGCAATCCCGTGCCAGGTTGTTCATTCGATGCCTTAAGGAGGCGTTTATATTATGGCTGGAATTATGCCACTCGCGGAAGGCCCTGTTGATTGGATCATTTCGGTCAGGGGTGACCTTATCGGTACCGGCTGGGTACTTTAGACTTGAGGAAGGAGGTGACTTTTTCCTCGAAACCACCGAGCTTGGCCCCCAGCGCGAAGCTGTCCACATTGAACTGTGGACCCCGGATGAGCGAACGAAGCTCCACGAGACAGTGCCCATCCCCGGTACTGTCCGTTGTAACCCGGGGGAGCCATGCGAAGCGTGGCACCTGTACCAGCTTCGCCATGAGCAATGGCGAGAGGCGGTGGTTGAAAAAATGCAAGAGCTCGCTGAAAAAGGCGGGCATTGCACAGAAATCAGCTCAGCTATACAAAGCTGAGCAAGTATGGATACATTGTATCCTACAAAGGCCGCACAACCTAGGAGGTGATTCACCCCGCTCAATACGAGCGGGGGTTTTCTTGGGTTAGGTGACGATGACGCCCACCTAAAGGCGAGCCGGCTAGTATAATGCAGGGTTCCTGAGCGGATGTGTGCTATACTAGGCGTAGCGTGGAGAGGTGCAGGAGTGGTTGAACTGGCTTGTCTCGAAAACAAGTGTGCCGCAAGGTACCGAGGGTTCGAATCCCTCTCTCTCCGCCATGCATAGAATCGTAGCGCCCGCAGGCCCTAGGCCCGCGGGTTTTTATGTGCCACCAGGCCGCTACGCTAGGCACGTGCTGGAGTAGTAGGGTAAGAGCATAAGCGTGTGGTGAATTTTACCCGGCCAAAGGCTTGAAACCTACATATATAGTGGTTATTATAGAAGGTAGACACTATATATGTAGTGCACCATCAATAGCAACACAAAGCAAATGGGGCGAGGGAAAGGCCGTAAGGTCTGTTTTTTATGCCCAAAATACAGAAGGAGGACGGGGATATAATGGCGCAAATACAGGTGGAAGAGCCCGGCGGTCGTAAGGTAGCGTTTGATAGTACACGGCTCAACCGCAGGTTGCTGGCAGCTAGCGAGGGCCTGCCGGGGCAGATAGAAAAGGTAGCCCAGATTGCCAGTGATACCGCCCAAGCGATCTTTGATGGTATCACGACCGAGCAGCTCGCCCAGGCTACGATTGATGCGGCCCTACAGAATGTGAAGGACGACCCGGACTACGACACCATTGCCGCCCGCTTGCTCCTGCGCAGCATTTACCAGCAAGTCCTGGGTAGCTACGAAACGCCGGCTGAGCTGGCCGAACTGCACCGCAGCCAGTTTGCGCACTACCTAGCGCGTGGCGTCAGGCTGGGCCTGCTGGATGCACGCATGAACGATGCAGCGATCTTTGATATTCCCCGCTTGGCCGCCGCTATCGACCCAAGCAAGGATGAGCTCAGCAAGTACCTTGGCGTAGTAACTAACAAAAACCGCTATGCCCTGCGCAAGGGGAGTGGCCAGCCGCTGGAGGTACCGCAGTATACCCACATGCGCATTGCGATGGGCCTGAGCTACAACGCACCCGACCCGACCGCTAGCGCGCTTGATTTTTACCAGCACATGGCCAACCTGGATTACCTACCCGGTGGCTCTACCCGGGTGAATGCTGGTGGCGCCCACCCGCAGCTTTCTAACTGCTTTGTGATGAACGTGGACGACGATATGGAATCGATTGCCCAGAGCGTGCGCGACACCATGTGGATTGCTAAGGGCACTGGCGGCATTGGGATTGGCTTTAGTAAACTGCGCGCAGCCGGTAGCCCAGTGCGCACCACCAATACCGAAAGCACCGGCCCAATTCCCTTTATGAAGATGATTGATGCGGCCCTGTTTGCCGTGAGCCGCAAGGGTAAAAAGGCAGGCGCCGCGGCGCTGTATATGGAAAAACTGGCATCTAAACTTTGAGCAGTTTTTGGATTTGAAACAGAACTCAGGCGACCCGTATTTGCGGACTCGCCTGGCAAATACTGCCGTGTTTATTAGTGATGAATTTATGAAGCGGGTAGAGGCGGATGAAGACTGGTATTTGTTCGACCCAGCCGAGGTAATGGACCTGACGGAGCTTTACGGCCAGGCGTTCTCGCGCCGCTACCAGCACTACGTAGCCCAGGCCGAGGCCGGCAAAATCGCCCGGTTTAAAAAAACTGCCAGCCCGCGCGCAGCTGCGCTCAATCCCTGACACACTTGCAAAGCCAGCAGCCACCCGTGGCTGACCTGGAAGGATACCATTAATACCCGCGCCCTTAATACCAACACCGGTGTGATCCACCTAAGCAACCTATGCACCGAAATCACCCTGCCGCAGGATAACGATCATATTGCGGTCTGTAACCTGGTGAGTATTAATCTGGCTCGCCACCTTAACCCAGATGGTACGTGGGATTGGGGCCGCTTGCAGGCCAGTACCCGCAGCGCCGTTCGCCAGCTCGACAGCCTAGTAGATATCACCAACCTGGCTGTGCCGCAGGCAATGCGGGCCAACCAGCAGACCCGCGCCCTGGGCCTTGGCGTGATGGGCTTGACGGATGTGCTGGAGCGGCTGCATTTGGCGTACGATAGTGAGCAAGCCTACGAGCTGATTGATCAACTGGTGGAATTTATAAGCTACCATGCGATTGATGAGTCCGCCGAGCGCGCCAAGCAGCTCGGCGCCTACCCAGCGTTTGAAGGTAGCGGTTGGAGCAAAGGCGTGCTGCCGATTGATACAATCGATACGTTAGCCAAAGATCGCGGAGTTCGTGTAAAAATTGATAAAACTATGCGGCTAGATTGGGAAACTTTGCGCCAAAAAGGTAACAAAGGGTATGCGTAACGCAACATTGATGGCAATTGCCCCCACCGCTAACATTGCCCACGTAGCTGGCACTACGCCTGGGCTTGACCCGCAGTTTGCCCAGATGTTTAGCCGCAGCACCCTCAACGGTAAGTTTTTGGAAATTAACCCTAACCTAGTGCGCGAGCTAAAGCGCCGTAAACTATGGCAGCAGGTGAAAGGATGAACTACTCGTTAACCAGGGTGATATTCAAACAATTGACGAGATCCCGGATGATATCAAGGCGGTGTATAAAACTAGTTTCCAGATTAGCCCCTATGCCTTTATCGAGATTGCGGCTCGGGCGCAGAAGTGGGTGGACCAAGCCATTAGCCGCAACATGTACCTGGCAACGCGTAATATCGATGACTATATGGATATCTATACCGAGGCCTGGCGCCGTGGGCTTAAGACGACGTACTACTTGCATGTGAAGCCGCGGCATCAATCCGAACAGACAACTGTAGCTGCTAACAAGGCTGCTAAAATTCGCCAGCAGGATGCGCGCAAAGTTGGCTTTGGCTTTGCAAGAAAGCGCCACATGCCCAGCAGTAAGCAATCAACAAAGGAGGAGTAATTATGGCAACGGAGCAACAATCAGGCATTCTAGGATCAGGCGTACGCGATGGCTTGCAGCTCAAGCCGGTGCGCTACGACTGGGCGTACCGCCTGTACAACCAAGCGGTGGCCAACACGTGGTTCCCTAATGAGGTGCAGCTGAGCCAGGATTTGGCGGATTTTGAGAAATTGAGCGAGGACGAAAAGCACGCCCTGAAGACGGTGATTAGCTACCTCAACCCCAACGAGCTGCTGATTAATAAATCGCTGGCTTTTGGTATTTACCCCTGCGTCAACGCCGCCGAGTGCCACCTGTATCTTTCGAAGCAGATGTGGGAAGAGGCGAACCACTTTATGACCTTCGAATATATTATCGAGACCTTCCCGTTTGACCGCGAGGAAATTTACGCGGCTGGCTGGGGCAAAAAGTCCCTGGCAGATAAAGCTGCCTTCCAGACCAAATACGTTACGCGCATGATGGAGGAGCGCCCGGATGTGACGACGCTGGAGGGCAAGAAGGACTTTTGTGCGCAACCTGGTGGCGTATAACATCGTGCTGGAAGGGATCTGGTTCTACAGCGGCTTTATGGTGGGGATGAGCTTCCGCCGCCGCAATCTGCTGCGCAATGTTGGCACGCTGCTGGACTGGGTGACGAAAGACGAGAATCTGCACCTGGAGTTTGGCATCAACCTGCTGCTGACTATTTTGCACGAAAACCCGGACTTGCAGACCGAGGAGTTTGCTGAGGAAATCCGCAGCTTGATTCTCGAAGCCGTCGAGCTCGAAAAGGCGTATAACAAAGACATGCTGCCGCGCGGCATTTTGGGCCTCAACGCCGACTACGTCAACCAATACGTCATGTACATGACCGACCGGCGGCTGGAGGAGCTGGGCTTTGAACCGGAATACAACGTCACCAACCCAGCCAAGTGGATGGCCGCTGCCAACGACACGCTGGAACTGGTGAACTTCTTCGAGAGCACCAATACGAGTTATGAGGTGAATACCACAACATAAGGAAGAAGGGAGTATATGATGAACAAAATACCACAAGCAGCCGATGACATCCTACGCCAGAACCACGTTGGTGTTTTGGCAACGGTTGGTAGCGATGGCTCGCCTTGGGCTACGCCACTGCACTTTTTATACAACGGTGAGCAGATTGCTTGGTTTTCGCCGGCCGACTGTGTGCATTCACACAACGCTCGGCAGCAGTCTAAAGTGAGTGTTGCACTATTTTTACCAGACGAACGGGACGGGCTCCGTGGTGTATATATAACGGGGTCGTGCAGGAGTTGCAAGGGTTACAACAGCAGGAATTACAACAGTGGCAGGAATGCTACGGCCCGTTACCGAGTAATCTACAACAGGCCAATACCTACCGCTTACCGATTGGCCAGGTAGATGCTAAAAAATCAACCAATGGGCTGTGGTATTTTACACATAAATCATAATAGAACAGAGAGGAATTATAGTCATGAATGCAACAAAAATGTTTACCGATGAAATGACACTAGAAGAAAAACTAGCGGCTATCGACGCGGCCATGGCCGCGACTACGACACGCCGGCAGAACCAACGGGGGGCAGACACAGCACCAATCGACCCGGCTGAATTAACCATTTGTGAGGGCTGCGAATAGCAGGTAGAGCTATGGCCGCGCGCTACCGCGTATCCGTGCTACAATACAAGGTATGAGTAAGCCAAACACACACAGAAAATATATATTTGTGACGGGGGGTGTGCTTTCTGGCGTGGGCAAAGGTATCACCGCTGCTGCTATGGGCGCAACGCTACAAGCCAAAGGTCTGCGCGTCAGCGTGCAAAAGTGCGACCCGTATTTAAACGTTGATGCTGGGCTGCTAAACCCAGCCGAGCACGGTGAGTGCTTTGTAACCAAGGATGGCGCCGAGACCGATTTGGATCTTGGCCACTACGAACGGTTTTTGGATAGTGAGCTGACGCGCGAAGCTTCGACGCTAAGCGGCCGGTTGCTGCGCCAACTGATTGATGATGAACGGGCTGGTAAGTTTCATGGCAAAACGGTGCAATTGGTGCCGCACCTTACCAACGCGATTCAGCAGCAGATTGAAACATCAGGTGCTGGTAGTGATGTGCACGTGGTCGAAATTGGTGGCACAGTGGGGGATTACGAGGGCCTGAGTTTTATCGAAGCTATCCGTGAGTTTGCTGGCCGGGTAGGCCGCCATAACTGCCTTTACGTACACGTGGTGTATGTGCCTTATATTAGCGCAAGCCACGAGTTTAAAACCAAGCCGGCTCAGAATGCACTGAAGGATCTGCGTGGGTTTGGTATTACACCGGACTGCGTGGTAGTGCGCACCGAGCAGCCAGCACCGGCCGAGGTAGCAAGCAAAATTGCGCTGTTTGGCGGTATACCAGAAGACCACGTGGTGCTGCAGCCAAATGTGCCTAGCGTGTACCAGGTGCCCTTGACGGTTGCAGGTAGTGGGCTACATAGTGTACTTTCGACATTTACTAATAATCACACCCAGCCAGACCTAAGCGATTGGCAAACATTATTAGAATGCCAGCAGCGCAAGGGGTTGCCGCAGATGACGATTGGCCTGGTGGCCAAGTATTTGCAGAACGACGACACCTACCTATCGATCATCGAGGCCCTAAAAGCAGCTGCCTGGCAGGAGGGTGTGCAGCTGGACATTCGCTGGCTTGATGCTGAGCGTGTCACGGCCACGGATTTTGCTACCGTCGATGGCCTGCTGGTGCCAGGTGGGTTTGGTGCCCGCGCAGTGGAAGGCAAGATTGCCGCTGCTACCTACGCTCTAGAGCACGATACGCCGTACCTAGGAATTTGCCTTGGCATGCAGGCGCTGGTGATTGCCGCTGCCCGCCGTGGTGGTGCGACTGATGCACACAGCAGCGAGGCTGATCCGCGCACGCCGCACCCAGTGGTGTATATTATGGCTGACCAAGCTGGTAAGGAATCAACCGGCGGGACGCTGCGCCTGGGCAACCAGCCGGCCATGCTAACACCTGGCAGCCAAGTGGCTGCGGTTTATGGCAGTACCAATGTAACTGAGCGCCACCGCCATCGCTACGAAGTTAACCTAGCCTACCGCCAGCAGATTGAGCAGGGCGGGCTGGCAATGAGTGGTACCAGCCCGGATGGCCAGCTGGTTGAGTTTGTCGAGGCACCGGGGCCCCGTTATATCATTGGTACCCAGGCGCACCCCGAGTTCCGCTCACGCCCCCATCGCCCCCATCCACTCTTCGTTGGCCTGATTCAGGCTGTGCGTGCCAGTAAGCGCCTGTAGGCGAGTGCGAAGCGGGTAGTCCTACGTATAGTGCATAAGCTTGACATTACATAAGCTTTATGCTACCATAGTTACTATTCTATGGAAACTACTGCAACAAACCAATCACCCCGTACATCGATTGTGATCGATATAGAAGACGACGCCGCGGTGCTGGGGTATCTTGCCCAGCAGGTGAGTGGCTTGCAACTAATAGCCGCGTAGCTCGCCCCGCCGCGGCTGGACATTCGCTGGCTTTATATTCACTATGCCCAGCTCTGGCTACCCGCCCGAGTGGTACCACCTGCGCTGGCGTGCTATAGTAGGGGTAATGAATGAGCTACAACAACACGTAACGACTATCATACAAACCCTGTACCAGCAATCGGTTGAGCCGACCATTACGCGGCCGGAGCCGCAGTTTGGCGATTACACCACTAATGTTGCACTGCAGCTGGCGGGCCGTGTGGGCCAAAATCCGCGCCAGATTGCCGAAGCGATTGCTGCTGAATTAACTGCCACTGGCCAGTACCAGTCGGTTGAGGTTGCTGGGCCGGGCTTTATTAATATTACCGTCAGCCCCCAGGCGCTGTTGGCGGGGCTGAGGGCACCGGTTGCCACGCCCCTATGCGGGCCAAAAACTGGTGTTTGAATACAGCTGCCCCAATGCTTTTAAGGAGCTACACACCGGGCACTTATACCAGACCATCTACGGCGATATTGTTGCCCGACTAATGGAGCAGGGCGGCGCCGATCTGCAGCGCACTAGCTTTGGCGGTGATGTGGGCCTGCATGTTGCTAAGTGTATGTGGGGTATGCAGGCACTGCTGGGTGGCTACAACCCCGGTGCGTTAGCGGATGTGCCAGCTGATGCGTTCGAGCGTGCCCGCTGGATTAGCCGCTGCTATGTGCGCGGTGCCAGTGCCTACGAGGAAGACCCAGCCGCCAAAGAAGCCATCGATGAACTTAATACAACAATCTACAACCTACACGAGCAGGACGAGCACAGCACACCACTGGCCCAGATGTATTGGCAAACCCGCCAGTGGAGCTTTGACTACTTTGATGCCTTCTACAAGCTGATCGATGTCACCCCCATGCGCTACTACCCAGAGAGCCAAACCAGCCCCGTTGGCATGGCTGAGGTAAAGCGGCAGCTAGCCAAGGGTAATTTGGTCGAATCAGAGGGCGCCGTGGTGTTTCAGGGTGACCCCGACCGGCACCTCCACACCCGCGTGTTTGTGACCCGCCGCGGCCTGCCAACCTACGAAACCAAAGACATTGGTGTGATTTGGCTCGAAATGCAGGATTATAACTTTGACCAGCGCTACTTGCTAACTGGTAACGACCAAAAGGAATACATGCGCGTGGTGTACGCCGCGGCCGAAACATTCCGCCCGCAGCTTAAAAGGCGCTATGACCCACCTCACGAACGGCACGGTACGCTTTGCAGATGGCAAAAAGATGAGCTCGCGCCTCGGTAACGTGTCGCGCGCAGCCGATGTAATTAGCGCAGTCCAGCGCAAGGTGGCTGAACTTGTGCAGGGCGAAGAGCAGCGCCGTATCGTGACGCTAGGTGCTATTAAATACGCCTTTGCCCGCTACAAGCTCGGTGGTGATATTAATTTTTGATATTGACGAGACGGTGAGCCTGCATGGTAATTCTGGCCCCTATCTGCAGTATGCCCATGCCCGCGCCCAGCGTATTCTAGAAAAGCACGGCCAGACGCCAGAGGCTATACACCAGGTGTATAGTGAGGACCGCGCCCTGGTGCGCAAGCTAGGGGAGTACCCCCAAGTGCTATCGCGCGCCATTACGAGCCTGGAGCCACACTATATTTGTACCTACTTGTTTGAGCTTGCCCAGGAGTTCAACCGCTACTACGAACACAACCAGGTGATTGGTAGCCCCAAGCAAGCCCACCGGGCCGGCCTGGTGGCCGCCTATGCAGGCACGCTGAAAGCTGGCTTAGCTACCTTGGGTATTCAGGCGCCTAACAGGCTGTAAGCAGATTATGCTTATATATACTATGCAAGTATGGTATGCTGTATGCAAGGGCGGGGCCACCGCCACGTTTATTAATTAATGCAACAATGGAGTGTATAGTATGGCAACATCAAAGAAGGACGGTGTAAAGGTGCCGGCTAAGGTAGCAGCTGCAGCCGAAAAAGCAGCCGCAGCTAAGAAAAAACTTGAGAATTCGCACGTAGGCGGGTTTATGGATTTCATCCGCGAGCAGGGCGTAGTTGGCCTGGCCGTTGGTTTTGGCAATTGGTACCGCTGCTGGGCGACACCGTGAAGAAGCTGGTAGAAGGCTTTATTAGCCCAGTGGTGCAGTTCGTTGTTGGTTCGCAAAAGGGCCTCGAAGCTGCCAGCTTCCATGTCGAGCTGGCTGGCCGTAGCGCAGATTTTAAGTGGGGTGCATTCGTATCATCCTTCATTACCCTGGCTGCTACCGCCTTTGTTATCTACCTTATCATCCACTTTGCAAAGCTCGATAAGCTGGATAAGAAGAAGGACGCGTAAATACCACCTTACGCCACATACACCACCTCTCATTTAGGAGAGGTGGTGTTTTATGTAAGAAAAACTCCCCTGCGTAGTGCAGGGGAGTGGTTGGTACTAGTTTCGTGCTGCCAGGTAACTACTGGCAGCTTGGTTTGCTTGTGTAGCCTCCTTTCTGCAATTTCTTGCTTGATTTGGTCTTGCGTAGCCTTATTAGCGCGCAATCTATCAAAGGCAGGGACGAGCAATGTCGTCCCAGAAACTGACACGAAGCTTCGACTGAAGCTCCGGATCTGCTTCTGCGTACTGACTCGTTGCTATCGCGTTTGCGATGCTCTCTATGTAGTTAGCAAAGATTTCTTTGCCTCCTTCCGTTTTAATTAAGTCAGTGAGTAGTTCAGCGGCGTGCCGTTCTTTGGCATCAGGAGTGTCGAACGTAAAGCCAGTGGATGATTTAGCCCACTTGCGGGCTTCCATAAAAATGGGCCAACGAATAGCTTCCTCCCAGCCATTGGCATACCGCCATGCTAGGGTCAGATGAGCTTTTTCTTCCTGGGAGCGGAAGGTGCTCAGAATTCTCTCCCAAAGGTTTCAGTTACTGCACTGGGGCACAGTAACTTGTACAAGTTGGAGCCTTCAGAGGCCTCTAGCTGAATTCCCTCATCGCCAAGGTAAAACTTAGTAACACGAATTGCAGACATGACAAAACCTTTCGGTCGAAATGAATAAAACAAAACAGTACCAACAAGGTACAAGGCAGCGTGCGGATGCACAAAACCTGATATATATATCACTATTTGGAATAAAAAGCAATATATTGATAAATATGGCAAAAATTTGATATATATATATTAGCCCTAGCAGAACTTCTGGCGAGTACTCGGGCCGCAATTTAACAAGCAGGCCAAGTACAAGGTGAGATGCAAGGCAGCTTAGTGGTACAGCACTGCGCTTGCGACGGCAGGCTCTGGCACCTCATCTTGTACGTCAGATACGTGCTATCGCCCGCATTGTCCGCGGGTGAGGAGAAAGGTCTTGTCATGAGTCATACAACTGTTGCTACTGCTCTTCCTACTGTCGACCGTATAATCAGGAATGGTATCTTCCGTCCGTATACGGATGATGTGCCTAATCGGCGCAGCATTCGGAGTGTGCATGTGGGCCAAAAGATTATAAAAATGGTGGCCGCGGGTAAGATAAGTCTAGCGGAAGGGATTAGCCTGGAAGTCCTTGCACTATGGGATAAAGAGGTTACACAGTATGCAGGTATTTATCATAAAAGCTGTGAATGTCCTGTCTGCGTTTTTAGGGGTACACAGATATCATCATAAGCGAGGCCAAAAGTAGTGGCTGTTGTTTTATAGATGATGATATGCTTTTTCAGTATGCCGTGCGTCTTTGTATATAAGGAGGACGAGTCTCACCAATTTTGATAGGATCATGCGCGGCTTCCGAAATTACCTTACGGACCGCAAGGATCCAAATTTGCCGCCGGATTTTTGGCAAGTAGCCGAGATTCAAAGCTACCTCACTAAGAATAATAGTGAAGTAGCAATGTATAAGAATGCCATTCTTTTCTGAACTTCCTACCTACCGGGAAGGGTGGGCGCGTGAAAGAGCCCATCAGAAAAAACGGCAAGCAGGAATCGAGGCAATAAGACAGGCAGATAGAGCTGCCATTCACTTTGGTCAAATGGAACGTGATGTCCAGCAAGCCTTAAAAGAGCTTAAGGCTTGGGATAAAGAGCACCTCCGGGAAGAGGCGGAGTTTTCCGCCTGTAGTCAAGAAATAGCTAAGAAAGAGGTGGAACAACTTGGTCAGCTATATGAGCTCGATTCTATTGAGCTCGCGCCACTCGAGCTGAACTCCGTTCAAGAGACCCTTGGTTTCTTGAACTTGCCCTTAGTTAGCATTACCACCGTGTTATGTACCATTCTAGGTGTACTCTGTATGGTAATGTAACTTCGGGGCAACAAGCTTTCCATGTATCTGCACTAGCCAAATGCTAGGTTGGTCTGCTTGTTGTTCCCTTGGTATTATCTAGGTGCGTAGCATTAGGCTGCGCTCTTTTATTTTGCTTGCTCCACCCCGGCGCAGGTTTTACCAGCCGCTAGCTGCCACTGGCAGTCAAATAGTTGGTTAAAGGTAGCGGCTATTACCGGGTTGGTTATCACGGTTGTTACTATAGTGTCGCTGTAGGTACTAATCGCCACGTTGGGGCCGTATATCATAATTTGAGCGTCCAGCCCGGCAAATAGGCTTGGCCGGGCCTCGAATAGTGCATCGTTCTTGCTCTGGTAGTGGTGGTAGCGGGCGTTTGGCAGCAATGCCTCTGTTTTGATGCCAGCCGCGCGCTGGCGGGCAACTTGGCTGTCTATCATCTGGGCAATAGCTGGGTCATCCCGCCCGTGTTTGTTGGGCATAATGCGCAGGGTTGCGCCGGTCTTTATAATATCTTCGTATAGGGTTTGCAGCGAATCGCTGCCTTCTAGGTACACTACGCCCGGCTTATCCGTCGCCAGTCGGTAGTTGCGTAGTAGGTTAGGCAGGAGGTTGTTCAGTTCGCTGGTGGCCTGCTTAAGGCTTTTGCTGCTGGCTCAGCAGTAGTTGGCGTAAACGCACCGGGCTTTCGGGCGCGTAGGGTGGCCCGGGCACCAGGCAGCTTTGCGGGCTAGGCCCAGGGCCTCTAGCTTGTCGCATATTTGGTAGCCGTTGGTGCGGCTTTTCGCTCGTGTGGGCTGCCAGCTCTACCGGGCTTAGGCTGCCGTGCTCTACCAGCGCCAGGTAGCCATTGGCTTGGCTGGCAGTAAGGCCAAGTTTCAGCAGCGCGGCAGTTGGCTGGGGGTTGTGGGCAGGGGTGTTTGCTTGCTTCATAGCGCTAGTATAGGCGGTTATGCCGTGAGTGTCAATATTGTTTTGACGCTTTTATACATACCCTGACCCCCTGTTAGCCAAAAATATTACACATAATTATTGACATATAATACAAGCCGTGCTACTATACATGCATGAGTTACGGCAGGCACGGTAACCCGCGCCACGTAGCTCGCACGTTAACAGCTTTTCTTTCACCACAGTTTACGCGGCTACTAGCACTCGCAGCCAGTTAGGTGCGTGGGCAGGACGAAGAACTATGGGATTTGTATGGGTGAGCAGCTGGTAGCTGCCACGCCATCTAGTCTATCCCTCCGTCGTGCACATACACCTAACTAGGCTTTGTTGTCGCTCCACACAATGTGGGGCCTTGTTCTAGTAGGGGAAAGTAGTAGCACAATGGCTACTCGTAAGCTTAACGATCTTCTCTCAATCGCAAAGTTCCAGGTCCTCCCTGGGACGCTTTCCCGGCCATTTCCGCGTATGCGGAAATGGCCAAAGGTCCCTCCAGGGGTCCTTTGGCACCCTCGCGGGTGCCTTGGGCTCTGGCTATACAGGGGCATTTAGTGCCCCTGTACTGCCGCGAGACTTGCGCTTGAACACCTCAGAAGAGGTGTTCGGGGCAGATCTTGACTACAACGTAGTCAAGATCGAAAAATTGAAGATGAAGAAGTCGTGCCGGAGGTTATCGCCTCACGGCACGCCGGCACTGTAGAATTTCTACAGTGCAAATATGGACAGGAGATTCCTGTCCTGTCCGGTAATCTAGAACCGGAGGAGGTGAAAGGAAAATTTATTGTGGGTACTCTGCCGCCGCATCTTGCGGCAGAGGCCGCGGGGTATATCCCCGTCCGTATCGCTAATTTCGACTATAGTCGAGATGGTGATTTGAACGGGGACGAGCTGCGCGAGCGGCTTTGTTGTTGACAGTCCCGTTAAGGTGACTGTCAGCTAATCCCCCCCAGGCTGGCAGCCTGGTAAAAACTGCTACGCAGAGTATAACTGCGTGCGCGGCGTGAGCCGCCCGAACCAAACCGCTGGATCTTAGTATTCATGGGAGCCGTGTTAGTGCTCCCAACACACCCTGTTTGTGGCCTCATGACTGAACCAATTGGTTTACACATGAGTCTTCAAACGAGGACTCGGTACACTGTGGTGCGCCCGCAGTATAAATCAAACGCCAGGGTTTGAGCTCACGTGCCCTGCGTGACGGTAAGTGTAATTTACTTATACTAAGCCGTAGAAGAGAAGCTCCTTGTTAGAAAGGTTTTGTCATGATTCGTATTGAGCCTATGGAAAACTTCGTCCACCAAACTATCGAAAGGGGTATTAAGTTGGCAAACTTTGCCAACGACTCTGTTGAGTTTGAGGCGAACGGGGTGCACGTTATCGTGCGCCCTGGACATAGTCCTCTAGGAGTATTTTTACTCCAACAAATGTTACAGTCAAACTATGTAGAGAGGCTAAGTGACTTCGAGTCTTACAGCTATAAAACTGATGAAACGAAGGAGTTAATCAGCGAATGGGTCAAGAGCGACCCATCTGTATTGTCCATGCTACTTGAGCATGCGCTGGCCTAAATAGGCCTACGAGAGGGCGCGATAGACCCTCTCTTTTCTTTGGTTTATATTTGGCAGGGTGGCAAATAGCTGGCACCCGTGCGGCTTGTAACCTACTCTTGCCAGCCCGGCAAGTATGCTGAACAATAAAGTTGCACACAAAGAATGTCGCCAGATGCGTGCGCATAATCTACACTGTGCGTAGGCACCTGCTTGGCATGTAGTCGCCGCCACACCCGTGGCGCCAGGCCGTGGCAGGAGAAGGGGTCAGTATGCACCCTGTGGCTATTCTAAACACATCCATCCTTAGCGAGTACGGTTCGTATGCATACGAGCCGCTCACGGCCCAAGAAGCTCGTCGGCTCGTGGCTGATGGCTTTATTTCTGCCGTTGGCCACCAGGCTACGGCGGAGGTACTGAGCGAGGATTTGGGGACTGACATCCCCGTGAATCGCATCACCTTTGTTCAGCAACCCGGGCAACGGGCGATAGTACTCAAGCTTCGCAGCCGCCCAGCCGAGGGGGTTATCCTAACCAAGGAGGAGGTGAGGAACATTGGCTACAATTTGGCCCTGCTGACGCGCACTGCGTAGGGGCTCGCCCGCACATACATGGTGCGGGCTTTTTATCTAGCGGCACGTGGCGCCCAACAGCACTTGACGGCAGTAGCAAAAATTGGTATATGTATAGTAGCCTACAGTACCAGTAGGCTTGTTCTTACCCATTACGTTGGCAAATTTGCCAGAAAGGAGCTCATCATGAGCACCGTGTTTAGTAAGTTCCGTACAGTCCCGCTCATCGAGGCCATTGAGGCCAATAAAGAAATTTTGAAAAAGGAAAACATTTTTCCTTTTTGAGCGGGACCCGCTTAACGTCCCGCCCGGAGGAAGTGATGGTTGTCGACGATGTCGACGACCTTACCGACCAGGATATCCACCAAATGGTGGATATATCAGAACAGAACGAATATAGTTCGTTCTACGTAGGTTTCGCTGGCTTCGGCCAGCAGGGCTGCGTTGTCGGCCCGGCTATGTACGAGGGCTTATGGTACTATTATTTCTATCTGCCCTTTTTCCTTACAGCCTCTGAAGAGGAGGCGAAAAACTTTCCGAAAGGCTTGAAAAATGTCTTTCGAAAAAGAGAAAGGCGTGGAATCAGTACCGCGCAGCAAAGGAGGTTTACAGTAACTTACCATGAGTATAAGCGGCTCTTCGCTGAAGAGCCTGTAGAACCAGCGTAATACGTTATACCCGCAGTCATAATGGCTGCGGGTTTCACCATTTGATGCTATGTAAGCTGTAGCGCGCCCTCTGCCTACTAAGCGGGGGTTTTCGTGTTATTTCGGTGGCAATACGCGCTACTAGCATAGGTTTGTCAAAATAGTTTTTACAGCTGGCATGGGTTTTTACCTCTGTTAGCTAGCCTACGTGACCGGGATTAATTGACAAACTAGTAATTTATGCTACCATGTAGGTACGTATACTATAACCACTAACAAAAAGCGAGATATCACCCATGACGACCACCTACGAGCGCACCTTTACCCCAAGCAGCAGCGAATATAGCACTAACCACGAAGCGCCGGCTAGCCCAGAGCATATGCTGGGCAACCCAGAGCTACCGATTGCAGACTACCGCGAACAAATTGTAGAACGCGGTGGATGAGTCGCAGGCGGTGGTTATTACAGCGGAAACGGGCGCTGGCAAGAGTACCCAGGTGCCGCAAATGCTAGCCGAGGCTGGCTACGAGGTGATTGTAACCCAGCCGCGCGTGGTGGCGGCGCGCAGTGTAGCCGAGCGTGTGCAAGAAGAGGTGACCCAAGCCGGCGGTAAGGATTTTAATACCTTTGTGGGCTACCGCACGGCCAACGAACGTGGCGATAACCCCGATAACCAGATATTGTTTGTGACCGATGGTTTGCAGCTGATGCGTGAGCTATATAATAGCAAGCCGGCCGCGCCAGACGCTAAGCGTGCCCTGGTGCTTGATGAAGTGCACGAGTGGAACGAAAACATGGAAGTGCTGGTGGCCTGGGCCAAACAGCGTGTGCAGGAGGACCCAAACTTTAAGGTAGTAACGATGAGCGCTACTATGGAGGCTGAAAAGCTAGCGGATTACTTTAATACCGACCGCACAGAAACAAGCGCCCACCAGGCCCGCCAAACACCGGTAATAGAGGTGCCAGGCCGCACCTTCCCGGTAGAAAAACGCCAGGGTGATGACCTAGTGGGCGAGACGCTGCAGCTTGCCAAGCAGGGTAAGAACACGCTGGTATTTGTGCCGGGTAAGAACGAGATCACCGAGGTAATGGATAGCCTGGCCCAGCATGAGCTACCGAATGTACGCATTATGCCGCTGCATGGCCAGATGGAAAAGCAGGATCAGCGCCAGGTTTTCCAGCACTACGATAACGAAACGAAGGTGGTGGTTGCGACCAATGTCGCCCAGACGAGTATTACAATAGACGATATCCACGCCGTGGTAGATAGTGGCCTGGAGCGCCAAGTGCAGGTGCGCGATGGTGTGGAAGGGCTGTACCTAACGGCAACATCGCAAGCGGATTGTATGCAGCGGGCTGGCCGTGCGGGGCGTGTGGGCCCAGGTGAATATGTACTCGCGCCACTAGGTGGCCGGCGGATTAAATCGCTCGAGCAGCGTGATGGCTACGCAACGCCAGAAATCCAGCGCACTCACCTAGGTGGTATGGTACTGCGCCTGGCTGGGGCTGGGATTGATGCAACAAAGATGGACTTTACCACCAGCCAGACCACGCCCAGCTACGGGCTGCCAAAGGAGCAAATTACAGGGCCTAGGTGCGCTGGATGAAGAAGGCAAGGTGACTAAGATTGGCCGCGCTATGGAGCGTATGCCGCTCGAACCACACGGTGCCCGCATGCTGGTAGAGGCACGTAAATACGGCCCGCGGGTGCGCCGCCAGCTGGCTGCTGCCTTGGCTGTACAAGAGGTAGGTGGGATTCGAATGCGTAATAAGGACGGCTACCCTGAAGGTTGGCGCTCGCTTGTAGATAGTCGTGCAATATCAGAGATGGTAGTAGATGCGAACCTACTAGCTACCTGCCATGACATGAGTGATGCTGACATGAGGCATAGCGATATCTTTGTAAAGAATGTTCACCAGGCCAATAAGGTATATCGCCGCTTACTTAATAGCGAAAAATAAAAACGACGAAGGTATTAAGCCTCTTGACGACGATGAGAGTAACCAGCTACTCCGCTGTGTGGTAGCGGGCCTGAGCGATAGTATATACGTGCGTGATGGTCGTGAATATGTTAACAGTGCCGGTGAGAAGCGTATGCTTGCTCGTGAACGTGCCATTATGGCAGGTGATATTGTGATGGGGCGGCCATTTAATATTTCTGCCAATGGCAGGGATGAAATCAGATTGATTACTGGCATTACAAATGTACCGCTCAAGTTACTGGCCGAGGTCGCGCCACATAGCTTTAAAACAGAAGTAAGTGACCGATCAATTGATGCTCAGGGGCGACCATGTTACAAAATGGTGGGTGTTTTGAACAATCGCTACCGTGTTGACTACGGCACAGAGCTGATGCCACCAGAAGAAGCCCGGCAGTATCTGATGGATGGTGTATGGGGTGATTCGCGATAGCGAGGATTACAAAACGGCTATGGCGCTGAGCGAGCGCATGCCGTCAAGTGATAAAGACGAGTTCCGTACACAACTAAAAAGCAAAGCTTGATGGGCTGCTGGCCGAGCATATTACACTCGAGACCAAAAACCATGCAAGAGGCCGCCAACGTATTAGCGTTGATTGAACCCGATATGTTTATGTCTCGCCGAGCTGCAGCAAAAACTGCGCGATGAAATGCCCTACCACGCTACATGGCCAAACGATTCACCACAATGGTGGCCAGGCGCTATTTGACCACATTCCACTACACGATGAGCAGGAGAGGTTTATTGATTCCCTGGTAGAAGCGGGCCCAGATGCGTATACGTTGCCGGATGGCCGGGAAGTGTTGGTGCCAATATCGCGCTATGCTCTTCAACCGCTCGAGTCTGATAGCGAGCTGAGCGAGTATACCCGAACCGTTGGTGAAATGAGCCAGAGGATCGAGCAAATGCGTCAAGAGCGGGCCGAGCGGGCTGCCCGGGAAGAAGCGGCCCGGATTGAAGCCAAGCGTAGGGGAAGCTGAGCAAGCACGCGCCGCCGAAGAAGCCGAGCGGGCTGATCGCGAGAAGGCGGCTATCGAAGCTGAAGCCAAGGCTATGGGGTTGCCAAGCGATATTACAGCCTACCGCCGTATTGGCAGCAACACCGATTTGCAGATGACCTGGGTGGTGCGGCCCGACGGTAGCCTGCGCGAGCCGGATGAGATCAACACGGGTAGGAGTCGCCGCCCCGAAACGGCTGATGGTACCATGACGTGGAACCAGCTACTGCCTGGCGAGCTACTTTTGCAATATAGTCGCACCGACCAGTTGGTATTGCCAAAAGGTGAGGTAGCCTACCGGCCAGAAGAGATTACCGAAGCTCAAATTAACGCCGTGCACCAGCTAGAAGAGCAGATGGACATGAGCCAGAATGCGTATGGTTTGGACCAAAATGCCGCCAATATGCTGGCCGAGCGTTTGCAGGAAATTCGCAAAGATATGCGCCGGTTGCCGAGTAGCGTGCAAGCCCCGGGTGCTAGCTATGATCAGCTCGCGTTCCGTGATGGTGTGGAGCTCCGCGTCGATGCAAGCCGCCTAGATTTTGATGAATATGGTCCGATTTTCCAAATAGCCAACCGCGATGCGTACCTCATAGCCGATACCAGTGCAGCTGGCGGGATGCTGCAGGCGCTTGCTTACGAAAAGTATGGTCGCTGGAACGCCAACCTACGCTGGCTGCCGCAGGATAAGGTGGCAGACGAATACGAAACTGCCAGGGCGCGAGCTGGCTTTGACGAAGAAGAGCCAGAAGAAGAGCACGTGATTGAAGAGGATATGGACGTTGCACTTGCTGGGTTGAAGGGGCTCTTTAACCGCTAGACTGCGATATAGATGGTGGCTGGATAGGGATAGGCTAGCCACCATCTGGTACAATGCGCTATACTAATACCATGACGACGCGCGCAACCCTGCTATGGGTAGATTTAGAGATGACCGGGCTGGACCCGGTGCATGATAGGATTCTAGAGGTGGCGGCTATTGCCACGGATTGGGATTTTACCCAGTACGGTAGCTACCAGGCGGCGGTGCAGGTGCCCCCGGCGCTGGTGGCGGAGCGTATGCAGGTGGGCCGGGAGTTTTGGGATGCCCACCCCCAGGCGCGCGATGGCTTGCTGCAGCAGAATGCCGCGGCTACCCGTAGCCCTGCCCAGGTGGAGGACGAACTACTGGCCTTTATTGCCCAGCGTTTTACGCCGAGTGAGCCGGTGCTGCTGGCGGGTAATTCCATCCACCAGGACCGTAAATTCATTGCCCGCGAATGGCCGCGCCTGGACGCACGCCTGCACTACCGCATGCTGGATGTAAGCGCCTGGAAGGTGGTGTTCGATGGTAAATACGGCAAGCGCTTTGCCAAGCCAGAGGAGCACCGTGCACTGGGCGATATCGAAGGCAGCATTGCCGAGCTTAAATATTATTTAACCAAAAATCCACGCTGGTAGAAAGGGCGCGTAGCATGAACCACAAGCAGCTGGAAGATTATATTTTGACGATGCCTGGCGCCTGGCTGGATTACCCCTTTGGCGAAAAGATTGCCGTATACAAGGTGGGCCGTAAGGACGTACCGGGCCAGAAGGAGCGCATGTTTGCCCTGATTGCTGAGGGCACCAACCCAGTGCGCCTGAGCCTCAAGTGTGATCCACGCCTGAGCCAAACCCTGCAGCAGCGCTACGAGTCCGTGCTGCCAGGCTACCATCTTAATAAAAAGCACTGGATTACCATCATCTGTAGTGGGCAGCTCACGGAGGATGAAATCCAGGACCTCATCCGCCTCAGCTACCGCTTGGTCACAGAGTAGCGGGGCTGTGGGGGCACGGGCCGTCTGCCTTTTATACACCCCTCACGCCCTCCGCGCCAGCCACTACCCGAGTGTATGTGCTGCGGCTAGTGAGCGCCAGATTTGCGGTATTCTTCTAGGCTTTTTATGACGGTATTGAGGTCCGTATCGATCTTTTAAAGGCGTCGTTGGTTTCCTTGGTGGTGCCGGCTTTGCTAATTGCCTGCATGTTAAGCTGGATATCCTTAACCTTGTACTCCATTTGGGTGGTATAGGTGCGGTCATAGACCGCGTTCAGGCGGGCGTCTTCAAGCTTATCAACCAAGCGTTGGTCATGGTATTCCGTTTTGTGCACCGTTGCGCGTAGTTTTTTGGTATCAACACCCAGCCCGCCCAGCGGCTTTTTCTAGGTTGGTGCTGGCATTTACCAGGCTGGCGTTCAGGGTGCTATTGATAGACTTGAGCCGGTTGTTTTTAATGCGTTTGCCGGCATCCTTGGTGACCTTTTGCGTATCGACAATCGTGCCGTAGAGACGGTCAGGCGTTTGCGTTGTGGGGGCCTTTTGGGCGTAAAGATAAAGATGGCGGCGGCTGCCAGTAGCATGACACCAACGGCAGCACCCGCAATGATAAACTTGCGCTCAATCTTAGGGCCGCCGGCTGTGCCAGCCATGTGGTCCAGGTATTCCATAGAGTACTGGTCGCCGGGGCTGTAGCCACCCCAGCGTGAGCCTGTGGTTGGCCGCGCCGCGGGCCTGCTGCAAAGTAAGCATCCACGCTAGCTGGAGCGTAGTCCTGCGGGCTGGGTTCTGGCGTGTACCAATTGGCCGGTTGGTGTGGCTGGGGTGGGGTGTAACCAGCCGGTGGCTGTGAGCTCTGTGGTGGCTGGCTATAGGCGTGCTGCTGCGGCTGCGGTGTGTAGCCCTGGGGCGCGGCCGTGCTGGCTAGCAGGTGGCTGGGATGGCCCGTATGGCGAGTAAGCGCCGCCCTGTGCGTATGGTGTTGGCGGCGGGGTAGACCCTGGCTGCGGCCCTGCGTGGGGGTCTGGCTGTGGTGCTGGGGGCTGGGGTGATGAGCTTGGGTACATATATCCTTTATTTAACCATAACCATGGCCCTAGGCACAAGTAGCCGGCGGGGCATTCTGGCTACCGAAGGTGGTATAATAAGTGGTATGCAAGAGGCCAAAGAAGACATCCGCGCACGGCTCAATATCGAAGATGTGATAGGGGAGTATATGGAGCTCAGGCGCGCTGGCCGCAACTTTAAGGGCCTGAGCCCGTTTACCAGCGAGCGCACGCCAAGCTTTTTCGTCAGCCCCGATAAGAATATTTGGCATGATTTTTAGTAGCGGCAAGGGTGGCGATATTTACAGCTTTGTGATGGAAATGGAAGGCCTGGATTTTAAAGGCGCCCTGGAGCATCTGGCCCGCAAGGCTGGGGTTGACATTAGCCTATACCAGAGCGCACAGGCAAAGAGTATCGCGGCGCGCAAGCAGCGCCTGTACGAGGCCCACCGCTTGGCGGCGCATTACTACCAGTATTGTTTACTGCACAACAAGCAGGCTATTGCCTACGTCACCCAAACCCGTGGCCTGCGCCAGCAAACGGTGGCCGATTTTACGATTGGCTATGCGCCAAACACCCGCGACGGGCTGGTGAACTACCTGGTGGGTAGGGGGTTTCGCCGCCAGGAGCTAGCGCAGTCTGGCCTGGTAAACCGCTTTGGAGGGGATTTGTTTAAAGATAGGATGATGATCCCATTAATGGACCCGAGCGGCCGGGTGATTGGCTTCACAGGCCGCCGGCTTGGCACGGATGAAAGCGCGCCCAAGTACCTCAACACACCGCAAACGCTGCTATACGATAAGGGCTGGCATATATTTGGCCTTGCCCAGGCTAAACAGGCTATTCGGACCCATGGCTACACGGTGGTGGTTGAAGGCAATGTGGATGTGCTCAGTAGCCACCAGGCAGGTGTGCGCCAGGTGGTTGCAACGGCTGGCACGGCCATGACGGAGCATCATATTAAAGCCCTGGTGCGCTTAAGCCCGCAGCTGCGCCTGGCGTTCGATGGGGATAAGGCCGGCCTGGACGCCACCGAGCGGGTGATCCCGATTGCCCAAGCTGCCGGTGCGGAGCTGAGTATCATAACCCTGCCAGCGGGGGCTAAGGACCCGGATGAGCTGACCCGGCGTGACCCACAAGCCTGGCAAGCCGCGATTGATGCCCACCAGCCGGTGCTTGATTGGGTGCTAAGCCACTACCACAAGCAGCACGATGTGACCACTGCGGCCGGCAAACGGGCCTTTACCAGTGCCGCCGCTAAGGTGATCCACCATGTGGCCGACCCAGTCGAGCGCGAGCATTACCTACACAAGGCAGCTACCATTGCCGGCACCAGTGTTGAGGCAATGCAGCAGAAGCTCGCCACCAGCCAGCAGCCGCCATCATTCAAAAACGCCCCGCCGCGCCCCCAGGCTCGCCCGGGCATGGTACCCACGCCGCAACCGCAGCCCCATATTCAGGCCGATACGCTCCTGGCCCTAGCGCTGATAGACGCAGACGTAGCCCAGCTGCTAACACCGCCGGTTATAGCGTTGCTGCATGGCCAGGCCCGCCAGGCTATTGCTAGCTACCTGGCCGCGCACGGCCCGCTGCCGGCCGGCGCCATACCGCCAGAGTTGCAAAATTATAGCCAGTATGTGAAAATACTAGTATTACGGGCCGATGTGCAATACGCCAGCTGGAGCAGCCAGGACCGCCTGCTGCAAGCAAGCACTCACTTCGCCGCATAAAAGCAGAACACCAGAAACAACAACGCACCCAGTTAACCGAGCACATCCGCCAGGCCGAGGCCGCTGGCGATGAGGCCCAGGTGCGTGCCCTTATAGCCGAGTTACAAGCGCTCAATAAACAACCGAAAGGAGACACCCTTTGAGTACACCAACACCAAGCAAGCCACCTGTTGCCGCCCCGGCGCCAGACCCAAGCCAGACGCCACTGCCAGATATGGCTGACCTCGAGGAGCCGAACCTGGCCGACCTGGCCGAAGAAGAAGAGCTGGATGAAGCCGCGCTTAATAGCCAGTATCTAGATGACGTCAGCGATGATTCCGTCCGCCTGTACCTGCGCGAAATTGGTAAAATCCCCCTGCTAACGGGTGATGAAGAGCTGGAGCTTGCCCAAAAGGTCAAAGAAGGCGATAAGCGCGCCAAGGATAAAATGGCCGAGGCTAACATGCGCCTGGTGGTGAGTATTGCCAGCGCTACAGCGGCCGTGGGCTAGACTTTTTGGATTTGATTCAGGAGGGCAACACGGGGCTGCTGCGGGCGGTCGAAAAATTCGACCCCGATAAGGGCTTTAAATTCAGCACCTACGCCACCTGGTGGATTCGCCAGGCGATTACTCGTGCCATTGCCGACCAAGCCCGCGTCATCCGTATCCCGGTGCATATGGTAGAAAACCATCACTAAGTTGCTGCGCACGCAGCGCCGTATGACCCAGGAGCTGAACCGCGAGCCCACCATGGACGAGCTAGCCAAGGAGCTTGATATGGAGCCAAGCAAGATTGAATATGTCATGAAGATTAAGCAGGATATTCACTGCTGGACGCTGGTGTGGGCCGCGATGGCGAGGAAGAAGACAGCGTGCTGGGTGATTTTATCGAGGATGAAGATAGCACCACGCCAGAGGAATCGGCTTCGAACCAGCTGCTGAAGGAGCAGGTGCAGGCGATTCTATCAAGCCTAAGCGACCGCGAGCAGAAGATCGTCAAAATGCGCTTTGGCCTGGATAACGGCAAGAGCCACACGCTGGAGGAAGTCGGGCAGGAGTTTGCCGTCACGCGTGAGCGCATCCGCCAGATTGAAGCCAAGGCCCTGGCCAAGCTGCGCAAGCATAAGGACGCCAAAAAGCTCCACGAATATTTGAATTAGGAGCTTCCTGCGTGGCCGGCACGGTGTTTACAACGGCAGAAAACAATACCTGGGCACATACGCTGCCAGGCAAGATGACAAGTGCATGTGTTGCATTAGTAGCGCCAGGTAATCACGTACTTATGGTGAAGGCTAGCTATAAGAATGAGTGGACCTTCCCGAGCGGTGTTGTAGATACGGGCGAGTCGCCGGTGCAAGCTGCGCAGCGCGAGCTAGCCGAAGAGACTGGCCTAGCACTTGAGCTAAGCCCACAAGACATAGTAGCTGTTATTTATACTGGTAGCGATGGTGTCAGTAGGGACCGCTTTAATATTGCCTTTTGCAAAGAGCTGCCGGCGCAGCTACCGCTTACCGCGTTAGCTATTCCGAATGATGAAATCACTGCCGCCGAGTGGGTTCCGTTTCCTCAGGTAGCTCAAAAAGCTGGTGGCCGGGCCAGTTATCATATACTGCAAGCTCGGTTGACGGGTGAGCTGCAAGATATGTATAACGAAATCTTGCCCATGCGTCGCAGCGGTACTTTTACGGAGGATGCTATATCCCACTAGCGGTAAGTTCGCGTTCGATGCTGGTGTGTAAATCTTCGAGCGAGCCGGTGTTCATAATATAGTGGTCAGCAATGGCAATTGGGCCGCCTTTTTCGACGTTTTCGATTTCGGCGTAGTCGCGGTCCAGGGCTTCGGCCGGGGTGAGTGGGCGCTCGGGGCGCTGGGCCAGGCGCTGGTGGCGCAGGCCGCGGGGTGCGATAATGGCCATCACGTACAGCTGCCCAGGGAAGGCGCGCTGCAAGTAGGTGTATTCGGTCCAGCTATAGAGACCATCGGCCACGATGCGGCTGTGGCCCTCGGCGATGAGCTGGCGGATCTGCTGGCTGATACGCTTGACGATGACATCTTTGCCTTCATCCTGGCGCAGTTGCTGGCGCATACGCTTTTCGTTCGCGGGGGTTACCGGCAGGCCGGCATCCTTGATGGCTTGCAGCACAACGCCGCCAAAGTACACCGTGGGGTAGCCCCGCTGGCTAATATAGTCTACCGCAGAGCTTTTGCCAGCCCCCGGCATGCCGACAAAGGCAATAATTTTTACATCGTTTGTGGATTCCATAGGCCTATTGTAGCAAGTTGGGGTATATAACACCACCGCTTGGTTTTTTGGCATTCATCAGGCATACTAAGTACATGCGACATAATTCAATCAAATGGGAAAGCCGGGCGGCTTGTGCGGATCTCGACAGTGCCTATCAGCAGCTGAACGAAGACGCCCAGCGCCGCGGCCAGGAAGGTGTAGCCCGGGCCGCGCTAACAAGCGACATCTTCTTCCCAGTAAGCTACGACAAAACAAAACGTGCCGAGCTGCAGCTGGCTCTAAAAGTATGCAACTTGTGCGAGGTGCAGGCAGAGTGCCTAGAATACGCAATGCAGCAACACGACACCCGCGACCATGGCGTGTATGGTGGTACGGTGCCGCAGCAGCGCCGTGACATTGCCCGCCAGCAAGGCACGCTTATACCGCGTAAGCGTGCCAAGAGCAAGAAGGCCATATGACCAAGCGCCTGGTTGTGATTGATGGCAAATCCGTATTCTACCGCGGCTATTATGCCATGCCAGGGGCTTAGCACTACAAGGCACCCCAACTGGTGGGGTGTATGGATTCGCAACCCTTGCGATCGAAATTATTAAAAAGCTTGAGCCGGATTACGTGTGTGTGGCGTGGGATAAAAAGGGCACCAGTATTCGGCGCCGCTTGCAGCTGCTGCCCACCTACAAGGCCGGGCGCAAAAAACCGCCGGCTGATTTCTTTGCCCAAATCCCGGTACTGCACCAGCTACTGGAAGCCCTAGGCTGGCCGCTGCTCGAAGCCGATGATTACGAAGCCGATGATATTATGGGCACGCTTGCAGCGCAGGCCGAAGCCGCTGGGGTCGAAAACCTGCCTTGTCACCAGTGACCTAGATATGCTCCAGCTAGTGAGCCCGCTTACCAAGGTGTATGCGCTTAAGCGTGGATTGGCCCATATCGAGCAGTACGACCCAGCTACGCTTGAAGCCAAGCTGAGTGTGGCCGCTGGCCAGTTTTTGGACCTAAAGGCGCTGAAGGGCGATGCTAGCGATAACATCCCCGGTGTACCAGGGGTGGGGGAGAAGACGGCCGTGGCCCCTGCTGCAGCAGTACGGGACGCTGGATGGCATTTATGAGCATATCGCTGATATTAAACCTGCCTGGGCTAAAAAGCTGATTGCTGGCAAGGACAGCGCCTACCTCAGCCGCCAGGTAGCCACGATTTGGTGTGACGCCCCGGTTGCGTTCGACAGGGAAACCATGGATATTACCCATATGGACCCCGAGCAGTTGCGTCAGCAGTTGGTGGATCTAGAGTTTACCTCGCTGCTGGGCCGCTTGCCAGCTCACTTGCAGGCCAGCCAGGTGCCGGCCGGGCTGTACGTACCAGCGCGCATTCAGCCGCTAATGGTGCAGCCGCTGCCTACCGGTGATAGTAGCGATGAGCTGGTTGCACTTGATCAACCGGCTCTTATCCATGTTGCGGCGGGGCAGCTGTGGCTATCGACTCGCCGCAGCCAGGTGTACACCGCCGCGCTTGATATGGTGCCCGCCAGCGTGTGGCAGCGGCTTGCCCAGGCCTGTGTGGTGGGCTACGATGTAAAATCCACACTCCATGCCCTGGCCCAGGCGGGGGTACGCCCTACCATCACGAAGCTACACGATATGTGCCAGGCCGCCTTTTTGCTCAGCCCGCTTGCTCGCGACCGTAGCCTGGCTGCCCTAGTAGGCCAGCCTGATGATGCGCTGCCGGCAGATGACCCCTGCTGTAGTGATGGCCGCCCTGTGGAATATTTACGATGCCCAAACCGAGGCCCTAGCAGCGCAGCCGCGCCTAGCACGGATTGCAACTAAGTTTGACTTCCCGCTGGTGCCGGTGCTGTTTGCCATGGAGGAGCGCGGCGTGGGGATTGACCCGCAGGTGTTTACCCAGCTCCACCAGCAGCTTAGCACAGAGTACCAGCAATTAGTTGCCGATATACACGAACTCGTTGGGTACGAGTTTAACATTGCCAGCCCAGCCCAGTTATCCCAGGTATTATTTACCAAACTGCAGCTACCCACCACCGGGATTAAAAAGGGCAAAACTGGCTATAGTACCGGCCAAAAGGAGCTGGATAAACTCCGCGGCCAGCACCCTATTATTGAGCTAATTGAACGCTCGCGCGAGCTGGCCAAAATGCTCAGCACCTACGTCGATGCTCTGCCGCGGCTGGTGGGGGATGATGGCCGCATCCACACTACCTTTCACCAGGATGTAACCGCCACAGGCCGGCTGAGCAGCACCCATCCCAACTTGCAGAACATCCCCATTCGCAGCCAATTGGGCCGCCAGATTCGCCGTGGCTTTACGGCCCAGCCCGGCCACGTACTGGTGAGTGCTGATTATAGCCAGTTCGAGCTACGCCTGGCGGCAGTGCTGGCCGGGGACGAAGCCCTCATAGCCGACTTTAACAACGGGGTTGATATCCACACCAAAAACCGCCAGCCAGGTGTATGGTGTCGCGATGGACCAGGTGAGCGCAGAGCAGCGCCGCCACGCCAAGGTGATTAACTTTGGGGTGCTGTATGGTATGAGCCCGCACGGCCTGGCTGCTGCAACTGGCATGAGTATCCCGCGGGCCAAGCAGTTTATTGATGATTACTTTGCGCTGCGGGCGCCGATCCGTGCTTATATTGATGCCACGCTAGAGCAGGCTAAAACGGCCGGCTATGTAGAAACCTACTTTGGCCGCCGCCGCCCTACGCCGGATGTGGCTAGTAGCAACTACCTGGTGCGCGAGGCCGCCCGCCGCGCTAGTGCTAATATGCCGATTCAGGGCACAGAGGCAGATTTAATGAAACGGGCGATGATTGCGGTAGAAAAGGATGTGGCGGGCCTGGGCCAGCAGATTTTGCAAATCCATGATTCCATTCTTGTCGAGTGCCCCGCAGGTAACGCGACCCAGGTGGCCGACCTCTTACGAACCACTATGGAACAGATCGCGCCGGAGCTGCCTATTCGCCTGCAAGTGGATGTCCACACCGGCACGGACTGGGGCGAGCTGTAGGCTCAGCCGCCATGTACACCGCTCGCTATTATAAGGAGCGAGTGAGCCAGATGATACCAATAAAAAGTGGCTTTTACGGCAAGCCACGGGCCGGTATTGAGCCTAGATGGCACTAGGCTTCTGTTACTCCTTCCTTTTGGGTTTTGGCTTCATGTTTCTCAAGCAAGTTCCAGACTTTGCAGCGAGCTTGGCACTGTTTGTCTTCAAGCTCGTAGGAGCTCAGGTGCTCTGCTTGGCTGGCGTAGTCTACCATAACAGCATCCATGGTGCTGCCGATACCTGGCGTCTTGCGCGCGGCGTCATTATATCGACGCACAAAGCGCGCTGGATCTACCAGGCTAAATGGCAACGGGTCATGGCTCAGGTGCCAACTAGAGAAGAATAATCTTCCCTTGGACTGGACACGTTTAGCTACCTGCTGTTGTTTGCGCTGTATATCATACATAGAACATACAGCGCCGCAGCAGAGGCAGAGCAGGGATATACTGCTCACCATGGATAGAGCCACAAGAGTGGTTGCCACCCAATCGCTCGCCAGGGTCAGTATATAAACTTCCCCGGCTAAAGTCATAAGCAATAATACAACACTGGACCACATGACAACACGATACCATGGCTCAATGGTTGGTGCATCTTTCTCGGTCGCTGGTGTGATGAGTGGCTCATCCATTTCATCGTCAATGGTGCTAGCATCTGGCTACACATCACGATGAACGTGATGATCATGAAATGCCCAAGCCCCTTTATAAGGGCCTCGGTGCCATCAAACGGATGGTCGCCCATCCACAGTATGGTCCCCACTAGCGGCAGAATTGCTGATAGTGACCACAGTATGCCAAAGACGAAGCATATGGCGGCTTCGTCCTCTTCTTGCTTATTGCTATCACCCAAGAAGACTTCTTCTTCTGGGCTAACATCGTCCACCAGCGCGAAGGTGGCGCTATTCAGCATACAAAGCATGGTAAAGATCCTCTCTAGGATTGGAGTGTGCAAGATCAAACCTTGTGCCTGCAGCTTAGGCTGCAATCAGGCAAAAAGATTAATATATATATCATTAAAAGGCAGTAAAGGCAAGCGTTTCAGGCGCTGGTGGCTCGCTGAAGGCTACCCATAAGCCGCGCTACAGGCCAAGCAGCCGGTATAAATCACGCACAAACAGATTGACGTTTACCGGGTAGTGTGCCACAATATAAGCTGTATGAAACACGGTAGAAACTCACAGCTGGTTCCGGTTATTTTGATTGTGGTGATTGTGGTGATTAGTGTCGCGGCAATTGTGGCTTTTGTGCGCACAGTTATGGGCGGCGATTCGCAAAATTCTAGCCAGCAGACCAAAACCCAGCAGGAGGAAGCCGAAGAAGCCTTGCTATCGACCTCGCTGGATAGGGCAGTGCGTATGACAGTACGCGGCGGTATTACCGCGGATGAATCCTTCCGCTCCTACCAGATGACGATTTCGCCCAACAAGCGCAGTATGACAACCTACAAGGGCTACCTGGACCAGCCGCAAGATAATCTGAATTTAGATAACAACACCAAAGCGTACGAGGAGTTTGTATTTGCCCTCAACCGCGCTGATATGATGAAGGGTGACCCACTAACGGGTAATGCCGATGACACGCGCGGGATTTGCGCCAATGGTAAGGTGATGGAGTTTGAGATTTTGCAGAACGAGCGCACGGTGAAGCGCCTGTGGACCACAACCTGCCGTAATATTCGGGGTTCGTTTAAAGCCAAAGCCGACTACATTAGCGAACTATTCTTGCAGCAGATACCGGAAAGCCGCAAGCTGATCAAGAAGATCAATATCCGTAATGGTGAGTCGTCATCATCGCAGCTACGTGGGCTATTCTAGCGCCTGCCTGGGCCACGGGGGCGTAGCTTAATGCCAGAATTACCAGAGGTAGAAACCGTTCGGCGCGGTCTGAATACCTATATTGTGGGCAAAAAAATTGTGCAGGTGCGTGAGCACGATAGTCCCAAAAGTTTCCCAAATGCGCCTGAGCAAGTTGCGGCCTTTATGTATGGTGCGCGTATAGCGAATGTGCGCCGGCGGGCGAAATTGCTGCTGATAGACCTAAGCAGTGGCTACACGCTGGCCGTACACCTCAAGATGACCGGGCAGTTAGTGTATGTTGGTAGCAAAGACGAGCGCTTTGGTGCGGGCCACCCAAATGAATCGCTGATTGGGGCACTGCCCGATGCATCCACCCGCGTGAGCATTGGCTTTGGCGGGGAGGCTGGCTGTATTTTAACGATCAGCGTAAGTTTGGCTGGATGCAGCTACTGCCGACCGCCCAGGTGCCGGAACTCGCCTTTATGCGCACGGTTGGGCCCGAGCCGCTGGAAGATAGCTTTACGCCAGAGCAGTTTGCGGCCCGCTTTTGCCCGCCGGGCCCGCACTAGTATCAAGGCGGCGCTGCTAGACCAAACCGTAGTGGCTGGGGTTGGTAATATCTACGCTGATGAAAGCCTGTGGCGGGCCCGTATCGACCCCCCGCCGTAAGGTAGGGAGTCTCACGCCGCAGGAACTGACGCAGCTCTACCACGCGATGCGCGAGTGTATGAATCTATCGATTGCCAGGGGCGGCTCGACCGATAAAAATTACGTCAATGCCGAAGGCGGCCGCGGCCAGTACCTAGACCATGCGTGGGTATTCCGCCGCGATGGGCAGCCCTGCCCACGCTGCAGCCACGAGATTATTAAAATTAAGCACGCCGGCCGGGGAACGCACCTGTGCCCGCAGTGCCAGGTATAGGGGCGCAATGCTCCAGGTAATATACGGTGCCAACCAGTTTGCGATTGATGAAGCCCTGGCGGCGATTATTGCCAGCAGCCAGGTGGAGCCAGAGTATTACGACGGCGAGGAGCTTACGGCATCCGCCTTGCCTGAGCTGGCTACTGCACCAACACTCTTTGCCAGCGAGCGGCTGATTATTATTCGCCGGGCGTCGCACAACCCCGAGCTGTGGCAGGCCGTGGGCCAGTTAGCTGCCACGCTGCCAGGCACCCAGGCGGCCAATGGTAGCACCAGCGATACCAACCATATCGTCCTGGTAGAGGGCACGCTTGATAAACGTACCAAGACGTATAAGGCGCTGAAAGCCCACGCGCTAATGCAGGGAGTTCGCGCCGCTGAGCGACCGGCAAACGGCCGCGGCCAGTACCTGGCTAAAGGATTGGGCCGAGCAGCAGGGGTATAGCATTAGATGGCAGCCGCCAGTGAGCTTGTGCGCCGGATTGGTGTGGACCAGCTGCGCCTGAGCCAGGAGCTACGCCGCCTGGAGCCACTCGGCACCATCACACTTCAGCTTGTGCAGCAGCACACGCCAGCCAGTCCCCAGGCCAATGTATTCCGGCTGCTACACTGGCGGTGCACGGCGAGACCATATCGGTCCTACGCCAGCTTGCGGCTGTGCGCCAACTAGCCGACCCTACCAAACCTTTGGCCTCTTGGCCGCCCAGGTGTTCCAACTGGCAGCACTAACGGTAAGTGATGCCCCGCCAGCCACAGTGGCGCGTGATATCGCTGCTAGCGAGTACGCCCTGCGCCAACTAGCCCAGCTGCAGGTAGACCGCCCACGCCTGACACGGATTGTGGCGATGATGGCTCAGGCAGACCAGCAGCTGAAAACCACGCCAGCTGACCCCTGGTTGGTCCTTCAGGCGGTACTGGTAAAAATCGCCACCTCGTAGCTGGATTTGTAGCGCCAGGCTGGGGCCTGCTTGTGTGCCCTGTATTCGACGCGCGCCCTAGGCTCTAGCAAACACCCGCCACTTGATTACGTAGCGGGTGTTAGATGTGTGATGCGATAGGGCCAGCTAGGCGGCCAGGCTGACGCCAGCTTCTTTCGCTAGGCGGCTCAGGCGGGCCTTGCGGCGGGCAGCAGTGTTGGCCTTTAGGAGCTTCTTCTTAACGGCGGTATCAAGCGTACTGTGGGCGGCAGCCAGGGTTTGCTTGCTAGGGCCGGCCAAAAAGGCTTTGGTGGCAAGTTTAATATCGCGCTTGAGGGCAACGTTGCGCTCGCGGCGCTTGCCGGCTTGGTTAACACGCTTAATGGCTGATTTGATAATTGGCATACTGCTCCTTACGTACAACTAATACTCTATAAAGTGGTTTATATTACAATCATACGCCATTATACAGCCAAGCAGGCAAAAGTAAAGCCAGCGGGCCAGGGAACCGGCCCTACGCGTTGCATAAAAATCATGCTTATGGTACATTGATAAGATACATGCACTAGTAACGGTAACGTAAATAAAGGGAAGGGCACATGCTGGGCGCAAAGGAACAAATTGTTGATAATATTCGGAGTGTGGATACCATTTTGGTAACCGTTGGGCAGGACCCAACCGTCGATGAACTATCGGCCGCGCTTGGGCTCACGACCTTCCTGAATGATATTGGTAAACACGCCACGACGGTGGTTAGCAGCACTGTACCAGCTGCAATGGGCTTTTTGCACGCCGAGGATGCCTTTGAGCGAACGGTTGATAGCCTGCGCGATTTTGTGATTGCGCTCGATAAGGAAAAGGCCGACCACTTTACGCTACAAGGTTGATGGCGATTTGGTTAAAATCTTCGTTACCCCGTACCGCACCGTGATTACCGATAAGGATCTACACTATAGCAAGGGTGATTATAACGTTGAAATGGTGCTTGCCCTGGGGGCGAGCAGTAAGACAGCGCTCGATAAAGCTGTGGCAGCACATAGCCAAATCTTGCAGGATTCGGTGGTGGCAACCATTGGCCTCAAGCCAAGCCAGCTTGGTGCGCCTGACTGGGCGAATACCGGCGCTAGTAGCGTCTGCGAGCTCGTCACAGAGCTGGTAGAAGACCTCAGCGAAGAGCGCGCCATGAGCCAACAGGTGGCCAATGCGCTGCTAACTGGCGTGGTGGCCGCGACGGACCGCTTTAGTAATGACCGCACCACCTCACACGCTATGACGGTGGCCGCGAACCTGATGGCAGCTGGCGCTAACCAGCAGCTGATCGTCGCCAAGCTGAAGCAGGGCAATGTGCTCGATATTAAACCAGATGATGGCGGCCACCGCTTGACCGGCGATATTGCAGGTGAGTCCGAGCGCCAGGCTAAAGCAAGCAAGAAGTCGGCCCAATCGGGGGGCACCCAAGGCAAGGGGAAGGCGAATACAGCGAGCAAAAAGCCCAAAACCACCCCAGCGCCACAGCCGGTTGACCCGTCCCAGATTGATCCATCTAAAATTGAATTTGACCCAAGTAAAGAATATGACCCCGCCCAGGCGTTTGATACAGCGCTTAAGCGGTCCGAAGAGCGCCGCGTGGAGCGTGCCCACCACGAGGGCGATGACCTTGCCAGCGAGCTAAGCCCCGCCCCAGCCACGCCGGCCCCGTACCAAGATAACGACCTACTAGCTGGTGATGCGATCGATAGCGCCCTGGCGGACTTTAAGGCCGAAATGCCGGCCACCACACAGCCACCAGCCAAAGCCAGCGCTAGCTTACCGCCGGTGGTACTGGGCGGGCCTGGTAGCAAGCCTGCCACCAGGGCATCAGCGCCGACCCAACCTAGTGGTACACCGGCGCCAGCCCTGGATGCATTGGCCCTGGCAGAAGAAACCATGCCGAGCTTTTGAATTTACCGACCCAACCCCAGCGCCGCCCACAACTGCCCCAGCCACGCCAAAGCCAGCCGGTGGCAAGACCACGCAGCTGCCAGCGACCACCGCACCACCGAGCGATGGCAAGCTACCTGGCACGCCACCACCGCCACCGATCCCAGATTTTAGCCAGCTGCCACCGCTGCCAACCGGTATGCCAGATTTTAGCGATCTACCGGGCGCGGGCACTGATTTACCGCCAGAAAACCTTGGCACCATTCTGCCACCAACGGCGCCAGCTAGTGGCAAGGATACGAAGGCCCCGGCGGCGCCATCAGCCAAACCAAGCGACCCGGGTGAATTCCATATCCCTGGCGCCTAGCCTTTTACGCCGCTTACATACCCGCTTATACCGACGACGGGGCCCGATGCACCGCTACCAAGCCGTGCGACGGGCCCCGTTTGCTGCATTAATAGTGGTATAATAGGGCCTGATGACACACGGCATTATTCTAATAGATAAACCAGCGGGTATGACCAGCTTTGGCGTGGTAGCGCGGCTGCGGCGCGTGCTGACGGCTCAGGCCAAAGCTCAGGCGACCCCTGGTAACCCAGCACCAAAGCGGCTTAAGGTAGGGGCACACCGGTACGCTGGACCCATTTGCAACTGGGTTGATGATCCTGGTTGTGGGCACAGAGTGCAAAAACGCCCAGCGCTATAGCAAGCTCAGCAAGGTCTACCAGGCGACCATCACCCTTGGGGCCACGAGTAGCACAGGCGACCCCGAAGGCACGATCACCCCCCAGGCAAGGGCTGTGCCACCAAGCATGCAGCAGGTCCAGCAGGTGCTGCAGCAGCTAACCGGCCAGATTTTGCAGCGGCCACCGGCCTTTAGCGCGCTAAAAATTAACGGCCAGCGGGCTTACAAGCTGGCGCGCCAGGGCCAGGCGCCGGTACTGGAACCCCGGCCGGTTACTATCCACAGCATCGAGCTGGTGGAGTACAGCTACCCCCGGCTTACCATACGCACACACGTCAGTAGCGGCACCTATATACGTAGCTTGGCAGAAGACATCGGCCAGGCGCTGGGCACCGGGGCGTATTGCAGTAGCTTGCGGCGCCTGAGTATCGCTGATTGGCAGGTGGCGGATGCGCAGCGCTTAGCAGATTACGGTATAACAGATTGAAAGGATACCCAATGATACAATGTAACGCACACAACCAAACTATAACGGTGGACCCAGATGGCGCCCTGCTGACCAGCTATACGCGGGCTGGCCAGGATGTGCTAATGCCACGGCAACAGCTAGATGGTAGCTGGCGTGGTGGCTGCCATGTGTGCATGCCAAACTTTGGCCCTGGTGGTGAGTCCGGCCTGGCCCAGCATGGGTTTGGCCGTACCAGCACCTGGCAGGTTAGCCAGCAGACGGATAGTATGGTGGCGCTGAGCCTAGAGGTGGATAAAGGCGGCTACCGTGGTCTTGCCTTTACCATCACGTACCAGTTGGCACCAACTGGCCTGGCTATGGTGCTGACTGCCACCAATGGTGCTGATGCCCCGGTGCGCTTGGCCCCGGGCTGGCACCCGTATTTTGCTTTGCCCACCGGTAGCGATGGCAGCTTTACGCTCGATGGCTCACCCTACAATGCGGTCGAGTACGCCGAGGCCCAATTTATTCGTACAGCTGGCCAACTAGCCCTTACCTGTGGTGATAATAACTACACACTGGTATCATCAAACCTCACTACCGTGGCGCTATGGAGTGCCCACCCCGGCCGCTACATCTGTGTAGAGCCGACCTTAGCTGGCAATAGCTTTGCAGATGAGCCAACCGCCCCGGCCCGCGAGCTCCTAGCCCCGGGCCACACGGCTGAATTCCGGCTTGATATCCAGCTATAGCGCCCCCACAAAAGAACCCCCTATGCGTATAGCATAGGGGTGGGTAAACTTATTTTGCCCCGTGGGGCGGCTCTGCTTCCTGCTGTGGTTGGATGTCATCCCTGCATTGTGCGTAGCGGAGCATGCAAGACTTCTGTGGGGGTTCTGCCTGCCTTCAGCTGCCGAACAGCATCGCCAAGATAACCGGTTATTTCAATTAAACTCAGTTCCTCGATTTCGATATGAGCACTAAACATCTCTAGGGTGACGTCACCCAGGCGGTCCAGCGCTTCGATATTACGCTGCATAATCAGCGTGTCAATCAGTTGCAGCACAGCATAGCGCAGGCGGAGCGCCTCTGGGTAGGATTCAAGCGGTGGGGAGTTGGTGTTGTCATGTGTGAGCTAAGCAAGCAGAGAATTATCTACTTGTGATAGTCTTTTATTTTATATTCATAGTCAGCTATAAGATTCTTTGAATAGGTTTTTTCTTTTTTGAATCTCTTACTTCCCTCCAAAGAATGGCAGCTACTTTTAATTTGTTTGAGTAGTTATAACTGTTTTTGTCTGCACAAAAATCCTTTAAAAATTGGTTCCACTGACAAACTGAATTATCATACTTTGCATAGTCTGATTCTCCATAATAAACGTTGAGCATATCTTTTTATAGTAAATTTTACATTATTTTTCTCTTTTTACTTTTCCTCCAAGCTGTTGCCATATCAGCAGTAAATTTAAAAGGTGAAGTATCTGTTACAACGGAAAAATATTCTCTGAATGTTGCGTTAAAGGAAAAATCCACACTCTAATAAAGGCGTATCTAAAGTAATATTTTTTACTTGCTTCTTTTGGTTTTTTATTGATGATTTTTTAATCAAATTACCTGCAAAGTACTGTTCAATAATATAGTTGAGCTCTTGCTTGGTGCCCTTCGATTCTAATCCCAAAGATTGACATATATGTGAAAGCTCTTCGTGGTACCAATAGTATTTACTAAATTCATCAAATGATGTGATCGTATCAAACTCAGGCCTGCTTTTCATCAACATTATGTAATATTATACCATTTCTTTTACTTAATTTTACAGCGCTCACTCTTGCTAACCATTCTTTAGTTTGGTTGCGCTGTGCTGCATAGCTAGTTGACGTATGGGCTAAAACTTGGTACAATTACGCCATAAATATAGGGCTTATACCATGACAAAACCATTCACTCCATTGCCATCCCCGTTTGAGCTTAACCCCTTTGATGCCCGCCGGCGTGAGCGCTCCCGTGCCCGTACAGCGGCCGAGGCAGCGGCTGACCGGGATAAAATCGAGGCTTTGTACGGCATGGATAGTGATGGCAGCCAGCCCGAGTTCTACGATGACTGGCTCACAGATAGCACGACCCCTGGCGGCCAGTTTAATACCGCGGCGGTTAATATCAATAATATTTACAGCCAGATTGGCGAGGACGCCCAGTATATACAGGACGAAGACGAGCCAAATGGCACCAGCCGCACCGAAATCGCCCAGCTGAGCCAAGCCCTACATAGCACCCACCCAGCAGCGGGTAAGTTTGCCCACCAGCTGCAAACTTCGCAGGCGGGCATGCAGCGTGAGTTTAACCGCCTGGGCCTAAGGGTGACGCCACAGAATAGCGAGCGCCTGCGCACCCGGGCCACCAGCCAGGTACTGCGTGCCGGCATAGAGGACGACCGCACCGGTAGTAGTAATATTAACGACGAAACACCGGGCGGCGATATTCTGGATACGCATGAATCACGCCAACTAACCCGAGCCGCTACTGCCGAGCAATTCCTGCTGGATGTGCGGGCTGGTGAGGTGGATGTGAGCCAACTAAACAGCGAGGTGCAGGAACGGATTTATAGCTACATGGGCTTTTTTGCCGAGATTGAGCAGCAGACGAATGTGGCCCTAGCGGAGCTGGGTGCTCTGTTGGAAAACCTGCCGGCAATTCCGCGTGTAGAGGAACGTGCAGCCGATACAGCCGCTGATGTAACCACAGATACAGCCATGGATACACCTACCGATGCTGCTGACGCTACGCCAGCGGTGCCGGGTGAGTTAACCAGTACCCAGCCGGCCGAGCAGCTTGGCTATAGTGCTGAGCTGACCCCCGTTGAGCATGGCTTGGTGCTGCCAGCTGATGCCTTTGGTGCCCATAATGCGGCACGGGCTGCTGAGTTTGCCGCCGTACCAGCCGAGCGAGTCGCGTCGCTGCAGGGGCATGCCGGGGCGAATTTGCCACCAGCTGCTCGGGTTGCATAGCATTCTTTACTTAAAATTTGCTTAAATATCAAGCAGGCGTTTTGGGCATTTTTTTTGCTGGCCGGGTGTGGTATTATAGGCACAGTCATTATTAGGTTATTGTGTGGTAAACAAAACTACAAAGGATGAATGTGAAGCAACAAACGTTAAATATGGTGGGTGATGTTTGGCAGCGGGCGCGGTACGGCTGCCTTGCTGTAGTTATAATAGCAACAATGGGACTCAGCTTGGTTGTACCGGCTGGGCGGGCTTGGGCCAGTCAGGCCGAGGGCCAGGCAATGCTACAGCGCGTGGCGAGTGCCGAGCAGGCAGCGCGTGGCTCGCTGATGCCAATGCCCCAGGCTGAGGCTGGTGCGGTGGCTAAGCTTGGCAGTGATGGCTGGCAGTTTAGCGGTGGCAATATTACTGGGGTGCTGCAGCGCGCGCTGGATGATGGTAATGTGCGCGTTATTGAGCTGCCGGTTGGTACCTTTACAATCGGTGCCATCAGTCTGAACGCCGCTAAGAACAAGGTAGTACGCGGTAATGGCAGCCTCACAACGCTGGTGTTTGATGCCAGCCAGCCGCAGCCGCCGTTTATGAATACCTCTGGTGGGCGGGCCGAAAAGCTGCTGTTTACCGAGTTTACGCTTGATGCCCGCTGGCAGCCTGGCCGCAAAACTCAGAACGCCTTCCAGCTGACGAATGCACGCGATATTCAGTTCTACAAGATGGCTATTAAGAACGTAGCGCAGTCGGCCATTCTTGCCCAAGGCCTGGGTGCCGGCGGCGGTACACCCAACCTGCTGGTACTGGATACCGTGGTCGAAAACGCTGGCTTGGCGGACCAGACGACTGGCTTTGGCGTACTGGTCAAGGATAATTCACCGCACGCCAAGGTGGTTGGTAGCCGCGTAGTTGGCGTAAAGGGTGGTATGGGAGTTGGTGCCCATGCAACCAAGGTGGGTGCGCCGGTTAATATGACGATCATTAGTAACCATATTAGTATGGTGCGTTCGGCAACGGCCTTTGAGGGTATTGGCCTCACCAAGGGTGCCCATAATGCGGTGGTAGCGCGTAATGTGATTGAGCCATCGTTCGATAATGGTATTTCGCTATCATCTAATAATAACCTGGCGGTGCAGAATTTTCGTGAGCTCGGCCTGGAACCATGGCTGCTCGCTCGAGGGCGAGGGCAATATGCTAGTGGCGAATGAGGTTACAGCCGTTGGGCACCAAAACTACGCCTTAGGTGAGCACAACGACTACGCTGGCGTGGCTATAGAAAACGGTACGCGTAACACCGTCAGCGGCAATAAAATCACCGGTGGCGATATGGTGTACGCCGTTAAATTTAACCAAGCCCAGCGCGGCAGCAATAAAATCGGCCACAACCAGTTTGCATGGAACAAAGCTGAGTTTAATAAAAAGCCGCTGGCAAGCGATGTCATTGGCGATAGTGCGCCGGATTACCATATTGCCCTGCTGAATGCGGACCAGCGGGCGGCTATTGCTAGCAATGCAGGCCCAACCCAGGTAGCCACCCCAGGTACGCCAGATAGCACCTACAAGCCAGACGAAAAAGAAGAAGGAAGACACCAAGAAGAAGGACGATAAGAAGAAGTCACGCAGCCACGATGATAACGGCGTTGCACCGCAGCAGCACCAGCAGCAGAGCCAGGACCAGGGGTGCGTTTGACCCAAGCCGTCTCATCTGGCTGGCCGTGGGGATCATCGTGCTGATCATCGCCGGTGGTAGCCTGATCGCCCTATTCATCTATTGCCGTATGCGAAAGCGCCAGTAAGGCGGGCTGCCGGGGCGGGCCACGGCCACGTAAACGCGGCTTGCCCCACCTGGCCTCACATGGTACAATAGCTGGGTGATTACTAAAGAAAACAAGCAAAAGGCGATTGCTTTTGACTCAGGTCAGCAAGCAGGATGTCGGTAGCCCACAGGCACAGGTGTCCATCTTGACGGCTCGTATCAAAGAGGTAACAGAGCATCTTAAAGCCAATAAACATGACTTTATGGCTCGTCGCGGCTTGGTCCAGATGGTAGGTAAGCGTAAGCGCCTCCTCAAATACCTTGAGCGTACCGACTTTGAAAGCTACAAAGCAGTTGTTGCAAAGCTCGGCCTGCGTAAATAACCGCGGGCGCATGAGCGCTGAAACACCCCGTTCCCCAGAGTGCGGGGTGTTTTTTTGTTTGTAGTAAAAACTACAAAAATGCTTCCTTTTTGAAAATGCTTGTGCTAGTATGTAAGGAAATTACAAATCCTATGGGGGGAAACAAATATGCAGGTACACAAACGTGCCGGTGTGTTAGGCGTGCCTAAGCGCCTGATTGCCGCCGGAGTAGCAATGGTAATTCTTGGTGCTGGCCAGGCGTTGGCACCACTGGTGGTGTCAGCTCAGGCAGCACCAAACCGCACACTACCAACCGCAGAAGAAGTCACAGCGCGGGTGAATGGGGCCGAAACGATGGCCCGCCGGGCGCTGCTACAGGCACCAGCTGCCACGGATGAAAATACCGCCAACCTTGGCCAGGGCGCGTGGGCCATAACGGGTGGTGATATTACCGTGCCACTACAAAAAGCGCTCGACGACCCGAAGATCCGTATCATCAACCTACCAGAGGGCCAGTACAGCTGGGTACGGTGGTGCTTGATAAAGCCCAGCAAAAGTTTGTGCGCGGCCAAGGCACACGCACTGTGCTCGTGGGGGCCAAGGACCGCAACCGCCCAGCGATCATGTCGACCTCTGGTGGTAAGGCAAACCAGGTGCAGTTTAGTGAGTTTATTCTGGATATGCAGTGGCAGCCTGGCCAGGCCGAAGTCCACGCTGTGCAGCTAACCAACGCCGATACGATTCAGTTTTATAAAACAGCCATTAAGAACGTTGGCCAAGCTGGTATTGTGGCCCAGGGCTACGGCGCGCCAGGCCGTGGTACACCCAACCTACTGGTGCTGGATACCGTGGTCGAAAACGCTGGCTTAGCCGATAAAACCACCGGCTTTGGCGTACTGGTCAAGGATAATTCGCCGCATGCTATGGTGGTTGGCAACCGTATCACCGGCATTAAGGGTGGTATGGGGATTGGTGCCCACGCCACGCAGCTTGGTGGGCCAACTGATATGACTATCATTGCCAACCATATCCAGATGGTACAATCAAACACCAACTTTGAAGGCATTGGCCTGACAAAGGGTGCGGATAACGCCATTGTAGCCCGCAACGTGACTGACCCATCGTTTGATAATGGCCTATCGCTTTCATCCAACGGCAACTTGGCTGTGCAGAACTACACCAGCTCGGCCTGGAACCACGGTATTGCGATTGAAGGTGAAGGCAACATACTGATTGCTAACGAAATTGGCCCGGTTGGCTTTGCAGAACGCTGCTTTGGGCGAGGCGCTGGAATACGGTGGTATTACACTGGAAAAACGGTGCTAATACGCTAGCGGTTGGGAATGTCATTAACCACGGTGCCAACAGCGATATGACCTACGCCATTAAGTTTAATGGCCAGATGCGCGGTGGTAATATACTTGGTAAGAACACCATTGCTAGCTTTAAAAAGCGCTACTACAACCGCACACCACTAGCAACGGACGAAGTGCGTGATGATAAAATGCCAACCATCGCTATACAGCTGCTCAGCGCCAGCGAGCGCCAGGCAATTGGGGTAGCTGCTGGGCCAAGCACGCCGCCGGCCCCAGCACCCGTGCCACAGCCAGTGCCACAACCACAGCCAGCTCCAGTGCCGGCCCCGGCTCCTTCACCGGCTCCAACGCCGCAACCGCAGCCACAACCACAACCCGTGACGCCAACCACGCCAAGCGCGCCGGCCCCAGCCACCACGGCACCAGCAGCAACGGGCGGTGAATCCGTCCCAAAAGAGCTGGCCGACACCCCAGACCTCAAGGCACCAAACACCGGCTTCCCGCGCTACGCTACGGGTGCCGGCATCAGCCTGGTACTCCTGGCGCTGGCCGCAGCCGGCTACGGCCTGACGCGCCCACGTGCCCAGCGCCGCTGGCGGGGTTAGGAATCTGTTGGCCGTTCTTCAGCAAAAACTCAGTAAAACCAGCTTGTAGCGCAGAACGCACATTAATGCGCTAGAGCTTTTCAAACAAAAAAGCTTATGATACAATAGCCGTACCGTATACCATAACGACTATTGTGAAGGGGAGTATATGAACTCAGAACATAAACACAAAGTAAACGCTGTGTGGCGGTTTACCGCTGGTGCTGTGGCCGCAGCCAGTCTGATTGTGGGCCAAGTGCTGGCACCGGTTGCTGCCCAGGCGGCTACCAGTAGCCAGTCTATCTTGCCGCCAGCCTATAGCTACCCGCACCGCACCACTGGCAAGCCGAATACATACTGGAATGCCACTGTGCAGGCCGGCGAGCGGGCAGTGCCATGGGTAGTGATGAACCCGAATAACGGCCCGGGCGATAAGGTAGACGAAAACTACACTGGCCAGATTGACGAAGTCACCAGCAAGAAGATGAAATACGTTGGCTACGTGATTCACCACTACCAAACAGTTGATATCAAGACCATGGCCAAGCAGGTCGATAAATGGTATAGCATGTACAAAAACGTGGGCGGTATCTTCTTTGACACCGTGCGCGCCCAGACTCCAGAGCAAATCTGCTACGCAGCCAACCTGTATAATTACGTTAAGGTTAAGCACCCAGGTGCACTGGTTATCCAAAACCCAGGCACCCACCTGCCAGATGATAAGCTTGTGCCGTATGGCGATATCTTCTTAAATGCCGAAACAACCGCCACCGAGTACCTGAACAATGCCGATTGGAACCCCAAGACCGCGTGGGAGAAAGACCCGGCCAACGCCGCTAAGCAGTACCATGTGGTGCGCGACGTGACCTCAAAGGAGCAGCAGGCGCAGCTGATTGCCAAGAGTCGCGAGCGCAATGCCGGCTGGATTTACTTTACGAGTGATACCGAAAGCACGGCTGGTGGCCACGATGGCAACCCGTATGATGACCTATCGCGCTTCTTCGGTGATATGGCGGCCAGCGCTCGCAGCGCCCAGCAAACGCAGCCAATCATCGGTAAGCCAGTGCCACTACCAGCTGGTTGTAACGATGAATTTAACCTAAAGGTTACGGCTACCAGCCACGCTACTCCGGCCCAGCCACCGCGCACTGCTACCGGCAGCAGCGCTAGCTCCAGCGCTCATAGTAGCGCGCGCAGCCAGGCTAGCGCCCAGGGTTCTAGCCAGTCAAGCGCTCAGGCTCATGCTCAGGCTCAGGCCCACACCAGCAGCAGTCAGCCACGGCAATCAGCTGACCTGCAGGCGCCAAATACCGGGTTCGGTAAGCAAGGAATTGGCCTTATGTGGCAATTATTGCAACGCTTGTGATTGCCGCCACCGCCGCTGTCTTGTACCTACGCAGCCGCCGCTTTAGGAGCCGCAAGTACCGCCAGTAAGGCTCTACAAATGATACATAACAACACCCTCGCTATATGCGGGGTGTTGTGCTATGGAGTGGTAACCAGTTGTGCGGCTGGCAACATATAGTAATTTTTGTGGCGTCAGCCGAAGGCGTTGTGTAGTGCGCTACAGGTAGCTTATCACCCGTACCGGGGCCGTGCTGCCAGGGGTTGGGAGCGGGTCGGTGCGCAGGAAATCCGGCAGGAGCGTATGGGTATGTGGGTCGATAAATTCACAACGGCTTAGCTCGTGCTGACCATGGGTTGTTGTGCTGAGGTCAACATGTAGGTAATCCTGTGGGTTGGTGATGTGATAAATAAACTCCAACTGCTCGGGCGCGCCATGTTGCCGGCCACGGGGTGAACTAAATTGTTGGATATACAACAGGTTGCCAAGGCGTGGGGTGATGCCGGTTTCTTCAATCAGCTCGCGCACCAGGCCTTGCTCAAGACGCTCACCCGCATCCAGCCCACCACCAGGTAGCGCCCAGTAGGGGGCGGGGCTGCCATTGGCGGTGGCGTGTTGTACGGCAAGCACGCGGCCATCAAGCACGGCCAGGCCGCGTACGGTTATGCGGCGGTAGGGTTGGTCCATGTATCCTCCTTTGGTTACTTAGGCTCAATAGTACCGCACCAGTCAGAGGTTGGCAATCGCTGTAATAATAGCAACGCCCAAGGTGTGCTATACTAAGGGGGTAACTGCAGATAGTGATAGATAGCAGCCTTGCCCTAGCACGTGGCTTGGCCAAAGTTGCTACCTGTTACTCTCTGCAAGAAAAGGAGAAAAACATGAGTATTATCAACCCAAGCGGCAAAGACATTATACGCGTAACGACCGAGCTATGCGGCCGGCCCCTGACCTTGGAGGTTAACCGCGTTGGCTTTCGTTCCACCGCCAGTGTGCTAGTGCGCTATGGCGACACAGTGGTGCTGGGCACCGCCCAGGTGGGCAGCCGCCCGGTGACGCTAGATTACTTCCCGCTCAGTATTGACTACGAAGAGAAATTCTATGCCTCGGGCAAGATTAGCGGCAGCCGCTTTATTAAGCGTGAGGGCCGGCCCAGCGACGAAGCAGTGCTGATTGGCCGCCTGATCGACCGGCCGATCCGCCCACTCTTTCCCAAAGGCTACCGCCAGGAAGTGCAGGTGGTGGCCACAGTGCTTAGTATGGACCCGAGCTTCCGCCCAGATATGGTGGCGATGGTTGCTGCCAGCAGCGCCCTGATGCTGACGGGTACGCCGTTTGATGGGCCGGTGGCGGGCCTGCGCGTTGGCCGGGTGAATGGTGAGTTTACGGCCTTCCTGACACCAGAGGAGCGTGAGCAGTCCGACCTCGACCTGGTGGTGGCCGGGATCGAGCGCGGCATTACCATGGTAGAAGCTGGCGCCAAAGAAGTGCCCGAGGACGTCATCGTCGATGCCATAGCCTGGGCGCACCAGGCGATGCAGCCGGCTATCGCGCTGCAGCGCGAGCTCGCTAATAAGGTGGCACCAGCGCCGCAGGAATATGAGCTGGTCTTGCCAAATGAAGACATCCAGGCCGTAGCCAACCAATGGGTTGATGGCAAACTGGGCGAGAAGATCCGCCGCCCATACCCCGAGCGCAATGAAGTTGTGAATGAAATTCGCTGGGCTTTCCACGAGGCCATGGCCGAGCAGCTGGGCCTCGACGCCGAGGAATACGCCGCGGTGCGTGATGAGTACGACGAAGCCTTTACCCTGGCGCTGCACAACGATGTGCGCCGCGGCATTGTGGAGGAGCACACTCGCCCCGATGGCCGCGCTCTGACGGAGATCCGCCCGCTCTCGAGCGAAGTTGGTATTTTGCCACGTGCTCACGGTAGTAGTCTGTTTACCCGCGGGGTGACGCAGGGGATGAATATCGTGACGCTAGCACCACTGAGCTACGCGCAGCTGGTCGATACTATGGAGGTAACAGAAGGCGAGCGCCGCTATATGCACCACTACAACGCCCCCGGTTATACAGTTGGTGAGGTCAAGCGCCTCGGTAGCCCTGGCCGGCGTGAGATTGGCCACGGGTATCTGGCGGAACGTGCCCTCACGGCAGTGCTACCGAGCGAAGAAGAGTTCCCCTATGCCATCCGCAGCGTGACAGAAATCATGAGCCAGAACGGCTCTACCAGTATGGCGGCCACGTGTAGTAGTTGCTTGGCCCTGATGGACGCTGGCGTGCCGCTTAAGGCACCAGTTAGTGGTATTGCTATGGGCCTCATGATGGATGGTGACACGCCCTACGTACTGAGCGATATTGCCGACGCCGAGGACTTTGCTGGCGACATGGACTTTAAGGTGACGGGTACGAGCAAGGGTATTACCGCCCTGCAGATGGATATGAAGGTGCATGGTCTGCCCGTGCAGGTGCTGCGCCAGGCGCTCGAGCAGAGTAAGGCTGGTCGTGCCCACATCCTGGAGCATATGCTGAGTGTGCTGCCTGGCCCGCGTAAAGAACTCAGCCCCTACGCGCCGCGTATCGAAAAGCTCAAGATTAACCCGGATAAAATTGGTGCTGTTATTGGCAAGGGTGGTGAAACTATCAACAAAATCACCAGCGAAACTGGTGCCGAGGTGGATATTAAAGAAGACGGCCTGATTACCATTGCCAGCCCCAATGGTGAGGGCGATCGAGAAGGCGCTGGCCTGGATTAAAAGCCTGGTGGAAGAGCCCGAAGTTGGCCGCACCTACACCGGCACCGTGGTGACGATTAAGGACTTTGGTGCCTTTGTAAACATTTTTGCCTGGCGTGGATGGGATGGTGCATATTAGCCAGCTTAGTAACAAGCGGGTCGAAAAGGTAACGGATGTGCTACAGGAAGGCCAGCGTGTAGCCGTGCTGCTCACCGGTATCGACGAGCGCGGCCGCCTGAGCTTGACCATGAAGAACGTCGAGCAGCCAGCCGCGTAGCACCGGCAACCACCGCACGATACAACGCGAACGCTTCGCGCTACGGCGTGATAAAACCCCACCAGGTGACTGGTGGGGTTGTAGCGTTATGAGGTGCGAGCGATGGTGTTTGATGGCAACTCCGTGCTAGAGGACTACACCAAGTCACCTGCTTACGGAAAGGTGCAGGCAACCTGCCACGCGTCCTGAAAGCGTGGCCGCCGGAAGATGGCCTGGTAGGGCATACGGGGCCCAGACTGCCAGACTTGCTGCTGCGCAGCGGCGACCATATAACCCGGTACACCACAGGCGCCAAGCGTTTGACGGGTCAAGCGCTGGGCGGCCGAGCTGCAGAACCCAGCTGCCGGCAGGTACAAAACCGGTTTGTGGGCTTGATTATACACAAGCAGTCCGGCCAGGCTCTGGGCGGGCAGGTAGAATACCTCCACCTGCTCCAGCGGCAGTGCATCTGGCTGGCGCGCAGCAACCTGCTGCTGGTAGCGCTGTAGTACCATGTGGGCCCATCGCCCAGCATTGGTACCGGGTAGGCAGGGGACCTGCTGGTTAATGAGTGACCGGTAGGGCTGCCCCGGCCGCATCGGTGCAAAGCGCTGGTAGCACAGCCAGGCTTCGAGCTGGGGGCGGGGGTAGGCGGGTGTTGCCTGGTAGGCAAGTAGAGCCATCGGCTCCTCCTTTGGGTAAGGTACATAACAGGTACAAACCGGGCGGGTGGGCAGCGCCGGCTTCATTGAGTAAGTATACAATAATGTTGTGTAAATAGCAATGAAGACGAAAAATAAGCATAAAGTTTGTTATACTGGGTAGAGTATTACAAAATAAACTAATGGAGAAAGGTACATGGCACAAGAACCAACCTCGACACCAACAACTAATACGCCCGCGCCCGCACCGGCCGCGACACCACAGCACGGTGATTCCAAAAACCACTCTTGATTGGTGGTGGTATCGTTGCCATCCTGGTTGTGCTGATTGCCGTATGGATGCTTTTTCTTCCAGGGGCCAAACAAAGAAGATTACCGCAAGGCCTACGAGGCCATGCAAGAAGTCCGCAATACCTATAGCGCATCGGGTAGCGCCGCGCTCAGCAGCATTAGTAGGAGCAGCTATGGTAGCAGCAGTAGTAGTGCCAGCGCAGACCGGTTCCAAGAATCATTCAATAAGTATAAGGACGCTGCCGCTAAACTGGAAGGACCTGAAGGTCATGACGGCCGACAACGAAATTAAAGAAAAGTACGAAGCCTTTACCAAGAAGAACGAAACCTTCGAAAAGAAGGTAGATGAGCTGATGGGCTCGATGGATAAGATGCAGAGCGTCAGCGAAGACTGCGGTAATGTGCGCCGTACCTCTGTTGGCAGTAGTGATAAGGAGAAGGTCCTGGCTGAGTATGACGAAGCCGCTGGCAAAGTGTACCAAGGCTATGGAAGGCCTGAAGGATGCCAAGAGCGATACCATCCGCAACCTCGGCACCAAAGGGTACCACAGCAATGAAGGAAATGCGCAAAGCCTTTGTAGAGATGCTTGATGCAGTTGAAGCCAAGGATAGCTCACGCCTGAGCAAGGCAAACCTAGAGTTCCGCCAGAAGGCTCGTACTCTGACGGAAGCCACCAGCGATTTTAGCCGTAATCTACGTAGGGAGTTTAGCGACGCCGATGTTAACACCGAGCTGAACGCGCTGGGCCGCACCGTTACTAACCGTTATAACGATGTCAACCGCGGCTAAGTAACGCTTGCTACCCACCCATACAACCCCCGCCTGGTGCGAGGGGTTGTTTTATGTGGTATACTAGGTATACATGGGCATACAAAGTATTGCACGCCGCCGTCAGCGCCGGCGGCTTATGTGGTGGGGGGGATGTACCAGCGCAGTGCTTGTGCTTGGTGGCTTGGTGTGTGCCTGGTGGCTGGCAACACGCCCCAGCCCCGCACCAGGTAGCTTTACACCTGTACCGCCCCTCATCAGCACCGAAGCAACCGTTCAGCCACCTGATGGCCAACCACACCCCGCTATGAAGAAGTTTATCGATATAATCCTCAAAATGATTGACGAATGGTATAACAAGGCCAAGAATTTTGATACCAAAAAACCGGGTGATAAAGACACCAAACCCAAGCCTGGTGGCAGCACTGGGCCAGGCGGCAGCAGCGACGGCCGCACACCCGGCACCAATGGTAGCGGTGGCCCGCTGGCGGATCAAACCTACGTGAACTTTAGCGGTGCGGGTGGCAGCAGCCAGTACCACCTGTATGCAGGGCATCTGGCTGGCAAGCCGGGCGCCTTTGGGCTGATGATCTACCTACACGGCGATGGCCACGGTGAATTTGGCAAGCCAACCAGTGGTACTCTGCAGGCCTATGCCCAGGTGGCTCGGCGGCGTGGTATGGTACTGATTGCGCCCAAAACGCCCGATGGTGGCACCAAAACCTGGTGGCGCCAGGATAGCTCTACCACCTACCTGGGCGAGCTCGTTAAGCATATATACCAGCGCTATAATATTAATCAACGCCAGGTGTGGCTGGCGGGCTACTCGGGCGGGGCAGAGGTGCTTACCTACAAGTTCCTGCCGCGCTATAATAGCCTGATTACTGGCGGCGGCGCCCTGATGGTTGGCGGCGGCGGTGCCTACACCACGCCGAATGTGGGCGGCCTGCGTGGTAACTTTAGCATGCGCTGGCTGGTTGGTAGCCGCGATTCCCCAAGCGCTGGTGGTGATGATGGCGGGTTTGATGCCCTCGAGGCTAGCAGCGAAGGTGTTAAATACTACCGCCAGGCTGGTATTGCCACCGACCGCCAGGTGCTGGCCGGCCAGGACCACTACGAGTCGATTTCGGCTGGGCCAGGCGGGCTAGATGCGATGATACGGTAAGAAAAGCCCCACGCGGTGGTAAGCGTGGGGCGAAATTTCAGCTGAATATAGCGATCACCAAGAAGGTGATGATCACCATCACAATAAACAGGATCATGAAAGTATCTTCTTTTTTCATAATCCTTCCTCTCTGAAGGTGCAACCACAGCGCCCACACCGGGCACTGCTAAGGTGTACACGGGTGAACAAGGGTCAATCTTACATATACCATGAATAGCGTAGAAATACAAGCACTCGGCCGGGCCCGTGGTGCTATAAAAAAAGCCCCACTTATGGTAAGTGGGGCTGTCGTCCTCCCTATTCGGTCGGGGTTTCGGTTGTACCTGGTGTGGTGGGCTCAATCGTCCCCACCAGCTGAGCATATTGCTCAGCGGTGAGTTTGATTGTTGCACCGGTGATGGTGCTTTCGTCCCATCGTATAAGAGTCTGTCCAAGGGTAAGCTTAGACAGATCTATTATAGGACGGTCTTCGCCCGTGTAGCAGGGGGATACGAGTTCGCCCCCCTTGTACGAATACAGACGATATCCGTTATGGCTATTGTGCGAGTCACTGCTATATGACTCGTCGAGCCAACTTATATCTAGTGCAAAGCTGGTGTCCTCGGGGCGATCTACCACCTCGAAGATGACCTTGTCACGTGGGATGGCAACCGGCCAACGCCGGTTGTCTTGCGCAAACGTGACAGTCACGTCTGTGCCACTGGATAGGCTACCATAGGTGGCAAAAAAGCCACTATAGAATTGCCCTTGGATACCAGTCGTCTGGCTCCCGAGCTGGAGCGGGTAGCTTTTGCCAGCTTCAAAGTCAAAAACGTCTTTTAACAGTCTGTCGTAGCGGACATTGTCATGACCCCAGTCTACTGTGACGTCCTGGCACGTGCCATTTATATACAGTTTTTCACTTGTGCGGCAGCTGCTCAAACCGAGTGCACACACAATGATAATTACAGCAGTGGCAATCTTACGATACCCAGCGAACATAATAAAAACCCTTTCGAGTAGGATAGGGAACAAAGGAACAACCCTGCCACGGCACAACTATGCGCGGCCAAAGGTTGATATATATATCAATACATGGGCAGAAAGTCAAGCTAGGCGCGGCGATAACGGCAACCCGGTGATACCAGGCAACCGGGCCTGTGCGCGGGCCCCTGGGCTCCTGGCCGGCCGGCTGCTTGACGCCCAGGCTCAGCTTTGGTACAATAACCATTAATTTTATAACTACTGCAGGCAAAGCGCGAGCTCGGGGGAGCGTGAACGGGCGCTTGTCTTAAGCAAAATCAAGATTGTAATTAGAAGGAGAACTATACCTATGGGGCAACGACGACTCGCCCAGGCGCAGGCCGATGATGTAAGCAAGCGCCCAGCTGCACATGCCAAGAAAAAATCAAACATTGCGGCACTAAACCACACGACGACGCGTAAAGGCGAGGTTTTTCGCGCCCAGCGGCGGGTATCAGAGGGCGTCAACGCCCGGGCCAGCCAACACACGATTGATATCCCAGTCAATAAATCGATTTACAATGGCTACGAAGGCCGCCAGTTTAGCATGGCAGAGTGGAAGCGCCAGCCAAAAACCAAGGGCCCCAAGCTCCGCGTGATCCCAATTGGTGGCCTGGGCGAAATGGGCATTGGCAAAAACATGATGGCCATAGAGTACGATAACGAAATTATCGTGGTGGATATGGGCTTTTTGTTCCCTGGTAGCGACTACCCAGGTATTAATTACATCACACCAGATATTAGCTACTTGCTCGAAAACAAGCACAAAATCCGCGGGCACGTGTTCACCCACGGGCACCTGGACCATATTGGCTCCTTCCGCCATTTTATTAGTCAAATCCCAGCGCCGGTGTATGCCAGTAAGTTTACCATTGGTATGCTTAAGCGCACTATGGAAGAAACTGACGGCTCGTTTACCCCAGAGTATCACGAGCTTAACCCCGAAGCCCACGAGCGCGTGCAGCTAGGCGATAACTTTAGCGTAGAGCTGGTGCGGGTGAACCACTCGATCCCGGATAGTACCGCGGTGGTTATCCGGACGCCACTGGGTGTGCTGGTGGATACCGGCGACTGGCGTTTTGAAGAAAACCCGGTCGATGGCAAGAAGTTTGACTTAGAGCGCCTGACGGAAATTGCGGCCAAAGAGGGTATTACGCTACTGATGAACGAAAGCACCAACTGCGAAAGCGCTGGCACCCATACCCACGGCGAGCCCGATATCCAAAAGAGCATTGGCCAGGTGATGGAACAGTACCAGCATAACCGCCTGATTATTAGCTGCTTTAGCTCGCAGATCCATCGTATCCAGGGTATCCTAACAGAGGCCAAGCGGGCTGGGCGCAAGGTGGCCTTTGCTGGCTATAGTATGATCCAGAACCTTGAGGTAGCCTTGCGGGCCGGGGCAATTACCATCCCTAAGGATGTGATTGTAAAGATGGAAGACCTGATTAAATACCCGGATGGCAAGTTTACGCTGGTGTGTACCGGTAGCCAGGGCGAGTTTAACGCGGTGCTTAACCGTATGGCCAGCGGCGCCCACCGCCATGTCAAGATCAAAAACACTGATGTGGTTGTGTTTAGCTCGAACGCTATCCCAGGCAACGAAAAGTACGTGGTGCGCACTGTTGATGGCCTGATGCGCGAAGGCTCCCGCGTGATCCAAAACGGCAAAACCCACCTAACGGGCGTTGGCCCCTTGCACCTATCGGGCCATGGTTACTACGACGACCACGTGAAGCTTATTACCGCCCTCAACCCAACCTACTACATGCCTATCCACGGTGAGTTCCATATGCTGGTGCATAACGCCGAGCTGGCCGAAAAGGACTGCGCCATCCCACGCGACCATATCTTTGTGTGCGATAGTGGCGATGTGCTAGAAATTACCCCTGGTGGCGCCCGCAAGAATGGCCGTATCCAGGTGGGTGGGGTGATGTATGATGATAGCGGCTCGATTGTATCGGAGGTTGTACTAAAGGATCGTATCCACATGAGCCAAGAGGGCATTTTTGTGGTGATGCTGACCGTGCAGCGTGGTACCGGCCGGCTGCTGACCAGCCCAGATATCATTAGCCGCGGCTTTATTTACCTGCGTGATAGCGAAGAACTGATGAACCTGATCCGCCAGTATCTTAAGCAAAAGGTGGCGCGCTCGTTCGGTGGCAAGAAGGTGGATATGGATGTACTGAAGAAGGAGATTAAAGACGAAATCACCCATCTTTTGTACGACCAAACCCGCCGCACACCGATTGTTATCCCGGTGATTAACGAAGTCGGTGGTGGCCGCGCGGCATCTGCAGCAGCAGCCAAACCTGCCCGCCGCGAGGCTCGCCCTGGCCGTAGCCGTTCGCGCCGCAGTAGTACACACGATGCCGCAGCCGCGCCCGACGCTGCACCTACTGAATACAAACGCCCACCGGCTAAAAAGTTCCCGCCTAAGCAAGTGCCCGACACCGAAGTCGCCGAGCCTAAAAACCAGCGCGAAGTACCAGCGTATTAGGCCAAAACGCGCTGCCACGCGGCCATCTATTAGCAGAGCTTACATATGAAGGAGACAGACCGCCATGCAGATCAGCGATAGTTTTACTAGATACCTTACGCACTATCCGGCCGAGGCAAACCGCCTGCGGTTGCTTGCAAAGCAACTGCAATGTGGCGACAGCGAGCTTACGCAGCGCACAAACTTTGTTGGCCACGTGACTGCCAGTGCGTTTGTCGTGAACCCGGCTACCAAGCAGGTGCTGCTACTGCAGCACAAATCACTTGGCACGTTACTGCAGCCTGGTGGGCATGTGGAGCCAGCCGATAAAACTATTTTGGCCGCCGCGGAGCGTGAAGTTATGGAGGAAACAGGGCTTAGCCGCGACCAATTGCAGCTGAGGAGTCTACATGCCGACAACCCCCAAGTGCCGTTTGATATCGATACGCACGTTATCCCAGAAAACCCCAAAAAGGGCGAGCCGGGCCACTACCACCACGATTTTCGGTACCTGTTTGTGACCAAGGAGCGCGATGTTACGATTGATCCACGCGAGTCGAATGGATTTGCTTGGGTAGATTGGGATGCATTCTGCGCTCATGCGCGCTTTAAGGCGGTGGCAGGGAAGGTAGAAGCGTTGATAGGAGGAAGCCACAAGGATTCTGACCTTACTGGCGCAGAGTATACAGAGGAATATAACGAGCATGAGCGAACTTCGCCATATACTGGTACAAGCAGATGACGGGGTTTTGTTGCCTGCATTGTGGTATGCTGCGGGTGGTACGCAGGTGGTTGTATATGTCCATGGCGCTGGTAGTTCTTCCATCATAAGGTCGCCCCACATGACTGACACATTTGGTAGATTATGTAACCAACACGGGCTCGATTTTATCGCTTTTAATAACCGGGGTGCTGGCTATATGACGAAATTCGATACCGTACAGGGGCAGTCCTATATGGGTGGCATGGCTTATGAGGTTATACGTGACTTTGTTTACGATCTCTCGGGCGTTATTAAGTGGGCTGCCCAGAGTGGTTATGATTCTGCTGTGCTTGTCGGTCATTCTACTGGTGCAAACAAGATCGTGTATGGGCTGAGCAGCCATGCGACATATGCGCTGCCTGTAGCGGGCGCGGTGCTGCTGTCTGGTGGTGATGATGTGGCGCTGCAGCGGTCGAGGTATACTGCTGATACGCTTGAGCAAGTTATAAAAATATCTCAAGAAAAGCAACGGAGCAGCCCGCGCCGTCTCGTACCGCCAGAATATTTCCCTGGTGACCACCCAATATCGTGGCAGTCGCTGTATGAGCTACTGAACGAAAACGGAGACTACGACATGTTCCCGTTTAAACGGGCGCCGTGTACAAAGGGCCAAGTAATAATGCCTTTTAGGCAACTGAAGAGCATACAGCAGCCGGTTTTGCTTGCGTATGGGTCGGAAGATTTTGGCACAATGATCCCTGTTCGGCAAGCACTTGGGTGGGTAACTAGATACGTGCCAAACCTCGATACATATGAGCTGATGGGCGCTGACCATAATTTTACGAGTTTTGAAAAGAATATCGTGCGGTATATCGTGGCATGGATTATGAGGAAATGTAGTGTGCTATGAGCAAGGAAACTCTATTTATTAATGCAGCTATTCAGAATCGAGAGTTCAGTCTTGATGATAAACCGCACAAAGCTATGGGGATTGTAGCAGCAAGAGTCCTAAACCATTTTGTAGGTTCTGAGGATATTATTCACTGTTGGAATAATGTCGGTCTGTTTCGTGATACGACAACATCTACTACAGACAGATTAGATCTAAAATATACAAGTAAATTCATGCAGCGGCATATTGACCGCTGGGGCGACCACGAGAGGGTGCATATTTATGGTGATGATGAACAGTTTAAAGATTGGGGCCAAGTTATTATAAATGATGCACTGAGGAGAGGTGACATCTATCAAGATATCGATGCATTTGCAGTTTGCACGCACTGTGGTTTAACGATTGGTGTTGTAGGCAGTAGTAATACTGCCATGCAGTGTTCAAACTGCCAGACTAGTGAAGCGGTAAAGACCAAATCTAAACTGGGCTTATTTGTTGACGTTCCCAGTGACTTGGCTACTAGTCTTAAAAGCAATCATTTATATATAAGTAATAATATCCGGCAGGAGGTGAACTCATTTTCGCAGTTACCACCTCGATTGCTTTTGTCTCGGGATCGTGATGATGGTATCCCGCTTGACAGTATTGATATGCCGGGTATGAGAATAGACCCTCGTTTGGGAATAGGGCTGCTATCTGTCTATTTAGCGACACAAAGATCATACGAAAGAGCTGGTATTGTCCAGAGTTACAGTACTATATTGAGGACAGTACCGTATCTGAACAGTGTTTTACGTGATGCCAACAATTATTCAGTTGCCGATTTTACGTATGCGTTTCATAGCAAGATAGAGCGCTCACTATTGCAAGGGGACGGTGCGATTACTCCAGAATTACTCTGTATCGAAGCCTTGACCAAGAAAGTGGATGTCAGTAAAGTGCATGTGAGCAAGATACTCTCACAGCGCCAATCAATACTCAAACGTCACTCAATCGTAGAACATTTTATAGACGATGCTTATTCATCAGACCTTGCACCAGTGCTATCGACTAGTGCGGCTCAAAATGGTCGTCAGTTTAAACCATGCTCACTAGCCTTAATAAGGACCTTGGTAAATCTATAGAGTCGCTGAAACACGGGAGAATAGTTGAAGATGATAGCTTAAAGGCTGCACATCAGCTTTGTGCCGAAGTGGAGGGACTTCTCCCAGTGTTGGGGCATTATAAAGATGGGGAGGGCAATAGACATAACCACTTGTAAAATGTGGTATTTTTTGCCATAATATAGTCAAATACGTTAGCTAAAACGAACAAAAAAAGGACTATACCTATGCCAGCTAAAAACGCAAAAACCACGCCGGCTGCCCGCCGCCGTAAAAAAATCAACCGCCAAAAAACCAGCTGCCCCGCAGCATGCGCTACCACCGGGGTTCTGGGCGCAAGTTGGGGCTGTGGCCCTGCTGGCTGTAGCCGTGCTCTATATTGTGACCTGGTGCGGGGCAGGGGGCCCGGTGCTGGATTGGCTGCAGGCAGCTAGCCTGGGGCTGATTGGCTACGCCGTCTACGTGGTGCCGCTGCTGTGTATGTATGTGGCGGTAGAGATTTTCCGGGCAGAGGATAACCGCCTACCCCTGGCTATGAAATGCGCATCCTACCTGGTGCTGGTGTGGTTTGCGGGGCTGTTTGGCCTGCTGCACGATGCCCACGGGCACCCAACCGGTGGCTGGGTGGGCCGCACCCTGAATGATTACCTGATGCTACCACTGGTGAGCGCTTCGGTCGGGGTGTTCCTGTACATGCTGCTGATTGCCATCACCATCCTCTTTATTGTGCGCACCTCACCAATTACCATTATGCGGGCGGTGTGGGGCTGGATAACGCCAACCCGTACGGATGAAGACAAAGCTAACGCCGAGGTGGCCGGTAAGCTAGCTGCTACTGATACTGGCGATAAGGACGGCGCCAAGAAGGCTCGCCTGAGCTTTGGTGGCGGGCACAAGAACCGCGATGAGCAGCCAGCTGCCAAGAGCACCCTGAGTGATGACTTTACCATGAACATGGGCGTGCCAACCGAAACCAACCCGCATTTGCCAGATAAAGAGCCAAAGAAAAAGCGCACTGCCAGCCTTAAGGGTGCCGGGGCTGCCACACAGGACAGCCAGGCCGAGCAGCGCCAGGCCTTGGTAGCGGTCAGTGACCCCAATTGGCAGCCGCCAAGCCTGGATATCCTCGAAAAAAAGCAGCGCCCGGCTGATACTGGTGATGTGCAGGCGAACGCGCAGATCATCCAGGATACTCTACGTGAGTTTAATATTAATGTCGAGATGGAAGGCGCCAATATTGGCCCTAAGGTCACCCAGTACACCCTGCGCCCACCAAGCGGCGTGAAGCTGACGCGCATTGCCAACCTAGAAAGCAATATTGCGCTCAACCTGGCGGCCTCCAGCCTGCGTATCGAGGCACCAATTCCGGGCAAAAAGGCAGTGGGTATCGAGGTGCCGAACGTGCGGGCCGCGGATGTGCGCCTCTACGGCGTGCTGGAATCAAAGCAGTGGAAGAACGCTACCGAGCCGCTGAGCTTTGCAATTGGTAAGGATATTTCGGGTAGCGCCGTGGTGGGTGAGCTGAATAAAATGCCGCACCTATTGATTGCCGGGCAGACGGGCTCTGGTAAATCGGTCATGATTAACACCCTGCTGACTAGCTTACTCTACCGCAACAGCCCCAGTGATATGAAGCTGATTCTGGTGGACCCCAAGCAGGTAGAAATGGCACCGTACGAGGATATCCCGCACCTGCTGACCCCTGTTATCAATAACCCCGAAAAGACCATCAGCGCGCTGAAATGGGCGGTGAACGAAATGGAGCGCCGCTACAAGCTGCTGGCAGAAGAAAAAAATTCGCGATATCAAAAACCTATAACCAGCGCCTGGCTCAGCGTGGCCGCACCATTAGCGTAGCCGACGAAAAACGGCAATATGCAGCAGCACGAGGAAGGTGCCATGCCCTATATCGTGATTGTGATTGACGAGCTGGCCGACCTAATGATGCTCGCCGCACGCGATGTGGAGGCCTTGATTGTGCGCCTGGCCCAGAAAGCCCGCGCCGTGGGTATTCACCTAGTACTGGCGACGCAGCGGCCCAGTGTGGATGTGATCACCGGCCTTATTAAGGCCAACGTGCCGGCCCGCATTGCCTTTACCGTTGCTGGGCAGGGTGGATAGCCGCACCATTCTGGACCAAAACGGAGCCGAAAAGCTGCTGGGCTATGGTGATATGCTGATGAAGACCGCCCAAATGGGCAAGCCTAAGCGTATCCAGGGTGCCTGGGTAACGGATGATGAGGTGAATAAAATCACCGACCACTTACGGGCACAATCCGCCCCGCAGTATAACGACGAGATCGTGGCCCAGCCCGTCCAGCTGAATGGCAAGGGTGGCGTGGTAATGGACTTTGACGGTGGCGGCAGCGATGGCACCGACGACATGTATAAGGACGCCCTGCGTGTGGTGATCGAAAGTAAAAAGGCCAGCGCTAGCTTGCTGCAGCGCCGCCTGCGCGTTGGCTACGCCCGGGCTGCCCGCCTGATAGAAGAGCTTGAGGAGCACGGCGTGATCGGCCCGGCTGATGGCGCCCGCCCGCGTGAGGTGCTGGTCAGTAGCCTGGAAGAGCTAGAATAGGCCCGGCGGCACTAGCCCCTCGCTGTAGCGTGCCTGGCGGCTTACCTTGTAGCCCCTCGCCCAGGCTAGGGGCCTCGGCTGAGGCCGCAGCCTATCTAGTGTGTGCACAGAAAACCCCGCCTGTCAAAGGGCGGGGTTTTAGGTTTATAGAGCCGGATGTAACGCTCGCTACATATCTGACCAGCTGCTGCCGCTGCCAGAGCGTGAGCGGTAGCCACCGGTGCTGTAGTCACGCAGGGATTCACTGCTGCTGCGTGAGCGTGAGCTGCTGCTATCGCTCACACCCTTGGTATATACCTGGTAGAGCGCGGATGGCACCATCACCACAGCAATAGCAACTGCGGCAATAAAGATAGTGCGCACGGTACTAGCGTTCTGCTGGCGCGAAAAGTTTACCAGCGCATACAGGGCACCGCCAACAACCGTTAGGCTAATAATACTGCTAATCAGCACGCGCAGCACCGTTGCGCCAACGTTGCTGCCAGCACCAGCTACGAGCAGGCTAAATACCATTTGCACCATGGTACCAAGCAGCGTGATGACTAGTAGGGTGGCGCCAATTGCGTAGGTAGCGCGGCGGAGTTTTTGCCGTGTGCGCCATGGCTCGGAGTCTTCGTATTTATTCACAACCTTTACCAAAAAGATCAGCGCGGGGATGCCCACAATCAGCATCGATGCCTGCAGCATAGCAGACACCGCCTGCACACTGTCAGCCATGGCATTCGCGAATAGGCTGCTGGTGCCGCTGCCGGTGGCGAAGAGCTTTTCGAGCCCAATATTGATGATGCCAATCAGGCTGCTGGCGTTGACAATCGCGAGACCTACCAGCACGACTAAGGCAGCTGGGTAGGGGATGGGTAGCTTTTTGTGTCAGGAGCTCAACGGCAGCTGCTTGGTTAATAATTGGGCCGGTGGCCGCTGGGGCTGGCTGCGTGGCCGGTGCGCTTGGCGCCGCTGGTGCTGCGGGTGCAGCTGCGGGTGCTGGCGTTGCCGCCTTTTTGGTGAAGTAGTGTCCTTGGTAGGCATACAAACTCCCTTTCGTATTAATGGTTATACTAAGATTGTATCACATAATAAAAGCCCCACTTGTGGCAAGTGGGGCCAGGAATCTTACATAAACGCTTCCTTTTGGTTCTCATCCTGCTGCTTGTGCATATAAGCACGGAGCAGGATGTCTATAGCGATCATCATACAGATGATACCGCCAATGATTGCACCGGTAAGTATGCCAAATCGCATATTCGCTGACGCGAACAGCGGGTCTTCATTGAGTGCTAACCAAACGGCTAGCATAATGACCCAAACCACCCAGTAGATCATCAGCCCAGTGATTTTCATCATCGGGCTTTTTATTTGATGCAGGGCGCACCACATGACGCGCCATAACACCAGTACTACACAAAAAAATGTAGTAGCGTGCCGGAAGCGCCAGTTATGAATTTCACCAGCTCCATATTCTCGGAGCTGGTAAGATACGTTTCCATAAGAATTCCTTTCGGAAGGTACAACCACAGCGCCCACACCGGGCGGTTGATAGTTGCACGGGTGAACAAAGGTTAATATATATATATCAATAGATGAATGAAACGTCAAGCAGCCGGTACGCGTACGCACCACGCACCGCCACTACGTAAGCCCGGCGAATGCATAGGTGCAGTAGTACCACCCGCCGGCGTGCAGCACCAGTTGGCCGGTGATGTCTTCTGCTGCCTGTACGGGGGCTGCCTCGCTGCCACGTCACAGGGGGTGTGCTATGGGGCCACGCGCTGCATGCAGGCACACCAGCCCGTTGTAGTGTGCTGCCCGCACCCGGTACACACCAAAGCGCCCGCCACAGGGTGGCGGTGGCGGCATTAGCGGCTGCACGGTGGTGCAGGCCGTTATGTGCCCGGTAAACATGGTGCCAGCATAGCGGGTGGGGTTGTCATAGAGTTAGCACAGCATGGGCCGTTTTGCATGGGAAAGTGCGGCAGAGAAAACGCCGCATACGGGGTGCATGCGGCGGGGTTATCGTTCCTTTCTAGTTAAACTACCACAACGTAATGGTTGCGCGGTCGGTGTCGATGTCGATGGAGTGGATCGTCCCAGACGCGGAGGCCTCCGTTATTTCGGAGACCAATTTGCGGTCTAGGGTTTCGCCCCGAGCAGGGCAAGCTCGGGCGGCCGCGTTGTAATCGCGGACTACCTCCCGGGCGTTGTGTGCACACATCAGCGGCACCATCTGCAGCCCAAGGCTGGCGCCCAGCCGGCCACTTTGCTGCTGCACATGGCGTGCTAGCCACGCCATGTAGAGCACGCGGTAGGGGTTAAGCCCCCGAAGCGCGCGAGCAGGGCAACCTGCACAACAGTCATACCAACTAGGGTGGTCAGCGCCAGGCTATCTGCCGCCAAAGTCATGGCGTGCGCCATGATGGCCAGGGCGGCGATTTGCATAATGACGGTAAGAACCGCCATGATGCCATACGGCCAGTCCAGCCGCATTGGCCGCTTAGCGGTAGCGCGGGTGAACACCGGGTCGTTCGGGCTAAACCCGAACGTTGGTATGAAGAGCAAGCCAAACGTTGCCGCCATGGCAATCGGCGGCGTGAGGAACGCCGTTTTTGCATCGATCGGCTGGGGTTGGCCCGGCCAATCAGTGAGCACTACCCTGCCATCATCCAGGCGGCGCTCAGCAAGAAGCCGAGCGTGGAGCTCAGCTTCAACTCCTCACCTCCTGCTCCGGCCAGCAAGGATTCATCCCGCTGGCTGACTTTCGGTACCACAATCATAGCATCATCATCAAGCATGCATAGCATGGTGAACAACTCCTTCGAGAAAATCAAGGAACGAACATGAACAAACTCCCACACACTCCACAAAAAAGGGCACAGAAGTTGATATATATATCACTAAAAGGAATAAAAAGCAAGCGGGCGCGGCGCAGGCTGGTGCTGGGGTATGCCGCGTGCCAGTGGCGCCCCTGTGGCTGGGATGTGGCGGCCTAGCCCCGCCCGGCCATATGTGGTACAATACAAAAGTATATTAGACCCTGCGTATGGGCCCGAAGAGCCGTGGCCGCGTACGCATCCATAAGGATTCCAAAGGAGATATCATGAAGGAATACGAACTAACCGTGCTGCTGCGCCCAGGCCAGGAAGAGGCCGAGGCTGCCAGCCTGCAGCAAGTACGCGATATTATTACCCAAGCTGGCGGCAGCATTACCAGCGAGGACGCTTGGGGCAAAAAGCGCCTGGCCTACAAGATCCAGCAAGAGGATTTTGCACACTACGTGTACTTTGAACTGAGCCTGCCAGCCCAGGCGCCGCTCAAGATCAGCAACACGTTCAATATTACCGACGACGTGCTGCGCTACCTGCTGGTAACGGTTAACCACAAGGGCCGCCAGGCATTGGCCGACGCTGCCAAGAAGGCACCAGCAGACACCCAAGACGCAGAATAATATAAAGGAGGAAAGCGATATGGCTAGGGGCATTAATCAAGTAATACTAATGGGGCGCCTGACCCGCGACCCTGATATGCGCACCACCGCCAGTGGCAAAAACGTTACCAGCTTTAGCCTGGCAGTAGACCGCCAGGGCCAGGATGACCAAGCAGACTTTTTTGATGTGACTGCCTGGGAAAAGACCGGCGAGCTGGTTAACCAGTACCTAAGCAAGGGCCGCCGCTGCCTGGTGCAAGGCCGCCTGCGCCAGGATAGCTGGGAAGATAAAGACACCGGCAAAAAGCGTAGCCGCGTGGAGGTGGTGGCCTTTGACGTCACCTTCCTTGACGGGCCAAACGACGGCGCCGGTGGTGGCCAAAGCCGCCCCAGCGCCCCTGCGCAAGCCGCCAGCACCCCAGCCCCCAGCGCCATAGATGACGCACCAATCGATCTTTCCGAAATACCATTTTAAGGAGTTATAACCATGGCAAAGAAGTTTAAAAAGGATATTCCAGCATATTTTGATTACAAAGATGTAAAAACCCTGCAGCGGTTTATTGACCCATACGGCAAGATTGAGCCGATTGGCAAGACCGGCCTGAGTGTGAAGCAGCAGCGCCAACTGGCAGTGGCTATTAAGCGTGCCCGCCACCTTGCCCTGCTACCATTTGTGACCAATAACTAAACCGAGCTTACATACATGTACCAACCAACAGATTTAAAAAGGGTACGGTGTGCCAGCTTGATGGCAAGCCCTACCGCGTCGTTGAATATGGCCAAAAGGTCATGGGCCGCGGCGGTTCAATTGTGAATGTTAAGCTTAAAAACCTGATTGATGGCAGCGTCATCCCCAAAACCTTTAAGGGCCAGGATAAGATTGAGCCTGCCGATGTCACTAATAAGGCAGTCCAGTTCCTGTATAGTGATGGCGATAGCTACCACTTTATGGATCCTGAAAGCTTTGAGCAGTTTGAGCTTAGCGCAGCTATTGTGGATGACGCAGCAGGCTACCTGAAGGAAGGCGAACCCCTTAACCTGCAGCTATTTGACGGTAAGGTGATTACCGTAGAGCTACCGAAGAACGTATACCTTGCGGTAACCTACACCGAAGATGTGGTGAAGGGCGATACTACCAGCAGTGTACTAAAGGATGCCACGCTGGAAACCGGCAAGGTGATTAAAGTACCAGCCTTTATTAAGGTAGGCGATATTGTGAGCGTCGATACCGCCACTGGCGACTACCGTGAGCGCAAAAAGTAGCCCCCGCACTGCCAGCCGAGGCACCGCTGCGGGCGCTGGTAGCTCGCAGCCGGCTCAGGCCGCGCCTGACCGCGGGCAGGCCAGCACAGCGCCTACGGGGGCCAAGCAGCGCTTAGACATCGCTGTGGCCCGTCTGGGCATCGTACAGAGCCGTTCCCAGGCCGAAAGCTACATTCGCCTGGGGCAGGTAACCATAAATGGCCGGGTAGTCACAAAGCCCGGCTTTTTGGTGCCGCCTGGTGCACGCCTGCAGCTACAAGCGCACGAGCAATATGTGAGCCGGGCTGGGCTCAAGCTAGCAAGCGTGGCGCAGACGTTTGGCCTACAATTTGACGGTGCAGTAGTGCTGGATATCGGCAGTAGCACCGGTGGCTTTACCGATTACGCCTTGCAGCACGGCGCTCGCCGCGTCTATGCAGTCGATGTTGGCACCGACCAGCTCCACCCCACGCTGCGCGGCGATGCACGTATTTGCCTACACGAAAAGACGGATATTCGCAATTTTACCCCGCCGGAGCTCCCCACCATTATTGTGGGCGATGTATCGTTCATTAGCCTGCGCCAGATTCTACCACACGTGGCTCAGCACGCTATGGGCTCACGCACCACGCTGGTTGCCATGGTTAAGCCGCAGTTTGAGGCTGGCCCGGGGCAGACCACCCGCGGTGTGGTAAAGAACAATGCTATGCGCCGGCGGATTTTGGCCGACTTTGAGGCTTGGGCTGGGCAGTATTTTGTGATTATGGCCAAGCGCGATAGCCAGGTAGCGGGCGCTAAAGGCAATGTTGAGCGCTTTTATAAGCTACGCCTGCGTGGCTAGCCACCAGGCAATTGGTGTATGAAACGACCCCTTGTGTTATACCAGGGGTCGTTTTGGTTGTGGCGGGGTAGTGGTAGTGTAACTCACCACGTGATATAGCGCTATATAGGGCATATCACGTGGGTGGTATATTGGTGTGCCGTGCGTATATAGAGCTGTGCCAATACGCAAACCACCCTAGCCGGGGCCAGGGTGTGCATCACAATTGGTTAGTTCGTGTCGATATGGAAATTAGACGTTAAAACGGAACTCTACTACGTCGTCCGGCTGCATAATGTAGTCCTTGCCCTCGGTGCGGACCTTGCCCGCCAACTTGGCAGCTTGCTCGCTGCCGGCTGCCACCAGGTCGGGGTAGCTGATAATTTGGGCTGCAATAAAGCCGCGCTCAAAATCACTGTGGATGGCACCGGCGGCTTGTGGGGCAGTGGCACCACGGGGGATGGTCCAGGCCCGGACTTCTTTGGGCCCGGCCGTCAGGTAACTCTGCAGGCCCAGCGTATGGTAAGCGGCCTGAATGGTTTGCTCCAGGCCGGATGACTGCACGCCGTAGCTTTCTAGCAGTTCCTTGGCTTCATCAGCCGGCAGGCCCTTCAGCTCGTCCTCTAGCGCGGCGCACACAAAAATAGCTTGGCTTGGCGCTACCAGCTGGCGTAGCTCGGCCTGCAGGGTTTCATCATTCAGGCCAGTTTCATCAACATTGAATAGGTAAATCACCGGCTTGGCAGTGAGTAGGTGTAAGTCGCGGGTGGCGTCGTGGTCCAGCTGTGGCAGCTGCGAAAGCGGTGTGCCAGCTTGTAGGTGACGTGCGAGCTCCTCGAGGTAGGCAATACGGGGGCGGGCGGCTGGGTTGGCCTTTGGCTTCCTTCTGGAGCTTGGGTAAGCGGCCTTCGATGGTCTGTAGGTCGGCAAGAATCAGCTCGGTATTAATAATATCGATATCATCCTTGGGGCTAGCGGCGGTGTTGCCATCGTGGCGCATAATATCGCTGCTGCTAAAAGCACGTACCACGTGTAGTACGGCGCTGGTCTGGCGGATATTGGCCAGGAATTTATTGCCCAGGCCTTCGCCCTGGCTGGCGCCAGCTACTAGCCCGGCAATATCGACAAAGGTAACGGTAGCGGGCAGCACCTTGGCTGCGCCGTACATGCTGGCTAGTACGCCCAGGCGCTCATCGGGTACGGGTACGATGCCGGTATTGGGCTCGATGGTGGCAAAGGGGTAGTTTGCGGCTAAAATATCATTATTAGTCAGGGCATTAAATAGGGTTGATTTGCCAACGTTAGGCAGGCCAACAATGCCGATAGATAGGCTCATAGCTAGGCTCCTTTTATTACATAGTGGCCGCTGGGGTAGGTGCGGCGTGGTACCTAGCCAGTGTACTACAGCTGCTAGGGGCTGGTAAACCCGCCGGTGGGGCTGGTAAGAGCCTTGCAATCGCTGGTAACGCTTATGTATAATAAAGCCAGTATGAAACTAGTAAAAGGGCTGGGCGAATTCTTTGCGCTTGATATTGGTACCCAGGCAATTCGGCTGGTGCAGCTTGTGCACCAGGGCGCGCACTGCCGGCTGAGCCATGTTGGCTATGCAGCGGTGGATGCCCGCACGCTCGCAGCTGGCACGCCCGCCCAGCAGAAGAAGCTTACCGCCGCGATTGCAACGGTGGTGGCGCAGGCGGGGGTGACGGCCCGCAATGTGGTGATTGGGCTATCATCAGCCAAAACCTTTACTACGGTGATAGAAATGCCGACCATGGGTGCGGATGAACTAGCTGGCACCCTTAAATACCAGGCTGAGCAGTACCTGCCCATGCCGCTGGATGATACCCAGTATGACTACGTTGTGCTGGGCCCAGCACCTGGCGGGGAAGATAAGCAGCTAGTGCTGATTACCAGCACCGCCAAGGAGTACGCCGATATGATGGTGCGAGTGGTGGACGGGGCCGGCCTGAATGTGATTGCCGCTGAGCCCAACCCCATTGCCATGGTGCGGGCGCTACTACCCCGCGAGGCCACCGGGGCGCATATTATGGTTATGATTGGTGAATCCGCTACCGATATTGTGGTAACCGTCGGCGAAAAGCCGGTGCTGGTGCGCTCGCTGCCCGGCGGCTTACAGGCTATGGAGGCAGCCCTGGTGCAGCACCTGGCCGTACAGCCGGCCCAAGCGCGGCAGTTTATTGTAAAATTTGGCTTGGCCCAGGATAGGCTCGAGGGCCAAGTAGTGCGGACGTTGCAGGGTGCGCTCGATAACTTAACCTCCGAAATTAGTAAATCCGCCCGCTTTTACCAGACGAATTACCCGGGTGCAGCGGTGCAAACAGTGCGGCTATCTGGCTACGGTGGGGTGATACCGCTGCTGCCAGAATACATCGCGGCCCGCCTGAGTGTAACGACCGAAGTCACTAACCCGTGGCACGCTATTACCATTCCGCAAGACTTAAGCACCAAGGTACTGCCGGTGGAATTTGAATTTGCCACGGCAGTGGGGCTGGCTCTGCGCAAAGGGGGCGTATGATAGAAGTTAACCTACTACCGAGTGCCAAGCGCGAGCAACTTGTGCTGCAGCGCGCCCGCAACCGGGTAATTGCCCTGGCGGGTGCCAGTATTGTCATCAGTACCGGGCTGCTGCTACTGGCCTGCGTGTATGTGTTCGGTGTGCAGCAGTACCTCCTAGCGAGCGCCACCAGTGATATCACCCGCGCCCACCAGGAGTTTAGTAAGCAGCCGGATGTCGCCAAGATGGTGACCATTAATAACCAGCTGGCCCAGATTGATAAAGCCCACGCCACCAAGCAGATGAACTCGCGTATTTTTAGCCTGCTTGGGGCAATTAGCTTAAAGAACACGCCCAGTAGCGTGGCTATTACGGCCTTTAGCGTTGATGGCCAGCAGAAGACCATGACGCTTTCGGTGCAGACGGAGCGGGCTGGGTTCGAGGCGGCTGATGTCTTTAAAAAGAACCTGGCTGCCACGCGCTTTTACTTTATTCCAGCCAAGAATGACGCTGTACCTAGTGAGCTCCAAACCCCGCCTGTGACGCGGGCACCTGGGGAGGAAAAACGAGCTACTTGCCCGTGATATTACCCTGCGCGACCCTAGCCTACGTTGATGCTGATAGTGGTGGCGCCAAGGCCGTGAGCTTTAAGGTGAGCTTTACCTACGACGAGCGGTTCCTGAGCCAGCAGTATGATGTACTGCGGGTACGCGGGCTTGGTAATGGTAATGTAACGGACTCACACCAGCGTTTGCCAGAGGAGCTCTTTTAAGCCAGCTGGCCGGAGGAACACCCTAATGCCGCTGCCAAACCGCCTCGATACCATGGTGCGCCGCCAGCATGCTGCCACCAAAAACCCGCCGCACAGTGCTGGTGTGGGTGGCAGCTGCCGGTGTTGTGCTGGGTATCAGCCTGGTAGCGCTAGGCTTTGTGGTGCGGGTTGGGCTCTTCCACCACACCGTGCTGGCGCACTAGCAGGCCACCGCCCGTACCATCCACAAGAATGCCCAGGCGCTGGGGAACTTACGCACTAATATGAATCTCCTTAGCACAAGCCCCTGATCTTAAAAAGGTGCGTTCAAGCGATAGCGCCCCCGGAGTCCAGACCATCCTGGATGCGATGCCGGCGGACGAAAACCGCTTGGCGCTGGGCGCATCGCTCCAGAAGAAGGTCTTTAACGTGCCGGGCCTTACGGTTGATGCACTATCGGTAGACCCACCGGGTGGTGAAGCCAGCGAGCAACCAAGCGCTGGTGGGCTGGGGCCAGATTGCCTTTAGCGCCAGTATTTCGGGTACACCAGAGGTCATACGCCAGGCGCTGACGCGGGCCGAAAGCTCAATCCGCCCCCTGACTATCCACACCATGAACGGCGTGGCGAGTGGGCAATCGGTCACGGTGCAGCTGAGCGGCGTGACGTATTACTACCCGCCGGCCGATGTATCGCTGCGGGTTAAGACGATTCAGGAGGCACGATGAGACGCTCAGAATACGCTAGCGCTATCCTAGTAGCCGTAGTCGCTATGGCCGTTACCGCCATGGTCATGAGCCTGCTGCTGGGCCTTATCGGGCGCCAGCAAGCCAAGGTAGAGGATGTGAGCGGTGTGATGGTAACCGGCCAGCAGGGCGTGACGGTTAACCGCCGCGTCTTCCACGAACGGGCACTGAACCCAACAGTCGAAGTCTACGTTGAAGGCCACACCGAGGCAACGAACCAAACCCGGGCCGAAGGAGCCGGCCGCTAATGGCTGCGCGTGTGGATACTGCTACTAGTAGCCGCCTGGCCCGCCTGCTGGTGAGTGAAGGCTTGGTGACAGCCGGTGACATGGCCGATGCTACCAAGGAGGCCGAACGTTCTACCCGGCCGCTGGCGGATGTGCTGCGCGAGCGCCAGCTGGCCAGCGCCGAGCTGCTTGTGCATGCTCAGGCCGAGCTGGCAGGCATTCCCTATGTGAATTTGCGCCGGGCCCGTATCGACCAAGAGGTGCTAGCCACGCTACCAGCCGAGCTAGCCGAGCGCTTTATGGCGGTGCCGCTGGCGTTTATTAGTGGGCGCGTGGCGGTGGCCATGGTGGATGCTGCCAATGTGCAAACGGTGGATTACCTGGCCACCGTGATGCAGCAGTCGCTCAAGGTGTGCATGGCTTCTGAGGCGAGTGTGCGCCATGTTCTGGCCCAGTATAAAACCGACCTGGGGGCGGTAGATGCTGCAGCCGAGGCATCGCAGCAGGAAACCCGCCAGGAGCTTGCCAGCCGGGTGAAGACAATCGTGCAGGATTCGCCGATTAGCCGGGCGCTTAGTACGATTCTAGAATACGCTGCCAAGACCAGCGCCAGCGATATCCACATCGAACCAACCGAAGATAAGCTGGTGATTCGTTTTTCGGATTGATGGCTTGCTGCGCCAGGTGATGGATCTGCCAAAAAGCCTGGAGCCAGCCCTGGTGAGCCGTGTTAAAAATTCTAGCTGAGCTTAAGATTGATGAACACCGTGTGCCGCAAGACGGCCAGTTTGGCGTGAAGGTGGCAGATAAAGAAGTTGACCTGCGTATTGCCATTAGCCCGGTGATATGGGGCGAGCAGGTGGTAATACGCTTGCTGGATAAAACCGGCCAGAACTTTGACCTTGGCGATATGGGCCTAGCTGGCCGGTCGCTACGGGCGGTGGAGCAGGGTATTAAACGCCCCCAGTGGTATGGTGCTGACCTCTGGCCCAACCGGTAGTGGTAAGACGACGACCATGTACGCCCTGCTGCGGGCTATTAAGGATGAATCGATTAATATCATTACGCTGGAAGACCCGGTGGAGTACAAAATGAGCGGGGTGAACCAAATCCAGGTGAATACCGATGTGGGGCTGACCTTTGCCAGTGGGCTGCGCAGTATTTTGCGCCAGGACCCCGATGTGGTGATGGTGGGTGAAATCCGCGACCGCGAAACAGCCAACTTGGCGGTGCAAGCGGCACTAACCGGCCACCTGGTATTTAGCACGCTACACACCAATAACGCCGCCGGAGTACTACCGCGCCTGCTAGATATGGGGATTGAGCCCTTCCTGATTGCCAGCACGGTGAATACGGTGATTGGCCAGCGCCTGGTGCGCCGTGTAGCCGAGCAGCACACCACCCGCCCGGCTACCAAGCTTGAGGCCCGTATGATTAGCCAAACCGTGGGCACAATCTTGCCACAAACCAGCAACCAAGCTACCATAGTGGCGGAGGATTTAGGCTACCACAGCTTGCCACTGGCAACCGGGCCCGAGTACCAGCTGGCCGAGGGTACCGACACGCCCGAAACACCAGGTGGTTATAGCGGCCGGATTGGCCTATACGAGGTTATGACCATCAACCAAGACATCCAAAAGCTGATTACCAGCCGCGCCACCAGCAGCGAAATCGAAAAGCTGGCCCGCGCCCAAGGTATGGTTACCATGCGCCAGGATGGCTACCTGAAGGCGATTGATGGCATCACCACACTAGAAGAAGTAAAACCGCGTCACAGTATAAAGGGGAATATGACGAACCAAGATATGCGAATAGAAATTTTTACTCGAAGAAGTCGTGCGCCGGCGGGCCTCGGACCTGCACTTGCAGGTTAGTTTGCCGCCGATGATCCGTATCGATGGCAGCCTGATGCCAATCCCTGGCACCGATGTGCTGGACGACGCCACCGTCAGCAAGCTGATTTTTGCTATTTTGGATGACGACCAGCGCCAGGTACTGCTACGCGATAAGGAATTTGACTTTAGCTTTGCCTTTGGTACGCTGGGGCGGTTCCGCGTCAACGCCTTCCACGAGCGGGGCAGCCTGGCTGCGGCGCTGCGCTTAATCCCGAACGAAATCAAAAAGCATTGGCGAGCTGGGTATGCCCGCTGCGGTGGCGGAGTTTGCTAATTACCCACGCGGCTTAGTACTGGTAACCGGCCCGACTGGTAGTGGTAAATCCACCACGCTAGCCGCGATTGTGGATAAGATTAACAGCGAAAAATCAGCCCATATCATCACCATCGAAGATCCGATTGAGTTTACGCATAAAAGCAAAAAGTCAGTCGTGGTGCAGCGCGAAGTCCACTACGATACCTACTCCTTTAGCGCGGCGCTGCGCTCCAGCCTGCGCCAGGACCCCGATGTGGTGCTGATTGGTGAGATGCGCGACCTGGAAACAATTAGCGCTGCTATTACCATTGCCGAAACGGGCCACTTGGTGTTTGCTACCCTGCATACCAATAGCGCTTCGCAGAGTGTGGATCGTATGATCGACGTCTTCCCGCCACACCAGCAGCCACAGGTACGGGCCCAGCTATCGAATATCTTGATGGCGATTTGTAGCCAGCGCCTGGTGCCGGCCATCGATGGCGGCCGTGTGGTGGCCAGCGAAATTTTGATTGCTAATTCGGCGGTGCGTAATATCATCCGCGAAGGCAAGAGCTACCAGCTGGATGCCGTGATCCAAACTGGCGCCGAGCTTGGTATGCAAACGATGGATAGGACGCTAGCGGGCCTGGTGCAGGCCGGTACGGTCACGTACGAAGAAGCCCGCAACTACGCGGTCGATTTAGGTGAATTTGAGCGGATTATCCGGGGGTAGAGGAGTGATGCGTGCGGCGCTATAGCTATATTGCGAAGGACGATACCAGTGGCCAAACGGTGCGCTCGGTGGTGCAGGCCGAAAGCGAGCAGGCCGCCGCGCGTACCCTGCTGGCCCAGAATCTAACGCCGATTCGTATCCGCGAGCAAGCTGCTGGCAATTGGCTGCAGCGCCTGCGCCAGCGCATCACCACCAAGGATAAGGTTGCGGTTACCCGCCAGCTGGCCACACTGCTAGAAGCCGGCCTGCCGCTGGCCCAGAGTCTGCGCACAATTGCTGACCAGCTGGCTAACCCGCGCATGCGTGCGGTGGTAGAGGATGTGCTAACGGCGGTTGAGGCCGGGCGCTCGCTCGAGGAATCGTTTGCCCGCCACCCCGCTGTGTTTGACCGCGTGTTTATTGCCATGGTGCGGGCTGGTGAGGCTTCGGGTACACTGGCCGATGCTCTATCCCGCGTGGCGGATCAGCAAGAAACCGCCACCGAAACCATGCGCCGGGTGCGGGGGGCGCTCTACTACCCAGCCATTGTGCTGGTGGTGATTATTGCCGTGATTACCTTTATGATGCTAACGGTCGTGCCGCAGGTGGCCAGGCTGTATGCAGGCCTGAACCAGCCGCTGCCCTGGTTAACCCAAGTGCTGGTGGCGTGCGCTGCCTTTACCAGCCAGTACTGGTGGGGTGTGTTAGCCCTGGTGGTGGTGGCAGTGGTTGCCGGGCGCAGCTATGTTGTATCACCAGCGGGCCAGCGCACCAAGGATTTATTACTACTGCAGCTACCCCTGGTGCGGCAATTGGCGCTGCGGCTCTACATGGCGCGCTTTACTCGCACGGGCCAAACGCTGCTCGCCAGTGGCGTGCCGGTGCTCGATGCCCTGCAGATTTGTGCTGCCGCAGTCGGCAATAGCTACGTCGGTGCTAGTATTACCACTGCTGCCGGCCAGGTAAAGGGCGGGGCGCAGCTATCCCAAGCCCTGAGTATGCAGCCGTACATTATGCCGCTAGTGCCGCAGATGGTCGCAATTGGCGAAAAATCTGGCCAGATCGATGGCATGCTGGGCCGCTTGGCGCATGTCTACGAAGGTGAGGTGGATGAGCAAGTCAAAGCCCTTTCAACCACACTCGAGCCGGTGCTGATGGTCCTGATGGCTGCTATGGCCGGCGGTATTATTATGGCGATTTTTCTTTCCGCTCTACAGCCTTGTCAGCACCACTAGTGGCCAGGTGTAGCCCTCGGGTAATGGGGCGCTGTCGGCCGCATTGCTTAGTGGCTGCTCGCCTGGGGCGCTAGACAAACCACCGCCGGTAGCGTATTATAAGCATAACTATGAAGGCGCGTGCAGGGTTTACTATTATCGAAATTGTTCTGGTGCTGGCAGTAGCGGGGCTGATTATTCTGATGGTGTTCGTGGCCCTACCGGCCTTGCAGCGTAGCCAGCGCGATACCGCTCGCAAAAACGATATCAGCCGCCTAGTAAGCGCCATTACCGACTATAAAACCAATAACCGCGGTCGGGCGCCCTTTGCCACCAGTGGCCAGTCGCGCAACCTGGGTGCTGGGCAGTTTGTGGATGATTATTTAACGCTCAAGGCCGGTGGTAGCGGCAGTGGCGCCAGCTTTGCCGACCCGCTCGGTAGTGAATACCAATTTGTGCGCCAGCTCGATGGCGGCGCTGGTAGTGGCCAGATCCTGGTAACGCCCGGTGGCCGCTGTGATGGTGATGCACCAAGCGGTAGTGGCAGTGGCACCGGTGGCCTCAGCAGCAGCGCTGGGCTTGGTAGTCGCAGCGGCGCTGTGCGTATTAAGCTAGAAGGTGGCGGCCAGCACTGCGCTGAATATTAACACGAGGGAAGAGGGGGAGATATGGAATATGTAATACAGTGTGGCCTGTTTATACTCGGGGCAGCGATGGGGAGCTTTGCAGCTGCCAGCGTGTGGCGGATCCGGGCAGCCGAACTACGCCGCAACCCAAAGCTTGCCAGCACTCCGCTCGAAAAGCGCTTGGCTAAGCAGCCGGCAGTTGGTGCCCGCAAGGACCGCTCGCACTGCCTTAGTTGTGGCTACCAACTATGCTGGTACGACCTTATTCCCGTTATCAGCTGGCTCGTACTGCGGGGCCGCTGCCGCCGCTGCCGTAAACCAATTGGTTGGATGGAGTTTTTGGCCGAAGTTAGTGTTGGTTTGGCCTTTACTGCTTCGTATACACTGCTTACTCCCAACCTACCCGTGGTGTGGCTGGCCATCGTAAGCCTATTGTGGCTGGCTGCTATCGTCCTACTAGCAATGCAATGGATGTACGATGCTAAATGGTACGTCCTTGTCACGAGCTTTACGGTTGCCCTAGGCATCATTGCCCTTATTATAAAACTTATTTTGATTATAACCGGCCAGGTGACGATCACTGCGGTGCTGTTCCATGCCGGTATCGCTGCGGTGCTTATGCCGGGGCTATACGGCCTGCTGTGTTTTGTATCAAAAGGCAGGTGGGTTGGCCTTGGTGATGTCTATTTGCTGGTGCCGTTTGCGCTGTTTGTCAGCAGCTGGCAGCAAGCCTTTTTGGTGGTGTTCCTGGCTAACGTCTTTGGGTGTGTGGTGATTATTCCGGGGCTTGTGCGTGGCACGATTACCCGCCGCAGCCGTGTGCCATTCGGCCCATTTTTGATCGCCGCCTTTATGGTTGCCATGCTGGTTGGCCCGCAATTGATTAGCTGGTACCAACAGATGCTGTTCGGCACACTATAGGGGCTTATGCTATAATAAAGCCACTATGTTAGGGGAGCCAGCGCGGTGGGTTTACCATTATAGAAGTGATGTTATTTTTGGGCCTGAGCAGCCTGTTGCTAGCTGGTATTATGGCGGGGGTGAGTGCCCAGGTCCAATCCCAGCAGTACCGCCAGGGTGTGCAGGAAATCCGCAGCGCTATAACTGGTGAATTTGAGGCCGTGTATAATCTGAGCAACCAGCGTACCGGCCCTGACCCATGTGGCAGCCGAACAGCGATGCCAGGAACGAGCGATTGCTACTATGTGGGGCGGCTACTACAGTTTGGCTCGGCGCCGGATGGTGCCATGAGCCTCGATACCTGGCCAGTTGTTGCCCGCCCACGCCCGGGTAACCAGTCTGTTCGTGTACTACGTACACCAAGTAGCCTACGTTCGGCCCTGGCTGGCCTGGATGGGTACGAAGTCAAGCTCGCGCCCGAGCAATCACTCCGCCACACCTACGCTGCTAGCTGGGGATTGCGTACCTATGCGCCGGGTAGCTCGCCGGCGTCGCCACATATAACCAGTGCTTTGCTGATTTTGCGCTCGCCGGTGGATGGAGCCGTGCGTTCGTATAAGCTGAGTGGCCGGAGTGCTATCTTTGCAGCTGGCGGTTCACCACGTGATTTAACGACACTCGCAGCAACGGGCCCGCAAGCCCAAGCAGTGGATGATAAAACCGTGGCCTGTATTGGTATGCCGCGTGGCACATTGTGGCCTGGGGGCGTTTTGGCTATTCGTATTGCTGGTTTAGCTACCGGCCCGGGTGACGTCGAAATTATTCCAAGCGCTGATCTTGAGCAGCAGGAAGGCAAACAATGCCACAAATGGTAAAATATACACGAACTCATCAGGGTGATACCTTGGTGGAGGTATTATTTGCTATGACAGTGTTCGCTGCTGTGGCGGTGGGGGCGATGGCGGTCATGAACCGCGGCATTAACGCGGCCCAAACGTCGCTCGAAACCACACAGGTGCGCAACGAAATCGACTCCCAGGCTGAGCTGCTGCGCCACCTACATGCGGCTAAGCTTAGTAGTGCAAGCGGCCTCGGTACACCCGCCCAGCAACAGGCCGCACACCAGTGGGACATCATAACCAAGCAGCTGAATGTCACCCAAGCCGGCGACTATGGCAGGCTAGCCAGTAGCAGTGAGTGTACATTTGGCGATAACTCCCACAAGGCCGGTAATACGAGCATGTTTGTGGCCCAAGCTGACCAAGCTAAAGCCTTCTTTATTGACCCTGCAACGGGCAAAGTTATTAGCTACGGCGCCCACCCGGATTACTTTGCGGCGGCTGATACCTACGCTCAGGTGCGCCCGCCAGAAAATACGGTCCGGCATAGCGTTAGCAATATGTGTGGGTGCAAGCTGTGCGTGTTACAGGTGACCCACATGGCGTTCAGGGCCAGCAAGCAGCCTTAACGAGTAGCGTGGCCTACGACTTTCATATTCGGGCCTGCTGGCCGGGCGTTGGGCTTGGTGCGCGGTGGCGTGTTCAGGGCACTATTGTGCGTTTATATATGCCGAAGGGGGTAGAATAATGCTACGCCCATCTAGCCCACCAGAACGTGGTTTTACGCTGGTTGAGCTTATGCTGGCGATGGCTTTTATTGGCATCTTGCTGGTGGCGGTAGCAGCCACGACACAGCATATGATGCGGCTCTATAATAAAGGCAGTACGCTGCGTGAGATTAATACAGTGGCGCGCACGGTGGTGCGGGATCTGCAGCAGTCGGTGGGTGGTGCTAGCCCGTTTGTGGTTGGTTACTACGCGCCAGGTGCCGCTCAGACGCCGCGTGTGGCTGTAGGGTTGGCTCAGGCGAGTCAGCATAATCAGCACTACTACGTTGCCCACAATGAGCACGGCCAGGTGGTTGGCGGGCGCTTGTGTACAGGCACGTACAGCTATGTGTGGAATCTGCGCACGGCATTTGCCGACCCAGGTGACTTGCAACCAGTTGCAAATAACGCAACACCTAAGCCGGGTGTCCAGTATATTCGTATGCGGGGTAACCGTATGCAACCAGTGCGCTTTATGCGTGTGGAGGATAGCGATTACAGCCTTTGTAAGTATAGTAAATCCGACAATAACGGCATTACGGTGCCAGTGTTGTATGGTAAAAAATACTTCAATGTTTTTGGTGAAGGGGAGACCAATTTAATGTTGTACAAATTTACAATTACGACACCGCAGAATGATGCTGTTGCCAAAAGCTCAGCGCCGAATAAAACAACACAGCCGATTACCGGAGCATATTACAACATTCGCCTAACAATCGGTACAGCGATGGGTGATGAGAATATAACCACACAAGATGCTCGCTGTAAACCACCAGCCCAGGCGAGTACGAACCAGGCAGAGTATTGTGCAATTAACACACTGCAGTTTATTGCCCGAACTGGCCAAGGGGGATTATAATACCTGTTATGATTATAGCAACGATAGCTCAGCGTCAGCATAAAGGACGCAGCGGGGCAGTGGCATTATTCGTGGTAATATTTGCATCGCTTTTATGTGTGGTGGTAACGGTTGGATTTACGATACTGATGCTGGCGGATCAGAACCGAGCCAGCCAAGCGGAGCTTTCGCAGAGTGCACGTGACGCCGCCCAAGCCGGTGTGGAAGATGCTAAGCGTTTGCTGGCTCAGTATTATAACTGCCAGCAGCAGGGTGCAGGCCACAGCCCGCAGTGCGGCCGCATTATCGCGGCGGTGCAATCTGGTGGGTGCGCCAGTTTGGCACAAGCTTTTGGGTGTGAGCGGTGCCCAAACAGAACTGCCAATTAAAAAGGTCGATGCTGATACAGCGCTTGACCAAGCCTACACCTGTGTAAAGATTACGCCCAATGTTAGCGCTTACCGTGGGCGTTTGCAGCCAGACTCGGCGCTGCGTCTTGTGCCGCTCGAAGCTGCCAGTGAGGCTAGTACTGTGCGCGTAAGTTGGGTTAAATACGACGATAAAATTAAGCGACCAATTGGCCCTGAGCCACAATGCCCGTGGTACTAATCCAGCCTTGTTCTATAGCCCGCATAATACGCTTAGGCTGCCACCAAAAAACCAATGGAATAGCTACGGTACGGTGCTGCGAGTTGGCGCGATTCAGTACGCGGCCAATGATCCGATCAAGCCACAAACGATCGACGAAGATAGCCGCAGTGTGTTCCTATACCCAATCACGAGTGGGCCAGCTAGTTCACCAAGCGGACACATTAGCTTAAAACAAACTGAAGGCGAAACCTCGCCAGATATGCACAAACCAATCGGCACTGATAACGCCAGTTTAGAAACCAGCGAAGCCGACCAAGGCAATGCTCCGCAGGCAGTACGTTGCAGTGGCGCCGGCACGGGCCCAAGTCAATTTCGTTGCCAGGTCGATATAACGTTGCCACGCCCAATCGATAGCCACACTAAAACCTACCTGAGTTTGGCCGCACTCTACAATGCGACTGATATCCAGCTCGAACTGCTGCATAATGGCCAGCCGGTTGCGCTGCGCAACGTGCAGGCAGAGATAGACGTGACCGCCCGGGCCGGCACGATGTACCGCCGGGTAGTAGCGCGGGTAGAGGATGCGTCCCACGCCCAGGCACCATACCCACGGGCTGCGCTGAGTTCGCCGGGCTCAATTTGTAAGGCCTATATTATTACCGATAGTGCTGATGAGTTTGATAGCCAAACCGCCGGCACAACCTGCCCGGATGTGCGCAACCCGTAGCCAGCGCTAGCGGTTACTATGGAATTTACTATGAATGTCGCGCAGGTGTTGGTCGGTGACGTGGGTGTAGACCTGTGTGGTGCTGATATTGCTGTGACCCAGCATGCTCTGGACGCTGCGTAGGTCGGCACCGTTCATCAGCAGGTCGGTGGCAAAGCTGTGGCGCATGGTGTGGGGGCTAACGTGCTTGGTGATGCCAGCGAGGCGGGCGTACTGGCTAATCATACGCTGGATACTGCGGGCGCTTAGGCGGCGGAAATCCCCGCTGGTGCTCGTGGCGCGTGAATTACGGCTGTAGCTAATAAAACAGCGGCACCAGGCTATCGGTGCGGGCAGCTAGGGTAGTCTTCAAGACGCTGAGCGGCTGCTTTGGCTGACAAAGACCGGCCGGTCCTTTTGGCCTTTACCGCGCACCATAAATTCGCGCCGCTTGGTATTGACGTGGTCGCGATCAAGGGCTACCAGCTCACTCACGCGCAGGCCGCTCGAAAATAATAGTTCGATAATGGCTCGGTCACGGAGGCCAGCTTCGGTGCTCGTGTCGATGACGCCCAGTAGGCGTTCCACCTCATCAAAGTGTAAAAAGGTAACCTGCTTGCGGTGGATTTTTGGGTAGCTTAATTTTTGGTTGGTGCCAGCGAGTCAATATCGCGCTCCATCAGGTACTGCAAAAAGCCGCGTAGGGCAATCAAGTGGTAGCTTTGGGTAATGGTAGAAAGGGTTTCGCCGTGCTCGTTCTGGTACCGGTTGAGCCACAGGCGGTACTTGCGGATGGTCTCGCGCTCAATATCACCTACCTTTATATCGTCCGTAAATTCAATAAAGCGCTGCAAATACAGCGTGTAGTTGGCGGCGGTACGGCTACTGCGGCCGCCTTCAACCTCGAGCGATTCAATATAATCATACAAAAGCTCGGACGTATACATACTATTAGCATAGCGCACTAGGCGGCTTGTTTGCTATACTAAAGTAAACTAAACGGAGAACCCTATGGCAGATAAGGAACAAGTTTGCAACAGTCAAATCGAGCGCACCCTGGTGGTATTTAAGCCAGATGCCGTGCAGCGTGGTATTGTGGGCGAGATTTTAACCCGCTTTGAGCGGGTTGGGCTGAAGATCATCGGCACCAAGATGCTGGCCCCGAACCGCGAGCACTACTACACCCACTACGAAGAAATCGGCAAAATGGTCACGCGCCGTGGCGATAAGGCCTTTACTATTACACTTGATTTTATGACCCAAGGCCCCGTCATTGCCATGGTGTTTGAAGGTGTCGAAGCAGTCAGCCTGGTGCGCAAGCTGGTGGGCGGCACCGAGCCTAAATCATCCGCACCAGGGACGATCCGCGGTGATTACTCGCACATTAGCTTTGGCTATGCCGATGCCCAGGATAAGGCCATCCCGAACCTGATTCACGCCAGCGGCGACCCAAGCGAGGCCCGCCAAGAGATTAACCACTGGTTTAGCGACGACGAACTCTACATGTACCAGTCCGCCAATGAGCGCTTCTGTCAGTAGGGGGCGTCTTCCGTTTTGTGGCCATTATTGCTACAATAAAAGGGTGCCTTGGTAGCTCAATTGGATAGAGCAGCTCCGTCCTAAGGAGAAGGTTGCAGGTTCGACTCCTGCCCAGGGTACCAGGGTAACCCACCAGGATGGCAACGCATTTACAAAAACACGCAATTTGAAGGTCAGCGGCAGGGCGAAGAAGTCCTGCTTGTTTTCCGCCGCCATATTATCGCTATGCGTAAAGGCTTCTTGGGCCTACTGGTGCCATTCGCAATTTCGGCCATTCCGCCACTGATTTGGCAAACCCAGCTCGAGCTGTTTTTGCTGCCGCTGGCTGGCCTCGTGGTTGGTGGGGTAATATTTGCCTACCACTTTATTATTTGGTATTTTTCTATCTTTATTTTGACTGACCAGCGCCTGCGCCAGGTAACACAGCAGGGTATGTTTGGCTCGCATGTGATTGAAATCAAGCTTGCCAAAATCAATGCCATTAGCTACCAAGTGCCGGGCTTTAGCGGCGAGCTATTTGGCTTTGGCACCCTGGTAATCCAGACCTACGTGGGGGATTTGGTAATTCACAATGCGGATCACCCCCATAAGCTGTATAATATATTACAAGATGCAGCTGATGCTGCTGGTGCTGACCAAAAGGAGTTGTATGAAGAAGAAACTAGCCATGCCTAAATTTGGCCGTAAAGCCGAGCCAAAACCAAAGCATATTACTAACGAAACGGTGGCCGAATACCGCGAGCAGATCCTTGCCAGCGGCCGCAAGTTTAAGTACCCGGTGCAGTATACCAAGCGCCGGCTGATTACCAATGCCCTGATTATTGGTGCCTTGGCGCTGGTTATCTTCTGTGGTGTGACATACTGGGCGCTCTACAGAGTGAAAACCACCAGTACCTTCTTCTACCGCTTGACCCAGGTGATACCGCTACCAGTGGCCAATGTGGATGGTGAGCCGGTACGCTACTCTGACTACCTGCTTGGCTTTAAATCATCCCAGACCTACATCCGCACCAAGGAAACTCCGCAGCAGAATAGCTACGCCGATAACAGCCCCTGAGGCCAAAGCCCAGTATGCCTTCTACAAAGAAAGCGCCATGAAGGATGCCATTAACCTTGCCTACGCCCGTAAAATTGCCCGCGAGCAGGGGATTACCGTCAGCAACCAGCAGGTGAGTGAGCGCATCGATGAGCTACGCAAGACGGCTTCGTCCCAGGGTGAGATTAGCCAGGAGGCCTACGACCGCTCGGTGCTGCAAATTTACGGCCAAACCCGCGAGGAAAACCGCTACTCGCTGCAGCAGAACCTGCTGCGCCAGGCGGTGACCTACCATATCGATAGCCAGGCCCCAGCTACTGCGGCTGATATCGCAGCTGATATCAAAAAGGAGCCAGGCAAGGAGCTGCAGCTCTACGCCGAAAAGGCCCGTAAGCGCGACCAGAACGTGCAGCTGCTGGCATCTGGCTGGGTGAAGAAAACCAATATCGATGGTGGCCTGGCAGCCCTAGCAGCCACGCTAAAAACCGGCCAAGTGGTTGGCCCCGTTAAGAGCACCAAGGGCGATGGCTACTACTTTGTGCGCCTGATCGAGAAAGATAAGGACGGCCGCATTAATTACCAGTACATTAAGGTGCCGCTGACGGCCTTTGCTAACCGCTTGCGCCAGCTTGAGGCCCGTGGGGCAATTAAGCGCTACATTACGCTCGAAACGCCGAACAGGCAGGGCAGCGGCCAGGCCCAAGGGCAGTAATTAAGCTGCTTAGGGCCTCTGGCGCGGCGCTAGTACACACGATCAGCAGGAAGAAAGGAGATTATGTTTACATTACCACAATTACCGTACGCCTACGATAGCCTGGAGCCGGTGATTAGCCGCCAGATTATGGAGCTACACCACCACATGCACCACCAGGGCTATGTTACCAAGCTAAACCAGGCGCTGGAGCAAGCTGGTGTCGAAACCAGTGGCGATATCGTGGCGCTGCTGCGGAATATGTCGCAGCTGCCAGCCAGCGTGCAGACAGCGGTGCGCAACCACGGCGGTGGCCACTATAACCACAGCTTGTTTTGGCAGAGCATGGTGCCCGGCGGCCAGCCACTTGAGCCAGTGATGGATCTGTATAAGGACCTTACCCGCCGTTATGGCAGCGTCGAGGAGTTTATAGCCCAGTTTAATGCCCAGGCAACAGCCCTGTTTGGTAGCGGCTGGGTGTGGCTGATGCCGGATCTATCCATTACCGTGACAGCCAACCAAGACAATCCAGTCCAGCTTGGTGGCCCAGAGCCGCTGCTAGGCCTGGATGTGTGTGGGAGCACGCTTACTACCTGGACTACCAGAACCGCCGCCCTGAGTATATCAGCGCTTGGTGGCAGGTTGTTAACTGGTCCGTTGTGGAGCAGCGCTACATTGTTTCGCACGCAGCCAGTACGCCGATCCCGAGCCTGTAGGGCCAGATATCACCCCATAATAAAACCCCCTCCGGTTAGCGGAGGGGGGTTTTGCAGCCTAGAGGCTGGGGTATTGGTAGGTCGCATCAGTCGATGGTTTATAGCGCGGTGGAGCTGTTTCGGGCTCTGGCTCAGCAGCGTAGGCCGTGCCTTGGCTCGCACCGTAGTCGCTATACTCTGGTGGCATTGGCAGCTGGGATGGGTCGTAATTTTGGTCGTACTCGTAGCCATAGTCATAGAGTGGCTGCTGCTGGTTATCCTGAGCGTAGGCTTGCTCGTACATTTGGTCGAGCTCGGGGTTAGCGCTGTAGCTTTGTGGGGCATAGGTCTGGTCGTATTCTGGGGTGCCCTGGGTATCGTATTGGGTAGCGTATTGGTTGGCTGCGTCCTCGCCTGTAGCATCAGCCTGCGCAGCGTCGCTGCCGTAGTACTGAGCGTATTCATCGGGTGGCGTTTGCCAGCTATCTTCAATCACAACCATATTACCCATTTCGGCGGCCTTTTCGTTACGCTTTTTGCGGATGAATAGGAACAGGCCAACCAGGGCTGCCAGGCCCAGCACAGCTGCGCCAACGATGGCAATGATGCGCCCAGCAGCGGCTGCGGTGTTATTGGTAGCCGGGGCGGGCTCGAGCTCGAGGGTCATCTTTTGGGTGGCAACCTTGCCATCGCCACTGATCTCGGCCTTTTAACGGTAATTTCCTTTTTCGCTGGTGTAGCCGTCTTTTTCGATGGTCAGCGGGTGAGGTGCCGTCTTTGACCTGGAAGTACAGGCGGCCTTCGGTGTCGCTGGTGAAGGAGCCGGCCGTATCCTTAAAGGTGACGGTGGCATCGGTCAGCGGCTGGCCATCGCGCATCAGGGTAATTTCTACCGGGTAGCCCTGGGTTACTAGCGAGCCACTTTGGGTGAAGGTTTCATCCTTGCCGCTGCGCTTACCATCAATTCGGTAGTAGTATTTTCGCCCGGCAGCAGATCCTTCAGCGTGGTCTTAAACTGCTTATCGCCGGATTTTTCTACCTTGGCGGTGTGCTGGAGCTCGTTCGGGTTAGAGCCATATACCAGCGTGGTGTCGGCCGGGTGGTTTGTCCCCCAAGTGATGTCGATCGTGGTGAACTTAGTAGTGGTGCGAAAATCCTGCAGGTTAACCTTGGCATCATCTGGGTTGGCGTTCTTGAGGTTCTGCGACTGCACATTGCCATGCTGGGTTGACTGCGGGTTGGCGCCATTATTGCCATTAGGGCTGGTTTGGGTAATGCTGCCTACGCCAGGGTAAACCTGGGCTGGTGTGCGCGAGGTGGTGGTAGCACCGCGGTTGCCGGCAGCTGGCTTTTGGGCTGGCTTGTTTTCGGCTGGTTTTTGGGGTTGATTCTGAGCTGGCTGCGGTGCACTTGGTATCTGGATGCCAACCTTGTGGTTGCTTGCGCTGGTAGCTGAGTCGTTTACCACTGTGTTGCCAGTAAAGTTAAAGTTGACTTCGCCGGTGTTCTTGGCTTTAAAGATAACCGTAAACATCGGCAGCTTATCGCCAGTTGGGGCCGGGATAGGGAAGGCAATGTAGGTGATGCGGCCTTGATTATGGCCAAAATTATTATTCTTAAAGGCGTGCCCACCGTAGGCCGAGCCACCGGTTTCGGTCTTGATGGCAGTAACCAAGTTGGATGGGAAGGTAAAGTCCACACGTGTACGGAACCCGCGGCGGTTAGCGGAGCTGGCATAGACCCTAACAGCAAAGGTGTCGTCCTTATTATAGGTAGGCTTGTCGGTTTCGGCGAATACGCGTGAGCCACTCGCCAAAGCCACTGGCGTCAGCGAAGCCAGCCCTATGACAAGGGCACTTAGGTACAAGCCGCTCGTAAGTAAAAATCGTTTCATATGTACTTGGTGGTTTCCCTTTGGCAATATTAATTATAATTATACCAGTAGCCGCTACCGGAATGCAACCGCCGGCGGGGCCAGATACGTGGTGGATTGATAATAAAACCACACCTTCCGTGTGGTAGCTTTATGGCGCGCCCGACCGGATTCGAACCGGCGATCTCCTCCGTGACAGGGAGGCGTGATAGGCCATCTTCACTACGGGCGCATAAACTATGTGTTATAGTAGCAAATTTTTTGGCGCGAGGCAAGGGGGAATATGTTTGGCTTGCTGGCCCCCGCGCGTGTGGTATAATACAGTCAGTGGATGCCGCTGTAGCTCAGCTGGTAGAGCGGCGCTTTCGTAAAGCGTAGGTCACCGGTTCAAGTCCGGTCAGCGGCTCCAGATGTGTTTTGATTATGAAGGATTCAATCGCCACCACCATTAAGCAGATTACCTACGATAAATCCGTTTTGACGGTACTAGTTACGCTTGGTATTGTGACCATCGCCTTTTTGATATTTTTTTGCTGCTACGATTAAACCAAGCGAACTGCAGGTGAGTGTGCAGTATTCATCCTTCCTGGGCTCGTTCTTTGAGCGTGGCCAGTGGACATATCTGCTTTCTATCTGCCTGTTTGGCTTTATGGTGGGGGTGCTGCACGGCGCATTGATTATTAAATTATTCATCGAGCGTGGCCGCCAGGCTGCCTTGGTGTGTGGTTGGGCAACCATCGCGGTACTGATTGTATCCGCGCTTATCCTCAGTAAAATTGTCGCTGTGGCCAGCCTGTCATAAGTAAAAGGAGTTGTTGATTGTATGGAGTCGTTAGAAATCCTGCTTGGTAAACGCACAAAGCGGTACCGGTTTTTTGAAATGCTACCGGCGCTGCTCAGCTACACTATTCTGCTGCTGCCGTTTGTATTGTCGTTCTTTAGCCCGTTTCTTGCCAGTATCTATGTGCTACTGGTGATTTTTGGTATGTTCGTCAAGGCTATCAGGATTGGCTGGCACACCGTGCGCGGCTACCGCTGGTATGGCTCGGCGATTCAGGTGGATTGGCACCAGCGGCTGATGGATCTAGCCGACCCGCAGGCAGCCCTGGAGCGCCTGGACGATCAGCCAGACGAAGGCTTTAATGGCAAGCAGCACTTGGCAAATATCCATAAAGTACTAGCCGCCCCCCACAATTACCCAGCCCCAGGTAGCATTACCCACGTGGTAATTGTGACGGCCTATAATGAGCCGCTGGAGGTCATCGAGCCGACGATTCAAGCCTTGATTGATACGACGGTGGATAAGCAGAATTTGATAATTGCGTTTGCCTACGAAGCCCGCGGTGGCAAGGGGATTGAGCAGACGGCCCACACCCCTGCAGCAGCGCTATGGCCATAAATTTGCCGGCTTTCACCTGGTGAAGCACCCGGCCGACCTACCTGGCGAGGTAGTTGGTAAGGGCGGCAATATTACCTACGCTGGTAAATATATCGCCAAGCTGCTACGCAAGGCAGGCACTGACCCAGCCAATGTGATGGTTACCACCCTGGACTGCGATAACCGCCCGCACCCAACCTACTTTGACTACGTCAGCTACAGTTACATTATGCAGCCAAACCGTAAGCAGTCATCATACCAGCCAATTTCGCTGTTTTTGAATAATATTTGGGATGTGCCGGCACCCATGCGTGTGATCGCGACGGGTAATTCCTTCTGGAACCTGATTGTGGCCTCGCGTACCGATAAGCTGCGCAACTTTGCCTCGCACTCGCAGCCGCTCAGCGCCCTGATCGACATGAACTTTTGGAGCACTCGCACGATTGTAGAGGACGGCCACCAGTACTGGCGTAGCTACTTCTTCTTTAAGGGTGAGTACAATGTGGTGCCGATTTATGTGCCAATCTACCAGGATGCTGTGCTGGGCGAAACCTATACCAAGACGCTCTACGCGCAGTTTAAGCAGCTGCGCCGCTGGTCGTACGGGGCATCAGATATTGCCTACGTAGGCGCGCAGGTGTTTAACAAAAACCGCCCGGTGCCGCTACTGGATGGCTTTGTAAAGTTTTGGGAGCTGGTGGATGGCCATATTAGCATGGCGACCATGTCGATTATCATTGCGGTGGGTGGCTGGATTCCGCTGCTGTTTAACCCAGATTCAACCAAGAGTTTGCCGGCCCACCAACTGCCGAATGTGGTGAGTAGCGTCCAGATGATGGCGATGATTGGCCTGATTATTACGATCTTTATTTCCTTTAAAATGCTGCCCCCGCGCCCAGCCCGCTATAAGCGCCACCGTTCGCTACTGATGCTGGCCCAGTGGGTGCTGATGCCGGTAACGTCCATCCTCTACGGTGCCTTGGCGGGGCTGAATGCCCAGACACGGCTGCTGTGTGGCCGCTACCTTGATAAGTTTGATGTGACCGAAAAGGTGGCCGCGACGAGCGTACGCAAGATTAATTACCGCCACTGGTGGCAGTGGTGGACGGGCGGCCGCGGCGACGCAAAGAAGTAACCATACCGTGCCGGGCACCATACTGCAGCGCTGCGACTGGATCGTAGCGCTTTTAGTATTTGGTGGGTCGTGTGGGCGATATCGGCCGTGCTGAGCGTATACTGCTGCGCCTGTGCGGCGCGTTTGGCCAGCTGCTGGGCGGCGGTGCGGGCTAGGGTTGTAGCTGGTGCTGCCGTGGTTGCTAGCACAGTGGGTAAAGGCTTGGTTGATAGAAACCGTCAGCGTACCCAGGCTGAATTCCTGGGCGCCTTTAGGCCGCCGGGGGGACTGCTGCGTGGCCGGGGCAGGCTGGGCCTGTGGCATGGTGCTGCTACGTGGCTGCACTGGTAGGAGGCACTGGCTGCCGGGCATAACCCATAGGTGATTAGGGCGCGGCCTCTTCGTAACTGGTGAAGGTGCGGTGGCACGCATGGCAGCGCCGCCGCCGCCACACGTGGGGGTGCTTTTTGTGGGGGCGCGAATTAACCACGTTGGTATCGGGGGCTAAGCAATATACGCAAATCATGTCTATATAATGGCATATCGGTATAAAAATTACTAGTGGATAACTCCCAGGCGGCTGTGGACGGACTGACACCAGCCCCCCCATACAGCCTGCCTAGTGGCAGCTACGGCGGGGTATAGGGCCAAAATAATACCAAATAAAAAGTGGCTTTTACGGCAAGCCACGGGCCGGCAGTTAGCCTGCAATTGACAGGCTAACTACAATTGATAGTTCGCTCCTTTCTTGCTGAGCCATTCGCCCAGCATTTTGTCGGATTCCGCTACCCGCTGTTGAGTGAGCAGATTTTTCGCGCTCTTGGATCGTAGATTCCTCCTCAAGCTTTTGTGCATTGATGGCAGCCAGGTGCCGCCATATATGGCCGCTGACCTGGCCCACAGTTGCATCGCGTAGGCGAGTCAGCTCGCCTTTCGCTTGGCCTCGGATACCTTCTGAGGCTTCTGTCATATACCCCAAGGCTTCTCGAGCCTCGGTGATATATGACATGAGCGCTGTATCCATAGCGTTGGCGACGGTCGGATTTGCCCGGCAGGTTTTGGTTATAGTGCCGGACGAACTCCCTTTTGGGTTGTAGAGGGATATGCTGGGAGCATATCACCCCAGCTATCGGCGCATAGAATGGCCTTGCCATTCAGCGGTACCTGCTTAGTAAGCCAGTACATCCGCCATACTAGGTATGGCAGTATATAGCCAATGCGAACACCGATCGCTATTTGTGCAGCGGCAATCGCTGCGATACCAAGCTTCACCAGCGGGTTTGTAACGAGGGTCATATTATAGACCATTACGCTAAACACCGCTATAGGCAGTACCATTCCTAGCAACGCTGGGATACCATACCGCCACCGTAGGCGCGGTGGCTCACCACGCCGGGCCGTGGTGAACAGCGGCCCTCGTGGGTCGATGGCCACCGTGGGAAAGAAGGCAAGGCCTGCAACCACGATACTGCCAAGGAAGGCGCCAAAAGTGCCTGGGCGATGTCGCCATCTGACCCATCTACAGCGACTAAGCTACCGATTAGGCAGCTTAGCGCCCACATAACCCCGAAGATTAGGCTGAAGGCTAGGTCTTCATCGCGCCGGCCCAGCAGAGTTTCCTCTGCTTTGCCAACGCGTGGTGCAACCGCTACGGCGCGGTCATCTAGCAAGAATAGCATGGTGCTACCCCTTCCTGTGAAAGAACGAACAAGAACAACTCTCTGGCTGAGAGCTGATATATATATCAATAAACGGAACCAAAGTCAATGCCTGGCTTGCCGCAAGGACTTCCTGGAATCTACCGGGGCCCGTCCGGTATCATCTAAGCTGTATGCACTGTGGGTGATGCCGAGCGCACCATCCCAGCGGGGTATGGTAGCGAAAGTATGACAGTGATGCATTTGCCTGATTTTGCGCAGCTTGATGATACCATGCCGACTGGCCTGCGGGCATCGACCAACCGGCCAGGCGGTTGGCTGCAGATGATAGAAGAGTCGTAATACAGCGCCGCAAGTACATAAAAGCAGCCCCGTGTGTGGGCTGCTTTTCGTTGCTGCGCCGAATAATTGCTAGGTAGTGTGTGGCTTTTGCGGCAAGCCACAGGCCGGGTGCCATAGTGGCACTATACTTTGTGTATAATAGTCCCTTTCTTGTGTAGGTGTGTGGACGGGTGCCCTACGAGTAGGTTTGGCCTGGCTCTATCGTAGGGTCGGGGTTAGCTGCTAGCCAGCCCTCTGCCATGCTATCAGGCACAATCGCACTCTGCTCAGCAAGATAGACTGCTTGCTCATCTTGCAGGTGCGCTGCTTGGCGGAGCGTATCGTAGTGGAGCTGCTGCAACTCAGCTATTTGTTGCTGAGCTGCCTGGTGCAGTGCATCAATGCGCTCTTCCACCGCCTTGGCCACGCCCGGCGAAGCACCCATGCGGGTGTAGCCGGAGCCTTCCGTAGCCGCCTGGGCGTACTGGATGATGGCGTCATCCATTTTTGCTCCAGTGGCTGGGTCCTGCCGGCATACCGCGTTGTACTGCCGGACGTAATCGTAGGTACTTTCTACGAGCCGCCAGCTGGGCAGTGCAGTAGTGGTATCTGTGCTGAGTAATGCGCGAGCGTTATCTGCGTAGCTGCGCATCCGGCACAGCCCCCAGGCTGCTGGTATGCTCGTTAAAGTCATGAGGGTGGTTGCCGCCATGCCGATTATACCGGCAATGATGATAACTAGGCTTGCTATGTTGGCAGTATAGCGAGCCATCCCAGTCACCGACACGAGTCCTGCAATAAGTAGGACTACGGTGAACACGATTTCGAGGCGAGTGACCTTCGCCTCGTCATTGCTAGCCAGCAGCAGCGCCATCACACAGATCATGTGGATAGCAGCTATCACTATCGCACCGATTCCGGTGATGTCAAGCTGGAAAAGTTCATGATCACCCCCAATATAATGAGGGGGGCGGACCACGCGATTCCAGCCTGCAAGTCACCTTGCAGGCTATCTTCCTGCCACTCAAGGCAATGGGTTTCGTCTGCTTTGCTGACACTACCAACAACTGCCAGAGTGTTGTCATTAACCACACAGAGCATGGCTGTATCCTTTCAGATTGGGATGTGTGAGGAACAACTCCCATACGGGGAGCTGAGTACATTATATAACACCAAAAGATACAATATACAAGAGTTGTTACTAGCACAATATAGCAGGAGTAGGGGATAGAAGCTGTAGCTATATAAACATCATACTACAAAAAAAGGACTGAATAACAGGGTAAAAAAATAATACAACGGTAAGTAAAATACAACAGAAAAAAACGAAAAGAGTAAGATGCACAACGTTACCCAGGCGATTAAGCAAAGGAAGGGAGCTTTGGATGCCTGAGTACAAAAATACCACAGGCCTGTAACTGAACCTGTGGTTGTGATGTATACAATAAATGGTGGACGATAGAGGACTCGAACCTCTGACCCCCACAACGTCAATGTGGTGCTCTAGCCAACTGAGCTAATCGTCCGTGTGAGTAGATTGTACCAAAAGCGGCGCCTCGCTGCAAGCGGCACCTAGGAAAGCTAGCCTTTATTTATGATGTATACATTACTACAGTTGCGTACCAGCGAGTGTGGCGTTTGCGGCTTTGGGCACAATTTGCTACTATAAAAGCACTTCGCACTGACGGGGCCTAACCACCCCCCGAGCGACGTGGGAGCGGTTGCGGCGCACGTAAACAGCCGGGGCAAGAGTAATCGCCAAGGTGGAACCTCCTAAGCTACACGTTTGGGACCGAGGCACGCACGTTATGATACTTGCGTGCTTTTTATATTAACCAAAAAGGAGATTCTATATGAGCGATGAACAGCTCCATGCCATGCGTCACAGCTTGGCACATATTACTGCTGCGGCTGTGCAGCGGCTATGGCCGGAGGCAAAATTCGGCGTTGGCCCGGTGGTCGATAATGGGTTTTATTACGATATTGACCTGGGTGAAACGAAGATTAGCGAGCAGCAATTTGGCAAGATAGAAAAAACGATGCGCCGGATTATTGCTGAAAAGCAGGACTTTGTGCGCACGACGGTGCCAATCGATGAGGCAATTGCCTGGGCTGAAGCCCACAACCAACCATATAAGGTGGAGTTGCTGAACGACCTGAAGCGTGCCGGCACAACGGTGGCTAAGGACCTCGATGCGGCTGCTATGGGCACGATTGCCGATGGTGCCAGCGCGGTCGAGGAAGTCTCGTTCTACACCAATGGGAGCTTTGTGGACCTGTGCCGCGGCCCGCACGTTGCTAATACTGGTGATGTGGGCGCCTTTAAGCTGCTGCGCGTAGCGGGCGCTTACTGGCGTGGTAATGAGCATAACCCACAGATGCAGCGCCTGTACGGCGTCGCCTTTGCCACGCAGGAGGAGCTAGATGACTATCTGCGGCGCCTGGAGCTTGCCCGCCAGCGCGATCACCGCAAGCTTGGTAAGGAGCTTGACCTATATACGACCTCGCCTTTGGTTGGTGTTGGCTTGCCGTTGTTTACGCCGCGCGGCACCATCCTGCGCGATAAGGTGGCGGAGTATTCCAACCAGCTACGCCAAAAGTATGGTTTCCAGAAGGTGTGGACGCCGCACATTACCAAAAAGGATCTGTACGAGACGAGTGGGCACTGGGCGAAATTTGGTGATGAACTGTTCCTCGTGAAGAGCCAGGAAACCAGCGACGAAATGGCCCTGAAGCCTATGAACTGCCCGCACCACACGCAGATTTTTGCTTCGCGCCCACGCAGCTACCGCGACATGCCGGTGCGCTACCTGGAAACAACAACCGACTATCGCGACGAAAAAACTGGCGAGCTTGGCGGGCTAAACCGCGTGCGTTCGCTAACGCAAGACGATAGCCATGTCTTTTGCCGGCCGGACCAAATTGAAGGCGAGATTAATAACCTGCTTGCGGCGGCCCGTGAACTCTACAGCACCATTGGTATGCAGCTACGCGTGCGCCTGAGCTACCGCGATGAATCCGATGCATACCTGGGTGACCCGGCATTGTGGGAATCGGCTCAGGGCCAGCTCAAAGCGGCGGTCGAAAAGGTCGGGCTTGAGTTCTTCGAGCAGGCAGGTGAGGCCGCCTTCTACGGGCCAAAGATTGACTTTATGGCAACAGACGCAATTGGCCGCGAGCACCAGGTGGCGACGGTACAGCTTGACTTTGTGCAGCCACAGCGCTTTGGCTTTACAGTACACCACAAGTGATGGATCATTTACAACACCAGTTATGATTCACTGTGCATTGCTCGGCTCAATCGAGCGCTTCCTGAGTGTCTTTATCGAGCACACGGGCGGTTGGTTCCCACTGTGGGCAGCGCCAGAGCAAGTCCGTGTCCTTACCATTAACGACAGTGTTCGCGACTATGTTGATAAAATAGCATCGATTTTAACAGGGGTCACGTTGATGAAACCAATTAAATACAACGATGTGTGCTTTACAATAGATGATCGAAATGAGTCACTGGGCAAGAAAATCCGCGAGGCAACTGCTGTAAAAATCCCAATACAAATTATCGTGGGGCCAAAGGACCAAGCGGCGGGCCAGGTCAGTATCCGCACCCATCACGATGAGCTAACGTTGCCATTAGAACAACTAGCTTCGTATCTCCACACGTATGGTGTAGTGGCAAACACAACGCCTACAGAAACGGCGTCGTAGGGGGCTCTATGGACGGGCAGGAGCCAGTACCGCAACTGCCGCTTGTGGTAATTGTGGGGCCGACCGCCAGTGGCAAAACAGCCCTGGCGGTACGGCTAGCCAGCCGCTACAATGGCGAAATCATTTGTGCAGATAGCCGCACGGTGTATAAAGGTATGGACATTGGGACGGCTAAGCCAACGCCTGAGGAACGCGCTTTGGTGCCGCACTGGGGGCTTGATTTAGCCGAGCCAGGTGAGAGTTTTAGTGCCGCAGATTTTAAGGCGTATGCTACTGCAACAATCGCCCAGATTCGTGCCCGTGGTGCAGTGCCATTCCTAGTTGGGGGGACTGGCTTATATGTGGATGGGGTGGTGTTCGATTACCAATTTGGTGCCGCCCCGGACGCTGCTGAGCGGGCAAGCTATATGGCCCTTACTGCCACGCAGCTGCAGCAGCTTTGCCGTGAGCGTGGCTTGGCACTGCCGGCTAACTCGGCTAATAAGCGCCATCTGGTGCGGCTGCTGGAGCAAAGGGGCACAAATAACCAGCGCCGCCAACGTCCGCTCTCGGGCACTATCATTGTAGGAATAGCAACAGAACGGGATGTACTGCGTCAGCGTATTGCTGAGCGGGCCGAACACATTTTTGATCACGCAGTCGCGCAAGAGGCAAAAAAACATTGGGCACATTGTATGGCTGGAATAGCGAAGCAATGACGGGTAATATTTACCCAATTATGCGGCGCTACCTCTGTGGGGAGATTGATGCGGCCACTGCACGTGAACAGTTTTTTTACCGTGATTGGCACCTAGCAAAGCGGCAGCTAACATGGCTGCGGCGCAATCCGTTCATCACCTGGCTGGCCTTAGACGAGGCTGAACAATTCTTAGCACAAAAACTCGCGAAAAAGCAAAGCCCATGATACAATGGTGCTATAGGGATTAAGTGACAACAAACAGATGATTGATGCATTATTTGGTTCTAAAACACGGGTAAAATTGCTCCACCTTTTCCTGAATAACCCGGGCAAGTCTTTTTACGTGCGCGAAATTACCCGCTTGATTGACGAGCAGATTAACTCTGTCCGGCGTGAGCTAGCCAACATGCTGAATGTAGGCATTATTACGTGTAAAGAAGCCGATAACAAGCTCTACTACGAAGTAAACCAGCGCTACGAACACTATGTGCCGATGCGGGCCATCTTTGCCAATGTCAGCCCAGACTCAACCACGGCAGTGGCGCCAAAGATTAATTGGATTAGCGAGGTTGAGGCCCTGCCCAAGCTGCGGATTGCCATTGCATCCGGCGTGCTGGTGCGTGGTTCGACCGCAGTGCTGGATTTACTGCTGGTGGGCGAGCTGGCAACTACTAAGGTAAAGGCGCTGATTAAAAAAATTGAGCGCGCCGAAGGCCGGGAAATCAACTATACGACACTAAGTTACGATGAATTTTACTATCGGCTGAGTGTGCGCGACCGGTTCATTACCGAAATTTTACAAAATAAACACACGGTGCTGGTGGACAACGAGCAGCTGCTCACCAAATAACCGTACTATAAGGAGACGACGATGTTTGAGATTGAATATAAGGGCGCGAATGGCATTGTGATAACGAGCAAGCACACGACGCTGGTGGTGGACCCCAAGCTATCGCTGGCTGGGCTGAAAGACGTGGTGGTGAAGAATGCGGTTGAGCTTGGCACCGAAGAGCGCTTTTGCTGCGGGCAGAGCAATCGCAGCTGGCACTTGAAGGCCCTGGTGAGTACGAGGTCGGGGATTTTTCGATCCGCGGGGTAGCCGCCCAGCGCCATATTGATGCCCCGGGCAGTGAGCCGCTGGCAACCATCTACCGCGTGGAGGTCCAGGGCGTGCATATTGCGATCATTGGTAATGTTGCCCCCAAGCTCAGCGACGAACAGCTCGAGCAGCTTGGGGTGATTGATATTTTGATTGTACCGGTTGGTGGCGGTGGCTACACACTGGATGCAACCAGTGCTACCGGCATGGTGCGCCAGGTGGAGCCAAAGGTGGTTATCCCGGTACACTACGCTGATGAAGCCGCCCACTACGAGGTGCCGCAGGATACGGCCGAGACCTTTACGAAGGAACTCGGTGCCCCGGTTGAGTCAGTGGCGAAGTACAAAATCAAATCTGCCCAGTCCCTACCAGAGGCACTGACGGTTGTGCAGCTTGCTCGGAGCGCTTAGGGCTGCCGTAGCTACAAGCTCGATATTCGATAATTTGATACCCCGCAGCGCTACGATACTGCGGGGTATTGCTGTATGCACGGCTATAGGGGGAGTGATTGGTGTGAATCACTCAAATACCAAAAACACCTCCGCGTAACGGAGGTGCTGTTGCTACTGTGCTTTGGCCGAGATGGTGGCTGTACCGCTCTTAGGGCAAAAACGCCCTTTTTCTTCAGTGTGCGGATAGCCTGCGTGCTGAGGGTCATGGTGACCTTTTGGCCATCCACTACGAAGGTTTTCTTCTGTAGGTTTGGCTTAAACACGCGCTTGGTGCGGCGGAGCGAGAAGCTAACATTGTGGCCGTGCTGGGCACGTTTGCCAGTAAGTTCACATCGTGATGCCATAGGTTTCTTCCACTTATTATTTAAACTATCCCGCCCATTGTAGCGTGTTTTGGCGGTGGCGTCAATACCCTGGGCTTGGCGTAGGCGGTGGCTCACCGGGGTGGTATAATAGAAAGATGCAAATTGATATATTAAATATTATACTGATACTCGGCGTGATTTTTGCTTTCGATGACGCTGCACGAGGCCATGCACGCTTTTATGGGCTACTGGCTGGGGGATAACACCGCCAAGCACGAGGGCCGGCTGACGCTGAACCCAATCAAACACATCGACCCGTTCCTGACGATTGTGCTGCCGCTCATGCTGGCGGTGATTGGCGCACCGGTGTTTGGTGGCGCTAAGCCGGTGCCGTTTAACCCGCATAATGTTAAGGGTGGTGGAATGGGGCGCGGCCCTTGTGGCACTGGCCGGGCCGCTAACGAACTTTGTGATTGCCTTCTTTGCCTATGGTGCACTGGTGCTGGCGGGGTTGAGCCCACTGGTCGGCCTTGGGCATATGCTCGCTGTGATGGTATCTGTTAACCTGGGCTTTTTCGTATTTAATATGCTGCCAATTCCACCGCTAGATGGGTCGCGCGTGCTGTACGCTCTGGCGCCAGAGTTTGTGCGCCGCGCTATGGAGCTGATTGAGCAATACGGCGTCATGCTGGTGTTTATAGTGGTGCTGTTTGCCAGCAGCCAGATTGGCCAGGTGATGCGCGTGGCAACGCAGCAGCTGATTCGGCTGTTTGCGGCGGTGTTTGGCGTTTTTATGTAAACGTAGTATACTAAAACTAAGCCCAGCGAGTGGCGTATATGATTTTCCTAACATCATATGATAGGGAGCTTTATATGGTCTAGTACCGTGGTATTAGGCTGCGAGCACCCACCTTGCATACGCGAGGGAATATCAAGCGTCGCGCGCTGGGCTTTTTGTGTTGATATATCTGCTGTTACGGATAGTCTGGCTCGCCCCTGGTGGTTGTGCTCTGCTGTAATCGGTGTACAATAGGGAAGGAGCCAACGAAATGGCCGCTTGCTGGTATCAGCAAGAGGAAAGTCCGGGCAGCACAGAATAAGACAGTCGCTAACGGCGACCGGGGGCGACCCTAGGGAAAGTGCCACAGAAACATATACCGCCTGAGGGCTAAGGCCACTAGGTAAGGGTGAAAAGAGTGAGGTAAGAGCTCACAGCAACGCATGGTGACATGCGGCGCGGGTAAACCCTGTCTGCTGCAAGGGGCGTGGGCATCATGAGTTATTCGCTCGCCCAGGCCGTGATCCGCTCGACCACATTAGCAATGGTGTGGCTAGATAGATGGCCATTCACGACAGAACCCGGCTTATTGTTGGCTCCATGTAAAATACCACTACCGGTAGAGGCAGTGGTATTTTATTGTGCAGGATATTTGTGTGGCTGGGCTACTTGGCAGCGCTGACGATAGCGGCGAAAGTCTGTGGCTCAGTTGCAGCCAGCTCAGCCAGGATTTTACGATCAAGCTCAATGTTCTTTGCCTTTAGGCTGGCCATCAGTTGGCTGTAGGGTGGTGCCGTTTAGGCGGGCTGCCGCATTAATACGGGTGATCCATAGGCCACGCAGGTCGCGCTTTTTATTGCGGCGGTCGCGGTAGGCATATTGCAGGGACCGAATCACCGCTTGCTTAGCCAGGCGGAAGCTGCGGGTTCGGTTATGCTGCATGCCTTTGGCAGCTTTTAAGATTTTCTTGTGCTTTGCACGTGCTGCAACACCTCGTTTAACTCGCATATTATTTTACTCCCAGTGCAGTCTTAACGTTTTTCTTCATACCACCTGCTACCTGAGCAACGGTGTTAATGGCGCGCTTACGGCTTTTTGCTCTTCTTGGCAAGCAAGTGGCCGCCAAAAAGCTCGCTGGCGGGTTACCTTACCAGTTTTGGTCAGCTTGACACGCTTGACGGTACCCTTGTGGGTCTTTAACTTTGGCATTTATTTACTCCTTACTGTCATACTCAGATTGCGCCCAGCCATCTGAGGCTTTTTGTTCAACCACTGCGTCATCTTCAAGCATGGTTATAATCCGGTTAATGAGCTCAAATCCAAGCTCTTTATGGGCCATTTCACGGCCGCGGAAGAAGACCATAATCTTGACCTTATCGCCGCTGGCGAGGAATTTGCGGATCTTGCGCAGCTTAATCTCGAGGTCATGCTGCCCAATCTTAAGCCCAAGCCGCATTTGCTTTAGCTCGCTGGCCTTAGCTTTTTGCGGTTCTTTTGCTGCTCTTTCATCTTTTGGTACTGATATTTGCCCCAATCGATGATTTTTGCAACCGGAGGGTTCGCGTTTGGCGATATTTCCACCAGGTCGACACCGGCCTCATCGGCGAGGCGACGTGCCTCGGCTAGTGGGAGTATGCCTAATTGTTCGCCATCGGTACCAATTACACGCAATTCCTTTGCCCGGATTTGCTCATTGATACGAACTGATTTACTAATCGCTGCCTCCTTGCTTGCTCTAATATGACGAGTAATTGAATTTACTCAAACACAATTCTACCAAAAACAGGCCCAATTCGCAAGGGTAGTTTTACAGGCGAGCCACGGGGTTGTAGCGGTACTGCAGGGCCTCGGCGATATGTTCTGGCAGTATGTGCACCGAGCCAGCCAGGTCGGCAATCGTTTGGGCAACCTTGGTCGTTTTGACGTAGCTGCGTGCACTGAGGGCCAGGGCGTCGCTGGCTTTATCCAGGATGGCTTTGGCCTCTGGTGTGAGGGTGCCAAGCTGCTGTAAGCGGCTATGGGTTAAGTCACTGTTGTAGGTATCACAGCGCTTATAACGGTTCTGCTGGGCAGCTTGGGCGGTAGCAATTAACTGTGTGGCCTGCTGGTGCTGGGGTCTGGCCGCTGGCCTGGTGGTAAGTAGCTGCTTGGTATCAACACGTGGCATGCTAATAGTAAGGTCGATGCGGTCTAGTAGCGGGCCAGACAGGCGCTTTTGGTACTGCAGGATTTGATTAGTGCTGCAGCGGCACTCGGTGGTGGGGTCACCAAAAAAGCCGCAAGGGCAGGGGTTCATGGTGCCAACGAGCATAAAGCGGGCTGGGTAGGTAGCCCGGCCGCCGGCCCGGGTGATAGAGACAGTGTGGTCCTCAAGCGGCTGGCGCAGGGCTTCGAGCACGGAGCGAGGGTATTCTGGTAGCTCATCTAAAAAGAGCACGCCCTAAATGGGCTAGGGCTGATTTCCCCAGGGCGCGGCTTGGTGCCGCCACCGATCAGCGAGGTGCGGCTGGCGGTGTGGTGCGGTGAGCGTAGCGGCCGGGTGCTGATGATATCATCAACCACTTCACCGGCCAGGCTGTGGATTTTGGTAACGGCGAGTTGCTCTTGGTACGACAGCGGCGGCAGGAGACTTACGATGGTTTTTGCCAGTAGGGTCTTGCCAGAACCCGGCGGCCCCGTCAGCAGAATATTATGCCGCCCAGCGACCGCAACGGTCAGCGCACGCTTGGCCTGCTCCTGGCCATAGATATCATCGAGTGTGGTCTGCGGCGGGGCGGCCGGTGCTGGCGGCTGGCTACTGCTGAGTGGGCTCAGGCGAGCCTCGCCCCTTAAGGTGTAGGAATAATTCCTTCATGGTACGAATCGGATAGAGCTGGATACCCTGGATCAGTTGGGCTTGCTTGGCATTCTGGGCTGGCAAGAAGAGTGAGCTGAAGCCACTCGCCCGGGCCGTTTCGGCAATCGAGACGATACCTTTGACTGGCCGGATAGAGCCATCAAGTGCCAGCTCCCCAATAAATACTGCGCCTTCGGTCTCGTGGGGCTGTAATTGGCCACTGGCTGCCAGAATGGAAACGGCGATTGCTAGGTCGTAGTGCGAGCCATCTTTGGGGAGCTCCGCCGGGGCGAGGTTGACCGTCACTCGGCTGGCTGGCATATCTAAATACGAGTTAGTAATAGCACTGCGCACGCGTTCCTTGGCTTCGTCGATGGCTTTGTTGCCCATGCCGACAATCTGCAAGCCAGGCAGGCCGCGCTTGATATCTGTCTCGACATCCACAACCTCACCTTCGAACCCAACCGGTGCAATACACGCTGCAGTTGCTACCATATAGCTATAGTATGGCATGGGGTGGGGATTTATACAAGCAGCCGGCGGTGCATTCACAGCGGCACCGATATGCGCTATACTAAAGGTATTGGGGCTGATATAGCTTTCGACACATGGACATTAACAGGATATTCGGCAGGTCGAATCATGCACGTAATGCATTTACCTAACTGCAAAAACAACCTTTGCAAACGCACTTGCAAACATTAAGAGCGCTTTCGCTCCTAAGTTGGCATTTGCGCCAATCGCCGCTTAGTATATGGCGATCATTCCCGTGCCCCGGCGACATGGGCACGGTGAGTGTTATATAGCCGTCGCTTACCGTGTGTGTGCGAAGCGGCCATGCATACGGGACAATGAGCCGCGTAACGTCGGCGGGTATTTTGGGCTAGTTATCAGCCCGCACCGTTATAAACAATCCAAATAGTCCTATGCCTGTAGATGAATATTCGTTACCATGTGGACCGGGGGGCAGTACCCCGCAGCTCCACCATACTTGTTACTGCACGCCCACCTGGCACCTTGCCTGGTGGGTTTTTGTGTGGGTGCCGTGAGGGCAGCACGTGACCTGTGTAGGCTTGGTAGTCGTTATCCATGCGGACTAAAAAACAACCGCCTGCGAGGAACGGTTGTTTTCTATGTGTGGAGTTTTTGTAAGAGTGTTCTGTTTATTTTTGAGCTCCTGCACAAGTTTTTTATTCAGAAGCTACTCTTATAATAAGCTAGATAACGGTGGGGTGTCAACGATTTGCCAAAAGAATTATGTAGTAAAAAATGACCCTATGTGGAAAACCCTTTTAGTACCGGTAAGTTGTAAAATATAAAGCATAAGGAAAATGTAAAAACTGTCGTATATGGCGCTACGTTATGTTTTTATACAACGTTAAGAAGGGTCGGTGCGCGCAGTAAAAGCGGTCAAAAAAATGTAGCACAATATGCAACGGAAACTGAACTATACCTAAAGTTGTAAATAAATCACCATAATGAATAGTAAAGCACTACCAGGGGTAGTAGGGTAGTAACAACACCAATGTTGGGTATTTGGCAATAAGAGTGGCAGCTGTAAGGGAACCTGTTATAACCAGTGCAATAAAAACAACACTGGGTAAATTATCACTGATACATTGACAAACAATAAGCGCTTTGCTATAGTAACGGGTAAGCTTTTACAAAAACAAAAAGCCACCACAACAAATTATTATTACCAATACTAACCCTAATAAAACTCAGCTATATAATACGGCCGCTGCACAGTACGGGTCATTGCGATAATGACTGGCTTTGGCGGGTAATTGGCAGTACCATGGAACTGTTGTAAGAATGGCACTGCCAACGCTCCGCCTCGCTGGCGTATGAGCAGCATGGTTGTTGCACCTAGTTAATTCCTAGCTTACGAGCTAGCAACGATACTAGGTGTAACGATACATGAGCCGTTTGTGCTCGGATTATTCCGAGCGGTCAATTGCACCGTGTAGCGCACCGGTGGTAGTATTCGCCCGCCCTTTTATTGATAGCGGTGGTTGCCGGAGCTACCCGCCATGTGTGTGCTACGCGGGCACCTTGATGAGTTGATAACTATAATGATAAAACGAATAACTTTTGGTGTTGGCCTAATTTTTGCATTAGCGCTTATATATATCCTAAACACAATTCCACCGGCCCGTGCAGGAGCGGCTGGAGTGTTAGGAGTGTATGTATTACTATACGGGACGCTTGTGGCCACCATGACATTTGCGGTGCACTATGGTGCACTGCTGGTTGGATATATGATCGGCGCTGATACATCCCGCCCGGCTTACCGGCCATCTTTTAAGAAGGCCTACTATTATGCGTCCGTTGTGGCGCTGGGCCCAATCGTGTGTATTAGTCTTAAATCGGTTGGCAAACTCGATGTGCTGGGTATTGTGCTCACGCTCGTGTTGCTTATTGTTGGTTGCATATATGTATCGCGCCAGACTGCGTAGAATTCCTACCACAGTCCTTTCCTGTTATGGTATAATTTAGGTATGCAACCAGAGCTTAATAAGGCGCCACGATCAGCCGAACAGGGCCAGTTTGATACCGGCCCACGCTACGACGCGCCCCCAGAATATGGGCCTCAGCCGCACCACGAGCAGCAGAATAACCGCCGCTTTGAACAGCAGGAGCGCCCGCGCCCGGCTGAGCGTAAGCGTGCCCCGCTGCCGCCCCCACCGCCACCTATACCCCCCAGCAGGGTTGCCATGCCACAGGCGCCAACCCGTCCGCCAGTGGCACACGGGAATCCGATTGCCGCTAGCGATGATGATGTCATAGAAAAAGCGTGGGTCGACCGCGCCAAGCAAGTAATCAAGCAAACGGTTGATGACCCGCGCTCGCGCGAGCTTGCCATTGCCGCCTTGCAGCGCGATTACCTTGCCAAGCGGTATAACAAGCACATAAAGAAGGTGGGATAGTACAGTATGTTAGCAGTGTTGATTGGGGCGTTTGTTATTTTAACCATCGCAGTTGTGGCGGTTATTTTAGTGTATCTGGGGTACCGCAATAGCCTGCGCGAGGCCAAGAATTACGAACGTGGCCTGAAGATGGTGCCAATGCTGATCCACCTGCCGCCAAGTAGCGAAGACCTTGACGGTGGCGGCCGCGATGCGCGTGACGTCACAGACGAAATGCTATCCCAGGCGCAGGTGATGTATAACATTATCTCTAGCACGGCGCAAAAAGGGTTTTTAAGCACCGTATTTATGGCCAGCGCCATGTTTCGTTCGAAATTATTGCTAAACGCGGCCTGATTTATTACTACGCCGTAGTGCCGGTGGTGCTGCTCGATGTGATTAAACAGGCCGTGGCAGCCGCCTACCCATCAGCCACGCTCGAAGAGGTCGAGGAGCACACGCTCTTTAGCGAGCAGAGCCGCTCAACTGGGGTGATTGGCGGCGAGTTTGTGCTGAAGAAGAATTTTGCCTACCCGATCCTTACCTACGAGGAATCTAAGCGTGATGCGTCGCGCGCACTCCTCAATGCGCTCTCGACCGCGGGCAAGGCGGATGGGATTGGGATTCAGTTTTTGGTGCGCCCGGCAGGGAGACGGCTGGACGAAGAATTCCATCGCTGAGGTAGAGAAGATCAAAAAGGATCGCACCAGTGGCCGTAAGGCTGGCAATGGCGTGATGGTGCGTGGCGTGGCCGAGGCACTGTGGAAGGCGCCGGGCCAGGATCAGCACGAAAGCCGCGAGGCTGCCGTTGATACCCAGCTGACCTCGCTGGAGCAGCAGCAGATTGACCTCATCGAAGGTAAAACCCGCTACCCAGGCTACGAAACACTGGTGCGCCTGGTGGTGTCATCCGATACAGCGGCTAATTCCCAGCGCCTGATGAAGCAGGTGGTAGCTGCCTTTTCTATGTTTGATGCCCCCAGCAGCAACGGCCTGCGCTTTTGTGCCAACCCACAATGTGGATGATTTGGTAACGTCCTATATCTTCCGCTTCTTCCCGCAGCGTATCCGTACCAATGTGCTGAATAGCGTGGAGCTTGCCACGCTCTTCCACTTGCCAGACCAAAAGAACATCCCAACTGCGCAGGTCAAGCGCCAGATGAGCAAGCAGGTGGATGGCCCAACCGATATCGTCGAAACTGGCTTTTTGCTGGGCTATAACGAATTCCGTGGCGTGCGCAAGGCGATTCGCCTAAGTGATAACGACCGCCGCCGCCACCTATATATGATTGGTCAGACCGGTACGGGTAAATCGAAGTTCCTCGAAAACCTCGCCTTCCAGGATATGATGGACGGCAAAGGCTTTGCTTTTATTGACCCACACGGTGATTCCGCCGAAGCGCTGATGGGTGCAGTCCCGCGTGAGCGTGCCGAGGATATCATTTACTTTAACCCGTCTGATATGGATAACCCAATCGGCCTGAATATGTTTGAGTATAACTCGCCGGACGAGAAGGACTTTTTGGTGCAAGAGGCAATTAATATGCTCTACGGCTTGTACGACCCAGGGGCACACCGGTATTGTGGGGCCGCGCCTGGAGCACATCTTCCGTAATGCGGCGCTGCTGCTGATGAGCGACCCAGCGGGCGGCACCTTTATCGATATTCCAAAGCTGCTGGTGGACCAAGAGTTTATGAAGAGCAAGCTTAAGTATGTGACCGACCCCACCGTGCTCGAATTCTGGACCAAGGAATGGCCGGCTTCGCAAAAGTCAAGCGAAGCGGGGGAGCTAGTCAGCTGGGTGGCATCTAAGTTTGGGCCGTTTATTTCTAACACTGCCATGCGCAATATCATCGGCCAGACCAAATCGGGCTTTAACCTGCGCGATATCATGGATAACCGCAAAATCTTGATTGTAAACCTATCCAAGGGTAAAATGGGCGAGCTGAACTCTAAGCTGCTCGGGTATTATCTTTGTGATGAAGTTCCAGGCCGCTGCCATGGGTCGCGCTGATATGCCCGAAGCCGAGCGCCAGGACTTTAGCCTCTATGTGGACGAGTTCCAGAACTTTATGACCGAAAGCTTTGAGTCAATCCTATCTGAGGCCCGTAAGTATCGCCTCAGCCTGATCCTGGCCAACCAGTTTATGACCCAGCTGACGGATAAAAATTCGCGAGGCAATCATTGGTAACGTTGGTACCGTTATTAGTGGCCGTATTGGTACGACCGACGCCGAGCTGCTGGTCAAGAAGTTTGAACCTGTCTTTACAATGGACGATATCATCAAGATGCCAAACTTTCAGGGGGTGGCTAGTGTGATGATTAATAATACGCCATCTGCGCCGTTTAGTATGCTGTTTACGCCACCGATGGTGCACCCTAATGAGCGCCTAGGCGAAGCCATGAAGAAGTTTTCGGCCACCAAGTTTGGCCGGCCCCGCCGCGAGGTTGAACAGGAGATTAGCAAGCGCCTGGCAGTGCAACCAAAGGCACCTGCCCCCGGCCCAGCACCGGGCCAGGCTAAGCCAGCCGGCGGCTCGTCCTTCCTGGATGAGTGGCTTGCTAAGCGCCAGCAGGCTGGTGCCCAGCGCCCTGGTATTATGGCGCCACCACAGCCTGGCCAACCGGCCGGCCCCATGCCAGGCACGCCGCCAATCAGTGCGGCGCCAGGCCAGTCAGCCCCACAGGTGGCACCAAGCGGGCCGCAGCCACCCGGCCCCTTCGGGCCAGGCAAGCCACCGCGCCCAGTTGCGCCATCGACTACACCACCGAGTCCTACCACGCCAAGCCCCGGCACACCACCACCAGCCAAGCCAAGTCAACCACCGGCTACCCCCACACCGGTGCCCCCAGCGATGCCAACCATGCAGCCGGGCACGCCCACACCAGCCCAAACGGCCAGTGTGCCAACACCGCAGCCGCGTGATGGCAGCAGCCTCGGCCAGTCACTGCACCCGCGCCGCAGCTCAACGCCGCCCGCCCGGCCAAATGATGCCGGCATTGACCCCGGCGAAGTCCGTATTTCGCTGCGCTAAGCCGCCATACCCCGCAAACCCAGGGCGCTACAACGCCGTGGGTTTTTGCGTGCTACGGGGCAAGTAGCAGGCCGCCAAACCAGGCGCGACACCGGTAAACTTGAGAAATTACGCCTTTTTGGCTATAATAGGGTAGTTGAAAATAGCTGAAATTCGAAGATACAGTGAGGGAATAATGGCGAAACAAACAAAAGCCGAATCATACGACGGCTCGCAAATCCAAGTCCTAGAAGGCCTCGAGCCGGTCCGTAAGCGGCCTGGTATGTACATCGGTAGCACTGGCTACGATGGTGTGCATCACTTAATTAAAGAAATTGCTGATAACTCTATCGACGAGGCCATTGCTGGCTATGCTACGCGTGTGGATGTACGCTTACTGGCTGATGGTGGCATTACCATTACCGATGATGGCCGTGGTATCCCGGTGGATAAGCACCCCAAAACCGGCCTCAGCACGCTCGAGACCGTGCTAACGGTGCTGCACGCCGGCGGTAAGTTCGGTGGCGGTGGCTACAAGGTATCGTCTGGTTTGCACGGTGTGGGCTCCAGCGTGGTGAACGCGCTATCTACCAAGATGGTGGCCGAGGTCGTGCGCGGTGGCCAGCTCTACCGGGTTGCCTTCGAGCGCGGCGGTATTGCCCAGCCGCTCAAGAAGGTTGGCAAGACTGACCGCCCCACCGGTACCAGCATTACCTTCTACCCAGACCCGACTATCTTTAAAGAAACGGTTACCTTTGATTACAAATGGGTTGTGAGCTACTTGCGCCACCAGGCCCTACCTTACCAAGGGGATTTATGCCGCCGTCTACGATGAGCGCACGCACGAGCGCCGCGCCTTCTACTTTGATGGTGGTATTAAAAGCTACGTTAAGCACCTCAATATCGGCAAGGATGTGCTCAGCCCAGATATCTTTTACGTCGAAAAGCAGGTAGAAGACTGCATGGTTGAGGTAGCGATCCAGTATAACGATACCTATGTGGAGCTTGTAAAGCCTTTTGCCAATAATGTGCTCACCCCTGATGGCGGCACGCACTTGGTCGGGTTCCGCTCGGCGATGACGCGTGTGATTAACGATTACGCCCGCAAGAATAACCTCCTGAAGGAAAAAGGAAGATAACCTGACCGGCGATGATATCCGCGAGGGCCTCACAGCGATTATCCTGGTAAAACTACCGGACCCGCAGTTCGAAGGCCAGACCAAGAACAAGCTCGGCAACCCCGAAATGCGCCGCTATGTTGAGCAGGTCATGAACGAGTACTTTAGCTACTACCTAGAGGAAAACCCAGCGGTCGCCAAAAAGATCGTGGGCAAAGCCCTGCTGGCCGCCCGCGCCCGCAAGGCCGCCCGCGCCGCCCGCGATAACGTTATTCGCAAGGGTGCGCTTGACGGCATGGGCCTGCCAGGCAAGCTATGGGATTGTTCATCCCGCAAGCCGGCTGATAGTGAGCTCTACATTGTGGAGGGTAACTCGGCGGCGGGCTCGGCCAAGGAAGGCCGCGATAGCAAAACCCAGGCTATTTTGCCGCTGCGTGGTAAGGTGCTCAACACCGAGCGGGCACGGCTCGATAAAATGTTCGCCAATAAAGAGATTGTGGCGCTCATCCAGGCGATTGGCGTGGGGATTGGTGACTCGTTTGATATCAGCGGTCTGCGCTACCACAAGATTATTATTATGACCGATGCCGATGTCGATGGCAGCCACATTGCTACCTTGCTGCTAACCTTCCTGTTCCGCTACATGAAGGAAGTTGTCGAGGCGGGCTACGTCTACCTCGCCAAGCCGCCGCTGTATTCCATTAACCGGGGCCAGAAGAAAATCTACGCCTATGGCGAGGACGAGCGCGATGACATCCTCAACCGTATTATTGCCGAAAAAGCTGCCCGCCAGGCGAGCACCGATACCAGTGATGATAAAATCAAGCAAGCCGGCGTGACAATTTCGCGCTTTAAGGGTCTTGGCGAAATGGACGCCGACCAGCTGTGGGAAACCACCATGAACCCCGAAAACCGCGTACTGATTCAGGTGCGGGTCGAGGACGCCGAGGCGGCTGATGCCATCTTTACCAAACTTATGGGGGACGAAGTATCGCTCCGTAAGAACTTTATCCAAAACCGCGCCCAGGGGGCCAAACTAGAGGAGTTAGACGTATAGCTATGGACGACAAAGATAAAAAAATCGACTACGATACACGCAATGGCCAGACGCCCCAAGGCGCCATACCGGCTGATGATACCCCGGGGCTCGAAAAGCGCACGCTCGAAACGGTTATGGAGGATAATTTCTTCCGCTACTCAATGAGCGTGATTGTCGAGCGCGCCCTGCCAGATGTGCGCGATGGCCTCAAGCCGGTACATCGTCGTATTTTATACACCATGAACCGCGATGGCTTGCGAGCTGGTAGCAAGCACCGCAAGAGTGCCACCGTCGTTGGTGCGGTGATGGGTGACTTCCACCCGCACGGCGATAGCGCTATTTACGATGCTATGGTGCGCCTGGCCCAGGACTGGTCGGTACGCTATACGCTGGTGGATGGCCAGGGTAACTTTGGCTCGATGGATGGCGACCCGGCAGCAGCCATGCGCTACACCGAGGCACGCATGACCCGCCCAGCGGACGAGATGCTGGCCGACATCGATAAAGAAACGGTTGACTTTTGCCGATAACTACGATGGCCGCCTGCAGGAGCCAACCGTGCTGCCCGCCAAGCTGCCGAACCTGCTCTTGAACGGCCAGATTGGTATTGCTGTGGGCATGGCCACCAATATTCCATCGCACAACTTGGGCGAACTGGTGGATGCCTCAATAGAACTGATTGATAACAAGGACGCTACCATCGACGACCTGCTGCGTCACGTTAAAGGGGCCGGATTTCCCAACCGGTGCTGTTGTCTATGGCGGTGCACCAATGAAGCAGAGCCTACCAGACCGGCCGTGGCAGCGTGACGGTACGGGCCGTTGCCGACATCGAGGAAAGCAAGCGTGGCCGCCACCGTATTGTGGTGAGCGAAATACCATTTGGCGTTAATAAGGCTGTGTTGGTAGAGCGGATTGCTGATCTCGTCAAAGAAAAGAAGATCACGGCCATTAGCGATATCCGCGATGAAACCGCCCGTGGCCAGGTCAAGATTGTGATTGAGCTCAAGAAGGATGCCTACCCCAGAAGGTGCTCAACCAACTATACAAGCTGACCGCGCTGCAAACCAGTTTTAATTACAACATGCTGGCGCTGGTCAATGGTATTCAGCCAAAGGTCCTGGGCCTACATGATATGCTGCAGGAATTTATCCATCACCGCCAGGTGGTGGTGCGCCGTCGGACCGAGTTCGAGCTCAAAAAGGCCAAGGCGCGCGCCCATATCCTGGAGGGCTACAAGATCGCCCTTGACCATATTGATGAGGTGATTAAAACAATCCGCGCCTCGAAGACGCAAGAGGAAGCCGAAACAAACCTGCGGGCTAAGTTTGGCCTGAGCGAGATTCAGGCCAAGGCGATCCTGGCTATGCAGCTGCGCCGCCTGACGGGCCTAGAGCGCCAGGCGATTGAAGATGAACTGAACCAGCTGCTGGCGCTGATTGCCCGACTAGAAGCGATTTTGGCGGACGAGAACGAAATTCTGGCCATTATTAAAACCGAACTGCTCGAGATGAAGGAAAAGTACGGCGATGAGCGCCGCACCAAAATCATCAACCACGAGCTGGGTAAATTTAGCGACGAAGAGCTGATCCCCGAAGAAGAGGCCGTCATTCTACTAACGGGTGAAAATTACATCAAGCGCACTTTGCTCAGTGACTACCGCAAGCAAAACCGTGGCGGCAAGGGCAAGCGTGGTATGACCACCAAGGAAGCCGATGTGATTGAGCACATGGTGCCGGCTAATACGCATGACTGGATCCTGTTCTTTACCAACCGGGGCCGCGTCTTCCGGCTGAAGGCGTACGAAATACCAGCTGCTGGGCTGAATGCCAAGGGTGTTGCGGTGGTGAATTTATTACAACTGCAGCCAGAGGAGAAGATCACAGCGGTTATCAAGCGCCAGAAGGACGCCACCGATGATGGCTACCTATTTATGACGACGGTGCAGGGGACGATCAAAAAGACACCGCTTAAGGATTACGCCAATATCCGCAATAACGGCCTAATTGCTATTAACCTGGATGATGGCGACGAGCTGCGCTGGATCCGCAAGAGTAGTGGTAATGATGACATCATTATCTCGACCTCGGCTGGCCAGGCAGTGCGCATGAACGAGGCCGATGTGCGCCCGATGGGCCGTGTGGCACGTGGGGTGCGTGGGGTGCGCCTGCGCCCGAATGATAGCGTGGTTGGCATGGATGTGGCAGATGATAGCCGCAAGCTGCTGGTGGTATCGGAGCAAGGCTATGGTAAGATCACCAAGGTAGCTAATTTCCCAACCCATAAGCGCGGTGGTATTGGCATTAAAGCCGCGGTTGTGACGGCCAAAAACCGGCCCGATTATTGCGGTCAAGACCATCAAAGAAGATGATGTCGAGGCACTACTGATTTCATCCAAGGGCCAAGCGATTCGAGTCGGGCTTAAGGATATCCCAACGCTCGGCCGCACCACGCAGGGTGTGCGTATTATGAAGCTTGGTGAGGGCGATGCTGTTGCCTCGGTTGGCTTGATGGCTGATCAATCCACCGAGCCAGAGGCCGCACTGTCGTGATCCCGCGCTCGGTCCTGGCAATTATCGGCTCGTGGCTGATTGCCCACTGTATTAAATACGCCATCGCTGCCAGTACGCAGGCAGCTCGGCCGAATCTACGCCGCCAGTTGTTTATCTCTGGCGGCATGCTCAGCTCGCACGCCGCCATTTCGTGGGCCGTGTGGGTCGTGGTCGTTATGAGTGATGGTATTCATTCGTCGGCAGCGGGTATTGCAACCCTTGGTGGCGCTGATTTTTTGCTACGATGCCGTCAAGGTGCGGCGCTCGTCGGGCGAGCAGGGTGAGGCCATCGCTCAGATCATTGATAAGTCCGGTTTATCGGTGGCAAAACCACGTGCTGCGCGCGGTCATACACCGCTCGAAGTCTGTGCTGGCGCTACGCTCGGCTTGATTGTTGGCTACGTTGTGTTTTATATAACATAAAATTTCAAAAAAGTGTTGACGAGAAGCGGGGTCATACGGTAAGCTAAGTATCAGTCTGGTTGACGGCACAAAGCCGGAAACAACGAACACAATTTGTGGAGTTCGAACAGATGATAATAGATCATTAACAATTTAGTTGTGCAAATCATCGTCAGTTTATAAAGAGCCGTATCGCCTCACAATGCGATACATTTTATGGAGAGTTTGATCCTGGCTCAGGATGAATGCTGGCGGCGTGCCCTAACACATGCAAGTCGAGCGGCAGCGCGAGTAGTTTACTACTTGGCGGCGAGCGGCGGACGGCTGAGTAACGCGTGGGAATCTGCCCCAAAGTGAGGGATAACTGCCCGAAAGGGTAGCTAATACCGCATATGGTCTTCGGATTAAAAGCATTTATGCGCTTTGGGAGGAGCCCGCGTCGGATTAGGTAGTTGGTAGGGTAATGGCCTACCAAGCCGACGATCCGTAGCTGGTCTGAGAGGATGATCAGCCAGACTGGGACTGAGACACGGCCCAGACTCCTACGGGAGGCAGCAGTGAGGAATCTTCCACAATGGGCGAAAGCCTGATGGAGCAACGCCGCGTGAAGGATGAAGGCCTTCGGGTTGTAAACTTCTTTTATGAGTGAAGAATATGACGGTAACTCATGAATAAGCACCGGCTAACTACGTGCCAGCAGCCGCGGTCATACGTAGGGTGCAAGCATTATCCGGAGTGACTGGGCGTAAAGAGTTGCGTAGGCGGTTTGTTAAGCGAATAGTGAAACCTGGTGGCTCAACCATACAGACTATTATTCGAACTGGCAAACTCGAGAATGGTAGAGGTAACTGGAATTTCTAGTGTAGGAGTGAAATCCGTAGATATTAGAAAGAACACCAATGGCGTAGGCAGGTTACTGGACCATTTCTGACGCTAAGGCACGAAAGCGTGGGGAGCGAACCGGATTAGATACCCGGGTAGTCCACGCCGTAAACGATGGATACTAGCTGTTGGAGGTATCGACCCCTTCAGTAGCGAAGCTAACGCGTTAAGTATCCCGCCTGTGGAGTACGGCCGCAAGGCTAAAACATAAAGGAATTGACGGGGACCCGCACAAGCGGTGGATCATGTTCTTTAATTCGATGATAAACGAAGAACCTTACCAGGGTTTGACATCCCGAGAAGGTCTGCGAAAGTAGACTGTGCCTTTTGGAACTCGGTGACAGATGATGCATGGCCGTCGTCAGCTCGTGTCGTGAGATGTTTGGTTAAGTCCATCAACGAGCGCAACCCTTGCAACTAGTTGGATTTTTCTAGTTGGACTGCCCCGGTAACGGGGAGGAAGGAGGGGATGATGTCAGGTCAGTATTTCTCTTACATCCTGGGCTAGAAACGTGATACAATGGCTAGTACAATGCGCAGCGAAGCCGCGAGGTGAAGCAAATCGCACCAAAGCTTGTCCCAGTTCGGATTGGAGGCTGAAACTCGCCTCCATGAAGTCGGAATCGCTAGTAATCGCAGGTCAGCAAACTGCGGTGAATACGTTCCCGGGTCTTGTACACACCGCCCGTCAAGCCATGAAAGTGACCAACACCCGAAGTCCGATTCGTCGGCCTAAGGTGGGGGGCATGATTGGGGTTAAGTCGTAACAAGGTATCCGTACCGGAAGGTGCGGATGGATTACCTCCTTTCTAGGGAGTTACGATGCCTACCAAGCGAGCAATCCTTGGTAGAGCTAGGTCGGTCTTGTTATTGTGCTGAGCTTACACAATAAATTAGCTGGTATACCAGCCAAGACGAAGTTCACTACTTGTAACTGCTTGATGATTTGCACAACTAGATTGTTAATACAGAGTACCCTTGTCGATACCGGCAAGGGGTATTTTTGCTGACTGTGGCGCAGGTAAGTAAAAACCCCTGATTCCAGATGGAAGGCAGGGGTGTGGAGTGAGTCGTAGATGGGTTATCGCAGACCGCCGCCAAAGAGTGAACGGGCGATAAAGCTCAGAGATAAATGGCACGATGTTGAGGGAAGCTAGGAACCCAATACAGACACCAATCAGGCCGTAGAGCTTGTAACGCTCGTAGTCACCAAAGCCAGCACCAAAGTTATCTGCCACCCAGCGGTGGAAGCGAATGAAGAGCGCGGCTGCGACAATCAGTAGGATGCCTCCGATAAACCATCCCCAGTCAAAATGATATTGCATAGTACCTATTATACTCTTGTACTCAGTAAAAATCTATGCTAATATTGTATATGTTCGCGAGCGTGGTAACCTTACACAGGGCCCTAGTGCGAATGTGTACATTACAGATGGGGCGTTAGCTCAGTTGGCTAGAGCACCTGCTTTGCAAGCAGGGGGTCCGGGGTTCGAGTCCCCGACGCTCCACCATATATGGGGTGAACCAGGCTTCGGTCTGGGGCACTCCACCACACATATGGGCGATTAGCTCAGCTGGTTAGAGCGCGTCACTGATAATGACGAGGTCGGAGGTTCAAGTCCCTCATCGCCCACCATATATTGTATTGCTATGAATAAGACGGCCGGTCCGTCTTTTTTGGTTGTTGTGATATATTGTGCGGTAGGGCCGGGCGTGATTTGTCTGTGACGTAGGGAGGGAGTATACTAGGGCTATGAAATTCGGGCGTTATATCGTTGGCATCGGGTACCGGTGGGTGGTAAAGCCGGTATTGTTTCGTATCAGCCCTGACCACGTGCACCAGCGTATGGTCCGGTTTGTATGCCTGGTGCAGCGCTGTGGTGTGGTGCGCTGGCTAGCCCGCACGACTATTGCCGCCCAGCCACCGGGCGTTACGCGCCAGTTTGGTAACCTAACCCTGCCCAATCCCGTTGGGATTGCGGCTGGCTTTGATAAAAACGCCCAAACCACTCCGCTTCTCGCAGCACTGGGCTGCGGCTTCGTGACGATTGGCTCAGTGACGCCGCGGCCGCGCCGCGGCAACCCCCAGCCGTGGTTTTACCGCTTGCCCCGCACGAAAAGCCTGGTGGTGAATGCGGGCCTGGCTAACGATGGCGTTGAAGCGGCGATTGCTAACCTGCGCCAGACCGAGCGGCAGCGGGGTAGTATGCCGGTGATCGCCTCGGTTGCGCTGGTGGCCTCCCAGGCTAGTCAAACCCCAGCCGCTATGGTTGATGAGGCACTGCAGTGCGCCGATAGGTTGGTAGCCAGTGGCCAAGTAGCGGCGCTAGAGTTTAATATTTCTTGCCCGAATGTTTGCGATGACCAGCTCTTTAGCCAACCGGCCCAGTTTCGACTCCTAGCCCAGGCGATAACTGCCCGTGGTTACAACCTGCCAGTGACGATTAAAATGCCCCTGACGCACAGCAACGCCCAGTTTGATAGCCTACTTGCGATTGCTAGCCAGCATGCGATTGATGGGCTGACGATTGCCAACCTCGAAAAGGACCGCCAGCGCGTACAGCTTAGCGACGACTTGCCGCCAACGGTACCCGGGGGGCTCAGTGGGGCAGTGACCTACCAGCGTTCTAACCAGCTAATCGCCCGCGCCCGTAGTTTGTATGGCCAGCGCTCTTCATTATTGGTGTGGGCGGTATTTTTAGCTCGGCCGATGCCCGCGCTAAGCTGGCAGCCGGTGCCGATGCGGTAGCGCTTATCACGGGGATGATGTTCACTGGCCCGCAACTGATGGCTAGTATCGTGGCCGATATACCGCCAACGACCCCTGTTACGCCTACCGAATCACACCCCCAGTCACCCCGCCATATAAAAAGCCAAAAAAAGTCATAAAAAGGGCTTGCAAATTATAAATAAAGGCTCTATAATCAATTAACAGTTAAGCGAATGTTCGAACGGGAACCTCTGGCGGTGTGGTAACACAAGCGTACAGCTTATTACCTACGTGGTAAATCACTGTACAGTAATCAGTAAAAAGGGCTTTACATGCAGCAGTGTGTGTGGTAGTATGAATAAGCCCGTTAAGGTCACATTACAGAATACACGAGGGTGTTTTGAGATGTGCTCTTAACAGAGTACGATCGTTAACAATTTGATGAAGAAATATGAGTTTTTACAATTGACGGCATGTAGTTGTATATAGCAATTACTAGTTAAGTCAATGCATAAAAAGGTACTCAAGGGCACACAATGGATGCCTAGACGTATATTACCGATGAAGGACGTGGAAGGCTGCGATAAGCCTCGGGGAGCTGTCAACAAGCTTTGATCCGGGGATTTCCGAATGGGGAAACCCAGCACGAGTCATGTCGTGTTACCCTTGTCTGAATACATAGGACATGAGGCGGGAACCATCTGAACTGAAACATCTTAGTAGGATGAGGAAAAGAAAGTAAATAACGATTGCGAAAGTAGTGGCGAGCGAAATCGCAACAGCCCAAACCTTATATGTTTTTGCCTATTTAGTTAGGCAAATAAGTTGATAGACGAATACATATAAGGGGTTGTGATATTACATATGACCAAGTCAGAGGCCCTAAACTTCGGTTTAGTAATCTGACTCGCGACAATTAGCTATCACTAATTGGTAAGGTAAAAAATCGGCGTGGTTAGCAGAATAGTTTGAATGACTAACCAAAGAACGTGAAAGTCGTGTACGCGAAAACGACGCTGACCTTATATATGTTTTATCGAGTAGGGCGGGGCACGAGAAACCCTGTCTGAATCCGGCTGGACCACCAGCCAAGGCTAAATATAATATACGATCGATAGTGAACTAGTACAGCGATGGAAAGGTGAAAAGAACCCCGGGAGGGGAGTGAAATAGATCCTGAAATTGTGTGCCTACAAGGAGTCGGAGCCCTTCGGGGTGACGGCGTGCTTTTTGTAGAACGATCCAGCGAGTTAATTTCGTGCGCAAGGTTAAGCCAGTTGGCGGAGCCACAGTGAAAGCGAGCCTGAATAGGGCGTGTAGTGTACGGGATTAGACCCGAAACCGGGTGACCTAACCATGAGCAGGTTGAAGCTACTGTAACAGGTAGTGAAGGACCGAACCAGGATACGCAGCAAAGTGTTTGGATGACTTGTGGTTAGCGGTGAAATGCCAATCGAACTCGGAGATAGCTGGTTCTCCTCGAAATAGCTTTAGGGCTAGCGTCGTGTTAGTAGCACATGGGGGTAGAGCTCTGTAAAGGACTGGGGCTGGCAACGGTACCCACCCTTAACAAACTACGAATACCATGTGTGTAACCACGGCAGTTAGAACATCGGTGCTAAGATCGGTGCTCGAAAGGGAAACAGCCCAGACCATCGTCTAAGGTCCCTAAATGTACGTTAAGTGGGAAACAAAGTGAAATTTCTTAAACAGCGAGGATGTTGGCTTAGAAGCAGCCATTCATTTAAAGAGTGCGTAACAGCTCACTCGTCAAGAGATTTTGCGTGGAAAATGTAACGGGGCTAAACGTATTACCGAAGACATGGATTGTATGTTTTGCATACAGTGGTAGAGGAGCGTTCCTATCAGCGGTGAAGTTCAACTGGAAAGTTGGATGGAGCGGTAGGAAGTGAGAATGCTGGAATGAGTAACCATAAGGCAGGTGAGAATCCTGCCGGCCGTAAGAGCAAGGTTTCCTGAGCTATGGTAATCATCTCAGGGTTAGTCGGGCCTAAGCCGAGGCGCAGAGCGTAGGCGATGGACATCAGGTTAATATTCCTGAACCGGTTATACTTTGTACACTGTTCACGGGGAAGTAGTCGAAGCGGATTCATGGTTTATCCGTCCAACCGTGCCGGAAGGCATTGGGAGTGAGAGTGATTCTTAGGAATTACGATTTTGGCGAACGCCCTGGCTAGAAAAGCAGGTGTACGCGTGGGTATAGCCGCCCGTACCGCAAACCAACACAGGTGCTCGAGTCGAGTAGACTCAGGCTTACGAGAGAACCTTCGCTAAGGAACTCGGCAATACAGCGACCGTAACTTCGGGATAAGGTCTGCCCCCACTTCGGTGGATAGAAGCCGCGTTCACTCAGTGAATGTTTAGGTAATGAGTAACCTTTAAACGATAATTTCTGAGACACGAGCATACGGATTATAAGTATGGCTCTCTGAACGCGAACCCTTGTATCTAACGATGTGGGGGCCGCAGCAAAAGAGCCCACGGAACTGTTTATCAAAAACACAGGTCTCTGCTAACACGAAAGTGGATGTATAGGGGCTGACTCCTGCCCGGTGCCGGAAGGTTAAGGGGACTGGTTCACGCTGGAAACTGAAGCCCCGGTGAACGGCGGCGGTAACTATAACCGTCCTAAGGTAGCGAAATTCCTTGTCAGGTAAGTTCTGACCCGCACGAATGGAGTAATCATGTGGGCACTGTCTCAGCGAAGGCCTCGGTGAAAGTGCATTGGCGGTAAAGATGCCGTCTGTCCGTACCAGGACGAAAAGACCCCATGGAGCTTTACTACAGCTTTACATTGATCCGGGTTTCAACATGTGTAGCATAGGTGGGAGACGTTGAAGCAGATACGCCAGTATTTGTGGAGTCACCGGTGAAATACCACCCTTGTTGTGATCTTGATCTCACTCTGACCGTTATCCGGTTAGAGGACCGTGTATGGTGGGTAGTTTAACTGGGGCGGTTGCCTCCTAAAGAGTATCGGAGGCGTTCAAAGGTTGGCTAGCTTCGGATGGAAATCGAAGTGATAGTGTATGCGCACAAGCCAGCTTGACTGTGAGGAGTACATTCCAATCAGAGACGAAAGTCGGAGCAAGTGATCCGCTGTACGTACATTTGTACATGAATGTGGGATCGACAGCGCAAACGGATAAAAGTTACCCTGGGGATAACAGGCTTATAGCGCCCAATAGTTCACATAGACGGCGCTGTTTGGCACCTCGATGTCGGCTCATCACATCCTGGAGGGGGAGCACCTTCCAAGGGTTCGGCTGTTCGCCGATTAAAGTGGTACGCGAGCTGGGTTCAGAACGTCGTGAGACAGTTCGGTTTATATCCGGTATGGACGATAGGAAACTTGAGAAGATCTACCCCTAGTACGAGAGGACCGGGGCGGACGAACCTCTGGTGTATCGATTGTGGCCACCTGCTGCATTGTCGAGTAGCTATGTTCGGAAGGGATAAGCGCTGAAAGCATATTAAGCGCGAAGCCCACTTCAAGATAAGGTTTCCCTATGAGGACACTGAAAGACTATCAGTTTGATAGGCGCAAGGTGGAAGTGTGGTAACACATGGAGCTGAAGCGTACTAACAGTCCCATTGCCTTTTTATGTCCTTGTCTGTGCCTGTGTATGCTCTTGCATAAACAGCGCGGATAAGGTAGACTTAACTAGTAATTGGTGTATACACACCAACGTCAATGTAAAACAACCGTGTTTTGGACATCGAAGCGAGGCTTTTTGACCCACTGATGACGTATATCAGCACAAAGTGTCTTTAAAAGCCTTACTTCGGTGCCCATAGCGAGGAGGAAACACCTGTAACCATTCCGAACACAGAAGTTAAGCTCCCCAGCGGCGATTATACTGCTTTTAGTGGGAAACTAGCACGGTGCCGAATTATAAAAAGGTCATCCTAATAGGGTGGCCTTTTTCTTTTGGCCTTTATGCGTATGCACAGTAGGGCCGCTAGTAGCGGGTCTGCCTACTGCCGCGGTTGCGTACGTCTTTAAATTACTAGAAGTACCTTGTTGTGCGCTAAGACGGGTAGCCACAGTATGTGTTTGCGAAATACGAGCAAAGAGTCGTATGTCTGCACGGATTTATGTATACCCCATGTTGCGTACGTGGTGCGAGCAAAGTAAGATCGACGATATGTTGTTTGTGTGGCCTAGGCTGCACATGATGCCGACTCTTGGCGTTTGCTTGTATTGCCGTAGCGGGCGCGTGCAGCCATAAATTATAAATAGATAGGATTCCCTCAGTAGTCCTGATGCGTAGTAGCTGTGATGGTTGGTAGCGCTACATTGCCGCGTCAACGCTTTATGTAAAAACGCCCATACTTTGCGCTCTTAGTATGTCTAAGCTATGCCGGTGTCGATAATACGCTCGGCTACAGTCAGTATACTCTAACCAGTAGATGCTCGGTTTGCTTTGAGTCGGCCTCCTCGTCATTACCAGTATAAAAAATAACCCCTCTCGCAGTTGGGGTTATTTTGATGTGGCATAGTATCGTGCCGGGCCGGGACCGCGTCCAAGGAGGTACAGTAAAGACCTCGTTGCTCTCGTCATCGCTGTGGTGGATGAACTAATCTTATAATAGCGCACCGGGCTAGAATGTGCAATAGTTTTTTCACAACATATAAAGCTTATTGTAAACGTTGACAAAAAGCACAAGCTGTGTTATATTTATAACATACCACATATCATATGTGAGTTATATCAGCGAGGGTTTCCCAGATTAGGGCTGTGGAAATCTTTTTAAAACTGAGGAGAAATTATTACTATGGCAGGAACAAAAACCGGCGGTACCAAAGCAGCAGCAACGAATAAGGCCAAACACGGCGCAGATTTTTACGCCCGAATTGGGGCAATGGGTGGCAAGAAGGGCCGCACTGGCGGCTTTGCCGCCAACCCAGCTCTAGCGCGTATTGCTGGTGCCAAGGGTGGCCGCATCAGCCGCCGCGGCAAGAAGAAGGATAGCGCTGCAGCGGACCAGCCACTGGTAGCAGTTGTTGGCCAGGCAGCACCGCTCGTTGGTGCGCGCTTGCAAGACGCTGCCCTAACCAGATTACGAGACATAAAAACCACCCGTCGATAATGGCGGGTGGTTTTGCGTGTGGCTATGTGTGGGCGGGCGGAAAGGGTTGGCTACCGGGCTGCCACGAGCGGGTGGGTGCACTATGCAGGGCTTATGGCATAAGCCGGCGCTGCACACGGCTGTGAATGGCGCTATTGGTACGCCAGCGTTGCCCGCAGGCAAGGCACAGGTAGGTGTGGGGCGCGACCTCAGCGCCGTTTACGTGGCAGCGTGGGCAGGTGCTTTTGGCGTGTAGCCAGTCGCGGTAGGTATCGAGATGGTCTTCGATGGTGTCGGTGGTGATCGTAACGTGGTAGTGCGGTGCTAATTGCCGGGCTTTGTGCCAGGCGGCTTGCTCCATGGCTAAAAGTTCAACATCGCGGCGGTACGATGTATGGCCCAGCAGTGCGTGGCCAAGCTCGTGGAGCAAGGCAGCCGGTGTGGTGTGGTAAAAAACCGTTTGGCTGTGGCTATCCCACCAATCCTGCTCGCCGGGTGCAAAAGTGCAGCTGCGGGTAATCTGCGGCAAGCTGTTTAGCGAGCTGGCTGCTGCTGGGCATGGCGGTAGGCTCCATAAATGACGGCGTGATGCGGGCTGGCTGCCTGGCGAAGCACGGGCTGTGTGATGCCGGCTGGGGTGTGGCGGGTAATGTGCTCGGTAAGGGCGGACTGGTAGCGGCTAAAGTAGGCGCCGATGCTGCCGCCGATCACGATGGCATCTGGCTGCAATGTAGGTATTAATACAACAAACCCACGGGCAATACGCTGGGCAATCTCGTGCCAGGTTGCGGGGTTGTGAATGTCACTTGCGTACCTGCCATAAGCCTCGGCGATGGCGCGGCCGCTGGCAAAGTCTTCCCAGGCCTGCAAACGTCCATCCCACAACAGTTGCATATGGCCAGCTTCACTATGGCGCAAGGCCGGGCTAATTGTACCATTCACAACAGCACCAATACCAATGCCAGTGCTGATGGTAACGTATAGCCCAAGCGCTGGGGCTGGTGCCAGGCCACTGATTTCGTGCAGGCCAGCCAGGTTGGCATCGTTTTCGACAACAATGCGGGCACCTGGCCAGTGTGGCTGTAGCGTTGCGGCAACAGCAACATCGCGCCACCCCAGGTTGGGGCACCAAAGCCCTACGTTATTTTTTACAACGCCAGGTAGTGCCAGGCTGATTGTTGTGACGGACCCACCACCGGCAAGTGATGTGATTGCTGCAATAAGCTGGTCGCTGTAGGCAGCATACTGGCGCGGCGTTGGGAAGCGCAGTTGTTGTAAAATTTCACCCGTCTGGCTCATGCGGCAGACGAGCGTTTTTGTTCCCCCGGTGTCCACACAAATCATCATAGTGCTAGTGTAGCATAGCAGCGGCGTTTTACCGAGATAAGCCCTTGCAAAACGGGATATATTACCGTATAATAACCAGCAAATAGGTAAATTAATAAGTATAGGTACAATAAGAGGTTTAGGCGTATGCGTAAAGAATCAGGATCGGTTGTCGCGTTTAGTGTCGTGAGTGTACTGCTGGTAGCGGGCACCGCTGGCACAATTGCGCTGGCAAAAACAGTAGGCCACGATGGTAGTAGCGAGCAGAACAAGGTTGCGCTCAGTAGTACGTCGTCGAGCGAAAATAACGGCAGCTTGCAAGCAGCGGGCAGTAGCCACCAAGCAAGTAGCAGCCAGTCATCAAGCTCGCGTTCATCATCAAGTAGTGCATCATCGAGTAGCACAAGTAGCGCCGCTGGCTCAAGCAGCAAGACACAAACCAGCAGCACTGATAAAGCCGCCGCCGAGCAAAAAGCTAAGCAAGCCAAAGAAAAGACCGAAGCCCAGCAGGCATCCCAGGTAGCAAAGGAGCGCGCCGCCAAGGAAGAAGAGCAAAAGCGCCAGGTAGAGGAAAACGCTGCCGCCGAGCGCCGCGCTGCTGTGGCTGCTGCAGAAGCCCAGAAGAAGGAAGAAGAAGCCAAGAAAGCAGCCGAAAACAAACCGCAGGCAACTGGCAGTGGGCCGATCGCTCGTAGCAGCGAGCGCTCGCAGGAAGCCGCGAGCACCCAATTGCCGCAGACTGGTGCCTTTGACGTAGCTGCCAGCTTTGTGGGTATGATGGCAATCATCGGCGCTGGCTATTACTACTACCACTTTAACCGCCAGTAGATAGATACGCTCGTTCGTATTATTCATCAAACCACCAGGTTACACCCAAGCCTGGTGGTTTTTTGGTGCCCCTGCCCGGGTAGCTCCGCGCCGGCCGTGGCGGCAGGGCAGTACGGTGCGGTGGCGAGCACGTGGTGCGCATTACCAGGGGTCGCTTGCTTTACTTATAAGCCCCGGTACGCTACAATAGATGGTAACCTTTGGCCCCGCGCTTGTAGCGGCTTACGTTCGGTGGGCGGCGCCAAAAGAAATAGCAATTAAGGAAGGAGTCTTTTTAGACTTATGGCAAAAGCCACTGTAACAATGGATGAGTTGCTCGCTGCAGCAGATGCAGGCGCTAAGCAACTAACTGCCGGCGAGGTCGTCACTGGGACGATTCTGAGCCTGCGTAAACACGAAGTATTAATTGATTTAGGTGCCCAGGGTGTGGGCTTTGTACCCCGCCGTGAGGTTGGATTTTCGCGTAATATTGCCGAGGGTGATGAAGTAACCGCTAGCGTGGTGGATACGGAGCTTGATAATGGCATGAGCCTACTGAGCCTGCGCAAGGCCGCTAAGGACCGCGGCTGGGAAGAGGTCATCGCCAAGCTTGAGGCTGGCGAGATTATCGAAGTGCAGCCCTACGATGCAAACCGTGGTGGCCTATTGGTAGAGTACGAGGGCATTCGTGGCTTCCTGCCAGTGTCACAGCTTTCGGCTGAGCACTACCCACGGGTTGGCTCTAGCGATAAGGACGAGATTCTGCAGCGCCTGAACACACTGGTTGGCCGTGACCTGAAGGTTCGTATTCTGGACGCTGACCGCAAGGCTAATAAGCTGATCTTTAGCGAGAAAGAAGCCGTCAAGGATGGCCTGGCTGAGCGTTTCGAGAAGCTATCGGTGGGCGATACCGTTGAAGGTGTTGTGACCGGTGTGGTTGATTTCGGTGTCTTTGTGAACGTTGAAGGCATTGAAGGCCTGGTGCACATTTCTGAAATTAGCTGGGAGCGCGTGAATAACCCTGGCGATTACGTCAAGGTTGGCCAGACGATCAGTGCAAAGATTATCGCCATTGATAAAGACCGCCTCAGCCTCAGTATGAAGCAGTTAACCCAGGACCCATGGCTGACAGAAGTTGATAAGTTTGCCAAGGGCGATACCGTTGAAGGTACCGTGACACGTATCACACCATTTGGTGCCTTTGTGCAGATTAGCCCAGCAATTGAGGCGCTGGTGCATGTATCAGAGCTGGGTAGTGGCAGCGATGCCGACCCAGAGAAGGTGTTTACCCTCAACGAGCGCAAAGAATTTGTGGTACTTGATATCGATAAGGATAACCGCAAGATTTCGCTGAGCTTTGGCAAAAAGAATAAAAAATAAGATTTAGCGTGGCAAGGGCACAAGCTATGTTGTAATAGCCCGGTAGGCGGGGAGAAGGAGTGTATAATGCAAGAGAAAATCGTATCAATTGGTGATTCTATTACCGTTGGGGAGCTTGCAGAGACACTCAATCTCCCCGTTACAACGCTGATTGGCGAGCTGTTCAAAAATGGTATTGCCGCAACCATCAACCAACGGATTGATTTTGAAACTGCGACTATCATTGTTGAAGAGCTCGGCATTGATGCTACCCTTGAGCATAAGCCGGCCGAAAGCCAGGCCTTTAGCAGTAGCAAGAGCTACCAGCTATCGGATAGTGCTACGGAGCGCCCACCGATTGTGGCGGTGATGGGCCACGTGGACCATGGTAAAACGAGCTTGCTGGATGCCATTCTTGGTATGCGGGTTGCCAACCGCGAGGCAGGCGGGATTACGCAGCATATTAGCGCCTACCAAACGGTTAAAAACGGCCGGCCAATCACCCTGCTGGATACACCGGGGCATGAGGCCTTTGCTGCCCTGCGCCAGCACGGTGCGGTACTGACTGATGTGGTGGTGATTGTGGTAGCGGCGGATGATGGCGTTAAGCCGCAAACAGTCGAGGCAATTCGCTTTGCGCGTAATGCCAATGCCAAGATGATTGTAGCCATCAACAAAATGGATAAAGAAACCGCCAACCCGCAGCTGGTGAAAACGCAGCTGGCCAGCGAGCACGGCCTGAACCCCGAAGAATGGGGTGGCGATACAATTATGGTAGAAATCAGTGCCAAAACCGGCCAGAATCTCGATACGTTGCTCGAAAATATCCTGCTGGTGGCCGATATGGAAGAGCTGCGGGCTGATGAAGATGTGCCGGCCCAAGGGCCTGGTGATTGAGGCCCATATGGAAACAGGGCAAGGGTTCGGTGGTGGGCCTGCTGATCGAGCAGGGCACCCTGAAGCCGCACCAGTATATTGTGGCTGGTACCAGCTACGGCAAGGTGCGCACTATGGTGGACTATAAGGCGGCGGCCCTGAAGACGGCTGGTCCATCCACCCCGGTGACGGTAACAGGCTTTAAGTCGCTGCCGCAGTTTGGCGATAGCTTCCGCCTGGTCAAGACCGAAAAACAGGCCCGAGCCGCCGCCCGAAAAGGCTCAAATCGCCCGCGACCGGGCTGCCGCTAGCACCAACGTGACTGGCGCCGATCTGCTCAAAATGATGAACCAAAAGCACGACGCCGAAGACTTTAGCGTTATTATCAAGGCGGACGTGCAGGGCTCGCTGACCTCGGTGATGGATAGCTTGCGTTTGGTAGAAACCGGCGGCGCTGTAAACCTACACATTGTGGGTAGTGGGGTTGGTAATATCTCGGAAAACGATGTGCGCCTAGCGGCTGATGGTAAGACGATCGTCTATGGGTTTAATGTTGATTTGCCACCAGCGGTGAAGCGCCTGGCCCAGCGCGATAAGGTTGAGGTGCGCCTCTATAAGGTGATCTACGAACTGCTTGATGACGCCCGCGCCCGTATGGAGGCACTGCTGGCACCAGAGGTGGTTGAGACGGAGATTGGTAGCCTGACAGTGAAGGGTATCTTCCGCACAACCAAGGATGAGGTGATTGCTGGTGGCGAAGTCACCAAGGGTAAGATATACGCTGGCCTGCTGGTGCGGGCACGCCGCGGCGATGAGGTGATTGATGAAGCCGAGGTCGTCAAGGTGCAGCGCCAACAGACCGAGGCCAAGGAAGTGTTCGAGGGCGAGCTGTGTGGCTTGAGCTTAAAAACCAGCCGTAAACTACAGCTAGAGGAGGGCGACGCACTAGAGTTCTTCACGCGCGAAATGGTAAAACGCACGCTTGGGTAAGCATAAACATGATACAATAGGACAAAGGAGATCATATGTTTAAACTAGACGAAACATTTTTACAAGAGCTTGGCCTAGAGAATCTGCCGGCAGAGCAGCGCGCTGCCTTTTTGGAGCAGGTGTATGCATCGCTAACTGAACGCGTTGGTGAGCGCCTGAGCAGTGGCATGAGCGATGAGCAGCTCGTCGAGTTTGAAGCTATTATTGATCGCCAGGAGCCAGAGCTTACTACCTGGCTGCAAACCAATGTCCCCGAATATGCCCAGGATCCCCAGTTTATGCGCCTGGTAGAAGCCAGTAATTTGCCACCGGATGACAGCAACCTCAAGGCTGAATTTGCCGCTACCAAGTGGCTGGAGCTGAACCGGCCTGACTACCGCGACGTTGTGACCCAGACCATGGCAGAGCTGCGCCAAGAGATTATGAACAGCCGCGACCAAATCCTGGCTCAGTCCTAGGGCAGGAGCGCTGCTGGCGTTTAATAAAAGAGCTCATAACAATACCAACCCCTGCATGACACAGGGGTTGTTTGTATGGTGGCTACATGGCGTGAGCGGGGGTCTTGCCGGCCCCGCTAAAAAAAGGGGGGGGCGTGGCATGCGCCTACACGTACACCAGAGCGCCTAAAGCGTGCCGTTACGGGCGGTGGCCGCGTAAGAAATCCGCTACGCCCATACGGCGGCCGCTGGGTGCGACGAGCTCATCCACCGCCAGCCAGGTGCCACCGAGGCAGGCAATGGTGCATGGTGACGGCTCAGTCGCCGTGTGAGCCCTGGGTAATAATCCGCTGCTGGCCATAAAACGGTAGCCGCACCTTGGGGTAGTTATGGTAGGCGCGGGTGGCGCGCTCAAGCTGCTGGGCGCTATGCTGCGTAGGGTCAAGCGTGCCAGCTGCTTTGGTGAGGAGCTGGGTGTAACTGGCCTGGGTGTCATCCTGTGGCTGGGGGGTGAGTTCGCCCCTGCATAATAGGCGGCAGCACCTGGGCCAGTTCCTGGCTGCCAATACACGCCAGGGTGTCGTAAAGCTCGGGCTGGGTTTCTGTACCAGTGAGCGGGTGGGTTACTTGAGCGTAGACTGGCCCGGCATCCATCTGGGCCGTTAGGCGCATAATGCTAATACCCGTGGCGGGCAGGCCATCCAGAATGGCCTGTTCAATCGGGGTGGGGCCGCGGTAGGCTGGCAAGAGCGACGGGTGTAGGTTAATAATCCCAGGATTAAAGAGGTCGATGATAGATTGGGGAATAATCCGCCCGTAGCTGACTAGGACGCCCACCGACTGGCCGAGTGCCTGGATGTGCGGCGTGATATCGCTGAGCTGGCGTGGCTGCAGGACCGGAATAGCGTGGGCCAGGGCGGTCTGCTTCACGCGCGGCGCAACCAATTGCTTACCACGCCCCCGGCGTGTATCTGGCTTGGTTACGACCAGGCGCACAGCAAAGCCAGCTGCGAGCAGCTGGTTGAGCGCAACGTCGCTAAAATCCTCAGTCCCAAAGAATACGATTGGCTTTGATGTGGGTGTCATAATCAAGCGGTTGCAGTTCGCCTTTCTCGTCCAGCTCAAAGAACGCGTCGCGCTGGTCCTTAATATGGTCGATAAACACAATGCCGTTACAGTGGTCAATCTCGTGCTGCAGCACACGTGCTAAAAAGCCCCGTGCCTTAATGCGGATGATATTGCCCTGCTCGTCCATGGCTTTGACGCGCACGGTACTGTAGCGGGGTACGCGGCCGTAGATGTTTTTGACGCTCAGGCAGCCTTCATGTTCGTAGGTGAGGGTGCCTTCGTATTTGACGATTTCGGGGTTGAACAGCACCATAAAGTCTTTGTTGTTTTTTTATCGTCAAAATCATGGCGCACCACAATAGCGCGCTCCAGGCGGTCAATTTGTACCGCGGCCAGGGCGGCGCTAATTTCGTGCGGGCGGGAATTTTCCCAGTCAACGGCGGCCGCGATCATATCGCGGGCCAGAGCTTCGGCTTCGGGCGTGACAACATGCACCTTAGCAGACTTTTGCCGCAAATGGGGATTGGGCAGTGTGATAATATCTTCTTTTTTCATTGCTACTAGTATAGCGTACCTGCCCGGGGCGGCAATAGAGGCGCGGGGCCGTGTGCACGTGCTCGCACGCAGTGATGGGTGTGCGTGCGGGCGCCTAGAGTCTACCAGCCGTAGCGGGACTTAACCGTTTGAATAGAGCCGTCGCTTTCCTTTTTATACACTATGCTAAAGCGTGTGCAGGGCGCTTCGGCGCTGCGGCTTTGGCACAGGCTGCCATCTTGCTTTTGCGCCCGGTATAGGTAGGTCTTGGTATCATCTGGCTCGGTGCCAGTATTGGTTAGGTCGTGCTTGGGCGGCTTGGTACCTGAATCTGGGTTGATGATAGACTGCACTGGTATATTCAGGAGCTTGGCTGGGCGGGACGGGTCGTCGCTGCCGGCATCGTTACGGGTTAGATCGTTCCAACCCGGGTAGGAGCCGAATTCATCATAGTAGCGTTCAAGCGCGGCGGCTACCAGCTCGGTATCGGCTTTGCGCTCGTTATCACGAGTATCGGTTTGGAGCGCCCGGTAGCCCACCGCCGAAATAGTGGCCAGGATTGCAATCACGGCAATCACCACAATCAGTTCCACAATGGTAAAGCCCGGGGTTGTTCGTATGTGCTGCTTCATAGTAATTTTACTATAGCAGTGCTTGTATTTAAACACAAGTAAATCTTCAGCTTATTATCAGTATATGATTGGCTGGTGCCTAATCGCCATATTTACACGAAGTTGCTAGAGCAGGGTAGCTGGGTCAAGCTCGTACTGCCATTTGCTAGCTGGGGTGAGCTCGGCCATGGCCAGCAGGCTGCGGCGGGTCGGGCTTTTGAGCACAATTTGCCAATGGTAGCTGCCGTGCTGGTATTCATAAAAGCGTGGGGTAGGGCGCATAATAGTGACGCTTGCTTCGGCGTGCTGCTGCAGAGCACGGTACAGCTTATGGCTGGCACGAATGGCGGCAGATTCGGTTTTGTAGCGGCAGGTAAACCGCGCTAGGTAGCTAAATGGTGGCAGCATGCTGCGGGCTCGCTGGGTAGATTCATCGTGGTAAAAGCCGGCGTAATCTTGCTGGCTGCCGTAAGTAATGACGGGGTGGTGGGGTTGGTAGGTTTGGATGGTCACGGCGGTTTTTTCTTGGCGGCGGCCGACTCGCCCAACGACTTGAGCGAGCAGCTGGAAGGTGCGCTCACGGGCAGTGTAGTCTGGCAGCGCCAGGCCGGCATCGGCTTGCGGGATAAGCACATGGCCGAGATGCGGTAGATCCAAGCCCTTGGCAAGAATCTGCGTGCCAATAATAATATCTAGCTTGCCGGCGTGGATATCGCTGTAGCGTTCGGCCAGTGTGTCGGCGGGTGTACTGTCGCCGTCAAAGCGGGCAATGCGTGCCTGGGGGAAGAGCCGGCTTTAGCTCGGTTTGGAGCAGCTTGGTACCGATGCCTTTATGAATGATGTCAACAGAACCACACTCGGGGCAGCTGGTCGGAACGGGTGCTGCGTAGCCGCTGATATGGCTGATTAGTTGGTGGGTGTCGGCGTGGAGCGTGAGTGGCGTTTGCGTTGTGGGGTCCAAAGCCATCCAACCGCATATTTTTACACAACGTTGTAGAAGTTGTGCCACGACGGTTATGAAATACCAGTGTCTGGCGACCATCAGTCAGCATGTTGTTTATAATACCTATAGCTGTATCAGAGATAAAACGGTGTTGTATAAAATTACCTCGTTTGGTGTTGTCAATAATACGGATATCGGGCGATGTTGTTTTTGTAGCTTTATAGGGCAGCGTGATAAGCGGAATACGCCCCTGTTGTGAAAAATAATAATCAGCTACTAATGGGGTAGCGCTCCCAAATGTTGTAATTCCGTCATGGTATTTTGCTAGCATGGTGGCAGTACGCAGTGCCGAATAACGCGGTGTATTATCCTGCTTGTAGCTGGGTTCATGGGCTTCGTCAATGGCAATGAAGCCAACCTTACGTAGTGGCAAAAACAACGCTGAGCGCGGCCCAATTACCACCTTGGGTGTGCGGGCGGTCAGTGCTTGGTGCCAAACGTGCCAGCGTTCAGCTGGGGTTTGCTGGGAATGCGCGACAAGCACATCGGCTGGGTCAAATAGCATCGTGAGCTCGCGAATGATGTGTGGGGTGAGAGCGATTTCTGGCACCAGCAGGATTGTGCTTTTGCCAGCACTGAGCATTGCTTGGGCAACTTTTTTATACACAAGCGTTTTGCCAGAACCCGTTACGCCATAGAGCAAACTGGTGGTTGCCGACTGCTGCAGCAGCGCGGTAATGGCGGCCTGCTGGCTGGCATTCGGCTGCTGCTCGGTCGGCTGATGATGTACGGGGAGTGCAGGTGCTGTACGTACTCGCCGTTTGGTGGTAAGGCCACGCGGCAACATAGCGCTCAGGCATGTAGCCAGGTGCACATGGTAGTACTGGCTCATCCACTGGGCGGTTTGTATGAGCGCGCGCGGCAGGGGCGTTGGCTCCACCACAGTACTAATCGGCTTGGTGGCAAAGCCTGGCTTGGCTGCGGGGCCGAGCACAATGCCAATGCACTCACGCGTGCCAATCGGTATAGTCACAATATGCCCCGGCTCTAGCGACTGCGTAGCGTGGTAGGTAAAAAAGCTATCTGCCCGCCGCACGAGTATGGTTGGGGCAATGTGGTAGTAGTACATAGCTTTATTATACGCGTTTAGCGGGGGTGATAGAACGTGCAGCGTGCGAACGGCGTTTCGTCATAAAAAACCACAAAATAGGCTTGAGCGGTGTTGTAAAACTGTGCTATGATACAGAAAGATAGGTGGTTATATATGTTAGATGTATTCATTACTTCCAGGGTCCGACGCAAAATTGTCGTCGTATACGCCAAATACCCAGATTTCCGCACCCATGTTCGTGGGTTAGCTAAGCTGATTAAAGAGGATCCTGGTAATATTCAACGTGAGCTCAAAAAGCTCGAAAAGGTGGGCTTTTTATTAAGTGAAAAGCAGGGCAATACCAAAATTTATTGCACGAATAAGCAGTTCCCGATCTTTAAGGAGCTGCAGAGTATTGTGATTAAATCCCAGCAGCATTCTGCCCGCCCTAAGCGCCCAGCTACCGGTACCTGATGCCAGGGCAGTTGCTGGAGCGTATTCTATGTAGCCGTGGCCTGACGACGCATTCTGCTCGCCAGGCCTTTTTTTGCGTCCGGACTATGACGCCCACCAGCACGACCCGTTTTTGCTGCCGGGTATGCACCAGGCGGTGGATCGCTTGGTGCAGGCCCGCGCCCAGGGCGAAGCGATTGTGGTGTATGGTGATTATGATATTGATGGCCCTCAGTGCGACGGCCCTCTTGCTTGATGCCTTTGCCAGCTTTGGCTTTCAGAATGTGCGGGCGTTCATCCCGAACCGGTTTGTAGAAGGCTATGGCATGACGATGGGGGCGGTGGACAAGGTGGCGGCGATGGGGGCGCAGCTCATCGTGACGGTGGACTGCGGCAGCCTGTGCCACCAGGAGATTGCCTATGCCAAGGAGCGCTACGGCATTGATACCATCGTGACTGACCACCACAACGTAGCACCGACCCGCCCACCGGCCATTGCCACGGTTAATCCAAAGTATGATGACCACCGCTACCCCTTCCGCGACCTGTGCGGGGCGGGGGTGGCTTTTAAGCTGGTGCAGGCGCTGCAGACGGTGCTGCCGGGCTTGCCAGCGGGGCACGAAAAGTGGCTGCTGGATCTTGTAGCGCTGGGGACAGTTTGTGACATTGTGACACTAACAAACGAAAACCGCGCCAATGTGTACTGGGGGATCGAGGTGCTGAAGAAGCAGCGCCGCACCGGACTGAAGGCGCTGATGGCGGTGAGTGGCATTGACCCGCGCAGCGTTAACGCCCGCAGCCTGGGCTTTGGCCTGGGACCGCGCATGAACGCAGCCGGCCGGCTAGATACCGCCGAGCACGCCCTGCATATGCTGATGGCCGCGGACGGCATGGAAGCGCTGGCGGCCAGTAATAAGCTGGATGAGCTCAATCAGCGCCGCCGCCAGATCCAGGATGAGATTTTTTTGCCCAGGCCTGCCAGCAAGCCGAGCGCTATGCCGCCGACCCCGTCCTCGTCGTGAGCCAGCCGGGGTGGAACCACGGTGTGATTGGCATTGTGGCCTCTAAACTAGTGGAGCGGTATAAGAAGCCTACCTTTATCCTGGGGGTGCGCGGCCAGGAGGCAACGGGCAGTGCGCGCAGCTTTGGTGAGTTTAGCGCCGCCGATGCCGTGCGCGCCGCCGACGATATTATTATGCGGGGCGGTGGCCATGCGGCTGCCGCGGGGGTAACCCTCGCCACGCAGCAGATTGATGCCTTTCGGCAGCGGGTGAACGAGTATTATGATTCGCTGGGGCTGCGCGACCAAACGCGCCATTTGCTGCCCCAGGCTGATGTCACGGTGCCTGACTTTGGCGAGATTGACGAAGCCTTGGTGGCGGGTATCGCCCAGATGGAGCCGTTTGGCAATGGCAACCCCGAGCCGGTGCTGCGTATCCCTGCTGCTACAGTGGTAGCGATGCGTCAGATGGGCAGCGATGGGCAGCACGTTAAGCTCACATTAGAAGATAGCACCGGCCGCTGCCTGCAGATGCTGGCGTTCCAGGCCCCCAGCGAGTACTTTTGCCAGCCCGGCCAGCGGGTGGCGGCTTGGTTTAGCCCCATGGTGAACGAGTGGCGGGGTTCGCGCACGGTGGAAGGTCGGCTGCAGCATATTGAGCCGATTGAACAGAGTGAGCTAGTGGACGGGGCAACCGGCTAATGGCGTGCTACCTCGATACCAGCACGCTCGACTTTCGCACCATTATGTAGAGACGGAGAACATTGCCGAGGTGGGCGATGCCATCATCACCGGACCAGAAGGTGAGCGCTCTAGCATCCTAGAGCGGCGGATTTTGCCGCCCTGTATGAGCCGCTGCGTGGTGCGGACGGTGCGGTGGTGCCCGGAATATATCGGCTGCGTGAGCGGTAGGGCGCCGCGGCCACAGCCGGGTGCTTGTGTAATGGCATCCCATCTGGTAGAATAAACGTGATATGGTACAAGTTACACGTAAAGATCAGAAAGAGGCGAACGAAAATATTATTCGCCGTTTTAACCGCCGGGTACTGCAAAGTGGTGTTCTGGCAGAGGCCAAGGCCTCGATGCGCTTTAGCAAGCCAATTAGCAAGACAGAACGCCGCAAGAAGGCCATTGTGCGCAAGGAGCGCAAGGCCGAAAAGATGCAAAAAATGCGCCTTGGGGTACGTTAGGCGTGGGCCTGGCCCAGCGCATCTCGGACGACATGAAAGCCGCTCTTTTGGGCGGCAATCGTTTTGAGGGCGATACACTGCGTAATCTTAAGGCAGCGATACTGAACGAGGAAGTTGCTCGTGGTAAGCGTGATGACGGGCTGACTGACGCTGATATTGAGCAGCTGATTGGGCGCGAAATCAAAAAGCGCCGCGAAAGTATCAGCCTCTACCAGGGCGAATGGCCGGCCAGAGCTGGCCGAGCCCGAGCAGGCAGAGATTGATATTCTCGCCCGCTACCTACCAGAGCCTGCCAGCGAGGCGGAGCTCCAGCAAGCAATCGATACCGCCATAGCGGCCCTACCAAGCGTTGGCCCCTGCCCAGATGGGCCAGGTGATTGGCGCCGTTAAGGCCCAGTTTGGCAGTCGTGCGGATGGCGCGCTGCTGGCCCGCCTACCAAGCAGGCTATAGCAAACTCAGCAGAAGGGAACTAAGATGATTTTACTATTTGGCCCGACTGGTGCTGGCAAAAAGCATGCAGGGGCAAATGCTGGCTGTGCGCCAGGGGTGGAAATGGCTTTTCAACGGGTGAAATGCTGCGCAGTAGCAGCGACCCAGAGGTAATTCGCCTGCTAAAAACCGGCGAGCTGATTAACGATGAGCTGACGTACGAGGTCTTTACCGAAGCCGTGGCTGATGCCAAGCGCCGCCAATTCCCCAATATTATTGTGGATGGTTTCCCGCGCACCAAAGCCCAAGCCGCCTGGCTATCGGGCTACCTAGAAGAAACCAAGCAGCAGATTGACCTGGTGGTGGCGCTTGAGGTCCCCGAAGCCGAAATTATGCAGCGCTTAGCAAAGCGCCAGCGCATGGAAGACACGCCAGAAACAATCGCTCGCCGCATGACGATTTACCGCCAGAAGATGTACCCGGTCCTCGGCACCTTTGCCGAAGATGGCGTTAAGATTGTGCATATTGATGGCACCGGCACCGCGGGCGAAGTGCACGACCGTATTTATAATGAGGTAAGCAGCGTATGCCAGATCTAATTACGGGGTTCAAAACGCCAGAGCAGCTACAGGCTATGCGTGATGGTGGCCGCATTCTGGCGCATATTTTCCGTGATATTCGTAATTACGTCACAGCCGGCCAAACCGAGCGCCAGATTAATGATTTTGTGGCCGAGCGGATTAGCCACTACGGTGCCCAGGCTACCTACCGCGAGCCAGTGCCAGATTTCCCGGGCGTGATTTGTATTAGTAGCAACGATGCGATTGTGCACGGCGTGCCAAGTGAGCGCGTGCTGGAGACCGGCGATGTGGTTAGCTTTGACCTGGTGATTACCTACCACGGCATGAAGGTAGATAGCGCCTTTACCATGGTGGTAGATGAAATCCCAACTGGGGCGGTAAAGCACCTGCTGGCTACTACCGAGCGCAGCCTGTATGCGGGCATTCAGGCCATCCATGGTGATGGCACTACAACGGAAGAAATCGGCGCCGCTATCGAAGCTGTGCTGGCCCAGGGTAAGCTTGGCATTGTGCGCGAGCTGGTTGGCCACGGCGTGGGCCTCGAGATGCATATGCCGCCCGATGTACCCAACTACCGCCTGCCGCGCGCTAGTACTGTGCTACGCGCCGGGGATACGATTGCGATTGAGCCAATGGCAACCCTTGGCAGCGAGGCAATTCGCACCAGCCAGGAGGATGGCTGGACGATCCTGACCCGCGATGGCAGCCTAAGCGCCCACTTTGAGCACACTGTCCTCATCACCGAAACTGGGGCAGAAATTCTCACCCAGGACCCGTCCGCTCTGCCAAAAGCGTAGTGGGGGCGTGTTGTAAAACCATAAGGGGAACTGTATAATAAAAGATATGCAAGACTCCTCGCGATATGCAGTTGGCATAGATATCGGCACCACCAAGGTACGCTGTGTGGTTGCTGTTGTTGATGATTCACAGGGCGTACCGAACATTGTTGGTGTGGGTGAAGCCAGCAATACCGGCATGCGCAAAGGCACCGTTGTGCATTTGCAGGGCCCAGCTAAGGCGATCGATAGTGCCCTTGGCCAGGCCGAGCGCATGAGCGGTTACCAGGTGGACGAAGCCACCCTGAGCATTAATGGCGCCCATATCCTTAGCACCAAAACCGATGGTATGATTGCGATTGGTGCTATTGACCACGAAATCACCCCGGCGGATATTGCCCGGCTCGAAGACGTTGCCACCAGCGGCAAGGTGCCAGCTAACCGCCACATATTAGAGCTGGTGCCGTTTAGTTACCGGCTGGATGGCCAGGATGGTATTAAGGACCCACTGGGTATGACTGGCACGCGGCTCGAGATCAACGCGCACGTGGTATCTGCCCTGATGCCACCGTATGTGAATGTGCAAAAGGCGGCTGAAAACGCCTCGGTGCAGCCGCACAATACGGTGGTTAGTGTGGTGGCTGCCGCCCGCACGGTGCTTAGCGAGCAGCAGATTGAAAACGGCGTGGCCGTGATTGATTTTGGGGCTGCCACGACCGGCCTGGCGATTTTTGAGGAAGGTGATTTGCAGTACACCGCCGTAGTGCCAATTGGTAGTAATAATATTACCAATGATTTAGCAATTGGCCTGCGCACCGACCCCGAGGTAGCAGAGCAAGTCAAGCTGCTATATGCCTCAGCCCTGCCACACCCCGAGCCACGCACGGTAACGGTCAAGGTGGGCGGTGATAGCCACCAGTTTGCAACCACGGATATCGATGAGATTGTCGAAGCACGGCTGGATGAAATTTTTGAGCATCTTGACGAGGAGTTCCAAAAGGCGGGCCGCAAAGGCAAGCTACCCAATGGGGTGGTGATTGTTGGCGGCGGGGCGAATCTGCGCCACCTGGCAGACTATGCCAAGGCGCGGTTGCAGCTGGCCGTAAAGAAGGGGGAGCCGAAAGGTTTTGGGGGTGTTGCAGAGCAGCTGGCTGACCCAGCCTACGCAGCAGCAGTTGGCCTGATGGTGATCGATAGCGAAGGCGCACCAGAAGGGCCAGCACATGTACCAAGTAATAAACCAACCAGTAGTAGATTAGAGGGCCTGAAGGGCTTTTTGAACCGTTTCCGCACCTAGCTTGCGGCGGTCGCCTTGGCTTGCTATACTACATAAAGATGAGAATTAGTGGGGAGAGGGTTCAATGCCTGAAGTAAAACCAAGCGAAATACAAACATTTGCCAGTATAAAGGTGGTTGGCGTTGGTGGTGCCGGCGGCTCCGCTGTTAACCGTATGAAAGAAGCCGGCCTGAACGGTGTGCAGTTTATTGCCATGAACACCGATGCACAGGCGCTGCATAATTCTAAGGCTGATATTAAAATCCACCTGGGGCACGATACGACTGGTGGCCTGGGCGCTGGCGCTGACCCGAATGTTGGCGAGCAAGCTGCCAATGAATCCCGCAACGAAATCCGCGAAGCCCTAAGCGGCGCCGATATGGTGTTTGTGACCATCGGCGCTGGTGGCGGTACCGGCTCTGGTGCCGGCCATGTAGTGGCCGAAATCGCCCGCGAAATGGGTATTTTGGTGGTGGGCGTTGCCACTAAGCCATTCAGCTTTGAGGGCGAAAAGCGCCGCCAGAACGCCGAGTGGGCTGTGGCACATCTGGGCCGGCAGGTTGATACCCTGATTACCATCCCGAATGACCGCTTGCTCCAGACGATTGACCAGCGGACGCCACTGCTCGAGACCTTCAAGATTGCCGATGATGTGCTGCGCCAGGGTGTGCAGGGGATATCAGAACTCATTACCGAACATGGCCTGATCAACCTGGACTTTGCGGATGTGAAGGCAATTATGAGCCACGCGGGCTCGGCCCTGATGGGTATTGGCCGCGCAACCGGCGAGGAGCGCGCTGCCCTGGCTGCCCAGCAGGCGATTGAAAGCCCGTTGATTGAGGTGTCGATCGAAGGCGCCAAGGGTGTGCTGTTTAACGTAACCGGTGGCTACGATATGAGCATGAGCGAAAATCCAAGAAGCGGCCGAGATTATCACCAATGCGGTTAGCCCGGATGCCAATATTATTTTTGGTGCCACGCTCAAGCCCGATCTTGAGGACGAACTGATTATTACCGTGATTGCAACTGGCTTTGATAGCGAGCACTTCGAGGAGCAGGTCAATGTGCTGCGTGGCAAGGCTGCTGCTGGCAAACCAGCCGCCACCCAAGAAGATGAAGACGATGATGACGTACCAGAGGTCGATATGGACCTTAACCGTGATGAAGTAGCAGCAGAATTTGCAGCCGAAGAAACAGCTGATATCTGGCACCAGCCGCCTGAAGAGGACGACGAATCCGATATGCCGGCCTTCTTACGCCGCCGCAAAAAGCTGCGCCAAATGAATGAAGACGAGTAGCCGCTATGAGCCGCACAGACGACTACCGTATTGGCAATAGCCGGGTGCTTGAGTCACGCGAGGTGAGCGACGGCCAAGCTATTCGCCGCCGCCGCGAAACGCTGGACGGCAAGTACCGCTTTACCACCTACGAGCGGGTCGAAAAGCCCAACATTGCCGTGCTGAAAAGAACGGCTCGCGCGAATTATTCGACCGCCAAAAGCTGGAGGCAGCCATTAAGCAGTCGGTTGGCAAGTTCTTTTTCTTCCGAAATTGAGGTTGAACGCATTATTAACCAAATTGAAGACGAGCTATTTGGGATTGGTGAGCTTGAAATCACCAGCCAGCAGATTGGTGACGTGGTACTGAACGTGCTGGCAGGCTGCAACGAGGTGGCCTACGTGCGCTTTGCCAGCGTCTACTATGACTTTACAACCCTTGATGAGTTCGAGGACATTCTGGCTGCCCGACGCAAGCTCACCCAGCAGCAAGAGGCCGCCCACACCCAGGATAGCGCGCCCACTACGAAGCATGCTCAGCAGGAGCCGCAGTCATGATAGTGCGCTTGATCTACCGGCCAGCCAGCGAGCAGGCCCGCCCAGCCGAGGAATTCTGGCATGAATATCAGCGCCGCACTGGCCGAGCGCTAACAACCATCGACCCCGATACGCCAGAGGGCAGCGCCTTATGCCAGGTGTACGATATCGTGCGCTACCCGGCGGTGCTCGCCACGCGCGATGACGGCACCATGCAGTTTATTGCCCAGGGGCTACCAATGCCATTAATTAACGAGGTAGAATATTATGACCAAGTCTAAATCAGCCCAATCTGCTGCGCCGCGCCAGTCTTCGCATACTACTGCGCCAAAGAGCAAGACGACCCAGCAGCCAGGGGGTTATCGCGCCGCGCTCAGCGCTGGCTGTTTGGTAGTATGCTGGTGGGTGCCTGCCTTAGTCTGCTGGCATCGCTGGTGCTCTCTATCGAGGCCGTACACTAGCAGCCAACCCTAACGCCCAGCTCAGCTGTAGCCTAAATGCTGTAGTAAATTGCGCTACGGTTAGCTTGCACCCGTCGGCCGCATTCTTCGGGTTCCCTAATAGCTTTTTGGGGCTGATTGCCGAGCCGGTTGTCATTACGGTGGCCATTGCTGGCTTAGCGGGCGTGCGCTTCCCACGGGCCTTTATGTTCGCTGCTCAGCTTGGCTATACGCTCGGTTTTCTATTCGCCTACGTGCTGTTGTTTATTAGTATGTTTATTATCCAGGCGCTGTGCCCATGGTGTCTCGTTGTTACTATTACGACGACATTTGTATTTTTTGCAATGACACGTTACAACATTGTGTATAATAATCTATACCTACCGGTGGGGCTACATACCCGGTTGGCTCGATGGGTGAGTAAAGATTACGACACCCTACTGTTGTGGCTGATTATTGTTGTTATGAGTGCAGGGATTATTATCAAGTATGGCGAGGGGTTATTCGCATAATCGTACAATTTACAACCAAAAGCGCCGCCGCCGGCTACTGAGTTGGGTACAACACAATTACCGCCTGAGCCTATGGGGCGCGGTGGGTGTTGTAGCAATTATTTTATCGACGCTGCAGGTTGTGGTAATGGCGGATCGTATGCCGCTGTTCTTCGTCATGGATGGCCAGCCCGTTGGTGGCCAATCGGTGGCGCACGTGAGTAGCTATTTAGACAACAAATACCGCCAAGCAGCGATTATTCTGCAGGCCAAGGGTTCCCAGCAGCAGCTAGCCAGTATCCAGGCTGATGCCCTGGGTGTGACGGCCAGTAACCGCCAGCGGGTCCAGCAGGCTGTTACGCCACTGTGGCTCCGTATGGTGCCAACCTCGGCATTATGGGCCCGCTGGCTGACGCCAACCACCCGGCCGCAGTACCAGGTGGATACTGCCCAGCTGAGCCGCTACGTGACCGATACTTTTGGCGAAGACTGCAAAATCCAGCCCCAAAATGCCAGCTTGCGAGTGGACGGCACTAAGCTTATGGTGGTACCGAGCAAGCAGGGGTGCCGAGTGTCAAACGAGCGAGCTTACCAAAGCCCTGGGTGCTGCCCGGCCGAGCATTCAGCAGCCGGTGCGGGTGACGCTGCCAGCATCGCCCCTGCAGCCGAGCGTAGGTGATACCCAAGCCGAGGAGCTTAGGCGCACTATCGAGCAGCACGCCCAGGGCACGCTGGTGGTGCGTGCACCCGCCGGCGAGCGCCAGGTAACTATCCCGGCCCACACGGTACTGGGCTGGCTGCGCTTTGCCACGCCTAAGGATAGTATCGAGGTGACGCTGGATTCGGCTGCCTCAGAAGAATTCTTGCGTACCCAGGTGGCGCCGTTGGTTGGGGCGGGGGCTAGTGGCCGCTCACGCCAAGCGCAGCTGGATTACAACGCTACCCGCCAGGCAATAGCAGATTACCTGATTGGTAAGAGCGACACTATCCGTGCCGCGATGCAATCAGCCCGTAGCACCCAGCCCAGTACCGCGGCCGGCTCGGACGAGAAACTCTCTGCCCTGCTCAAGCAATACACCGAGGGCAAAAAGGGTAGCTTTGGTATCGCTCTGACGGAGCTTTCTGGCAAGCGCCGCCATGCTGAATATAATGGCGCCAAGCAGTTTACTTCTGCCAGCACATACAAGCTGCTGCTGGCCTTTAGTGTACTTAAGCGTATTGAAGCCGGCCAGATGGCGTGGGGTGACCAAACCGAAGGTGGCCGTGATCTTGCTAAATGTTTCGATGATATGATTGTCCTATCCGATAATCCGTGCCCAACGGCAATCGCAAAGCGCGTGGGTATTAGCAATATCCAAAAAGATATGGTGAGTTTGGGGCTAAACGACACGAACTTTCGCGATATGCAGAGCTATAAAATGACCGCCGGCGACCTGGCAAAGTTTGCGGCTATGCTTGCTAACTACCAGCTGCCACTAAAGCGTGAATCGCAGGATAAACTGCTGGGCGCGATGCGGCGCAACGTTCACCGCCGCGGTATTCCGGCTGGTAGTAATGGTACAGTTGCCGATAAGGTAGGGCTTTATCGAGGATTATCTGCACGATGTTGGGATCGTGTATGGCACAGGTGGCGGCACCTATGTGCTGGCAATCCTGACACAGGGTAGTAGCTGGGCAGATATTGCCGATCTAACCAAACGCATTGAGCAGCTACACACGCAGCAGTAATAAGCTGCTACGGCTACGGCGAGTCTATGGAGGGTGAGCAGCCAGCATTTGCTGCTAGCTTGCCAGCGGCAGATGAGCCGCTAACCCCTGGTGCTCGTGGCGCCAGTGTGCTAAAAATAATACCAGCCTGCGGGTATCGTATAACGGCTATTATGTATGCTTCCCAAGCATGAGACGAGGGTTCGACT
>CAKAFW010000002.1 GCA_916438855.1 uncultured Candidatus Saccharibacteria bacterium
CGTCACGAATACCCGTTCAACCCGCGTAGCAAACAGCGCATCATGTACCGGGCGATCCCCGTCGTGGTTCTTTGATATCCAGGGGCAAAAAGCCGCTGATGCTGGAGCAGAACGAGCATATTAATTGGTTCCCAGCTCATCTGAAACATGGTCGCTTTTGCCAAAAAAATATCGAGCAAGCGCCCGACTGGAACCTTGAGCCGCGACCGCTTTTGGGCGACGGCCATGCCGGTGTGGAAGGGTGACCGCGGCACCGTTAAGGTAGTCGGCTCGTACGCAGAGCTGAAGGAGCTGAGCGGTGTGGAGCTGGATGATTACCACCGCCCGTGGGTGGATGACATTACTTTTTGAGATTGACGGCGAAACGTTCACGCGCATCGACAAGGTGCTGGATTGTTGGTTCGAGAGCGGTAGCATGCCGTTCGCGCAGTTGCACTATCCGTTTGAAAACCAGGCCAAGTTTGAGCAGAATTACCCAGCGGATTTCATCGTTGAGTACATTGGCCAGGTGCGGGCGTGGTTCTACTATGTACATGCCGTCAACGCTGCTTTGGCCGAGATCGGTGCCTTTGGCGAGGCTGGCGCGCAGCATAAAAATGCCTACAGCAACGTCATCACCACCGGTGTGGTGGCGGGTAATGACGGCCGCAAGATGAGTAAGTCGCTTGGTAACTTTACCGATCCGAACGAGCTGATGGATAAGTTTAGTGCTGATTCCTTACGCTTCCTGCTGCTGAGTAGCCCGCTGCTCAACGGTGAGGATTTTGCCCTGCACGATAAGGATGTGGGCGACGTGGCGAGGAAGCTGGCGATGATTTGGAATATGTATGACTTTTTCACCATGTACGCGGAAGTTGACGAGTTCACATTTCCGTACGATACGGCGTCTTCGGATGCGTTTCTCGTTCACCGTATCACCAATACGGCTCACTCCGATACTCCCGAATCCTTGTCTCGCACTGGAACTGAGAACTCGTTCCAGATCAGTGTTGATATCACCAAGCTGACCAACCCCCTCGATATCTGGATCATCAGCCGCCTGCACGAGCTGATGGCGGAGGTCGAGAGCAAATGGATGCCTATACTATCCCTGATGCACTCAGCCCGATTTTGCCGTTTCTGGATGATGCCAGCAACTGGTACGTCCGCCGCAGCCGCCGCCGCTTCTGGAGGTCGTCGAAAGGGGCCGCGGGCGCCGAAGATGATGGCGATAAGAGCGACGCCTACCGCACGCTGCACTATGTGCTGGTGCGCCTGAGCCACCTGCTGGCACCGTTTACGCCGTTTTTGGCCGAGGAGTTGTACCATAATCTGACGGGTGATGATGAGTCGATCCACCTCAAGGATTGGCTGCCAGCGGGCGCGGTGGATGAGCAGATTCTGACCGATATGGCCCGCACGCGCGAGCTGATCAACACCGGCCTGAGCCTACGCATGAAGAAGGATGAGCATCAGGAGTCGATCAAGGTGCGCCAGCCGCTGCAGTGTGCAGCTTATGCCGGCACCAAGCTAGCCGATTATTATGAGCAGATCATGGCCGAGGAGCTGAACGTCAAGGAGATTCGCTGGGTTGAGCATGTGGATGAATACCTGGCGGATGGTGACGCGACTGAGGGCACGATTAAGCCAGAGAGCTGGGTCGAAATTGATAAGACGATCACCCCCGAACTCAAGCGCGAAGGCCTGATGCGTGAGGTCATCCGCCACGTGCAGAGCGCGCGCAAGAAGGCCGGGCTGCAGGTGGATGACCGGATTGTGCTGCACCTAGCAACGAATGATGAGCAGCTCCGCCAAGCCCTCACTGAGTGATGCAGCGACACAAGCTCGCCGAGCCGCAGCATCGCCAGCGACACCCTCGCCCCAATGGGGGCAGAAGCCCAGGTGATGCACTCTACCACACCACGGCCACGGTAGATGGCGCTGAGCTGCAGGTGAGCTTGGGCGAAAGCATAAGCGCGGCAGACGCGACCTGGTGTAGTATAATGAACTGAAAGACTCTAAGTATATAAGGAGGATACCTATGCCAGAGCAACCAACCAACACCCAGCGCCAGCAGCGCGAAGACGCAGAGCGCGCCAAAATCGCCAAAGGTGGATTTTTCCACCAGGCAGCAGTTTGGCTGCTGAGCCGCTTTCCGTTCACCAAACACCGCTACCAGAACTGGACCCTATGGTCGCCGCGTGCTGGTAGGCTGGCTGCTGTGGCTGGTGTGTTTGCCAATCATCCCGGCGGTAGCAATTGCCGTCTGGTACTTTAACGACCCAGAGGGCTTTAAGAATTCGCCATGGGCAAAGGGCTTTGATTGGCCTATTCGTGCTCTGGCTGGGGGGGCGTTTGGGTTTATTGCAACCAACCAAGCGCAGCCAGATACTGGTGGGCGCTATTCACCAACCCAGCAGCGCTCAACGAGCGAGGCTCAGCGCCAGGCCGAGACCGAAAAGAAGCAGGCTAAGCCAAGTGGTAGCGATAAGGATCAGTCACATACATCAACCAAGCAGTCCACCAAGACCAAAGCCGATGGCGAAACCAAGGTTGTGAACGACGACCCAGCCGCTGTGCCAAGCGACGAAGCCAAGCGCAAGGTGAAGGACCAGACCAAGAGTAAGCCAACTAACGGGCGTAGCTTTGCCAACTGTACCGAGGCGTTTGAGGCTGGTGTGTTTAATATCCAAAAGGGCGATAGCAGCTACCAGACTAAGCTTGACCGCGACGGCGATGGTATTGCCTGTGAAAAATAACTGTGGTATAGTACTAAGCAATAGCGTTATAGGTGCCCTAGGTACCGCCCAGGCACCAACGACGCTGGTAAAACACACAACAATTATTCAACCAAAAAGGTAGGAGACACCATGAAAAAGCTTTACCTGGTGGCCCTGGCTGCGCTGAGCGCTGCAGTGTTAGGGCTACTTGGCAGTACGACGCCAACGATGGCGTGGTCGCAAAACTTAATCAATGGGGGGGACTCTGTTACCATCGAGCAATCGGCTATTAAGCCGGGCTCCGTGTATGTAGCGGGTAATAATATTACAATTAATGCCACGGTGGATGGCAGCCTGTATTGTGCCGGTGGGCATATTACCGTAAACGGCAGCGTGCACGGCGATATCAACTGTGCTGGCCAGGATATTACCATCAATGGCAGCGTGCAGGGTAGCGTTAAGCTGGCTGGCGGTACGCTGAGCCTTGGCAACAAGGTTGGCAGTGATGTGAGCCTATTTGGCCAGACCGCGACGGTGCGCAGTAATGCTACCGTTGCAGGCGATATCAATGCCGGCGTCCAAAACTTAACGATTGATGGCACTGTTACACGGAGTGTGGTAGCCGGTGTGCAATCACTGAATATGAACGGCAAGGTTGGCTCTATGAATATCGTGGATGCCCAAAACCTGTCGCTTGGCAAGAATGCTCGGGTCAGCGGTGACCTTAATTACCAATCCGAGGATGAACTCAAACTCGATAGCAATAAAATTGGCGGTGCCGTGCACTACCATAAGCCGCAGCCACGCCACCAGGTTAATCCACTCCACACACTGGCGCTGGTATTTGCGACCTTCGCGGTAACGGCCTTGATTCTCACCTTGGCTGCACCACGCTGGGTGGACCGCTCGGCGGGTATTGCGAAGGCAAAGTTTGGCTACGTGATGCTGTTTGGTGTGCTTGGTGTCTTCACCATGCCCGTGCTGGCAGTTGTGCTGGCGTTGACCGTGGTTGGCTTGCCGCTGGCTTTGATGATGATTCTGGCCTGGCTGCTCCTGCTGATGCTAAGCGGTACCTTCTTTGCCTACTTTATTGGTGCGCTAATTTTACCACGGGTAGCCAATATCCTCGTGCGCCTGTTCGTTGGCCTGGTAGTAACAGCTGCGCTGCTTGTGATTCCGTATAGCATTGGGGCCTTTAGTATACTGATTATGCTGATTATGGGTACTGGTATCATCCTCACGACGCTACTGCATAATTACCAGCCGCCGCGCTATAGCCAGCCACGTGCCGGCAAGGGTGCTAAGCCTGATGCACTGCAGCCTGCCACGGCAGCCGCTACGAGCAATACTACGGGTAATGGGGCGAGCCCAGCCGCGGTAGATAGTGCCAGCAATACTGACCCAACACCAGCCCCAGAGCCAGCTACTGCCACTACCGTAGCCGCCGCTACGCCACGTAAACGCACCACGGCAGCGAGCAAAAAGACCACCAAAACCAGGGCTACCAAGGCATCTGCTACTAAAGCCAAATCGACCACCAGGAAAGCAACTAAAAAACCGCCTGCTGCGTCATCTACATCGGGCGACGATACATAAGTACACCGAGCATAGTAACTAATACATAAGGAGAATTTATGCGCATAACTAAGGCCATCATCCCGGTTGCCGGGTGGGGGGTACGCCGTTTACCAATCACCAAAGCAGTCGAAAAAGTGTATGCTGCCAATTGGCAACCGCCCGGTGGTGGACTACGTTGTACAGGACTGTGTATTGGCAGGGATTACCGATATTTACTTTGTGGTAAACCAGGCCGATACCCAGCTCGAAAAGTACTATTCGCGCAACCAGCCACTCGAAGAATACCTTAATTTCGCGGGTAAGCCAGAATATCTTAAGTTTACCCAGCCACCCCGCAACGTTAACTTTTACTACATAGACCAGGATGCGGTGCAAAAAAATACGGCACCGCCATCCCGGTGGGTTTGTGCGCGCCGTACATTAAGCCCGGTGAATCCGTTGCGGTGATGATGGGTGATGACTTTATCTACAACCGTGATGGCAGTAGCGAGCTTGCCCGCCTGATTGCCCAAACACCCGAAGGCGGCGCTGCGATGCTCGGGGTCGAGATCGATCGCCAAGCCGTTGGCCGCTATGGTGTGATTGAGTTTGACCAGAATGGTAACTACTACCAGATTGTGGAGCGGCCCGACCCAAGCACCGCCCCCAAGCAATTTCATCAATGTGAGCAAGTATATCCTGAACTACGATCTTGTGCAGATGATTGCGGCTTATTCTAGCGTTGAGATCACGGGCGAGTACCAAATCACCGAGCCGATTAATCAGTACGCCGTTACTGGCGGGCAGGTCAAGGTGGTGCCAGCTACTGGCCAGTACCTGGACGCTGGTGATGTCTATACCTGGCTGTATGCCAACCGCGTCGTGCTGGGGATGTAGCCCCGGCTGACACTGCGCTACTGCACACATACTACGGCGTGGCCGACGGTACCTACCAGAGGTCACGCCCCTTGTGTTTTTATAATTATTATGCTACTATAAGCCGCAGAAGAGGTGCCTATACAAGCGCCCCGCGGATTTAATAGTAACGTAAACGTATTAACGTGGCCGCCTGGTGTGGCCGTATGAGGAGTACTACCATGGGGCACAACCACCCACCGAAGCAATCAGCAGAAGCACCCTGCCCAGTTTGAAGTTAGCGCGGACGATATCAACCCAGAGCTGGCCGAAGTGTGGGGGACGGCTGAGACAGCCGAGCAACGCTTGGCCGAAAAGTACCAGAATTTTTCCCAGCAGGATTTGTATCAACTGGCGATGGATTCCTATAAAGCCAGCCACGAACTCAAGCAGAAGGGTGTGCTGAGCCTAGGGGACACCGTGCGGCAGCAAGAAGCCCAGCACGTGTATGAGGAAGCCGTCAGCGCTGCGCAAATGCACCTAATTGGGCAGATAGATACGGCCGAAGTGGCGCTGAAACGCTATGACCTGACTGACGAGCAGATTGCTGATGAAGTTGATAAAGATCTAGCGAAAGAAGGCCTGACTGGCCTGAGCGCAAAGCAAATTATGCGGCGGGTGAATGAAAAGCGGGCGAAATATACCGAGATGCGTGAGGCTGTTGAGCGTGAAAAGGAAGAAAACGAGCGCTACTTAGAGCAGTTGAATGCTGTGCCAGCCCGTGCCCGGCGCGAACTAATGCGTGAAGACGATGATGAGTACCAGATGACCGTTAAAAGCGATGGTACGGTCCAGTGGGGTGGCCGCGCAGCGAGCGTCGATATTGATACGCCACAGGCTGCAGCAGGCCAAGGCCCAGAGACCCCAGAGCTAACCAGCAGCCCCTGAAGCACCCACTGACGCCGAGCCGACCCCAGATACGAGCGAAACTACTGGCGAAACCGAAGGCGCCCCATCAGTAGCGAAAAGATGGCGATTGGTGGTGCAGCGGTAGACCGCACCATCAATGCCCTGGCAGCCGAAGCTGGCCTCGAGGCGCCAACCGCTACCACCGAAGCGATGGCGGCAAACGCTGCTGATATTGAGCAGCCAACCACCGCCATGGAAGCAGGCCAAGGCCCAGAAGCCCCAGAGGCAGCTGCCCAACCCCACGCAGCGAACGAGAAGGCCGCGAACGCGCAGACTGGGCAAGCCCAGCAGGGCGCGACAATATTGCTAGCCGTAGCTCGGTATCTTCTCGGCTGAGGTGCCTGATGCGGCCAGTGCTACTGACCCAGCTTTTGATAAGCCAGTGGTTGGTGATCTCGCACGAGTCACGCTCCGGCAAGTAAGTGATGAGCACTGGGCCAAGAGCAAGGACCCAGGCTGGCGTGGCGCTGCCAAGCGCTTCATCGGCCGCCCTGTCGCCACGCCATGTGCATGCCCAGTGGGCGAATTACACGCCGTTTGTGCGTGAATCTGGCAAAACGTTTAACGCCAAATCTATGAAGCCAGAGCGGCCGACTGATGCCGAAGCAAAGGTGTTGTTCAGCAGCCTGATGAATAGTCCAATGCTTGAGGCCAAACTACTTGGCGAGGAAGCCTCTGCCCAGGAAGCCGAAGCAGTGCATAGTGCGCTGAACCTCGCCTATACCGACTGGTCTAAGCTTTAATGAGCTAGCGCCAGATATAAGGCAAGCCGAAAAACAAAAAGCCGCTTCCCCACGTTAAAAACCCTCGAAAGCATGATACCACAGATTGAAGCTCTGCTGGATGAAGACAGGCACCTGATGGCGCAGCTTTGATGATACAACAGCCGCACCAACTACAGCCGCCGGCTCATCCTGCCCGCCAGCACCCTGGCAGATGCACCCGGCCAATGGTGATGCCCAGGCGGTAACGCGAGCCCGTGTTGCCCAGAAGGACCTGTATCTGACCGCCGCGCCGATGCCCAAGGCGTGATATGCAATATGATGCAATCAAGCGTGAGCTGCGTAGCTGAGCGCGCGACTACCTACGTCGCGTCGAAGCGCAGCGGCGCAGCATTCTATAGATACAAAACCGCCCCACATATGACGCGAGGGGCGGTTTTGGTTGAGGCAGGAGGGTGGTGTGGCCATTGCACATAATTTGGCCTTGATTCTGATAATTAGCTTATGGTAAAAATACAGTTGTACAATATTACAAACCAGCATATCAACTGTAAAAAAACTGAAACAAACAGTCATACAAGGAGTGGCCCTGCCATGTCAGAACGAATAACGCCGGCCCGCGAGCACCAGCCAGCTGCAGTGCACGAGCACCAAGCGCCCGCGCCCGAGCGTACCCATAGCCTTGAGCAGCAACAGCACGAGCATGCTCAGCAGGTTTTTGGTGATCTACGCAGCAAACTAGAAGAAAAATTTGGCCTTACATACAACCAGCTGCCGCCAGCGACCGCCAAACGCCTGGAGGCGGAGCTAACCAGTGCCATCCAAACCGCTACCAGCGAGCTGGATGCCTCGAGCCAGTACCAGGCCGCTAGCCTGGCTGAGCGCACCAAAATGGAACAGGCCCGGCTGATGGATATTGGCCGCCGCCTGCTAACGGATATGAAAGCCAATAGCAGCCTACTGGCCCAAATGGAACAGGCCCAGGCAAAGGGCGACACCGCGGCGCTTAATACGCTGGGTAAAGCAGCGCATGGAGCAGTTTATGACGCCAGAGGAGCGCCAGGAGCAGCTGAGCCACGATACCCGTGAACTAACGGCGATTTACAACAACAAGGACGAAACCGTGCGCATGGCGGCGCTACAGCACTATAAGCAGGATTTAACCCGCCAGTACGGCTCAGAATATGCCGAAATGGCGACGAGCGAGGCACGCAAAACTGCCTTTGGTGACGCGGTTGATTTGACCCCACGGGTAGCGGATGTGGTTGAAGCACTGGCCGAGGATAACCAGCAGCCAACGGCCGCTAAGCTGGAAGCCGATGCTCGCCGCAGCCTTGGCCTGACCAGCAAAGCTGGCGCCCGGCATGCCCGCCGTGGGCCTGCACCCCGCACCAGTGAAACTGGCCCGCATAAGAGTGGCCGCCACCGCAAGGAACGCGAGGCGTGGCACCAGCGCTATAAGCGCCGCTTGGTGATGGCCGGCCTTGCTGCCGCTGCCTTCATCGGTCTTGCTCACAACGCGGCCGAACAGCCGGTGCGTGAACCCCAGACGGTAACGCAATCGGTAGAGCCAGGTGCGCATGGTGTGGCTCAACCAAGTGCTGGCCGTATTATTGATGATATGAACACTGCCCGCCGCGCGGCGGAGTTATCGCCAGAAGACAGGGCCGCTGGGCCATTTGCCCGCTGGCGAGCCGAAACCAGCAGCTTTTACCAGCAGGGCAAAACGGGCGAATACAACCTGGCTGCACCGCTGCAGTACCGTGACCTAGATGACGCTAAGGATAAAATCCGCCAGCAAGCCACCAGCGAGCTATTGGTTGCCACGGGCCTGGCGCATGATCTTGGCATTGCCGGCATGGAAAGCGGTGACCTCAATACCGATCTACAAAATCTCTTTACCAACCGGGCCTTGCAGGGCGATGTGCGGCGTGGCTTGCAGGATATTCTAGCTAGTAGTAGCACCACGATAACGAGCTTTGAGGCTGCTGCTGGCACGTATGATTCTGACTACGCTATTCCAAATAGCAACGAGGCCGCCGGCTTTACCATGGCTATGCAGCAGGGTGTGCAAGAAAGCCGCCACAATTATAAAAAAATCAGCCACACAACGGCCCAGGGTGAAATTAAAACGGCCTACTACAAGCCATCCTGCGGGCAGGGTGGTATACCCACGCGCTGTGGCCGAGCAAGCTAAGCTGGATTACCAAGCCTTGATTACCGGCGTTGTGCAGCCAGAAGCACCAGCCTACGCACCGGTGATTGATACCCCACCAGCCGAGCAGTACCGGCCACCAGCCCCACTGGTGCCAGAAAACCCTGGTTCGCCGCCACCCGAGACACCACACAACCCACCAGAAACACCCGATACGCCGCCGGATACGCCACCTGGGCCACCGCCTGAAGTGCCGTACATCCCGCCCAAATACCCCGCCTGAGGTGCCAAATGTGCCACCGCCCAGCCCACCCGAGCAGCCATACGTTCCACCGAGTGGCCCGCCACCAGCACCAGAGCAACCGCCGGAAACCTTGGCGCCAAAGTCAGCTGACCCGAATGACTATGTCCATATCGATGGTGCGCCGCTGGCCGAGGCTGGCCCGCTCTGAGGCGCCAGCCCAGCAGCAGAGTGCGCCTGAGTTCACCGCCCAGCAGCCAGGCCAGGAAATCCCGCAGCAGCAAATTGGCGGCACGGCCGAAGGCGCGACGATGGGCACCGGCGAGGGCCGCAGTGAAGCAACTGGTGATACTGGCGAGCAAGCTGCCAGCGCCGATCTGAACCAAAGCCATGACTCTGCCAAGCAGCAGGCTACCCCGGCCGATACGGCCCCAAGCGCTGATAGCCCAGGCACCGAAGCCAATATTCAGCTGTAACCACCCTGCGTATGAACGCGTATAAACACAAAAAGGAGAACAACCTATGCAACAGCCTCTACTAACCCACCCAGGCGCGCCGCGTGCAAAGCGCGCCCTGGGCTGGCTCAGTGGTGTGGTAGCGCTCGGTGTGGTGGTGCTTGCCACCAGCGCCGGCGCCCTGGCGTGGGGCCCAGAACGGCCTACCTACACCATCGAAAAGCCGGCCGACCACGTCACCTTTAATTCCATTACCAATAACCCTGCCTATGGGGATGAGCGCAACTTTGTGCGTATTAAAGAAGCTGGTGCGCCGGCAAGCGCCTACAGCGACGATACCAAGGTAGAGCCTGGCAAGGACTACGAGGTCTATGTGTACTACCACAACAACGCCTCGAAGACACTTAACGACGACGCCCACGGCAAAAAGGGTATTGCCCAGAACGCCCGCCTGCGTATGGCGCTGCCAGCTGGGCTGAAGGCCGGCCAGCGCACCGGCATTACCGGCTACCTCAGCGCCGATAACGCCACGCCTAAAAACCGTGCACGATAATTCATATCTCACCAGCGGCACCGATGTTGCCCTGCGCTACATTCCTGGCTCGGCTACCATCGCCAGTAAGGGTGGTGTCAATGGCCAGAAGCTGCCAGATGCGCTGTTTAGCCAGCAAGGCGCACCCCTAGGGGTTCGATAGCCTGAATGGCCTTCTGCCGGGCTGTAATGAGTTCTCGGGCTACGTGACCTTTAAATTCCGGGCCGATGCACCGAACTTCACTATCAAAAAGCAAGTCCGTAAGGCTGGCGAGCAAACCTGGCAGGATAAAATCGTTGCCAAGGTTGGCGAGAAGGTAGAATTCCTGATTAGCTACCAGAACACCGGCAGCACCCAGCAGAATGATGTCATCGTCAAAGATGCACTACCAGCTGGCCTAACCTACCAGCGCGGCTCCAGCGTGCTGGCTAACTCCGTTAATGCCAAGGGTGCCCCAACGGCAGATGACGTCACCACCAAGGGCCTTAATATTGGCGCTTATAGCCCACGGGGTAACGCCGGCGTACGCTTTAGCACCACGGTAGATAAGCCAGCTGTGTGTGGCAACCGCCAGCTCACCAACCATGCCACCATCATCACCGCGAATGGCAACAAGCAGGCCAGCGCTGTGGTAGAGGTTGAATCACCCTGTGCACCGAACGAATGTAAACCAGGTATCCCAAATGGTGATGCCCGCTGCGAAAGCAAGTGTCAGCCCGGCCCTGGCCAGGTAGTCGATAAAAACGGCAACTGTGTGGCGGCACCAACTAGCCTGCCAACCACCGGCCCAACCGAGGTTGTACTTGGCCTGATCGGCATTGCCTTGCTCGTCGCTGGTGTTGTCTACTGGTACCGCAGCCAGAAGGATCTGAAGCACGCGCTGGTGGGGGAGAGCACTAGCCTGCCAAGCGCCCCAGCACCGCGCCCAACCCACACGGACGACGAGCCCAAGCAGTAACGCTTTCGTAGGCCTGCGCGCGGAGCCCCTACACCGAAAACCACCCCTGTTATATCAGCAGGGGTGGTTTGGTTGATGATGAAGCCCTAGGGCCGCCTGCGTAACCGGCCGCGTTCGTGTGGCAGGGCTAACCCAGGTAGTCCCAATCCGCCTGCGTAGCCGGCCGCACCTCCAGCTGCAGCTTGCCCAGCAGCGTGTGAATGTTACCCGGCGTGAGCGCGCGTGCGATGGCCTGGCGGGTAGCCAGCAGGCCGGCGGCGCGGTAGTATTCCTTGGGTGCATCTCGCCACTCGGGGTCGTGGGCAAAGCAGTCGCGGTAGGCAGCTAGGTTGCTGGGGTGCGCGGTCAGCTCCCGTGCTAAGGCTGGCAGGCCGCGTGCTAGGTGGCGCTGCAGGCTGGCTAGGCGTAGGCCGGTGCGGGGCAGGGTGTAGATGGCTACAGCCGCCAGGGCACCACTCGGGTGATCAAACGGGGTGCTGGAGCCGCGCAGGTAGGCGCCGTGGGGCTCAAGCTGGCTATCCAGCCAACTGCCAATCAGCGGCTTTAGGCGCAGGAAGGCCAGCTTTTTCCTGTAGCGGCAGGCCACGCGCACCAAAGCGCACCGCCACATCGCGGTAGCGCTGGCGGGCCGGCCGCATGGGCAGAATAGGCGTGGCGGCGTGGTTGCTACCCTGCCGGGTGAGCGTGGTAGGTGGGGGTAAACTCATCGCCAGCATTGCCCTGGGCGGCATTATCGTAGCGGTAAAATGGGCGGCGGTCCAGCTTCTGCAGAGCCTGGGTCAGCCGGGCACGGTCCGGGCTGGTGGGGTCAGCTATGGCCTGGTTGGTTATAACGCTGCGGGCTTCGGTCTGAACACGCTGCAGCTCTTGGTCGAGTAAGTCCCAGTCAATCCGGTTCGGCCTGGCCATATGGGCCGCCAGCACCTGCTCGGCCTGCGCCGTATATAGGGTGTAGTCTATAAACATCATGCGGGGGAAGGTTTCACCCGCCACCCAGCCCGCTAGCAGGTTGCTCACCCCCGCTGCCGCTAGCCGCCGGTGGGCAGTCATCACAAGTATGTGCTCATACACGTGCGCCACTTCGTGCTCAAAGCCAGTGGTGTTAAGATGATAATAGCCTGTGCATAGCTGGTGGTACATAGTGGTTTATTATATCAAGCATATATATTCAGGTAAAAAGCCAGTTTTGCGACGTGGCTTAGGTCGGGGTTAGCTAAAAGCGGCGGCGGCCGTGTGTGTCGCGACCCTTGGCATCGTGCTCCTTGCGACTGCCACCGCCATGTGCTATAATTGGCAGCTGATAACTAAGTAAAAGGATACTATGGCAAAGAAAGCAGTCATTAAAGTAGGCGGCAAGCAATACCTTGTAGCCGAAAAAGAGACCCTCCTGGTGGACCTCCTCCCGGAAGGCACAAAAGAGCTCAAGACTGAGGCGCTCCTGGTTATGGATGGTAAGAACACCACCGTGGGCACGCCAACTGTCGCGGGCGTAACAGTTACCGCTCAGGTAGAAGAACCAGTGGTCAAGGGCGAAAAGCTCCGCGTCATTCGCTATAAGAGTAAAAAACGTGTGCACAAAGAAATTGGTCACCGCCAAAAGCACAGCCGCATTACAATTACCGGCATCAAATAACGCCCACACCACGCCCCGCCTTAGTGCGGGGTGTTTTGGTGGTGGAGTATTCCCGCTGGGGCTGCTATAATAAGGATAGCATAAGGGAAATAGCAGAGAACCATGACAACAGTAATTTCAGTAACCAACCAAAAGGGCGGGGTGGGGAAAACCACTACCTCTATTAACCTAGCGTATTATTTAGCAAAACTTGGCAAGAAGGTATTGTTAATTGATTTTGATCCGCAGGGTAATGCCACCAGCGGGCTCGGGGTCGATAAGCAAACCCTGCAGGCTACTATGACAGAAGTCATGCTCCAGACGAAGCCGCTCAGTGAGGTTATTATTGCAACGGAAACGGAAGGCGTCTACCTAGCGCCGAGCACGCCGCACCTGGCCAATGCCGAGGTAGAGCTGGCCCAGGCTCCGCACCGCTTTACGCGCCTGCGCTCAGCTATAGAAAGCGTCAGCGGCTACGACTATGTGCTAATCGATAGCCCGCCGAGCCTCAGCCTTTTAACCGTCAATGGGTTGATTGCTGCCCGCTACGTGCTGCTGCCAGTCCAGGCGGAGTTCTACGCCCTGGAAGGCCTGGGTCAGCTGCTCGAAACTATGAAGCTGGTACGCAAGAACATGAACCCAACGCTCGATCTACTGGGTGTGCTGCCAACCATGGTCGATAACCGCACCAGCCTGAGCGTGCAGGTGTATGAAGAGATCAAAAAGCACTTCCCAGGTAAGGTATTTAAAACCTCGATCCCACGTAATATTCGCCTTGCCGAGGCCCCCAGCCACGGCCTGCCAATTGGTGAGTATGACCGCTGGAGCAAGGGTGCCCGGGCCTACAAGGCAGTCGCCAAGGAGGTAGTGGAACGTGTCGGCTAAAAAGAAGCATGGCTTGGGCCGCGGGTTTAGTTCGCTGATACCAGACGAGCTGCTGGATGAGGCCTTTGACCCGACCTCGCAGCAGGACGAGCAAGTCAGCGACCTGCGCACCGTGCCGGTAGCGCAGATTGCAGCCGACCCAGACCAGCCGCGCCGCACCTTCGATAAAGAGGCGCTTGAACAACTTTCATACTCAATTAAAGAACACGGTATTTTGCAGCCACTGGTGGTGGTGCCGCGCAGTACCAGCCCAGATGGTAGCGATAAGGCGAGTGACACTAGTGGTGTGCGTTATACCATTGTGGCTGGCGAGCGCCGCTGGCGAGCCGCTCAGCTGGCGGGATTGACCCATGTGCCGGCCATCGTGCGCACATTAAGTGCTCAGCATCAGCTTGAGCTTTCCCTGATAGAAAACCTGCAGCGCCGCGATCTGAGCGCTATCGAGACCGCTACGGCCTACCTGAAGCTGCGCGATCAGTTTAATATGACGCTGGATATGATTGCCACCCGCATGGGTGTTAAGTCCGTCAGTACAGTGAGTAATAAGCTGCGCCTGCTTAAGCTACCTAAGAAGATTCAGCAGGCGATTGTGGCGGGTACAATTACTGAAGGCCAGGCGCGGCCCCTGATTGGCCTGCCCGAAGCCACCGCGCTGCAGCTATGCACCAATATCACCAAGGATGGCTGGTCTGCCCGCACGGTAGAGCAGTACATTGCCCAGCTAAAGAAGCAGCCACCCCAGGCAACCCCAGCACCCGCGGCGCAGCCCAGCACCAATTACGAGCAGCATATCGAGCGCCTAGCACGGCAGCTTGATGCGGCGGTGAATATTACCAGCACCAGCAAGGGGAGTGGGCGAATTACCATCCGGTTTAAAGACGAAGATGACCTACGGCGCATCGAAGAGCTACTGAGCAAGGGCGCCTAGCGGCCGCACTCTACTGGCTACGGGCAGCCGGGCCTGGGCCGTGGCCCCGTGCTAGCAGCAGCCGGGCCAGTGTGCTATACTAGGCAAGATGAACGCACGGTTTTTGCAGCGGCACCAAGGCATGCGCGATGTGATTGGCATTGTTGTGTTCGTGCTGGCTGTGGCGCTGGGCACGATTGTTATCAACACCTTTATCTTCCGCAGTTTTTCGGTGGTGGGCCCAAGTATGGAGGCCACCATGTTTACCGGTGACCGGCTGATTGTTGACCGCTTGCCGGTAACGGCTGCCAGCCTGCAGGGCCAGCCTTATGTACCGAGGCGCGGCCAGGTGATTGTGTTTAAAAACCCGCACCCAGCCTACGGCACGACCTCTGGCACAGGCGAGTATATCGTCAAGCGGGTGATTGCCTTTGCCGGCGAGCGTGTGGTACTAAAAAACGGCGTCATAACCGTGTATAACCGCCAGCATACAAGCGGCTTTCGGCCAGATGACGACAACCACGGCGAGCCCAAGCAGCCTACCAGCGGCGAGGTTGATATGACGGTGCCAAAGGGCGAGCTCTTTGTAGCGGGCGATAACCGCATTAATGATTATTCCTACGATTCGCGTAGTGGCCTCGGCACCATTCCGTACTACGATATCGTTGGCCCGGTGAGCTTTCGCTTTTTGGCCGTTTGATAAAATGCGCCGATTCTAGGCGCCAGGCGCTATGGGCGGGTCTGGCTGTACTATGGGCTGAGTGCCGCGCCCTGTGTATAAAAATAGGAAAGCCCCCGCCAATGAGCGGGGTTGTGGGTTATATGAGGGACATGGCGACCTCTACAACACCTCCTTCTTCGTCTTCAGGGTCATTAGTAATGGTGACTACCGGCGCCTGGCGGAGGTACTTAACGGCCTCCTGTACGACGGGGAGTAGGTCCCCAGTAGTGCGGAAGGGGTTCAGGCTCAGGCCGTAATCAGCCTGAAGGTCTGAAACCACCTTTTGGGCAGTTTCCTCCAGGGGCGTTTACCCGGAGGAGCTGCCCAGTGCAAAGCGCACTCGCATGGGGGTGCGGGCCATTTGGGCGATGTGAGCGCCATCAGAGGCGCCCTTATAGCCCCAACGCCAGAGGGCGCGCCGCGTCCGCGAGTGTCTCCAGAAGGCACTCCCAGGCTCGCCCGAGCATCGCTGTAATGTAGTGCTCGGCATGGTTGTGCAGCGCTGCCGCAACCAGCTTATTATTCAAAAACACCCCCTCTCCTATGTCGTCGCTGATCATGTCGATCAGACGAACTTCTTTGTGGGCCTGCGCCAGCGTCCACATAGGGAGAGCCAGATGCCTCCTGTGCGAGTTTTATCCTTCCGCAGAGTTCGGCCGCGAGCGACCGAACCGTGGAGGCCTCGCTGGCCTTTTCCAGCTGCTCAACTAGCTGGGGTGTTGAAAGCTCAACGTGGTCAATCATGTTACCCCTTTCAAGGTACGAACACCACAACGGTTGTGGTGCTATGGAGTGCCCCGGCTCATCGGTAAAGCTGAGTACTTGCCCCGCAGCGCGGGTATGCGCTACAGAGCGGTAAAGAATATGATAGTAGATATCTTGCACATGTCAAGCCGCGCACCCACGTGCGGGTATAGAAACCCCCGCTGGCAGGCGGGGGTAGGGTTAGGTGAGGGAGATGACTACCTCGAAGGCGCCTCCTCCCGTTGCCGATGGTCGGAAGCTGGCCTTCATGGATGCAGCCCATACCGGCTTCAGTGCTTCTGAAGCCCTGTTAAAGCGTAAGGAAGAGACCCTCGGGGGCCTCATGTACATACAAGCTATTTAGGCCATAGTGCAAATGGAGCTTATCCAGCTCCGTCTGTACTTGCCTAAAGGGCGAATAGGCGCGCAGAGCGCAACCTGCGGCAAACTCCAGCTCTGGTGGATGGTTAGCAAGGCTAGCCAGAGCCAGTCTTGTTCGGCTCTTTTTCTGATTCACCCTACAGCCTTGTCAAAATTGCTTATCGCTCGGCCCAGAGTACCCAGATATATTCCCGCCAGGCGGTGGCCAGAGCCACCTGCGTATAGTAATACGCATGGCTGGCCAGCGCATCAGCAGTGTTGGCGTTTCTTACAAGCGCCTCTCTGCTGATATTACCACCAGCAGACATATGATCTGCTGGTTTGGCAATATTGTAGGCGCCCTCTAGCTTCTTGGTGGAGCTCTCCAGGAGCTCCTGGATCTGGAGCCTCTGGGTGCCAACTCGTGCATCGATTTGATACACGAGTTGGCTGATCTGAGCGGGGTCTGTCTCCGCCTTCAGGGCAGAGATGAGTTCGCGGATGGTCATGGTGGCCAGAGTAGCTGTGGAGATAGACATAATCAAATCCCTTTCAAGGTACGAACACATGCAACCATTGCATGTGTTAAAGATGAGGCCAGCTCCATTGGGGAGAAGGCCAGGTGGAACCCTGGGTAGGGCTATGGCGGTTGCCGTAGCCTGGTATGGGGGTCTAAGGGAGATGATATATATATATCGATTATTTGTCAAGTTCTGTGTATCTATGGCTTGGCATCAACAAAAAGAAACCCCCGCTGGCAGGCGGGGTGGGGATTAGGTAAAGGGAAATTTGGACGGTAATGATACCTCCTTCTTCTGTAGGGTCAACTGTGATGGCGGCCGTGCCCTCCTCAAGGACATTTGCCGCTTCCTGCTCCACTAGTTCCATTAGCTCGCCGAAGCGTTCCCTGAGGAACGGGTTGAGTGGCAGGCCGTATTCGGCCTGGATTTTATCGACAGCACCTTGCCCGCACTGGGCTTGCACAAGCAAGCCCAGGCGGGTGCTGATCAAGAACAGCCTTACAGGCGACTGGGCCGCCTGCACGATTGCCGGTACGGCAGCGCCGTCGGCAACTACCCTGGCAACCTGGCGCAAATATTCGCGCCAGGTTACAACTAGCACGCTCCATACATAGCACCGCGCGTGTTCGCGCAGTGCTTCCTGCGCGGCAGGTGCTTGGGCAATTTCGTCCCGTTCGAGGCGGCTCATCATTAGATGAACCGTGTCGCGCGAGTTGCAGTTTTGCTTGAAGTGCCCCATCGGCACTCCAGCCAGCTCGATTTTATTCTCGAGCCGTTCGCCGAGCAAGCTAATATATCCGCGGACGTATTCAGGGTTGTCATCACCCTGAATCAAATCCATAAATGCCATGTGCTTGGCTAGTTTACACAGGCTGAGTTCACGTGTGCTAGACTCAATATCATACGCGTACATAATATTCCCTTTCCTTTCAAGGTGCAAACACCACAACCGTTGCGGTGCCGAGGGAAAGAGCAGCTGCAGCTAAGCAGTGCTCTGGCAGCTCCGCGCGCATTGGGCACGGGAGGTAACAGAATCATAGAGTATATATCGCCTATCTGTCAAGCTTATTGTATCGCGTAGCGGGGTGGGCTGGGGCCAGAACGGTGTGTAAAAATCCTGTGTAAAACGTTGTAGCAAAAGCATTTTGTGTGTGTACATGGGCGCAGATTTTTTGTATGATAGGTAGAGTAGATTATGAACAAGCAACCTTCTTCCATAGATGGATTCACTCCGCACCGGGCAGGTGGCCAAGCCGGCCAGCCGCTTGGCGGCAGCATCCATAACCCGCAGCCCATGAACCACGTACCCGTTACGGTGCGCCCAGCCCGCCGTAAACTACCGCCGCAGCCACCTATGCCGCCCAAAATGCCGGGCCTTACCAAGGCACCCCAACCGCAGCCAGTGGCTATTAACCGCCGCCGGGCTGCACACCAGCCGGCTGCCCCAGGCTTGGTTGCCGGTGGCCAGCCTGGTTTGCGCCGCCCAGGTAGCCCCCAGGCACCGAATGCGCAGCGCCAGCCTGGCTCCGCTAAGGGCCGTGCTGATCGCTCTAACCAGAATGATATCGCTGCCTCGCTCGCCCAGATAGATCTTAATAACCCAGGCGAGCCACGGGGTAAAAAGCGCAAGACGCCCGAGCAGCTTGCCAAGCGCAAGAAGATTATTAAATGGTCTATTATCACCGCGCTGCTGGTTGCGCTGGGGATTGGTGGCTATATTATTGCCAAAACCCTACTGGCGACGGACTCGGTCTTTAAGGGGGGCGTTTTTGATTTTGCCCAGAAGGCCCAGCTTAAGATGGACGAAAACGGCCGCTCTAATATCCTGATTTTTGGTACCAGCGAGGATAGTGACGGTGGCCAGCACCCCGGCGCCGAGCTGACTGACTCGATTATGGTGCTCAGCATCGACCAAAACAAAAAGAGCGCTGCGATGATCAGCGTGCCGCGCGACCTGTGGGTTAAGCTCGATACTACCCTGTGCCGTTGGCCGCCAAGCCAAAATTAACACGGTGTATATGTGTGCCTCGAATAGTGGCAAGAATGAAGCTGCTGGCGCCGAAGCCCTGCAGAAGAAGGTCGGCGAGGTGCTGGGCCTGAAGGTGCAGTACTATGCCCACCTGAACTACAAGGTGGTATCGGATACGGTTAATGCCGTTGGTGGGGTTGATGTGAAGATTGAAACCTCTGACCCACGGGGTATTTACGACCCGAACTTTGACTGGCGCTGTAACTACCAGTGTAAGATGGTCTACTACAAGAACGGCCAGGTTGCCCACCTGGATGGTGACCATGCGCTGGCGCTGGCCCGTGCCCGCAATGCCCAGGGTGGCTACGGCTTGCCTGGTGGTAACTTTGACCGTGAGCGCAACCAGCAGAAGATCATCCGGGCGCTGCAAGAAAAGGCCCTCAGCGCTGGTACACTGGCCAATATCGGCAAGATTACGAGCCTGGTAGATGCCTTTGGTAGCAACCTGCGCACCAACTTCGAAAAGAAGGAAGTCCGTACCCTGGTGGACCTGGGCAATGTGGTCAAGGGTGATAAACTGCGCTCCATTGCGCTGGATAAGGACGGCGAGGCCGTGCTGACCGATGGCAACCACGCCGGCCAGAGTGTCGTGATGCCGGTGGCGGGCCTATTTAACTACACCAAGGTGCAAGCCTATATTACCAAGCAGCTATTGGCTAATGAGCTCACCAAGGAGAGCGCCCGTGTTGATATTTACAACGGTTCTGGTATTGCGGGTAAGGCGCAGCTGGTGGCCAATGATTTACAGGCTAAGGGCTTTACCGTTGGTGCAATTGGTAATGCCCCGGTTGGTGACTATGGCAAGGCCAAGGTGTACCAGGTTGGCGAGGTAACGAAGCCACCAAGAAGAAGCTGCAGCAGCTCTATGGCACCACGGTAGAAACCACTAAGCCACCGGTTACCACCACTGCCGAAACCAAGTTTGTGGTGATCGTGGGCAAGGAGTTAACCGTTGGTGGCCAGTAGGGGCAACGGCGCGCAGATAGCACAAGGTATGGTACAATAAGCATATGGAGTTTTTACAAACCAGCCGCCGCCGTAATGTATTTGGCGACCTAATGCACATTGCGCTCAACTTGGCACTAGTGTGCATGGTGTTTGCGGTTATGTATGTGGGCCAGCGGGCCGAGATTGCACTGATTCTAATTATGCTCAGTAAGTGGCGCGTGTTTGCTGTGCGCTGGCGCTATTGGCGGGTTAACATCCTGGCTAACCTGGTGGACTTTACCGTTGGCTTTGGTGTGGTGGCACTGCTATACCTGGCAGCGGGGAGTGGTAGCTCGCACACCCTGTGGCTACAGGTAGGTGTGTCTATCTTCTTTGCCCTGTGGCTGGTAGTGATTAAACCCCGCACGAGGGCACTGGCAAGCAAAGTACAGGCGGGCACGGCACTGTTTATTGGTTCCTGGGCGCTGGCAGCCTTTTCGCACGATATTGGCCAAATCGCCACGGTTATCTTCTACCTTGGTATGGGCTATGGTGCGGCCCGGCACGTGCTGGTAGCGGCGGACGATAAGCACTACAGCTTGCTTGCGAGCGTCTTTGCGCTGGTGCTGGCGGAGCTTGGCTGGGTAACCTACCACTGGAATATTGGCTATGGCCTGAGCCTACTTGGGGGCTTTATGCTGCCACAAATGGCCATCATTACCCTGTGTGTGGGCGTGATTGCCGAGCGCTTATACCAAACGATCATCGCCAAGGCCAGCTTTAGCCAGCCCCGCATTAGCGTGCCAGTTATTGCGTGCACAGTAGTTGTGCTGGTGCTGGTGCTGTTCGTTAGCTCGGCTGGGCCAGGGCTCTACCCCAAATCAAACTATTATATAGCATAACCACGTAAGGAGACCCTAACGCGCGTGAAGAAATCTGCCGACTCGAAAAAGCCAAGCACTCCGGCCCCAGCGCCGACCGCATCTACCAAGGCAACCAAGGCCTCTAGGCCTAAGCCTGCCAAGGAGTCAGTCCCATCAGAAACGCCCACTACCACCGAGCCACCAGCTGCGATGCCAGCAGTGCCGCCCCAGGGTGAATCGCAACCACCAGCTCAGGCGGCCCATGTGCGCATGCCTAAAAAGCTGATTGTAAGCCTCGTGCTACTGGCAGTTGCCAGTGGGGCGCTCAGTACATGGTTTACCTACACGGTGCTGCAGGGCTGGCACAGCGCCGAGCAGACCACACCGGCCAGTGGTAATTTTGCCAAGGATGATGGTAACCGCGTCAGCAGCGCCGAAGAAAACCGCGTGGCCGCCGCGGCCGAAAAGGTATCGCCGAGTGTGGTATCGATCGCTGCCCAGTCACGCAACGCCCGTACTCGCCAGGCCACCCAAGGGGCCGGCACCGGGTATTATCGTCAGCCACAATGGCTATATTGTAACGAATAAGCACGTGGTGGATGGTGCCAGCCTGTTTGAGGTGACGACGTCCGACGGCACAATTTACGATGACGTCCGCCTGGTGGGTACCGACCCGCTTAACGACGTGGCTTTTTTTGAAGGTTAATAACGCTGGCAAACTGACCCCGGCAGAAATCGGCAACTCCCAGACGGCCCGGATTGGCCAAAATGTGGTGGCGATTGGTAACTCGCTTGGGGAGTACCAGAACACCGTGACCAGCGGGATTATTTCTGGCCTGGGCCGGCCGGTGAATGCCCAAGCGCAGGATGAATCCAAGATGGAGTCGCTGACGGGGCTGATCCAAACCGATAGCGCCATTAACCCCGGCAACTCGGGCGGCCCGCTGATTAACCTCAGCGGCCAGGTGATTGGTATTAACACTGCGGTTGTGGCAGATGCCCAGGGGATTGGCTTTGCTATCCCGATTAATTCGGTTAAAGGCATCCTGAAAGGGTGTGCTGGCAAAGGGCAAGGTAATGCGCCCGTACCTTGGTGTGCACTATGTTGAGATCACCCCAGCGCTGGCCAGAGCCGCCGCCTGCCAGTCAAAACCGGTGCTTTGGTGACGCCTGGGCGTAACCAGCCAGCAGTGGAATCAAACGGCCCAGCCCAGAAGGCGGGCATTAAGGAAGGCGATATTATTACCAAAATTGGCGATAGCGAGGTGAAGGCCAGTCAGAGCGTCAGCAGCCTGGTATCGCAGTACCAGCCCGGGTGAGCGCGTACGCGTAAGTGTGCTACGCGATGGCAAGGAGCAAAACCATGGAGGTTACCCTGGCGCAGTACACGGGTGGCAGCCAGTTTGGCCAGCAGCCGCGCCGCCAACAGTCGCAGCAGGATCACGACGACGAAAGCAGCGAGGAAGACTCCGCCTGGGGGTTCTAGCCGGTAACTCAAGCAGGCGAGTATAACAAACGAGCCGTGGTAGGTATACCAGGGCTCGTTTTGCGTGTATGAGGTACTGAATGCCTAGGGTGCGCGCCGGGTGAGGGGGATAATCAACCCCTGGATGGGGCCTGGCTGCCAGCCAGTGCGCTGGGCATAGGCGCGGATTGTGCTATGCTGGCGAGCGTCGGCTTCAAGTAGGAGGATACCACCAGGCCGCAGCACAGCCGCTGCCTCGTGCAGGAGCCGCAGGATGAGTTCGTACCCACCTTGGTTGGCATAGAGGGCCAGGCGGGGCTCATACGCAAGCTCTGGGCTGGTATCGGGCCAGCTCTCATCCACATAGGGCAGGTTTGCTAGGATGGCATCGGCTGGGGGGAGCTCAAGCGGGTAGTCAGCCAGCAGGTCACTATGCAGCGTGCGTACCTGCGCCCCGTGCCGGCGGGCATTTGCAGCTGCCACCGCCCGGGCAGCGGGGCTAATATCAAGCAGCGTTACCTGGCTGCCAGGTAGCTCTAGTGCCGCCGTAATACCCAGCACACCGCTCCCGGTGCCAACGTCAATAATATGCGGCGCGGCGGGTAGGCTAGCGGCCAGTAGGAGCTCTAGTATAGTTTCGGATTCGGGGCGGGGGATCAGGACATCTGGCGTGACGGTAAATTCGCGGCCGTAGAATTCCTTATGCCCAACCACATAGGCCAGCGGCTCGCGCTGGGTGCGGCGGGTGAGCATGGCATTGGCCGCAGCCAAGACGTGCGCCGCCAGCGGTTCATCACTATGGGCGTGTAGCCAGGTGCGCTGCTGCGCCGCGGCGTGGCATAGGAGTAGCTCGGCATCCAGCCGGGCGCTTGGCACGCCGGCATCAGCGAGCCTCGCCTGGGCACGAGCCAGCCAATCAGCCATGGTCACTACCCCTCGGATGTTACTGGGGGTATTACTGGCTGGCATTCTGGGCGGCCAGTTCGCGCTCGTAGGCCTGGAGCTTTTCGGTCAAATCATCAATCCGGCCATCCATTGCTTGGGGGATGCCGCTGCGGCTATAGCCAATCCGGTGGTCGGTAATGCGGTCTTGCGGGAAATTATAGGTGCGGATCTTTTCGCTGCGGTCGCCCGAGCCAATCAGGCTGCGGCGCTCGGCCGTGAGCTTAGCTTGCTCGGCTTCGATGGTGGCTTGCAGCAGGCGGCTGCGCAGTACGCTCATGGCCTTTTCTTTATTCTTAATCTGGGATTTTTCGTCTTGGTTGGTAACCACCAGGCCGGTTGGTAGGTGAGTGATACGCACGGCGCTATCGGTGGTGTTGACGCTCTGGCCACCATGGCCGCCACTGCGGAAGACATCAACCTTAATATCGTTTGGATGAATGGTAATATCGGTTTCTTCGGCCTCTGGTAGGACCGCTACGGTGACGGTACTGGTGTGGACGCGGCCCTGGCTTTCGGTGGCTGGCACGCGCTGCACACGGTGCACGCCGGACTCAAACTTGAGCACGCCATACGGGCTATCGCCAGCGATACGGAAGACGACTTCCTTTGTAGCCACCGGCGTCGTTGGGCGATTCGCTCATGAGTTCCGTTTTAAAGCCGTGGGTCTCGCAGTAGCGTAGGTACATACGGTAGAGCTCGGCAGCGAACAAGCTGGCTTCATCACCACCAGCCCCAGCCCGGATCTCCATAATTAAATTCTTGCCATCATTCGGGTCTTTAGGCGTCAGCATAATAAAGAGCTCGTCCTCAAGCGCGGCCAGCTCCGTCTCGGCTTCGGCGAGTTCATCCTTGGCCAGCTCCGCCAGTTCGCCGCCAGCGGCAATCAGCTCCTTGGCCCCGGCGATGGTGGTGCGCAGTTTATCGCGTTTGGCAGCAACGCCCAGCAGGGTTTCTAGCTCGGTAAAGCGCTTGTTCTTGGCACTAAAATCCGGGCTGCTATAGGCGTTCGGCTGGGCCAAAAAGTCGGCTAGCTCGGCGCGCTCAGCAGCAAGTTCAGCTTGGTTGAGGGTAATTTGTGGCATAAGTACCCCTATTATAGCACACCGGCCCTGGCCCCGAGCACCCCTAGTGGGCCGGCGGTGTATGGCCGGGCTGGGTGCCCGGTGGGGTCGCGCCCCGGCCGGGTATATGGTTTAATAGGATTATGTATACTACGTGGCGCCAGTTTGTTGAGGCCCAGGCCGAGCAGCCGTATTTTCGGCGCCTGATGAACACCGTTGACGGCGAGCGCCGCACCAAGGCTATCTACCCCGCCCGGCAGGATATGTTTAGCTGCTTTGCTGCCTGCCCGCTGGCCAGCACCAAGGTTGTTATCATCGGCCAGGACCCGTACCATGGCCCCGGCCAGGCCCACGGCATGAGCTTTTCGGTCCGGCCGGGTGTGCCACTGCCGCCGAGCCTGGCTAATATCTTTACCGAGCTGGTGGACGACACCGGCCTGCCGCTGCCCACCAGTGGCTACCTAGAGCCCTGGGCTCGCCAGGGGTACTACTGATGAACACCAGCTGGAGCGTGGAGCGCGGCAAGGCTGGCAGTCACGCTGGGCTTGGCTGGCTGGAATTTAGCCAGCAGGTGCTCGGCCTGCTGAACGACCACCCGCAACCACTGGTGTTTATCCTGTGGGGTGCGCACGCCCAAAAGGTCGGCCGGGTCATTACTAACCCTCGGCATGGTACAATCAGCAGCCCGCACCCATCGCCGCTATCGGCTCACCGCGGCTTTTTTGGTAGCCGGCCCTTTAGCCGCGCCAACCAGTTTTTGGTCGGCCATGGCCGCTCGCCGGTGGATTGGCGCCTACCGTAGGGGGTAGAGGGGTAGTAGGGGTAATACAAAACCCCGCCGGGGTACCAGCGGGGTGTATGGGTACGAGATGGCCTGGCCTAGGGCCTGCTCGGCCTTTTGCTCGGCTTGTTCGGCCTTTTTGCTGCGCTCAGCAGCGGCTTTCTTGGCCTTGTTAGCCAGGGCAGCCTTTTTGCTCAGCAGCCTTTTGCATGCGTGCCTTAAAGCGGTCAACGCGGCCTTCGGTGTCGATAATCTTCTCTTCACCGGTAAAGAAGGGGTGCGAGGCGCTCGAAATATGCACCTTTACCAGTGGGTAGGTGTTGCCATCTTCCCAAGTAATTGTTTCTTTGGTCTGCGCAGTTGAACGTGTCAAAAAGGCAAACCCGGCGACCTCATCGCTAAATACGACAGGCCGGTAATCCTGTGGGTGTAAACTGCTCTTCATATCTGTACCAGCATAGCAGCTAGGGGGCGGTTTGTCAAAGTTTGACGGCGCGGCAAAAATTTGGTATACATTGTATTGACCTTATCCACTTGTGCGACCAAATTTTTGGCCCCACAGTGGGCCAGGTTGCACCTTCCGAGAGGAATATTATGCTTACTTTTCATGGCGCTATTTTTGGCCAGAACGTCCACATTACCGTGGACACGTTTTTGTTAACGTGTCTCATTATGGGAGCATTCGTCCCCTTCGTTTTCATTCTTCACCTTTGGCTTTATTGCCAAAGGTGAAAGCATGACCCCGGTTACCGCCTAGCGGTAGCCTGGGGGCTGGGGCTGTTTAGCTTTACCGCTCGCCATGTTTGGCGGGCTGATATACGCCCCTATTTAACGGGGGCTGCATCCCCGCTGGCACTGCGGTCAGTATTATGGGTATCGTGGGTGGTACCTTTTTGTTAACAGCCGTCGTTGCTCATCAAGCTTTCAAGCTTGATGAGCAACGGGAAAAAGGAAGAGCGCCTCGAAAGGAGGCCCTACAGCTGTAGCTAAAATTCCTCATCCCGCGGCAACCAAACGCTGTGCTACTCACAACACGTGAGTTACCATGCACAGCCGGCGGTTGCCGCTTTTCTTGTATGGTATGGTGTGGTATACTACGGGGGTAACTACTAACATAACGAAACAGCCCCGTGCCCGCTGCCATACTGGTAGCCTGGTGCAGGCGCGCTCACTCCTGCTGGCTACGTGTAGCACACCGCAGGCTGCGCCCCGGGGCAAAGCATAAGGAGTATTACCTATGGCCGTAACGGTTGATATTAAAGCTCTGCTCGAAGCTGGTGTTCACTTTGGGCATAAAACAAGCCGCTGGCACCCTAAAATGGCGCCCTATATTCACAGCAAGCGCCAGGATAGCCACATTATAGACCTCGTCAAGACGGTGGAGGCACTCGAGACAGCCTTGCCGTTCCTAACGAGCGTCACCGCTGGTGGCAAGCAAGTGCTGTTTGTGGGCACCAAAAAGCAGGCCAAGGCAGTGGTAAAGGCCGCCGCCGAAGCTGCTAACCAGCCCTATGTAACTGAGCGCTGGATTGGCGGTATGCTGACCAACGCCAGCACCATTAACCAGCAGATTAAAAAGCTAAAGAACCTCGAAAAGCGCATGGCCAGTGGCGACCTCGAAAAGCGCTACAACAAGCTAGAGGTGCAGCGCTTCCAGGAAGAGATCGATGCCCTGAACGAAAAGTACGGTGGTATTAAAGAGCTGCGTGGCCGCCCCGGCGCTATTGTGGTTACCGATGCAATTGTGGATGCCAACGCTATTAAAGAAGCCAAGACGCTGAACATCCCGGTCGTGGCATTTGCTGATACCAACGTCAACCCAGAGTTGATCGATTACGTCATCCCTGCCAACGATGATGCCATTAAGGGTCTTGAACTGCTGCTTGGCTACTGTAGTCAGGCTGCCAGCGAAGGCGCCGGCGCAAGCGATAAAAACACCAACACAAGAAGCCAAATAAAAGGGAGCTATTACCATGAGCGTAAGCCTAGAGAATATTAAAAAACTAAAGGAACTAACCGGCGTTGGCCTGACCGATGCCAAAAAGGCCCTGGTAGAGGCCGATGGTGATTTTGATAAAGCGCTTGAAGCCATGCGCAAAAAGGGCCTAACCCGCGCCGAGAAAAAGAGCGACCGCGAAGCCCGCGAGGGTATTATCGAAAGCTACGTGCACTCTGGCCGTATTGGTGTGGTGCTAGAGCTAAACTGCGAGACAGACTTTGTAGCCCGCCTGGATGACTTTAAGCAACTGGCCCACGAGCTGGCGATGCAGATTGCTGCCATGAACCCACGCTACGCGACTGAAGCAGATATCCCAACCGAGGAATACGAGCGTGTTAAGGCCGAAAAGCTAGCCGCAATTGAAGCCGAGGGCAAGCCAGCTGAAATGGCCGCCAAGATTGTTGAAGGCCAGCTAAAGAAGCACTTTGCCGAGCAGGTGCTGATGGCTCAGGCGTATATTCTGGATGACAGCCACACGGTTGAGGAGCATATCAAGGCAGCGGTGGCTAAGCTGGGCGAAAATATCGTGGTTGGCCAGTTTAAGCGCATTGAACTTGGCGTCAGCGAATAGGCACGGGGACGACGGATGTTTGATACCGATACCTACGAAGCAAAAGATGCGCCAGGCGGTGAGCCACTTTGAGGATGAGCTGAAGAAGGTGCGCACTGGCCGCGCCCACGCGGGGATGCTGGATGGTGTTGAGGTAGAGGCCTACGGCACCATGATGCCACTCAACCAAGTTGCGAATGTCACCGCGCCCGAAGCCCAAATGCTGCTGGTGACCCCATTTGACCCTAGTAATATTGCCGCCATTAGCGCGGCAATTCGGGCTAACCAGTCACTTGGGTTTAACCCCAGCGATGACGGCCGCGTGGTGCGCGTACCGGTGCCGCCCCTGACTGAAGAGCGCCGCAAGCAGATGGTCAAAACCGCCAGCCACAAGGTAGAGGATGCGCGCATTGCCCTGCGTACCATTCGCCAGGATGCGCTGAAGGATGCCAAAGCAATGAAGGAAGCCAAGGAACTATCCGAGGATGATTTAAAGCGTGTCGAGAAAGAAATCGACCGGATTATGGCTGATATTCAGGCCCAGATTGACGCGACCTTTAAGGCTAAAGAAAAGGAAATCCTAACGGTATAATCATGGCGCAGACTGAGCAACCCACCGTACCACGCCACATTGGCTTTATCGTTGATGGTAACCGCCGCTGGGCCCGTGCCCACGGCCTGCCCACCTACGAGGGCCACCTGGCCGGCTACAACCAGCTAAAGGAAGTCCTGCTGGAGGTGCTGGCCCAAGGTGTGCGCTACGCCAGCGCGTACGTCTTTAGTACTGAAAACTGGAACCGTAGCAAACCAGAAGTAGAGAAGCTGATGGGCTTGTTCCTACGGGTGCTGAAGGACGACGTGCCGATTTTTATCGAGCACAATGTGCGCCTACGCGTGGTGGGTTCGCGCCAGAATTTGAGCCGCAAGCTGAGTGATGCGATTGACGAGGCCGAAGCTGCCACCAAGGACCCTAACCGGTGGCGAGCTGATATTATGCTTAAACTACGGTGGCCAGCTTGAGATCACCGAAGCTGTTAAATCACTGATTGCCAGCGGGACCAGTGCTGCCGATATCACGCCAGAGCTGATTAGCCAGCACCTATATGCCCCCGAGGTACCGCCGTGCGACCTGATTGTGCGCACCAGCGGCGAGCAGCGGCTGAGTAACTTTATGCTGTGGCGGGCGGCCTATAGCGAGCTACTATTTGTCGATAAAAACTGGCCCGATATGACGAAGGACGATGTCCACGCTATCCTGGCAGAGTATACCAACCGTAACCGTCGCTTTGGGGGGTAAGCAGTGGATCTTGTGCTTGGTATTATCATTGGCATTGTGGTGCTGATGGTACTGGTGGGGCTGCACGAGCTTGGCCACGCCCTGGCTGCTCGCCGGCTTGGGGTGGTGGTGAAGGAGTTTGCGCTTGGTTTCCCACCGAGGGCTGTCACTAAGCGCCCCCGCACCAGCTTCCTGGGCCAGAATGTGCGCTACAGCCTGAACTGGCTGCCACTCGGTGGGTTTGTGCGCCTGAAGGGGGAGTATGATAGCTCGCGCCGGCCGGGTGATTACGGCGCGGCTGGCTACTGGGGCAAGACCCAGATTCTGTTTGCTGGTGTCGCCATGAACTGGCTGATTGCGATTATTATCTTTACCACTATGGCGTGGTTTGGCTTGCCGAAAATCCTACCGGACCAGTTTGTGATGCCTGGTGATGGCCGCGTGGTGACCGAATCACCCGCCAAGGTAGTGGCGGCACAGGTAGTGCCTGGCTCGCCCGCTGCCCAGGCGGGCCTGCAGGCTGGTGATGAGCTGGTAGCGATTAATGGCCAAGCGGTCCGCTCGCCGCAGATGGTCAGCCAGGTTTCGCAGCAGCATAAGGGCCATACGATTACCGTTACCTGGCAGCATAACGGCACACGCACCACCAGCCGGTGCAACTACGTGCCCAAGCGGCGGATGGCGCGTACTTTGGTATTGCGGCTGGTGGCCAGGCCGAGCGCCAGGTGATTTATGCAACGTGGTCTGCCCCCATTGTGGGTGTCGCCACCACAGCCCAGGTAACCGGCGCAACCTTTGCCGGGCTTGGTACCACTCTGCACAACGCAGCCAGTGGTTTTATAGAGCAATTCAGCGGCGAACATGCCACCCGCCAAGCTGCGAGTAATAAACTTACCCAGGCAAGCCAAAGTGTAGCTGGCCCAGTGGCAATACTTGGTATGATCTTCCCCCAGGCGGGCAAGGCAGGCTGAGCGCCGTGCTATTGCTGGCCGCACTAGTGTCTGTGGGTCTGGCGAGTATGAATGTCCTGCCGATCCCTGGGCTGGATGGTGGCCGTTGGTTTACGATGACGGCGTTTACTATAACCCGCCAGCCACTGACACGCCGCCGCGAAGAGAACATCCAGGCCACCGGCATGCTGATGCTGCTGGCTCTGATCGTCCTGATTACGATTGTTGATATTGGCAAACTGATGCACTAAGCGTAGCCCGCGCACCAGCGCGATACATGGCACAACGAAAGGTAGATACATGAATAAAAACGTAACCCAACAACCTAACTCAGAGCCAACCAGTACCCAGCCGGCACCTACGAACGCGTCAAGCCGTATTCGCCGCGTGCTGATGCTGGGCGCTATAGCGCTAGGCTTTTGTATTTGGACGGCTGGGGTCTTTATGATGGTGGGCAGGCTCATGGGCGTTGTAGTATCGCTGGAGCCGCTCTATTCACTGCTCGCTACTATGAACCACCAGCTGTCCACGGCGATCATCAGTGCACTGGTGTACGCTATGTCGATAGCTATAGCCACGCTGGTGCCGTGGCTGGTGGCGCGTCAAGCGGCCACCAAGCGCGCCATGCGGCCAACCAAGGCTATGTATGGCTTTAGCTACTGGCTGCCCCGCTGGCGTGATGTTGGCCTGGCGCCGCTAACCTATATTGCCTCGACCCTGACCGTATTTGGCGTGGCCTTTGTACTGAGTTTTATCCTACCTGGTGTGGATATGTCACAGCCGCAGAGCTTACCCTTCCAGCCGAACACGATTTATACTCGCACCGATATGGCGCTGATATACCTAGTGCTGGCGGTGATGGCCCCAGTCAGCGAGGAGATTTTATTCCGTGGCTACTTGTATGACCGCTTGCGGCGCTTTTTGCCGGCCACGGCCACGGTGCTCATCACTGCAGTGGTGTTTGGCGCGCTGCACATTATTGGCTCCGATAGCTATGGTAATTTCCGGGCTCAGATTAACGTTGGTATTATAATAACGGTGCTGGGTGTTGCCCTTGGTATCCTGCGCGAGTACACCGGCAGTGTGTGGGCGGGCATCTTTACGCATATGGTGCAAAATTCGATGGCGTTCTTCTTGATCTTCTTTATGGGCCAATATATTGGTCGGTAGCGGGGTAACTGTGCTACTATAAAAGGCATTATGCGATTATCACACACCTTTACCCGTACCCGCAAACAAGCCCCCGCCGATGAGGTGGCGCACAACGCCCAGCTGCTGATCCGCGCGGGCTATGTGCACAAGACGATGGCCGGCGTCTATTCCTACACACCGCTGGGCCTGGCCGTGCTCGAGAATATCAAGCAAATCGTCCGCGAAGAAATGAACCGCATCCGCAGCCAAGAATTGCTGATGAGCACCCTGCAGCGCCAGGAGCTCTGGCAGGAGACTGGCCGCTGGAGCGATGAGCTGGTGGATGTGTGGTTCAAGTCGCACCTGCAGGATGGCACTGAGGTCGGCTTTGGCTGGACACACGAGGGCCGATTATCGAACTGCTGCGCAGCTACCTTAAGAGTTACAAAGACCTGCCTATCAGCGTCTACCAATTCCAGAACAAACTCCGCAACGAGCTGCGCGCCAAGAGCGGCATCATGCGCGGGCGTGAGTTTATCATGAAGGATATGTATAGCGTCCACGCCAGCAAGGAGGATCTGGAGACCTACTACCAAGCGGTGATCGAGGCCTATAAGCGCTGCTACCACCGCTTTGGCCTGGGGGATGACACCTATGTGACGTTTGCCAGCGGCGGGGCCTTTACCAAGTTTAGCCACGAATTCCAGACGATTTGCGCGGCGGGTGAGGACGATATTTTCATCGTGCCAAGTACGAATGTTGCCTATAACGCCGAAGTTGCACCAGTGCGTGCAACGCCGAACCCGGATGCTGGTGCTGTCATGAAACCATTAGGCATTTTAGATGACGAAAATATTATCGGCGCAGAGGCCCTGACGAAAGCGCTGGACATTCCGCGCACAGCTAGCACTAAGTCAATGTTGTACGATTCGCCAGATGGTATGTTGCTGGCGGTCGTACGGAGTGACTATGAAATCAACGAAGATAAGCTTAAGGCGGTGGCGAACGTACCATGGCTGCGCTTGGCGGATGGTGAACAGATTGAGGCAACAACAGGGGCGAAGCTCGGCTTTGCTGGGCTGTATAATCTACCAGAGAATGTGCGGCTGTTTGTCGATGATTCATGTGAAGATATGGTGAACTTTGAAACTGGTGCCAATAAAACTGGCCAGCATGCCTATAACGCTAACTGGGGCCGTGATATACCGCGACCAACTGAGTTCGTCGAGATTAAACTTGCGAAAAGAAGGTGATATTTCGCCTGAGACTGGCGAAGTCTACCAAAAAAACGTCGCACGGCCGAGGTGGGCAATATCTTCAACTTTGGCACCCAAAAATCAGAGGAAATGGGCCTGGTCTTTACCGGCGAGGATGGCCGCCAGCACCACGCCTACATGGGCAGCTACGGCATTGGCATCACCCGCGTGATGGGCGTGATTGTAGAGAAATTCGCCGACGACAAGGGCCTGGTGTGGCCCGAGGAAATAGCCCCAGCCCGCGTGCATCTGGTGCAGATTGGTAAGGAATCGGTCGCGGCGGCAGATAAGCTGTATGATACACTGCAGCAAGCTGGCATTACGGTGCTGTATGACGACCGCGCCGCCCGTCCCGGGGAGAAATTTGCCGACGCCGAATTACTCGGCATGCCAACCCGCGTCACGGTGAGTGATCGGCTGCTTGCCAGTGGCAGCTACGAAGTGCAAGACCGCGCCACCGGTACAGTGCGCACCTTGACACTACCCCAGTTGCTTGCTATAATCAAAGCATCGTAAAAACGGGCGTTGTTTGAATGCGTCTGTTACCAGGTTTAGATCGATAGTAATCAGATAATAACTAATAAGCGCACCCAGGGCCAGGCCCTCGTGGTGCGCTACACACTAAGAGGTACTAGTATGAAAAAGGAATACCAGATCACCCAGTCGGGTAAGGACGAACTTACCGCTGAGCTGGCAGAGCTTAAATCACGCCGCGGCGCGATTGCTGATAAAATTGCCGAGGCCCGCGACTACGGCGACCTCAGCGAAAATGCTGAATACGATACAGCCCGCGAGGAGCAGGGGATTGTTGAAACCCGCATTGCCGAAATCGAAGAAATCCTCACCAATGCCAAAATCATTGAATCACAAAAGGGTGCCAATGTTGTAGCGCTTGGTACAACAGTAGAGCTGACGCTGGATGCTAAAACGGTCACCTACACGGTGGTTGGCCCGGTAGAAGCTAACCCGCTGGAAGGCAAAATTAGCAATGAATCACCAATTGGTGAGGCGCTGCTGGGTAAGCGTGTGGGCGATGTTGTTACCATCACCACACCAAAGGGTGAACTAAGCTACCACGTAGCAACCATCAAGTAGGCCGGCGCCATGGCAACACTGCAGGACTATAGGAATGAGCGGCTCCGTAAACTCCAGGAGCTACAGGATTTAGGTGTGCCAGCCTACCCGGCGCGCAGTGAGCGTACCCACCAGTGTGCCCAGATCAGTGCTGAATTTAGCCAGCTCGAAGACCAGACGGTCACGGTGGTCGGCCGTGTGACGGCGCTGCGTAAATTCGGCAAACTGGCCTTTTATTGTGCTGGCAGATGCCAGCGGCCAGGTGCAATTATTCCTGCATGGCCCCAGTGTGGCCGAACTCGATGCTCCGCGTGGTATCCTGGGCATGAAGCAGCTGCGGCTGCTCGATACCGGCGACTTTGTCGAGGCGACTGGCACGGTGCTGCGGACGAAGACGGGCGAGATTTCGGTGGGGGTGCGCGAGCTGCGCTTGCTGGCCAAAGCCCTGCGGCCACTGCCCGAAAAGCTCGAGAATAAAGAAGAGCGGTTTCGCCGCCGCTACGTGGATATGAATGTCAACCCGGCGGTGCGCCAGCGCTTTTACCGCCGTAGCACGTTCTGGCAGGCGACGCGCGATTACCTCAACCAACACGGCTTTACTGAGGTCAACGTGCCGGTGCTGGAGCACACCACCGGTGGGGCGGATGCCAACCCGTTTGTGACCCACATGGACGCGCTGGATGGCCAGCAGTTTTACCTACGGATTAGCCACGAGCTGCCGCTTAAGCGCCTGCTGGGCGCCGGGTTCGAGAAGGTCTACGACATTGGCCCGCGCTTTCGCAACGAGAATTATTCGGACGAGCACCTGCCCGAGCACATCGCCATGGAGTGGTACGCCGCCTATTGGGATTGGCAGCAGGGCATGCGCTTTATGGAAGACATGTACAAGTATGTGCTGGAGCGGACGTTTGGCACGCTGCAGTTTACCCTGGGTGAGTTTGAGGTCGATATGAGCGGCCAGTGGCAGGTGTGGGACTATGCTGAGGTGATCCATAAGCATTATCATATTGATGTGTATAATACCACGATTGAGGAAGTCGCTGCTAAGCTGAAAGAACATGGTCTGGAGGTAGAAAAGACCGATTCCATCCCACGCGGCATCGATAAACTGTGGAAGAACATCCGTAAAGGCGTGGCTGGGCCCGTCTGGCTGGTTAATACGCCCAAGTTCATCAGCCCGCTCTCTAAAACTAACCCGGATAACCCGCAGACGGTGGAACGCTTCCAGCCAGTGATTGCGGGCAGCGAGCTTGGCAACGGCTTTAGTGAGCTGAATGACCCGATCGACCAGCTGAACCGCTTTGTGGAGCAGCAACAGATGCGTGATGCGGGCGACGAGGAAGCTATGATGCTGGACATCGACTACGTGGAAATGCTGGAATACGGCATGCCGCCGGCCTGTGGCTGGGGCTTTAGCGAGCGCGTCTTCTGGATTTTTGAAGGCGTCACGGCGCGCGAAGGTGTGCCATTCCCACAGCTCAAAAAGCGACATGGACGAGACCACCCGGGCGATTTACGCTGATGTGAAGCTGGGATAGGGATGATTGAGTCAAAGAGGATTGATATATTCAAGTCAGATAGATTCGTCACTTTTGAGAAGCTCGCACAAGACGGGATTGCAAAATGGGCGAGAGCTCTGTTAGGAGATTATCCAATCACACGCAAGACAGGAGATAACAGATGTAGATAAAATGCTAGCGCGGACAGTAAGCTGTAGGGGGTACTATAGAGGCACACGCGTGATTTCATAGTACAAGTAGATAAAGCTGCGGGAGATAATTGAGAGAGATCAAGAGCAGCTGATTGATCTATTGCTCCAGTACGAAACGTATGCAACTGCAAAGGATGAGATTAAGCGCAGTCTTGCGACACTGTGCGGACTAGAGAAGGAGCTGTCAAAAACAAAATCAACAAAAAGGTTAGCACGGTTTCTACATTTTTCCCAATCAATCTTCCACTGTATTCTTTTTATCTTGTTTGCTGTTGTGCCAAGCTATTTCGCTAACACGGTTTATGTATCGCGTTTCAAATCACATAGGCCCTGTATTGACACGCCTATCGGTGGCTCTTGGGATGAAGGAGTTATTTCCTCAGGTTCAGCTCAAATCGTGCGAAAGAAAGAAGTTCTCTCGTGAGTGTGTGAAAAATTCTGATGTAATTTTTGTTTTGTAGCCCGCTACGAGAATGCTCTTGCAATTAGAAAAAGAGAACCCGGAAGCGTTGTTTATTTATAATGGGAGCAGCATCAACCCGCCGTTGTCACTCGTAATGCAGATGTAGGCGTGGCGTAGAAAAATTGTTGAGATGCGCACGTTTAACAGCGGTCAAGACTGTGCAGAACGGATTGTATATTCGTGGAGCGGTCTGTTTACGACATGGTAGTGAGGAAACTACGTGTTCGCTTAGCAGAACTAAACGTTGGTCAGTACGGCGATACATCTATAGATATAGGCCCAGTTGTTCGCTCGGATTACGTGAAGCACCTAGAAAACAGTTCCTAGACGATAATCGTGATTACATTGTTCATGAGGGTGATAGAAAAAGAATCTTGTATCCCCATTTATCATCGAAGGATATTCGTGAACACGCCGGCGAATTCGTCGAACTATTTGCACCTGTGTTTTTAGTATTGTGACCTATGACAATTTGTCGGAGGTGGCTGATATACTGGAGCGACATAAAGAGTCTTCGATGTATATATCTTTGTTCTCTCAGCAGAATATTGAAGCTCTGCAGTTTAAACGTTTTGCGAAAATTGCACAAGTCTTAAGGAACAAAATAGTTAATGACGTAGGCAGGCAATATGGCCTATGGTGGCTATGGTGCAAAAGGCAAACTTTTGTTGCGCACGGTTCGAGACTAAGGTCTGCCCAGTGCTCATTAGCCGTGATTGATAAATATTGTGGGTGGTTTTTGAACTGAAAAGCGATAGGATCTCAGTGACTATGCTTGGGTCTGGTTGTTGGGAGGGACACCGGCGCCGTTTTTGCCGCTGTAAGCTGTGTCGTATAGCGAGCAAAAATATTTTATCTATCGAAAATCGCATGCGCCCAAGCTTTTATATTAAATCCAAAAAAAGTCGCAGTTTGTCATGGAGCTTGGACCAGATTTTCGCATGCAGACTGCTAAATTTAATTTACCGAAGGTGAGAGACTTCTTAGTTAGTCACTGGCACAATGATCATTTATTTGGGGTTTTTGATCTACATTTTTATGCGGAACTAGTGCTGAAAGACAAGATCAATATTTATTGCTCCGAAGGAGTGGCGCAGTATATGCGGGAGCATATAAATTATATGCCAATCAATGTTGTTGCCATAAAACCGTTTGACAGTTTTTATTTAGGTGATGTAAAAGTAACTCCGTTCCCTGTATGTCATATGTACAGTCACGATAAGATGAAGGATGCGGATGATTTCAATAATAATGTATTTGGCTTTTTGTTGGAGCACAGACAGACGCGTATTGCATATCTAGCTGATTATTATGCAGTTCCGGAAAAGTCGCTTAAACTGGTTGAAGGCGTCGACGCTGCCATTGCTGACGGAACATATCTTTTTGAAGAGATCTGGCCGGATAAAGATTTGCAAAACCTAACGCGAGAGGAGAAAGATCCGGACCATTTACATGGCGAGGAGATCATGCGCTTTGTGAGCGATTTGCATGCAAAGAAAGTCGTGTATCATTCCATATCACACCTACCTGGGTTAACACATAACAAATTGCAAGAGCAACTACCGAAGGGGCAGTTTATTGGTTTTGACGGGATGGACATTGTATAAGTAGGTCGCTTGACGCTCAATCTTCGCGCTACGCCCATCGTGTTAAGCGATGAGAATCGCGGCATTGCTATCCCGTTAAAGGAGCAGTTCGGTGAGCTGATGGCAACAATTTTTGATAAGGCAGGATAGTGTGGTGGTTGCTGTGAGCACAGGGCCCCGGCTTGCTATAATAAGCCTATGGATAACGAACCAGGGCAGCTGCACGAGCGTGTAGAGGTGCTGGCAACCTACGGCCTGGCCCCGGGCCAGCAGTGTGTGCCGCGCCGGTTTAAGCGTGCTAATGGCCAAACGATTACCATTACGGAGCTAGGCCTGCGCCACCCCACACACCGAGGGAGCCGCACAGTGCATGTGTTTGACGTGACGGATGGCGCCAGCGAATACCGGCTGGAGTTTGATAGCGAACGCCTTACCTGGTGGCTCACGCGTGAGGCGATGTATGACCAGTAACCGGGCTGTGGTAGCCTATGGGCGCCTATGGTAGCGCCCCGGCGCGGCCAGCTGCCGCTTAATACGGCCCGGGCGATGATTATGCATATCGACCTGAATAGCTGCTTTGCAACTGTGGAGCAGCAGGCCCACGTGACCCTGCGCGGCCGGCCGGTGGCGATTGTGAACCGCCTGGGTGCTCATGCCGCCATCATTACCGCCAGCTACGAGGCTAAGGCTCGTGGCGTAGGCACCGGTATGCGCACGCATGAGGCGAGGCGCCTATGCCCAGGGTTGGTGGTACTGGAAAGCGACCCACCCAAATACCGCTATGTCTACCACCAACTCATGCGGATTATGGGTGAATACTCGGCCCATGTGCGTATGAAGAGTATCGATGAGGGCGTAATTGACATGACCGAGGCCCCGCCCGAGATTCGGGCACGGGATATGCTAGCGATAGGCTGCGAGATAAAACAGCGCCTGTACAGCGAGGTTGGCCAGGCGATGCGCTGCAACGTGGGTATTGGGCCTAACCGGTTCCTGGCTAAAACCGCCGCCAGCCTGCACAAGCCCGATGGCCTAACGCTGATTGACCACACAACGCTTACCCAGCAGCTGGGGCAGCTACGCCTCACAGACCTGACGGGTATCGCCGAGCGCACCGCCGCCAAGCTCCGTGCGGTTGGTATTACAACACCGACTGAATTTCTGGCCGCCGATGAAGCCACCCTGCGCCGGCTGGTGTTTAAAAAGTATAGATGGCAACAAGTGGTACCAACGTCTGCGCGGCTACGAAGTCGATAAGCGTGACTCACCGCTCAGGACCGCTGGCCGCCAGTACGTACTAGAAAGCCGCCAGCTCACCAACGAGCAAATTTTACAACGCCTACATCAGCTATGCGAAGAAGTCGGTGCCAAAATACGCCAGGCTGGGGTGTGGGCGCGCGGTGTGCAGGTACATGCGCGCGGTGGCCACAAGCGGCAGGGGGTGGTCGTGCAGTCCAGGCTAGCCACAGTGGTTACTGGCAGGCACGCCATATGGAACCGGCCCCGTTTAGTAGTAACCAAGCCATCTATGCACTAGCCCGCCAGCTGTGGGCCGGGGCGCCGGATGACGTGCGCGAGATAGGGGTCACCTGCTACCAGCTCACCCCGGCTGGCAGCCGGCAGTTGCTGCTCTTTGGTGATGATATTGCCAGCAATGCTCAGCTGACGGCCAGTATCGATGCTATCAACCAGCGCTTTGGTGACCGCACCATTCATAGCGCCCATACGCTGAGCCAGCAGTCGCGTATCACCCGTAAAAATTCCCTTTGGCTCCACCCGGTATTTGTAGGGTAGGCGGGCTGCCTTGCCCCGATGCGTAGGGTGCTGCCAGCCTGAGCGAGCGGCTCTCGCGGGCCCATAAGGTTGTGTTATCTGCTATAATAGGGATATGAAACGAGTATTAGGAGCGATTTTGCTAGCTACCGTAGGGGCGTGTACCGCGCTACTCGGCGCGCTACCAGCGCAGGCAGCAAGCGATAACTTTACCATTACTAACTACCATGTGGGTATGCGCCTGGAACGCCGGGCCGACCAGCATTCCCAGCTGGAAACCACCGAAACAATCACCGCCTTATTCCCCTCCGCCAATAGCAACCACGGCATTGAGCGGAGTTTTGTTAAAAAGTACAACGGCCACACAACTAAGTTCGAGCTCCAGAGTGTGCAGGACGAAAACGGCCAAGATATTCCGTACCACTGGAATGGCGATACGCTGCGGATTGGCAGCAAGGGCACCTACGTACATGGCAGCAAGACGTACGTGATCCGCTATAAGCAGCAGGATGTTGTGCGTGATTATAACGATACCAAGGCGACTGAGTTCTACTGGGATGCCATCGGTACAGAGTGGCGCGTACCAATCGCCCAAGCGCAGGTGGATCTGGATATTGTGGGTGGCGATCTCCGCTCTGCCCGTAGCGGTAAGCCCTACTGCTACTACGGCTCCAAGGGCGCCAGCACACGCTGCACTATTACCGAGCAAGAATCAGGCAGCCCCAGCCTGACTGCCCATACCCGCAGCCTCCGCCCAGGCGAAGGTATGACGATAGCACTTGGCTTTCGCCCGGGTACCTTTGCCCAGTACCAAAAAACCTGGGCCGAACGGGTGATTGACTATATAGACCGCTACGGCGTTTGGGCCATTGCTGGTGCGAGTGGTATCACACTGCTGCTCTTGCTTGCCCGTATGCGCCGCGAAGGCAAACACTACCAGGCTGCCCGGGCCATTATGCGCCGCCCGTTGGTCGCCGAGTACCTGCCACCAAAACACTACAGCGTACTAGAATCCGCTGTGGTAACCAACCGCAAGCAGGCGGCCATTACAGCGCTGCTGCTGGACCTCGCGGTGCGCCATTATATCGAAATCCGCCAAACCAAAGAAAAGAGCTTTTTAAGGAGCGCTGCATATAGATTTGTCGTGCAAAAGAGTATGGATACCCTGAGCACGCACGAGCAAGCCCTGGTGCGGGCCCTGTTTGGTGGTATGCCGGCGGTGGGGGATAGTATAACACTGGCGAGTATCCGCCAGCGCGTGGGTAATATTACCTCTGCCACCAGCCGTATGCAACGGGCGGTGGAACAAAGCAAGCTCTATGCTAATAATAAGCCGGAGGAAAACTACTTTGATAGTGCCGCTGTTATTACCCTGGTGCTGCTGATTGTGATCCTGGTAGCAGCTGGGTTTATGGAAAGTGGCCGCTTGGCGCTGATTGGTGGTGGGGCGATGCTGCTGCTGTGCATCGTGGCCTTTATTGGCTCATCCCGGGCCCGGAGCCGTAAGTCTGCTGAGGGCGCCGAGCTGGTGCGCTACCTACAGGGGCTCAAGCGCTATATTAGCGTGGCCGAAACAGACCGCCTGCGCATGCTGCAGTCGCCCCAAGCGGTCGAGAAGGTTGGCGATATCGATGCTGCTACCAACCGCTCCGCCCGGCTTAAGCTTTACGAGCGTGTGCTGCCGTATGCGGTGCTATTTGGCCAGGAACGCCAATGGATGAAGGAAATGGGTAATTTGTACGAAGCTACTGGCACGCAGCCGAGCTGGGCAACCGGTGGCGACTTTATGCGTGGGGCAATGTTTGCGGCCCTAGCGAGCGATATGTCTTCGTCGGTCACGCAGGCTTCTAACTATAGCTCCAGCAGCGGTGGCTCCACTGGTGGTGGCTTTAGCGGCGGCGGCGGAGGCGGCGGCGGTGGCGGCGGCTGGTAAGCACCGCCCCTGCTGCGGCAGCTCGGCGGGCAAAACAGCGCTGGGTAATTGGCGCTGGTGTGCTGCTGTGCGCCGCCGTGGCGCTTGGTGGTGCTTGGCTCCTGAGCCAGCAGAGCCGGGCGCAGGTGGCCAGCTACACGGCCCTCCAGGATAAACTAACGGTCCGGGTTGAGCCCGCGGCAGATGGCATAACGCTTAACGCAGCTGTAACGGAAACCTTAACCGTGGCATTTACCCCAGGTAATACGGGCACGGTTATTGAGCGCGCCTACCGGGCGTACCGGCCACCGATGCCCCAGGCGAGTGGTATAACGGTGCGTGACGAGGCCGGCCATACAGTGCCGGTGCGCCTGCGCCAGCATAACCAAGGTAGTAGCCGTAGTGGCAGTAGTGAGCAGCACGCTACTATGCTGATTGGCGACCAGCAGGCCACGCGCCCCCTGAGCGGCCAGCATACCTACACCATTACCTATAGCGTAACGGATATTATTGGTACGATGACCGGCAGCGCCAGCTATGGCCAGCTTGACTACAGCTTGCCGCTGCCACGGCCACGCGTGGCCACCCGACAGCTGGTTGCCGATATCATCTTCCCCGAGCAGGTGCTGGCAGAAGCTAGCATTCCACAAAATACCCTGGTGTGCAACCGCTTTCGCGCCAAGGGCGAAGGCGTGCTTGGCCCCTGCAAAACCGCTACTGCTAAGGCCGGTACTATCCATATAGAACACACCAATCTGGCGGCAGATGAGTTTATACGCCTAGGTGCGCAGATTCCCCGTAGCCAGGCTGGGGCACAGTTCTACCAGAAGGCAGCCTGGTGCCGCTGGCTGGTTTCGCCCCTGGGGGTGCTGAGCATTGCTCTCGTCATTATCGCTGCTTTGGTGGTATACGCTCGCCGCGGTGGGGCAGGTAAGGGCGCGCAGCGTCGATCGGGGCGAGCCCGACACTAACGGGGCTTGCCGAAGTAGTATACACCAGCAAGCTACTATTTTTATAAGAATATATTGACTTTCTTTACTACTTTGTATAGCATAGTAATATAAAGCAGAAAGGAAGTAGGTATAGCTATGAAAAGAATCGATATAACCCGCCGGGCAGGGCGGAACTTACGCCAAGCCAAGGCGCGCACGGCGCTGACGGCGCTGGCGATGTCGGTGGGGGCGTTTACAATTGGGGTGGCGCTGATGCTGGGCAATGGCGGCCGGGCCTTTTTGACCTCGGTGATAGAGAGTGCCGGCAGCGCTTCGACGGTGTATGTGACGCACACCCGCGACGAGACTAAACTGCCTGAATACGGCCAGAACAAGGCCATCAGCGAGACCGGTGCTGTGATGCTGAATGATGACGATGTCGCTAAGCTCAATAAGCTCGATCACGTTAAGGCGGTGCGGCCGTATGTCAATGTGACCCAGGCGGTGCGCTACGTAGAGAGCCCGGCTAACCATAAGCGGCTGATTGCCTCGATCAACGTCAAGAACGAGGGTAAATCATCCAAGATTGTGGCCGGTGAGCTGACCAAAACCGATGATGGCACCGACCTGGCGCCCGGCCAAGCCATCCTGGCCAAGGAGTATCTGGCCGACTTTGGCTTTGGCACGGCCCAGGACGCCGTGGGCAAAACTATCACGCTGCACGCCGAGGGGCCGGGTGGTACGCACGATACGCAGCTCAAGATCGTGGCGGTCGAAACTGCCGGTATGGCATCGATTGGCTACCAGCCCGGTGTAACGATTACCACCGATGACGCCATGCTCATCAACAACAAAACCAAAGCCCCTGGCAAAGCCAACCAGTACTTTAGCGTGGTGGTGCGGGCAGATGGCGACGAGCACGCCGCTGCCGTCAAAGATGCCGTCGTCAAGCTGGGTGGTGGCGACTACCAAGCCCAGACCTTTGCTGAGGCCAAGGAGGGTATGCTCAGCATCATTAACGGCGCGCAGTACGGCCTGCTGGCCTTTGGTGCCCCTTGCCTTGCTGGCCAGTATGTTTGGGATTATTAACACCATGTACATCTCGGTGCTGGAGCGAACGCAGCAGATTGGCCTGATGAAGGCGCTGGGGATGCGTAGCCGTGATGTTGGTAGTTATTCCGCTACGAGGCGGCGCTGATCGGCGTCATCGGCGGGGTGATTGGCGCGGGCGGGAGCCAGCCTACTGAGCTTGCTGAACCCCTGGATCGTCGAGAAGCTCAAGTTCGAGCAGGGCATGCAGGTGCTTTTTGCCTGAAGCCTGGCAGATGATCGCCCTGGTGGCGCTGCTCGCTATCCTGGGCATTATTGCCAGCTACTTGCCCAAGCCGCAAAAGCAACCAAACTTGACCCAATCGAGGCACTAAGGGCAGAATAAGGAGAAGGATATGATTGAATTACGGCATATTACCAAAACCTATGGCAAAAAGCACAACCAATTTACGGCGCTGAGTGATATTAACCTGACCATCCCTGGTGGCGCCAGCGTGGCTATCCTGGGCAAATCCGGCTCGGGTAAGTCCACCCTGATGCACGCTATCTCTGGCCTGGACCGGCCACAAACGGGGCAGGTGGTGATCGACGGGCAGGATATCCTGCAGATGAAGCCGCGGCAGATTGATGCCTTTCGGGCACGGACGATTGGCTTTATCTTCCAGAGTTTCTTTGTGGAGGGTAACGACAGCGTGGTGAGCAACGTGATGCTGCCGCTGGAGATCGCTGGCGTGCCGCGGGCGCAGCGCAGTGCCAAGGTGAACCAGGCGCTGGAGGCGGTCGGCCTGGCCAGCAAAAAGCACAACAAGGCCAAGGATCTATCCGGCGGGCAGAAGCAGCGCCTAGCAATTGCCCGAGCAATCGTCGGCCAGCCCAAGATCCTGTTTGCCGATGAGACCAACCGGCAACCTGGATAGCGAGACGGGTGCCCAGATTGAGGAGCTATTGTTTCGCCAGCAACGCGAGCATGGCACAACGCTCATCATCGTGACGCACGATGCGGATCTAGCGGCCAAGTGCGATTACCAGGTGGTGATTAAGGACGGTCGCGTGGAGCAATCAACCATACCAGAAAGGAGGAACCATGGACGCCACCAAGTACGCCACTAATATGGCAACCCAGCTACGCAAGGGCTTTTTGGCCTACTGCGTGCTAAAAATCTGCACCAACCAACCACGCTACACCAGCGATATCATCGAACGGCTGCGCAGTGCGCAGCTGGTGGTGGTGGAGGGGACAATCTACCCCTTGCTGAGCCGCCTGCAAAAGGATGGCCTGCTGCAATACGAATGGCAGGAAAGCGAGCAAGGCCCGCCGCGCAAATACTACCAAACCACCGAGCATGGCCAGGCTGTTGCCAGTGCCGTGCAAAAGAATATTACCCAGCTAAATGCAGCCTTAAAAAAGTTATAAAGGAGCCCTAGTATGAAGGAAATAACCCGTATTCATATAGCCGGCGTGCCGTTCAATAGCGAGCTGGCCGCCAAACGCGAGCTAGAAGCCTACCTGGCAGCCATTCACACGCAGCCAGATGTGACCGACGAAGTGGTGAGCGAAATCGAGGGCCGCATGGTAGAACTGCTGGCCGAGCACGGTATTAAAAAGGATGGCGTGATTACCGAACAGCACGTTACCCAGCTGAAGCAGCAGCTTGGCGAGCCGCAGGATTTTACCACCGGTGAGCCCCGCCCCGATACTCCGGCCGTGCCACAGGCCAGTAGCAAGGTGCTGATGCGCGACCCGCGCCACGGCTGGCTGGGCGGTGTGCTGGCAGGGATTGCCACTTATATCAATGTCAACGTGGTGCTACTGCGCCTGGTGGTGCTAATTCTGCTGATTCCATCGTTTGGGACGATTGTGTTTATCTACTTCTTGCTGTGGCTGCTGATGCCTGCTGCCCGTACGGCGGCCGATGAGCTGCTGATGCAGGGCGAGGCCGTGACGCTGGGTGCCATTACCGAAAAGGCCAGGGGTGCACAGGATACCCCAGCCGAAGGCACTAAGCCAGCCGTGATTGCCCTACGTATCGTGGCTGGTGTGGCGCTGGCGGTGATGGCACTTGGGGCACTGTTTGCCACCATCTTTGGTGGGGTGAGCGGCTTTTCCCATATGCCCGAGATGATGCATACCAGCGAGCTCAGCTGGCTGGGGCCGGTGGCGCTGGTATGTGCTGATTATCGCTGGCTTACTACTGGCGGTGCTGTGTGGCTTGACGGCCGCCCTGGTGCTGCTGTGGCGCTTTAGCCGCCGCTGGCTGGTGATTCTGGCGAGCATTACCCTGGCGGGTATCGTGGCCTTTACCGTCTGCATAAGCCTGATGATTGTCGAAGCCAACAGCAGCTGGCAGCACAATCAGCGTGTGGCTTTCGAGCGGGCCGGATGCGGATGTACGCCCCGATTGGCGCCAGATGCCGCAGCTGGCGGGTGCAACCAGCCTGCGGGTACCAGCTAGCAAGGTCGATATTCACTACACGGCACGCCCGCACGGCCAAGCCCGGCTGAGGGTAATTACCAAAAACGGCGACCCAGCAGCGGTCAAAAACAACCATGACGCGCAGTGGCAGCCAAGCCCAACTGGCGGTTGATACCAGCACCCTGGCCTGCCACCAGCAGGGCGACTGCAATGATGACGTGACGATCCTGGTGGAGGGCCCAGCCCTCAGCACACTCGATGCGCGCGGCGGCGATACCATTACCTACCGCAACCAGGCAGCCCAGCCCCAGGCCAAACTCGACCTGCAGCTCAGCCACCAGAGTAATGTTTACATCAATAGCGATGTGACCGACCCTACACGTCACGACCCCCGAGCAGTGCCAGGCCGACGACACGCCAGACCTGCACCACAAGCAGGTGCGTACGCTGACGGTCAACGGCGGGCCGGCTGAGCGCGCCACCGCAGCGGGCTGCATCGAGATTAACTCGTAGCTCGCGCTCCGGAGGCTAGTGCGCGGGGCAGCCACCTCAACCGGCCGGCAGGGGCCCCTATACACACAAGAGCCACAGGGGTAGCAACTCCGGTGGCTTTTGCGCTCACGGCTATAATTTGCTATAGTGTAGAGGTAATTGTAAAGGAGACATAAAGCACACTATGGAGTGGTGGCACGCGATAATTCTGGGCGTTATAGAAGGCATTACTGAGTTTTTACCGATATCGAGCACCGGGCATTTAACCATTACCGAAAAGCTGCTGGGCTACCAGTTGAATGACCCCAGTATGACGGCGTTTACGGCCATCATCCAGACCGGAGCCGTGATTGCCACCGTGGTGTACTTTTGGCATGATATTGTACGCGTAGCTGGGGCCTGGCTGGCTGGCATGGTGAATATTCGGGCCCGCAAAAAGCCTGATTACGCCTACGGCTGGGCGATCATCATTGGCTCTATCCCGATTGCGGTGGTCGGGCTGCTCTTCCAGGACGAGATCGAAACCATCCTGCGTAGCCTGTGGTGGGTAGCCGGGGCACTAATTGTGTGGAGTGGCGTAATGTGGTGGGCCGATAAAACCGCCCAGCAAAAACGCAGCGAAGACCACGCTACCTGGCGCGATACGCTCGCAATTGGCTGCGCCCAGTGCTTGGCGCTGATCCCTGGGGTATCGCGCAGTGGTGCTACCATGAGTGCTGGCTTGCTGCGTGGCTTTGACCGCCTGACGGTGACGCGCCTGAGCTTCTTCCTCAGTATCCCGGCGCTGCTCGCGGCCAGCCTGCTGCAGTTTATTACCAAGTTCCATGTGATTGAAACTGGCGTGGGCTGGGGGCCAACCATCCTGGGGATGATGGTATCGTTCCTGGTGGGCTATGCGGCGGTGGCCTGGCTGCTGAAGTTCATTGCCGGGCATGATTATAGCGTGTTTATTTGGTACCGTTTGGGCCTGGGTGTGCTGCTGGTTGGCTTGCTAGCAACTGGGGTGATTCAATCGGTATAAGGTAGTAATAGGGCCTATCATAGGCAGATAAGGAGCAAGCGGTATAATGATAGAAGTCACTCATCTTACCAAAACCTACGGCAAAAAGCAGAATATATTTACGGCGCTGGATGACATAAGCCTGCGCATTCCCCGTAACGCCAGTGTAGCGATTGTGGGCAAATCCGGCTCGGGTAAATCCACCCTGATGCACGCTATCTCTGGCCTGGACCGGCCACAAACGGGGCAGGTACTGATTGATGGCGAGGACATTCTGCGCCTGTCGCGCCGCCGTATGGACGCCTTCCGGGCCCACACCATGGGCTTTATCTTTCAGAGCTTTTTCGTCGAAGCCGGCGAGACGTGCTATAACAACGTTAGCCTATCGCTGGAAACGGCTGGTGTACCCCGCCGCCAGCGCAAGCAGCGTATTACCGCTGCGCTTGAGGCTGTGGGGCTTGATGACAAGGTGCATAGTAAGGCCGGTAATTTATCTGGTGGGCAAAAGCAGCGCCTGGCGATTGCCCGGGCCATTGTGGGTGAGCCAAAGATTCTGTTTGCCGACGAGCCAACCGGCAATCTGGACTCTGCTACCTCCCAGGTGGTTGAGGACATGCTGTTTGCCTACCAAAAGCAGCACCAGGCAACCATGATTATCGTAACGCACGACGAGGACTTAGCCCAGCGCTGCGATATGCAAATCCACATCAAGGATGGCCAGGTTGCACGCATTACCCCCGAAAAGCACGCCCCACCGCGCCGCCGGGCGCAGCAAAGCGGCCCGGGTTCTGATGCTGCCCAGCAGACACCTGCTGTTCGCCGTCGCACGGTGCCTGCCAGCGCCCAGTCTGCCACCCATAAACACCACAAGGAGAACACCCTATGAAGACACTCGATATTGCCCGCCGCGCCGGCCGTAATCTTGGCCGGGCTAAGCTGCGCACCTTCCTTACTAGCGTTGCCATCGCCGTCGGCGGCTTTGCCATTATGGCGAGCGTAATGGCCGGGGAAGGCGCCCGCCAGTATATCGACCGCATTATTAGCGGCAATGTCAACCCGAACGGTATTATGATCACCAAGGATAAAAAGCTCACTGGCATGCAGGCCGGGGCAGGGCAGAGTGACATCCGCGAATATAACCCCAACTCGCTCAATCAATACGGCAAGGACTACCAGGCCCTGACGGCGGATGATATCGCGGCGCTGAAGGCCCGCAGTGATATAAAGGACGTTGTGCCACTCTACCAGCTGCAGCCGAAAGTACCTCGCGTTTCGCGCCGTGGAGGGCAAGCAGTACGTAGCTAGCGTGATGATGCGCGATCCGTCCCTGAGCTTGAACGTGGCTGCTGGGCGCAGCTTTGGGCCGGGGAATGGCCTGGCTGCTGATGAAGCCATTGTACCAGAAAGCTACCTGGCTGCCCTCGGCAAAAACCCAAGCCAAGTGGTTGGTACTAAGCTGGCTATCACCGTTACCCAGCCGCCGCAAAAGGTGGACCAAGCCACGCTGGCGCGCGTGATGCAGCAGCAGGGCGAGGCCGGTGTGCGCCAGCTACTAGAAGATAAAACACTCACAAAGGAATTTACCATTGTAGCGGTAGCCAAAAAGTCACCGGACCAAATGGCCGTGCCATCGAGTATTTACGTCAGTGCCGCCGCCGCCCGGGAGCTGAGTGATTTTAGTACCGCCGGCACGGATATGCACCAAAAGTACCTTGTGGCAACGGGGGTGGCTCATGGCAAAACGCCCGAGGAGGTCAAGCGCGCCCTTGAAGGCAGTGGCTTCCACGCCGTGACCAGCCGCGATTTGCAGGGTCTGCTGTTTAATTTCGTTAATACCCTGCAGATGATTGTGTTTGGCTTTGGTGGGCTGGCGCTGATTGTCAGTATTTTTGGCATCGTCAACACGCAGTACATCTCGGTGCTGGAGCGGACGCAGCAAATTGGCCTAATGAAGGCGCTGGGCGCCAGCCGGCGCGATATTGGCCGCTTGTTCCGCTACGAGGCCGCCTGGGTTGGCCTACTGGGCGGTGCGTTGGGTGTGTTGGGGGCGTGGGGTGCTGGCGTAGCACTGAACCCGGCGATTAGCCAGCAGCTCAATCTTGGCCAGCACTCCCTGCTGGTATTCGTCCCCGAAGCTGCCGGCCTGGTGGTACTGGGCCTGATGCTGGTGGCTATCCTGGCAGGCTTTTTGCCAAGCCGCAAGGCTGCCAAGCTCGACCCAATCGAAGCCCTGCGTACCGAGTAGTCTGCCGTTTACGCTAAGCGGCGTGGGTGTGTGCTGCCCATCATAAAGAAACCCCACTCGTTATGAGTGGGGGAAGGGGCGGTTAATCGCGTAGCGGTCCCGCCCCCATAGAAACCTGATAGTGCGCCATTCGGCTACCGCAGCCGGACGGGGTCCGGACTCGGAGCGTCTGCCCATCTGGGCTGACCTCGAATCCAACCGGCCAGCTGCGGCCGTGGCGCCGGTCAATCGTAAACCGCCACCAGACGCGCGGTTCGAACCCTACGTTCGAGTCACCTGGGCGACACTTCTCGCGGGGCGCACGCAAGAAATCTATCTTAGCACCTGCTTTCAGTGTGATCGTTGTGCGGTCGTCCAGAACGATACTAAACTCTTCCGGTAGACTATTATTATACCTAGAAGAGAAAGACTTTTTGACGCAGTCTAAGAGCCTTTGGATATTCTCGTCAACAGCGATACGTGCCATGTGGGTACTGCCTTTCAGGCTGAAATCAACACGCCGGGTGGGCGTGTGGCGTATGCGGGATTGCACACAGCTGCCCCGTATTATACCCTACCGGGGCCGGGTCGCCAAGCCCCTATTGTGGGGTGGCTTACATCTGTACTTAGCTACCTGCACACCACCGCTGTGCTTAGCCACCATGGTATAATAAACCGTATGTTAGATATTCGCTTTATTCGCAACAACGCCGAGCGCGTGCAGGCGGCCGCTACCAGTAAGGGCTACGAGGTATCGATCGCCGAAATTTTAGCTTTTGATGAGCAGCGCCGCCAGCAGCAGCAGCAGGTTGATGGCCTGCGCGCTGAACGCAACCAGTTTAATGCCCGCATGAAACAGGGGAAACCAAGCCCCGAGATTCTGGCCCAGGCCAAGCAGCTCAAAACCCGCCTGAGCGAGCGCGAAGCCGCCCTCAAGGCTACCGACGAGCGCCTGAACCACCTGCTGGCCGCTGTGCCAAATATCACTATGCCGGATGTGCCGCCTGGGGGCGAGGCCGATGCGGTCGAGATTAAGCGCTGGGGTAAGCAAACTACCGGGGCAGTCGACCACCTCGACTACGCAACCGAGCGCGGCTGGGTTGATTTTGAGCGTGGTGCCCGCGTGGCTGGGGCAAAATTTTACTACCTAAAGGGCGACTTGGCGCTGCTGGAAAACGCCATTACGCAGTTTGCGCTGAACTTTTTGCTGGGCAAAGGCTTACTTACCTGACGGTGCCGCATATGGTTAATTCGCGCACTGCGGCCGGGGCCGGCTTTGCCCCAAAGGGTGCCAGTAGCGATGACCAGTATTTTGTCGAGGGCGAGGACTTAACGCTGATTGGCACCGCCGAAATGCCCCTAACGGGCTACCACACCGGCGAAATTATCAACGAGGCCGACTTGCCGCTGCTCTACGCTGGCTATAGCCCCTGCTACCGCAAAGAGGCCGGCACCTATGGCAAGCATGCCCGGGGGCTGTTCCGGGTGCACCAGTTTAATAAGTTAGAAATGTACGCCTTCTGCGTGCCAGAGCAATCCGCCCAGCTGCACGAACAGCTGCTAGCACTAGAAGAAGAGCTGTGGCAAGCGCTGGGCATTCCATACCATGTGGTTAATATCGCGGCGGGGGACCTTGGTGCACCAGCCGCCAAGAAGTACGATATTGAATATTGGTCGCCCGTTGATGGCACCTACCGCGAGCTGACCAGCTGCAGCAACTGTACCGATTTCCAGGCCCGCAACCTTAGTATCCGTGTGCGCCGCACGGATGGTAGCATCGAAACACTCCATACGCTCAATGGTACGGCAGTGAGCTTGGCCCGCGCGCTGGTGGCCATTATCGAAAACTGCCAGAACCCCGATGGCAGCCTACAGATACCAAAGGTGCTGCGGCCGTACATGCAAAAGCGCACCCAGTTATAGCTAGGCCTGTTGGTGGCCGCAGAGTAGGGGGCGGTATTCTCCCGCGCATATGCTATACTATAGGTGTAATATAACATGCATCAGCAAGGAGGAACCCATGATTACCCCGGTAACAATTACAGGAATTAAGCTTGATGTGGACGAAAAAACCAAAACCTACGTCGAAAAAAAGATCGGTGCGCTGGATAAGTACTTGCCCCGCCATGCCCGCAAGAGCGCCAAGGCTGCCGTCAAGCTCGAGCAGATCGACCAAAAGGATGGCAATAAGTACCGCGCCGAAGTTGTGCTAACGGTGCCCGATAAGGTAATTAAGGCCGAGGATTCTACCGTTAATGTGCTGGCTGCCATTGATATTGTGGAGCAAAAGTTAGCTGGCCAGCTGCGTAAGTATAAGCAGGCCCGTATTCCACACGTTGGCCGGCAGGGGATTCTATCGCGCTTTAAGCGTGGCTTCGACCGCGAGCAGCAGTAAATGCTACCTAAGCGCGGGTGCGCCTAGCCGCCCGCTTGCTGGGGCCCGGCAGTCTGAGTACTGTGGGGCTCCTCGTGTGGCTGCTGGGGCCACGTGGCCTGTAAATCCGCCTGGGCCACCTCTTTTAAAATTGCCTGTATCCGCGTATAATAAAAGGGATAGTTTTACAGAATTGATTCAGGAGAAGCGAGGGATTCTTACATGGTAAACAGGCAAAAAGTACTGACCAAAGTTTTCGGCGACCCCCAAAAGCGCATTATTAAGGCGCTCCGTAAGCGGGTGGATGCCATTAACGCATTAGCACCAACCTATAAAGACATGGACGAGGTCACACTGCAAAAGCAGACGGCCGTGTTCAAAAAGCGCCTGACTGGCAAAAAGAAGGCCACGCTGGATGATATCTTGCCCGATGCCTTTGCGCTGGTGCGCGAGGCCAGCAGCCGTGTGCTGGGCATGCGCCACTTTGATGTGCAGCTGATTGGCGGTATGGTGCTCCACGAAGGCAACGTCGCCGAAATGAAAACCGGTGAAGGTAAAACCCTAGTAGCTACTCTGCCAGTGTATTTGAATGCCCTGGAAGGCAAGGGTGTGCACGTGGTGACGGTGAACGATTACCTGGCCCAGCGCGATGCCAGCTGGATGGGCGAGCTGTACCACTTCCTTGGCCTGAGCACTGGGGTGATTATCAACGATGCATCATTCATCTACGACCCAGAGTACGATAACGAATCTCACGAAGACCCTAAAATGCGCAAGCTCCGCCCGGTTGGCCGCAAGGAAGCCTACGCTGCTGATATTACCTACGGCACCAATAACGAATTTGGCTTTGATTACCTGCGCGATAACATGGTGAACGATGCGGACTTACTGCGCCAGCGCGAGCTAAACTTTGCGATTGTAGACGAAGTTGACTCGATTCTGATTGACGAAGCCCGCACGCCGCTCATCATTAGCGCGCCGGCTGCCGATAACCCCGATAACTACTATAACTTTGCTAAAATTGCTAGCCACCTGGTGCCAAGCGATTACGTGCTGGATGAAAAGCACCGCACCGTGGCGCTGAGCGATAGCGGCGTGGTTAAGGTCCAAAAGATGCTGGGTATTAAGAACCTGTACGTGCCGGAGCATGTGCGGTCTGTCTACCATATGGACCAAGCTCTGCGAGCACAAACATTATTCAAGCGCGACAAAGACTACGTGGTAACGAACGACGGCGAAGTAATTATTGTGGATGAACACACTGGCCGTTTAATGCATGGCCGCCGCTACTCTGAAGGGCTCCACCAGGCAATTGAAGCCAAAGAAAAGGTGACGGTGCAAACAGAAAGCATGACGCTGGCGACTATTTCGTTCCAGAATTTCTTCCGCCTGTACACCAAGCTGAGCGGTATGACGGGTACAGCCTTTACCGAGGCAGAGGAGTTCCAGCAGATCTACAGCCTGGATGTAGTGCAGATCCCGCCGAACAAACCAATTGCACGCGTTGATAAAGAAGACCTGATTTTTAAAACCGAAACCGCTAAGCTAAAGGCCGTGGCCGAGGCAATCAAAACTTACCACAAGCAGGGGCGGCCGGTGCTGGTGGGTTCGGGCTCCATCGTCAAGAATGAGCTGATCGCCCAGTGGCTGGATAAAGAAGGTATTCAGTACCAGATTCTGAACGCCAAGAATAACGAGCACGAAGCTGCCATCGTGGCCAAAGCCGGCGAAAAGGGCGCTATTACCCTAGCAACTAACATCGCGGGGCGTGGCACCGATATTAAGCTTGGCGAGGGTGTGCGTGAACTTGGCGGCCTGGTGGTGATCGGCAGTGAGCGCCATGAGTCGCGCCGTATCGACAACCAGTTGCGTGGCCGTGGCGGCCGCCAGGGTGACCCGGGCGAGACGCAGTTCTATGTATCGACCGAGGATGACCTGATGCGCATCTTCCAGGGTGAGCGCGTGGCCGGCCTACTGGACCGCCTGGGTGTGGATGACGATACGCCAATCCAGCACAAAGCGATTACCCGGACGCTTGAGGCCGCCCAAAAGCGCGTGGAAGGCTTCCATTTTGATACCCGTAAGAACGTGGTGCAGTACGATAATGTTATCAACCGCCACCGCCGCGTGGTCTACACGGTGCGCCGCAAGATTCTTGATGGTGATAATATTCGCCCCGAGATCGAGCGCCTTATCCGCGAAGAGATCAACCAGCTGGTGGACTTACCGGCCAAGAATAACCCCAAGTTTGCCGAGGAGTTTAAGGCCATCTTCCCGTTAGACGATGATACCATCAAGACAATCGGTGCCGAGGGTAATGATAAAAAGCGCCGCAAGCTGGCCCACGATGCTGTACAAACATTGTATGCAGAGCAAGAGGAAGCCATTGGCAAGGATACATTACGCAAGGTAGAGCGTGAGGTCTACATGGAAGTATTGGACCAGCTATGGATGCAGCACCTAGAGAACATGCAGCACCTGCGCGAGGGGATTCACTGGCGCAGCGTTGGCCAGCGCGACCCACTGGTAGAGTACCGCGTGGAGTCACAAAAGTTGTTCGATGGCCTGCAGCGCGCCTTGCGTAGCGAGGTACTACGCATTGTGCTATCGATTCAGCCAAGTGCCATCACGCCGCAAAACAGCGACGATGAGTACGAAACCAGCCTAACGCGCCTGGCGGAATCCGCTGTGGAGCAAGGTGTCAACGAAGCCACAACGGTAGAGCATGTTGGCGATGGTGATTTGGCGCCTCAGTGAAGAAGGCCACCAGCGCTAACCACATGAACCGGGCCAAGAACCAGGCTCGCAAGAAGAAGAAAGCTCAGCGCCAAAACCGCAAAAAGAACCGCAAATAACCATAAACAGGGTGGCGAAAGGAGACTATGAGACACACTGTCGAGACGGTGCGCTTAGGTAATGGGGCAGAAGGCCTGCTGATTGACGTGCCTGATGCAACTGTTATGAGCTTTGAGTTCCAGTTTCGGGCTGGCAACCGCTACGTGCGCAGTAAAGATATCTACGAAACCGCCCATATTATGGAGCATATGGCCTTTGGTGCGAATGCCGAGTACGCCACCGAGCATGATTTTGAAGCTGAATTTACCAAAAACGGCGCCTACCATAACGCCTACACCAGCGACCACAGTATGGTATATATGGCTGATTGCGCTGATTTTGAGTGGCAGCGTATATTTGAGTTGCAACGGTTATCGATCTGTACGCCGCGCTTTAACCAAACAGAGCTTGTGGCCGAAAAGGGTAATGTTAAGAGCGAGCTGACGGGCTACCTGAATAACCATGCTCGCCTGCTGTGGCCTAAAATACAACAGGTGCTTGGCGAGGATGTGCTTACTATGAGCGAGCGCCTGGCAACGATTGACGCTGTAACGCTGGATGATATTAAAGAACACCATGCGCGCACCCATACGGCGGATAATATGCGCTTTGTAATTGCAGGTAAACTGCGTGGGCGCAAGGCTACAATTAAGCGCCAGCTAGAGGAATGGCCACTGCCGCGCGGCGAGCGCTTTCAGCTGCCGCACGACACACTGGCCGGTACCAGCCCAGTGCTGATTCACCGCAAGGAAGCCTCGAACATTACCTTTGGCCTATCGATTGTGCTGGGCCGCCGCCTGACCGACCCAGAGCTCGACGCCATGGGTTGCCTCAACCACTTGCTGACGGGGACGATGCACTCGCGTATGTTCGGGGCTGCCCGCAAGGCTGGCCTGGCTTACGGTATGTTTAGCGATGTGGGCACCGGCCTCTATGAAAGCAGCTGGGATTTTGGTGGCCAAGCCAACCGCGAAACAATAAAAGATTTGTTCGGTATAATTGTTACTCAGCTGCAGGCGGTGCTGGCCGGTGAACTAACAGTGGCGGAACTAGAAGCAGCCCAGTCCTATGCGCTGGGCCGCCACCAAATGGGCGCCCAAACAGTCGCCCAGGTGATTAGTTTTTACAACGCCCGTTACTTTAACGAAGGCGTGGTGCAGCAATACGACCGCGTACCAGAGGATATCAACCAGATTACCCTGGAGCGCATGGTCGAGGTAGCCCGGGAGTTTGCCCACAATGGTACCTGGCAGCTAGCGGCCGTCAGCCCGGGCACGCAGGCCCAGATTGATAAACTTGGCGCCATGCTGGCACCAGTATTAACCACACAGCAGGAGGACGTATGAAGGTAGCAGTAGCCGGGTACGGCGTAGAAGGCAAAGCAAACGTTACATACTGGCGGCATATGGGCCACGACGTAACGATTTTGGACGAGCGCCCAGAACTAACCGACACACCGGCTGGCGTACCGGTGGTAACTGGCCCAGAGGCCTTTGCCCACGCTGGTGAGTTCGATATGGTGGTGCGCTCTGCCGGGGTTGCGCCGCATAAACTGGCGGGTGCCACCAAGCTGTGGTCTGGCACCAATGAGTTCTTTGCTCGCTGCCCAGCGCCAATCATTGGTGTGACGGGGAGTAAGGGCAAGGGGACAACCTGTAGTCTTATTACTAGTATTCTGCGGGCGGCCGGCTATACGGTGCACCTGGTGGGTAATATTGGTGTGCCTGGTTTGGCACAGTTGCCGCATATTAAGCCGAGCGATGTTGTGGTGTATGAGCTGAGTAGCTTTCAGCTGTGGGACGCCGAGCGGAGCCCGCATATTGCTGTGGTGGTGCATATCGAGCCAGACCACCTGGATGTACATGCTGATATGGCCGAGTACTTGGGGGCTAAGGCCAATATTGCCCGGCACCAAACCCAGGACGATGTGCTGATTTACCACCCCACAAACCACGACGCGGCGGCGATTGCCCAGGCGAGCCCCTACGCGGCCACCCGCGCGGTACGCTATGGGGATGCGGCTGGTGGTACGGATGATATCGCTAGTGTGTATGTCAGCCCGGACGGCCAGAACTTTATGGCCCGCGTAAGTGGTATTGACACGGTACTTGCACCAGTAAGTGCGCTTAAGCTCCCCGGCGCGCATAACCAAGATAACGCCTGTGCGGCTATAACTGCCTGCCTGGCTTTTGCGCCCGATATCCACCCGCAGGCGATTGCCCAGGGCCTGGCAGCCTTTACTGGCCTGGACCACCGGCTGCACTACGTGGCAACGGTTGGGGATGTGCGCTACTACGATGATAGTATCGCGACCACCCCTGGCAGCGCCATTGCCGCGCTGAAGGCTTTTGGCCAGCCCAAGCTGCTGATTGTGGGCGGCTCCAGCAAGGGTGCCAGCTACCAGGAGCTTGCCCAGACGATTGCCCATGCCAATGTACGCCACATTATTGCTATTGGCCAAACTGGCCCAGCTATTACCCAAGCGCTGGATAACGAAGCGCCGCACGTACGCTACACACTACTGCCGGTCGAGGGCACCACGATGCAGGCGATTGTGGCAGCGGCCCACGCCCACGCCCAGCCTGGCGATGTGGTTATTCTGAGCCCGGCCGCCGCAAGCTTTGGCATGTTTAAAAATTATAAGGACCGTGGTGAACAATTTGTTGCTGCAGTGCACACGTTGCCAGCTGCACCGCACATCCAAAAGGAGGACTAAGTAGCGATGACACGCCTTAAGCAGAAGTCAGCTGAACAATTTATCGGCTCATCGTCGGTTGGCGAGCGTATCGCAGGCGATGTGTTCAAGCGCCATTTGGCTGAGGGTGCCCTGCGTGTGGTGCAGGTGAATGGCGAAGCCCAAGCATACACTAAGCTTGGCAATAAAGAAGAGAAAACCGCCGAAGCTATTAACAGTGGCTACTACGGTATTACGCACACTAACCCAGACTTTATTGCGCATGAGATACAGGACCTGGCAATCACCCAGGATAATATACCGGATGGCTACTTTGCTTTACAGCAGCGTATTGCGCGCGAGCGCGGCTATGGTAATATCACACTTACTCCAGAGGCTCAGGCCGAAGCAGCAGCGACGCTGCGCCATGATCAAATCGAAAGCCTAGAAGAGTGGGCACAGTATTTGCGTCGTGATACTAACGGGCACGTTTACCCAGATTGGTTTAAGGTCTATACGTGGGAATCGCTCAAAAAAATGGGTGAGTTTGATAAAGCAAAAGGCGAGTTTAAAAAACGCACTAAAACCACCACGGCGCCGTGGCCAGAGCTCAATGCCGAGGCATTGGCCTATGTATACGATGCGGTGGATAAAAATGTGATTCAGCATGGTGCCCAGCAGGGTGCAGAGCCGGGCACCACCAGCCAGGAACTAGAACGCCGGCTTGCCAGTGGTAATTTTGCCCGCCTGTATGCCTATGCCATCGAGCACGCTCATGTGGGTGGCATAACGCCAGAGCTACGCGCCATTACCGACGGTGAATGGGTCAAGTACGACCGTATTGTGGGTGACTACCGGCCAAATTATGATATGCATGATGGCCAGTACGATGATGATACCTTGGTAGATAACCCAACAGCTATGCGTCTGGCAGGGTCGTTGCGCGGCAAGGAAACTGGCTGGTGCACAGCCGGTACGCGCACTGCAGCTCACCAGCTGACAGGCGGCGACTTTTATGTGTATTACACACACGATCGCAATGGCCAGAGTACTATGCCGCGCATCGCAGTCCGTATGGAGCAGGGCCAGGTGGCCGAAGTGCGTGGCATTAGTCAGTTCCAAGGGCTCGAATCAAACATGGCTGACATTGCTGCCGAAAAGCTCACCCAGCTGCCTGGGGGCGATAAGTATGAGCAGCGCCTGGCGAATACACACCGCGTTACAGCGATAGAAAACGCGATGCAGGCAGGTGAGGAGTTAACCGCAGCTGATATTCGTTTTTTGCAGTTTAGCGGCCGTATAGAAGGCTTTGACTGGAATAGGGAAGACCCGCGAGTGCGCACACTGCGACGCGAGCGTGATATGGCGCGAGATATCGTAGATTGTATGCAGGCTTATGGCGCGGATGTGGTTGATTCCATTGATGGCGAGGTGCTGGCCGAGCAGATGCCAAAATTGCGGCAATATGGTTTAGCGCCCGACTTACTAAGCACAACGTTTGATACAATCCTTACTAAGCATCATCAGGCATCTCACAATAGTGATACTGGTAGGTGGCTAGATGACTACGACCATATAAGCGCGGCGCTTGCTGCTGGCAAAACCACTGACTGGATTTTTTTGGACACATAGATAGAAGAATACTCATGTACGCTGATGAGTGCAAACAGTACGGCCAGCCGCTTGCACCGGAGCTGATCGATAGTATTCTAACGAGTAGCGATCCAGAAGACCAAGCCTTTATTGCGAGTAATGGCATAGATTTAGTTGCTGCTGGTATAGATGTATCGAAGCTTGCGGATGCGTATGATAGGCTTTCCCTGTGGGTTAAGGCAGACCATAGATGGGATTATGAATACGTTATGAAGCAAGCTGGCAGGGAAATAGAAGATCTAGATGCCATCAATCAGCTGAATAAGCCACTGCCTCGTCGGCGTCTAAAATTACCAAAGAGGTAGCCTAGGTGCAACCCCTCAAGAAGCGCCTGACGCGCCTTACTACCAGCACCGACCACGCCTATAGCAGCCTGCAGATTGATGAACGGGCTGCTGAGCTGGCTGAGCTCGAGCAGCAGGCGGCCCAGCCAGAGATATGGCATAACCCAACCCAGGCAGCTGCTTTGCATAAAAAGGTTGCCCATATGGCCAGCCTGGTGGAGCCCTGGCAAACACTGCGTGCCCAGCTGGCTGATTTAGCCGAGCTGATGGAGCTTGGTGATGAGAGCTTGGCCCCAGAGTTTGATGGGCAGATCACCGCCCTAGAAGCGGAGTACCAGCGCTTGCACCGCCAGCTACTCTTTACGGGGCCCTACGATACCTACGCTGCTGTGCTACGTATTACCGCTGGTGTAGGCGGGGTGGACGCGCAGGATTTTGCGGCTATGCTGGAGCGTATGTACCTGCGCTGGGCGGAGCAGCATGATATCACCACGGCCATGATCACGCGCTCGGCAGGGGAGGAAGCCGGCATTAAAACCAGCGTGGTTGAGCTAGAGGGCGCTTATGCCTACGGCCAACTGAAGGGCGAGCACGGTGTGCACCGCCTGGTGCGCCTGAGCCCCTTTAACGCCGATAATTTACGCCAAACCAGCTTTGCCCTGGTAGAGGTATTGCCCCGTATCGAAACGCCAGATGAAGTCACGATTAACCCAAATGACCTGAAGATTGATGTCTACCGTAGTGGTGGTAATGGTGGCCAGGGCGTTAATACTACCGATAGCGCTGTGCGGGTTACCCACATCCCTACGGGGATAACGGTGGCGATTCAGAACGAGCGCTCCCAGCTCCAGAACAAGGATGTCGCCCTGCGTATTCTACGCTCCAAACTGCTGGCCATGCAGCTGGAGCAGCATGCCGAAACCTTGGCAGACCTACGGGCCGGCGAAAGCGCTGGCTGGGGCGCCCAGATCCGCAACTACGTGCTCCACCCCTATACGCTGGTGAAGGACACGCGCACCAAGCACGAACAAAAGAACGCCACCGCAGTATTGGGTGGCGATCTAGATGGATTTATAACGGCCTACCTAGAACAGCACGCGGGCGCAGCCTAGCTATTTTTGCTTGCGCTGGGCCCGGCGGTGGCTGAGCTGTGTACCAAGCACCAGTACAATAAAGCTAATGGTATATAGGATTACTATCAGTACAAAGGGCAGAGCGATCATACCCATGTAACTATAGACCTCTTGCAGGGGGTAGTGGTTCCGGATTACGTCACCGACTGAGTCGCGGATGAGGCTACCGGCTATGTAGAAGGCTGCCCCGGCGCCGAGCACAGCCGTGAGGTAGTAGCAGCTGCGCAGCCAGCGCTTGGTCTGGACTGGCCGGAATATACTCAGCGCATAGAGCGGCAGGCCAAAGCTTGCAGCAACGAGCAGGACGAGCGTAGAGTACGCCATGCTGTTATAGGTAACTTTTTTGATATGCTCCCAGGCAGGCGTATCGGTGAATCCTTCAGGACGCTCTGGTATATGATCAGGGAGGCGATCGGGAAGGCCATCCGGGCCACGGTGCGCACTGCGTATCGCGGATTGCTCTACTGCGCGTTGGGATTCGTAGTTGCCGATCGTCAGCATGGTAATGCCACCAACTGTATTAATGATTGCCATAACCAGCCACAGGTAGGTAAGTGCCAGCACACCGCGGCGCAGGATCTTCGTTGCCCTGCGTGGTGGTGTGGGCGGTGTATCTGCATCTGCCGGCTGGCCTGCTGGTGCACTGCGGCGCAGGGTGCGCAGCAGCATAATATTCGCCACCATACCAGCCAGGAGCAGCCCGGTACCGGCAATAAATAGTGGCCAGCGCCACGGGTTGAGGGTGTAAAAGGTTGGTGGGGAACCTGCTGTCCAGCTAATTTCTGGCCGGTGGGGTCGTATGTGTTTGGTAAGAAGCTCGCTGCACTAACGCTAATCGCGATCAAAATGATGCCAATCAGGCTGGCGGCCATGGCGGTTGCTGCCCAGCGGGTAGTTGTTCTAAGCTTTGGCATGGGTTGTTGCTCCGTTTGTGGTCGATGTGGGTTTAGTGCGGTGCGCAAGCTGGCGGCCGATGATCAGCAACATAAAGGCCAGCACGGCAGCGGCTGGTGTCAGCGCTAGGTACGGCCAGATATCACCGGGGGCTGCCTGGGCGATTGGCAAATGCTCGGCAACAGCACTCGAGACTTGTGTGTTGGGCTCTATGCCCGTAGCGAGGACCAGTGTTGCTGGTGCGGCCAGTACCGCCAGGCTGTAGTAGCCGTAGGTAATCCAGCGCGGTAGCGGCGCCGTATGGTGCGCACTCAGGCCGTAGAGCGGTACGCCAAGGGCAATAGCTACCAATATGGTATTTGAAACAACATAGAGCAGCGACTGTGTGCTGATTGGCACGGCTAGTTTTGTTTTGATCAGGATAGCCAAGACTACGACAGCGGCACAGGCAGCCCACCCAAGTACGAGCGTTGCCCGCCACACAGTACGCGTCAGGCGCCCCGTAGCAAGCTGCCCGGCAACTGCTTGGCGGCTGCGCGCTCGCCACAGTAGTATATTGGCGGTAGCGCCAACTAGCAGCATAAGCATGCCGGCTATAGAAAGCGGCCCACGCCACGGGTGTAGAGTTTGTGGTTCGGGCTCCATACTCCCAACCTGCCAGGTTTGGGCGGGCCGGCTGGCATCATAGGTATTGGCCAGGAAGCCAGCGTTGCTAACGCTGAGCGCTGTGAGGCCAATCCCCACCAGGGTGGTAGCGATAGCCACCCCCGCCCATAGGGCGTTCGTTCGTTCCATCATATCACTCCTCCTTGTGCCCTTAGTAATATACGTAGCATGCCTATTTGTCAAGCTGCGGCTCACCCGGGCCCTTTTGCGAAACTGCTGAAGCTGTTATACTAAAAATAATGATTTTATTAGATAGGGTTACCAAAATATACGATAAAAGCACCAAACCGGCGATTAACCGGGTTAGCTTACATATAGAACCAAAGGAATTTGTGATTTTAGTGGGCACCAGCGGGGCAGGCAAGAGCACCTTGCTAAAGATGCTCACCCGCGAAGAAAAGCCCACCAGCGGCAAAATTGTGGTCGGTGGTATCGACTACGATACACTAAAGGATAAGCACATCCCGCTGCTGCGCCGCAAGATTGGCGTGGTGTTCCAGGATTTTAAGCTATTGCCGCAGCGCACCGTGTTCGAAAACGTGGCCTTTGCGCTCGAGATTGCGGGTATGACTAACCGCGAAATTAAATCAACCGTGCCCAAGGTAGTAGAACTGAGTGGGCCTGAAGGGCAAGGAAGGCTCCTTCCCGCACCAGCTGAGTGGTGGTGAGCGCCAACGCGTAGCGATTGCCCGCGCCATCGTGCGCCAGCCCAAGATCCTGATCGCCGACGAGCCAACTGGTAACCTGGACCCCAAGCACAGTTGGGATATCGTTAAGCTACTCGAGAAGATTAATAAGTATGGCACCACCGTCCTGCTGACGACCCATAACGTCGATATTGTAAATAAACTAAAACGCCGCGTGATTACACTAGACCATGGCAAGATCACCAGCGACCAAGTACAGGGGAGTTACCGGCAATAATGAAGCACACCAACCGTAAAAAGACTGACGCCAAAACCTACTCGCTTAAGCGCCGCAAGCGCCGCCAGACGCTGGCCTTTATCCGCATGTGCCGCTACGGCATTAATAACTTTAGTCGCAATACCTGGCTAACGCTCGCAGCTACTGCTATGATGACGCTGACGCTGTTTGTGATCTTTGTATCGGTCGCGGCACGCAATGTGCTGGTCGATAGTGTGGCCCAAATTCGTAAGCAAGTTGATATGTCGCTATATGTGAAGAGTGACACGCCACGCTCGGCGATTGCTGCGATGGAAAAGACCCTCAAGCAGACCCCTGGTGTTGCCAGTGTGCGCTACCGCACGCCTACTCAGGCCCGCGATGATTACCGCGATAGCAACCGCAACGACGTGCGCGCACTGGAAGCCCTGGCGATTGCTGATTTAACCTTCCCGGGTGTCTTCCACGTCAACCTACAGGATACCAATAATATCGGCCCGCTGAATGACTACGCCGATAAAAACCAAACCTACCGCCGCTATGCCCACCCGGATCTAAAGCCATCGTTTGATCAATCTAACCGTGGCCGGGCTATCCAGACAATCGGCCGCTGGGCTGGCTTTGCCGAAAAAGCTTGGCATGGTGGCGAGCGTAACGCTGGTGATTATTGCCTCACTGATCGTGTTTAATACCATCCGTATGGCGATCTTTAACCGTAGGGACGAGATCGAGATGATGAAGCTGATTGGCGCCGATAAAAAGCTTTATTCGCGGGCCGTTTGTGGTCGAAGCCGTGGTGTATGGCTTTATTGCCGCCATTATTGCCACGGTGCTTGGGGTGACCCTGCTGGTAATGGCAGAGCCAAAGCTCAGCACATACGGTATTGCTGTGCAGCCAACCCTGCATATTGTCAGTGTGTACGGCATATTAGTCGTGCTGGTGATGGTGGCAGTTGGTGCCCTGATTGGCATCGTATCGTCACTGCTTGCCACGCAGCGATATTTAAAGATTTAGAAAGCCTGGGCAAAAGCCTTGCATGCAGGGTTTTGCTTATGGTATGATGGGAGTAATGATGAAACATAGGTCCACCACACCGGTTTCGGAATCGTCGTTCACGGCTAAAGGCAGCTACGGTTGCTTGCGCTGTGCTGATGGCGGTTTCTATGCCGCTACAACTTGGCAAAACTGCTTTTGCCACCAACTACGACAGTCAAATTCAAGCCGCTCAGAACGAAGCCAGCCAGAACCAGAACCAGGCCGATAACCTGGCCAAGATGGCTGATTCCTACCAGGCCGAGCTAAAGCAGTTAGAGTCACAAACCAAAGCCCTGCAGGAGCAAATCAAGCGTTCCGAGGCCGAGCACACCCGCTTAGAGGGCGAGATCGCCAAGAACAAGGAGCGTATCGAAACCAATAAGAAGGCCCTACGCACAACTGTACTTTGGCCTTTATGCTGAGTCGCAAACTTCAACGCTTGAGATGGTTGCAAGTAGCAAAAAAACATCAGTGAATTTGCCGATAAGCAGGCCCAGCAGTCCGCCGTCCAGAATAAGCTGAACGATACGATTACCGAGATTAACAAGCTCAAGAAGCAGCTTGAAGATCAGCAGCAAAGGTGAAGCAGGTCCTGAAGGACCAAAAAGAGCCAACGCGCCCAGCTGAACGCCAAAGAAGCCGAAAAGAAGAAGCTGATTGACGAAACCAAGGGCGAGGAAAACGCTTACCGTGAGCGCGCTGCCCAGAACAACGCCCGTGTTCAGCAGCTGCGTGCTGCCCAGGCAGAAGAAAACCGCCGCGCTGCCGCCGCTGCCGTCCGTGGTAATGGTGGTGGGGCAGGGAGTATCCCAGCTGGCTCTGCTGCTGGTGGTGGCTACCCCGATATGTGGGCCAATGCACCGCTTGATGCCTACGTCGATAACTGGGGTCTCTACACCCGCGAGTGTGTTAGCTACGTGGCCTGGAAGGTCGCCAGCACTGGCCGCCACGTGCCGCACTTTGGCGGTGCTGGTAATGCCAACCAGTGGCCATCAACCCTGGCTCAGCACGGTATCCAGAGTGGTTCTAACCCAGTGGCGGGCTCGGCTGCTATGCTGCCAATTGGCGCCTATGGCCACGTCATGTACGTCGAAAGCGTGAATGGTGACGGCACCATTACCGTTAGCGACTACAACCTACAGTGGGATGGCTTGTACCGCAAGTACACCCGCTCGGCAGCCGGCCTGACCTACATCTACTTCTAGGCCTACCGCAGCCAGGAACCCGCCCAGGCACTATTGTAAAAAAGGTTATACTTATAGCGTACTCGTCAGGAGTGCGCTATAATTAATGGAGGAATAATCGGGAGAAACTACGTCAGGTGAGTACCACACACAACACAACCAGTCAGGCTAATGATCAGACCGAGCACGGACCCCGCGCCCCGCAAAAGCGCTTTACGAGCGGTTTTTTGTTTGGGGCTGTGATGATTGTGGGGATTGCGGCCTTTGTAGCGGGGACGCATAGTGCCGATATTATGGCGGCTATTGGCCCGCGCCTGGGGATACGCCAGGCCAGCGCGCCGCTTAATATGGGCACCGCCCAGCAGGTGTACCAACACTTAGTGACTGCGTTTGATGGCGAGCTTGACCGCGGCAAGTTATCCCAGCAGGCTGCCAAGGGCGTGGCCAGCGCCACTGGCGACCCCTATACCGAGTACTATACCGCCGATGAGGCCAAAAAGCTGCGCGATGATCTTGAAGGTAAAATTGGTGGCGGCATTGGTGCCCAGCTTGGCAAGCGCGATGGCAAGATTACCATTGTGCGCCCGCTGAAGGATACGCCAGCGGCCCAGGCCGGCCTACAGGTGGGGGACACCGTCCTGGCAATTAATGGTCAGTCGACCGATGGTATATCGACGGATAAGGCCGTATCGCAAATTCGTGGTGAGGTTGGTAGCACCGTAAAACTAACCATCGAGCGCGGCGGTGAGTCAAAGGATTATACCATCACCCGCGCCGAGATTGTAGCCCCGGATGTCGAAAGCCAGAACAAAGACGGCATTGGTGTGATTACGCTGAACCGTTTTGCCCGTGATAGTGGCTCTAAGGTGCGCCAGGCGGCGACGGACCTAACCCGCCAGGGTGTGAAGGGTATTGTGCTGGACCTACGCGGTAATAGTGGTGGCTTTTTAGAGGCCGGTGTGGAGGTTGCTAGCCTGTGGGTGCCAGAAGGCACAGCTGTGGTGCACGAAAAGGGCAAGCAGCATGGTGATTCAACCCGCAAGGCCACTGGCAGCGATATCCTTGGCAAAACCCCAACAGTGGTGCTGATTAATAGTGCCAGCGCCAGCGCCAGCGAGATTGTGGCCGGCGCCCTGAAGGATCACAACAAAGCGACTATTATGGGCACGCAGTCCTACGGTAAGGGCAGTGTACAGGAACTGGTAGAGCTGGGTGATGGCATGCTAAAGGTAACGGTCGCTAAGTGGTACACGCCGCACCAGCATAGTATTTCTAAGCAGGGTATTACCCCGCAAAAGAAGGTAGAACTCACCAGCGATGACGCCAAAGCTGGCCGCGACCCACAGCTAGACGCTGCCCTGGCGAGCCTGCGCGGCGAATAGTCACCGCGCCCGAAATAAGATAAGCGCTACAATGCAACCCCCATCAGGTTACCTGATGGGGGTGATGTAGTGTACTAAATACCCGTGCGGTAGCTCTACTACTTACTTAACGCACACGCGGGTGCGGCGCGCTGTTTTGCCAGTAAAGAGGCTCTTCTTGGTGCGCTCAAAGCTTACCACGCCGTCTTTGGCGGCATGGATAGTAAAGTTACGGCTGATGTAGGTGCCTTCACCAGCGATCTTTGTGGCACCCGTCTGGCGGACAAGTACTTCGCCGGCACGTACTTTTTGGCCACCAAAGCGCTTAACACCAAGGCGCTGGCCAGGGTTATTGTGGATGTTCTTACTTGAACCACCTGCTTTAACCTTCGACATTCCAGTATTACTCCTTAAATTCTATATAAACAATCCCTACCATTGTACGGCAAAAGCTGCGCTGCGTCAAGCGCTTTGGCAGGCTGGCCGGGCCGTGTATGGCAGGCCACAGAGTGGTGAAGCTTGACGTTTGCTGAAAGACCAGGTACCATAAAGGAAACAAAGGGAAGGGTATATGAACACAGACAACCAACCGGGGGTGCTGGTGCTGGGCGCCAGGCTTTCCCGCAAAAATAGCATTAATGATGATGGCAACCTAGAAGCCGAGCTTGTACGGGTCGAGAGTATTGAGGTAGGCGCTGGTGATGGCGTGGATAGCCAGGACGAAACAGAAGGCAGCTACGGTGGTGGCCAGGATGACAGTATTGCCATAGCGGTGAATACCATGCCTGCTGCAGCGGATAGCGCTGGCCAGGCGAGTAGTGTAGCTACTGCGGAGGACGATGGCACCACTGCCGAAGCCCGCCTGGAGGCGGAGCTTGGGGCGGTCGCCCTGGGTGCTGGTGGTACTGGCGGCAGCGGCGCGGCTCGTTCGCTGAGCGGCCCCGGCACGATGAGCGCCGATGCCAAGGCAGCTGCTTGGCGCAAGGCGCGCCGTGGGGCACGCGCACGCGGTATGAATAACCACCCGGTGAGTACATTTTTTATTCTGATTATTATACTGGGGTTGATGGGCCTGGCCAGCTGGTTCTTCTACCAGCATATGCAGGCACAAACAGAGCTAAGTGCTGCCCAGCAGCAATTGCAGCAAGCACAAGCTGCGGCGGCCCAAGCTACTGCGACCAAGGCGGCAACTGCTGCGCCTGCTGCCGAGCCGAAGGAACCGCAGCCCACCGCAGCCGAGTACACCAAGCTACCGGGCTGGCCCGTGCGCTACAAAGCGAGCGTGGTTAAACTGCCGGCCGGGCAGGAGTTTATCTTCCACTACCAGGTAGCGGCGGACGGCCAGCAACAGGTGCAGGTAACCACCGCCCAGCTCGCGAACACAAAATTACCCCAGGCCACGCCCCAAGCCACCGCGGCAAACCCATACCCCTGTGGCGCTGGGGCAGTGGGGACGATCATCATGCTGAGCCCGGCCCAGCGCCAGCAGCGGCTTACCCAGTACAAGGCCAGCCCCAAGGATGCGGCCCCATACCAAGATATGAAGGAGGTTGGCGGCGCCTTTTACGGCTTGCTACCAGCGCCCGCTAGCTGCGTGCCAGACGCCGCAAAACACCCGGCTGCGGCCCAGGATTTGCAGCACGCCCGCCAGGCGTTAGCGGATCTGTATAAACAATTTGAACAAGCCCCACCTGCCAAGCAGTGAACACATTCTGTGTGAGCAGTGATTATGCTCATGCTTATATACTAGCTCGTATACCGTGCGCCGGTTGATGCTGATGGGGCCATAAACACCCCTGTCAGGGCCTCCCAAGGCTAACCATAGTTTGACGGACTATGCAACTATCTGCTATACATAGGGTAACCCCAGAAGAGTTCTGGGGTAGAACCTACGTGGAAGGAAGTGATTCTCGTGCTATACCTGGACCAAACACAGGAGTGCAGCACACGGGTGCTGCACACGCCTAACCCAAGCAAGCAGACAGCTAGTCGGCTTGCCCGGATTGAGGCCATGAGCCTTGAGCGGGTGCGCACTTGGGTAGCCACGCACAGCCTGCTGTAAGCTGTGCTGCTGTGGCTTGGGCTGGCCATGGCTGTGATATGGCGTAAGCAAGACAGCGGCCCAATAGCCACCGTGAATGGTTGGTTTGTGGGCCTAGCGGCTGGCGGCGTGGTGGCTGTAGTCACCACTGTGGCGGTGGTCATTGTAATTTTTCTAGCCGCGGTCGTCATCGACATAGCATTGTCTGATGACGGTGATGATAAGCCTGACCAACCCCTTGGTTTTAAGGCTTTTATCAATAGCTGCCAGCCGCTAGTGATATGGTGCGTAGCCGTTACATGGCTCTATGCGCTAATCAAGCTTGGTTTGCTGGCCACCGCAATGTGGCCGTCAGGCTATGCTTGCGGCTATTTGGCTGCTGCCGGCGCTGTGGAGCCTGAAGTACACCTACGCTACATGGCTACGGGTATACTGGCTGAAGGCACAGGTTGCCCAGGGGTACATCCAGGTTTATGACCTGGATACCTTGCCGCCGCAGCTGGCCTATGCGAAGGTGCCGTATGGTGGTCATACGGCACTTCTCGAAAGCTTGGTTTTTGGCTGGTAACTACCAGCAGGCGATTGAAGCTGCCGGTGCTACCGGCCGGCAGATTGATGGCCTGGTAAGCGAGTTACTGGCGGAGCTGGCCGATGCTGATGCCATAGCAAGCAGCCACCTGGAAGGCGATATAGCCACCCAGGTGGAACACCGCCGCGAAGCGATTATCAACCACTACGTGGGTAGGATTGAATCCGCGACGGATGCCTTCGTACGGGGCGAAACGGCCGTACGCGATGATGAGCGCGCCGCCCAGTCCGCCAAGGATGAGTTTATCCTCAGCCAGGATAGGCTTATCGCCGGAATGAACGCCCAGGCGTTCCTAGATGAAAACCGAGCGCTTTGCTGGTGCTCCGGCTGCATCTAGCAAAATCCGCCAGGCGCTGGCGTTCGTCCGGTCATTGTCTAGACAGCAACGAAAGGAGTAGTTAGCTAACTTCCCACACCCGCCCTTTGGCTACACGCCGGGGGCGGGCTTTACTTTTTAATAAGGGCGTAGATATCGCGCGCTACAATTTGGTCTGCCCGGTAGTAGAGTAGCGGCTGGGTTGTGTGTAGCTGGTAGCCAAGCTGGGCGAGGTGCCGCGCCAGGGGGAGGCGCTCGGTGTGGCCAGTGGCAGGGGTGCGCCAGGCCGGCACAGCAATACACAGCCCCGTGCCAGGGGTAAGCTGCGGGGCAAGGTTAGCCAAAAAGCCTTTGGTAATCCCCAGGCAGGTGGCATGGACCTGGCGTAGTTTGGCGGGGGATGGCGGTGCGCTAAAGGGCTGGCCAAGGTAGGTTTCACATACCACAGCTGTGAGGCTCGGCGCATAGGGCCAGGTGTGGCTGGTGGCGTCACCAGTGGTAATGCTGCCAACTGTGCCAGTGGCGTGGCTGTGGCTATGGGCAAGCCACTGGAGGTTTTGCTGGCTGTAATCAACCATTTTGGGGTTAAGATCGGTGCCGTACACTGTGCAGCCGCGCAGGTAGGCTTCTTGCAGTACCACGCCGGTGCCGCAGAATGGGTCCAGTATAGATGGCGCTGAGTGCCTGGTGGGCGCTGCGGTGGTAGAGCTGGCCGTACGCGGTGATGCACCAGCCAAGCCCAGGCCAATATTAACCATCATCAGGGCGAGCTTGGGCGGCAGCATACCAACAAAGGCATCGCGCTTAGGCCGGCCTTGGTCGCGCCGAGCCAGCGCGGTGATATTCTGGGCGCCGCAGCTTTCGGCAATGATAATGGTACCACCGTGTTGCACCAGCAGTAGTTCGTGCTTGGTGGGGGAGAGGCCAAGCTTATTATGGTGGCTAATGGCAGTATTGAGCGAGGCAGCCGGCTGCGGCACGAGGCGCAGGCTACCACCAGCTTTGGCGTGCTGCTGCTTTACCATCAAACCAAGCTGGCGTAGCTTGGCAGGCCTGAACGTAGTGCCGTAGGCGCTGATGCCCAGGGTGTGTTTACCCGGGGTGCGCTGCAAGAGTGGCAGGTAGGTGTGGCGGATAAAGCTGGTGATATCACCCCACGTGGCGTGGGGCAAGCGGGCCAGGACGCGGCCGGCTTTTTGGGTGCTACCCAGTGCCTGTACATCGCAGCTGGTGGCGCCTGGCACCAGAGCAGCCTGGGGGCCAAATGGGGTGACGCGGCCGTACACATGGCTGAGTTCATAGCGGCCAAGCTCCGGTTGCCGGCCCAGAATGCAAACTATCATTCCTTTATTATAGCCTAAGCCCGCCCAAGTAGCGTATAATGGGTACTATGCGACATAAAATTTCTGGGAGAACGTGGCTCAGTATTGCAACGATTATTATTCTGGCGGTGGTGTTATACACTGCTCGCCACGATATTTTGCAGGCCTGGCAACTGATGCAGCGGGTCAATATTTGGCTGCTGATTGGTTTGCTGATTCCGCTGCAATTCTTTTCGTACTATTCACTGGGCGAGACGCTATTTGCCTACCTGCGCTCGCAAGGCAGCACCAGTGGCCTAGGTGGGTTGCAGTTGGCGCGGCTATCGCTGGAGATGAACTTCGTCAACCACGTGCTGCCGAGCGCCGGCGTCAGCGGTATTTCGTACATGGGCTGGCGGCTGCGGCATTTTGGGATACCCGTTGCCAAATCAACTACAGCGCAACTGGTGCGGATTGTGGCTGGCTTTGCCGGCTATGCCATTGTGCTGGTTGTAGCGGCCCTGTGGATGCTGCTGGATGGTTCGCTGAACCGTTGGGTTACCCTGGCCACGGCCGTGCTGGTGTGTTTGCTGCTAGGCTCGATTGCGCTGATTATCATCACCTTTAGCCACCAGCACCGCATGGAGGCCTTGGCTAAGGCACTGGTGCGCTTGGCTAATGGCTGTGTGCGCCTAGCGACCTTCGGCCGCCGCACGCGAATCTTCACGGCCCCACCTGTAGTGCGGTTTCTAACCAGCATTAGTGGTGACTACCAGCATATTCGGGCCAATAAGCACGTGATGCTGGTGCCGCTGCTGTGGGGTGTACTGCTGAGCCTGAGCGAAATTGGGCTTTACTATGTATCCTTTTTGGTGCTGGGCTCACCAATCAACCCAGCGCCGTTGGTGGTAGCCTATGGTATTGCAGCCCTAGCTGGACTGGTGATGATCACCCCTGGTGGCGCAGGCTTGTACGAGGCAATTATGGTTGGCTTTTTGGCGCTGGTGGGCGTTAACCCCACGGTAGGGATTGCGGGGATTGTGCTGACGCGTGTGCTGCTGATTGTGGGTACGATTGTGGGTGGCTACCCCTTCTACCAAGCGGCACTGGTCAAACATGGCCGCCGCCCCCCAGAGGCGGCGTGAGTAACCCGCTGCCACCAAGCCCCGGCGAGCCGCTGCTGGCACCGGGTGATTTTTGTGGCTATTACCAATCAAGTGCTGGAGCGAGCCTACCCTAGTGTACTGGTGCGTGGCGAGGTGGATTCGTTCACTGTCAGCCATAATAAATATGTTTTTCTTTACCCTGAAGGATGCCGAGGCGGCTCTTAATTGCTTTATGATGGTCTACGCCCTGCGCGTACCGGTGGAAGATGGCATGACGGTGGTGGTGCGTGCCCGGCCCAAGCTAACGGCGTGGGGTAAGTTTAGCCTAACGATTGATAGTATTCGCCCCTGTGGCGAGGGTGCGCTGCGCCGCAGCCAGGAGCTCCTGAAGGCTCGGCTGGCGGCCGAGGGTTTATTCGCCCCGGAGCGCAAGCGCAGCTTGCCAGCCATGCCGCGCCGGGTGGCTATCATTAGTAGTCAGCAGGCTGCTGGCTATGCGGACTTTATGCGAATTGCTAATGAGCGCTGGGGTGGGGTGGCGTTCACCGTCTACAATACCCCCGTGCAGGGTGCGGGTGCAGCCGAGGCAATGGTGCAGGCGATAGAGCAGGCCAACCAGCAGGAGCCTCTGCCGGACTGCCTGGTGCTGGTGCGTGGCGGTGGTAGCGCGGATGACCTGGCGTGCTTTAACGACGAAGCCCTGGTGCGAGCGATTGCTGCCAGCCGAGTGCCGACCCTGGTAGGGGTTGGGCACGAGGTAGATACCACTCTGGCGGACTTAGCGGCTGATGTGCGGGCCGCCACGCCAACCCACGCTGCAACCATGCTACTGCCAGATAGGCACCAAGTAGCCCAGCAGGTAGCGGCCCTGGCGGCGCGGCCAGCCCCGCAGGTGCTACAGGCAATTACGAGTGTGCAGGCACATGTACAGGCGGGCGTATCGCAGGCTGCCCAAAGCTTGCAGCAGCGTGTGCAGCAGGCAGGGGAGCGGGTGGCGGCGCTGGAGCGCCTGGCTAGCTCGTACGATCCCCAGGCGGTACTGGCACGAGGCTATGCAATTATTCGGGGGCCAGCAGCGGGGGCCATTACCCCAGGTGCAACCATTCATATCCGCACCCACACCAGCAATATAACAGCAAAGGTACTACGCTATGACGAGCAAGAATAAGATGATAGAAGAACGCATTGCTGCCCTGGAACAGGCTGTGGCATGGTTCGAAAGCGATGAATTTACCCTAGATGAGGCGGTGGAGCGCTACCAGCAGGTGCAGCAGCAGGCGGCAGCTATCCAGGCGGAGCTTGCCAAGCTTAAGCACACGATTACCATTGCCACGGCCCAGAATGGGGCGGACGCTAGCACGGTAGCCGAGGACGCCACGGCGGGTGGCGATGCCAGTGCTTCGGCACCTGCTAACACAATGGCAGGCGAGGCTGCCTAGATGGCCTGGCTGTGGCTTGGGCTTATGGTGCTGGCTGGCTTGTTCCTAGCGGTCAGCCTAACGGGTGCGCCCTATGTGCCGTCGCACCGCCGGTCGGTGGTGGAAGCTTTTACAGAGCTGCGGCCGCTTACCGGTAGCGATACACTGGTAGATATCGGCAGCGGCGATGGCGTTGTATGCCTGGTGGCGGCGCAGCAGGGTGCCCGAGTGTATGGCTACGAGATTAACCCGCTGCTGGTGCTAATTGCGCGCCTACGCCTACGCCGTTACCGCACCCGAGCCACAGTGCTATGCCGCAATTTATGGCAGGTGGATTTCCCAGCTGGTACGAGTGTAGTCTACACCTTTGGCACCAGCCACCACATTGGCCGTATGTATGCCAAGGTGCAGCAGCAGGCCGCCCGCCTGGGCCACCCAATCGACCTCGTAAGCTACGGCTTTGCAGTGCCCGGTGTGCCACCAGCCGCTCGCCATGGGGCGCATGTACTTTACCATGTGGCGCCGTAGTTGTCAGGCTTTACACTCAGCACAAGCGTAAGTATAATGGGAGTATGAATAATTACTATAAGCAACAATCGGGCAATGTTGTATATATTGCAATAATTGTCATTGTGTCGGTGCTGATGGTGGTGTTTGGTGGCCTGGCAATTTGGGCGTACAGCAATTACCAATCTGCCAGTAACGACGTCGAGGGCCAAAAATCCCGGGCCGTGGCCGAAGCCCAAAAGAAGCAAATTGAGCAAGATGAAGAGAAGTTTGCCCAGCGCGAAAAGGAGCCGAACCGCGACTTTGTTGGCCCTGATGACTACGGGCGGCTTACCTTTAAATACCCCAAGACTTGGAGTGCATACGAAGCCAAGGATATCGCCCGTGGTGGTAACTACGAGGCCTACCTGAACCCTGGCGTGGTGCCACCGGTCACCCAAACGCAGCAATTTGGCCTGCGCGTGCTAATCGAAAACAAGGATTACGACACGGTGGTTGCCCAGTACGAAAACCTGATTAAAAAGGGTGATCTACGTAGTGGTGCGACCAGTGCCCATGGTAATACCGGCGTGCGGCTAGATGGTAACTTTACCAAGGATATTCGTGGCTCGGCCGTCATCTACAAGCTGCGCGATAAAACCGTGACGCTGCGGACTGATGCCGATAACTTTAAGCCAGATTTTGAAAAGATCATCCAAACAATTGCGTTTAACCAGTAGGTAAATGGGGTGGCTTGACGCCCCGCGCACGTATGGCACACACACTGGTAGCTGCGCCGCGGCTACCAGTGTACTAGCAAGCATAAGCAATACCACCTTGGCCCCTGGCGTGGTACAATGGGACTATGAATCAGGGGAGTGACCACCAGGTGCACCACGGCCCGTTTACAAGCGGGTCGTTTGGTGTTTTGGCTGCCGCCCACGAGCTAAAGGCGCCGGTATCGCTCATCCGCCAGTTGGCGCTTGAACTGGGTGATACGGCCCTGACGGCCAGCCAAAAGCAGCTGGTGGAACGAGTGGTGCTGACCAGCGAACGCTCCCTGCGCCTGACGGAAGGCCTATCTAAACTAGCCCGGCTGGATGATAGCCTGCTGGCCGACGCCTTCCCCACAGAGCCAGTCAACCCGCTACTACTGTGCCAGGAGGTCGCGCGCGAGCTTGCACCGCTGTACCAGGCCAGCAACCGCACCCTGACCGTACGGCCGCGCCGCACGGTGCCGATGGTGGTGGCCCACCGGGATTTACTGCGCCGTATTCTGCTTGGGTTCGCGGATAATGCGCTGCATTATGCCCATAGCAACACAGCCGTAACCTTTACGGTGCGGCAGGTGGGTGGGGGCGTGCGCATTAGCCTACGTGACCAAGGCCCGGTCCTAACCCGGCGTATGCTCCGCCAGGCGGCTGCCGCGGCGCACGTGGCTGGCCGGCCCCAGGGTAGTGGGCTGGGGCTGGTGCTAGCAGAGCGTTTTGCCCGGGCTATGAACGGCCACACCGGCACAATCTGCCACCGCGGGATAGGGGGTGGTATGACCTTTTACGTAACCATGCAGCCATCCGTGCAGCTGCCGCTATTGTAGGGTGTATGGTGCAGCAACCGCATGTGTTAATCATAGAAGACGACCCCTGGCAGGCGGATATCCATACCCGCCGGCTGCAGGCAGCTGGCTATAGCGTGGCGGTGGCCCACAGCCCGGTGCAGGCGATGCAGGCCGCACTGCAGCATACGCCGCAGGTGATTGTGGCTGATGTGCTGCTAAGTGGTAATACCATTCTGCTGCTGCTAAATGAGCTCCAGTCCGACCGCGCCCTGGGGGCTATCCCCGTGGTGCTGTGCACGAACCAAGCCGAGCTGGTGCCACCCGGTAGCCTGGCGGCCTACGGCGTGGTGCAGGTGCTCAGCAAAACCGCCATTCACCCTGGTGATGTGGTGCGGGCGGTTAAGAGGGCGCAGGCATGAGCCGCGTGACGCAGCAGCCGCCAGCTGGTGCAGCGCGTAGCCAGGCCTCGTCTAGCCATAGCCACGCCCCGGAGCGCCTACAGGCTATTATTCTGCGCCGGACGGATTATGGCGAGGCGGACCGAATCATCCAGTGTATCACGCCGCGGGGGCAGCGCAGCGCTATTGCCAAGGGTGTGCGCCGGCCGCGATCCAAGCTGGCTGGGGGGATTGAGCCGCTGGCAACGAATGAGCTGATTCTGCGCCGCGGTAGGGGGCAGTTGCAGGTAGTGGGCTCGGCCCGGATGCAGGTGTATTACCGGCGCATACTAGCCGATTACGACCGCCTAAGCTTTGCCTACGAGGCACTGGCTTTGGTGCGCCGCGGGGTGGCTATGGTGGATGAGCCAGCGTGGTTTGGCCTGACCCAGCAGCTACTGGTGGCGCTAGATGACGGGATGCCCCTGGCGCTAACCAAGGCCTGGTTTTATGTGCGCTACATGGTGGCCCTGGGCCAGGAGCTGAGTGCCTGGCACGATGTGAACGGCCAGGCCCTGCAGCCCGGCCAGCACTACCGCTACAGCGCCCAGGAGCGCGGCCTGGCGCCAAGCCCCCATGGCAGCATAGGTGCGGGGCATATTAAGCTGCTGCGTTTAATGGGCCAGTACGATATAGCGGCGGTGGCCCAAGTGGGCGGCACAGAAGACTATCTGGCAGATGTGCTAGCCCTGGCGCAGCACCACGCGGCCACAGTGTAGGCGCGCCAAGGTTTGGGGGCAAGGAAAAAGCACCCAGCTTACGGTGTGGGTGCAGTCACCGGGGGCGAACATGTCGCCACGCGTCTAAGGTTCAAGCGTTAAGCCAGCGCGACCTCGATAAGGTCACCAAATTGGCGGCTCATGAGGATGGTATGCATATCCTCACTACTGGCCGCCCTATGCAAGACGTAGTTTATGACCAGCATGCGCGCACACACTGTGTCATAATCATCGGCCTGCTGGGTGGCGAGTGTCGCCACCAGAGGCAAAACCACCTCCTTTCGTTTCTCATTGGGGAGATCGAAGAGAGTGTTTGATACACTCTCGGCGACTCCCCTGCGGGGTATGTCTCAGTTAGGACATTGGCCGATAATTTAGTTATTCGGCCAATCTCCTGCCAGGTGACTGGGAGAGCTTTCTCCCTGATCATTTTAGCCAAGATGGCCTGTACGATAAGGAGCGAAGAGGCAACCACCTCCTTTCCTGTAAACTCTCGGCCTTCGGGAGTTGAGGTAGGTCGGTAGGTCGCCAGGCCTATCAGCCCACCCCGCAGGGCGGACTTGGTTTCGGGGGAGCGCGGCTTCTGCCGCAGTTCCTCCTTTGCCTCGAGGATCAGTGACCCGGTTTGCACCGGGTCGCTAACCGCGACGCCGGCGTTGATGCCAGCGAGACGAAGCACATTAAAGCTTGTATCTTTCAACATGATAGCCCCTTTCAGGGATAGAGCGAATGCGAACAAACCTATATATACACCCATCCACGCTAAAAGTCAAGCTATGGTATACTATAAGCAATATGAGTAAGCAACCAACACAACACACAATGGAGGCGCTGGTGTCCCTGGCCAAGCGCCGTGGTTTTATTTACCAGGGGTCGGACGTGTATGGCGGCCTGAGTGGCACGTGGGATTATGGCCCGCTGGGCGTGGCGCTCAAGCGTAATATTATGCAGCTGTGGTGGCAGCATTTTGTGGATGGGCGCGACGATATGTACGGCGTCGATGCGGCTATCATTATGAACCCGAAGGTGTGGCAGGCCAGTGGGCACGTCGATACCTTTGTGGACCCACTGTGCGAAGATACGGTTAACCATCGCCGCTACCGCACCGATCATATCCTAAAGGATAACGGCGTCGACCCAGAGGGTATGACCATGCAGCAAATGGATGAAGCCATTAAAAAGCACGATATCAAAAGCCCGGACGGCAACCCGCTCAGCAAGTCGCGGACGTTTAACATGATGTTTAAAACCCACGTGGGCGCGACCGAGAGCGAGGATAGCATCAGCTACCTGCGCCCCGAGACGGCCCAGGGGATTTTTTTACCAATTACAAAAAAACGTGGTGGATGCCTTTTATCCCCAACTTGCCGTTTGGTATTGCTCAGCAGGGAAAGGCGTTTCGTAATGAGATTGCGCCGCGCGACTTTGTGTTCCGGGCCCGTGAGTTCGAGCAGATGGAGATTGAATACTTTGTGCACCCAAGTGAGTGGCAGGCGGCCTTTGACGAGCTGCTGGCGGCTACGCACGAGTTCCTGGCTAAGCTGGGCCTTGCCAAGGAGCACATCCACGAGCTGGACGTGCCGGCCGAGGATCGGGCGCACTACAGCAAAAAGACGATCGATATTGAATACGACTTTGCAATTGGCCGTGAGGAGCTGATGGGCATTGCCTACCGCACCGACTTTGACCTGATGAATATCCAAAAGATGAGCGGCAAAAGCATGGAATACCGCATGAAGGGCACGAACGAAAAGGTGGTGCCGCACGTGATTGAGCCAAGCTTTGGTGTGGAGCGCGCCCTGATGGCGGTGTTGACGGAGGCGCTGACGACGGACACAATTGGCGGCACAGAGCGCACCTACCTGAAGCTGCCGGTGCACCTGGCGCCGATTAAGTTTGCCGTCTCCCCACTGCTCAAGAACAAGCCCCAGCTGGTCGAAAAGGCCCGCGAGGTCTACCGCCAGCTGAAGGCCAAATACGGCGCCGTAATGTGGGACGACAACGGCAACATTGGCAAACGCTACCGCCGCCAGGACGAAATCGGCACGCCGTACTGCGTGGTGATCGACTTCCAAACGCTGGAAGACGACACCGTCACCGTGCGCGACCGCGACAGCGCTGAGCAAAAGCGCGTACAGGTCGCTGACCTACTGGGCCAGCCAAGCCCCGCTGCATAAGTCAGCGTACGACTAAACTCACAAAGGAGCCATCATGCCAACGCGCGTAAAAATCACAATTAACGACGACAGCGCTGGCCGGGCGGCGCTCGATGCTCTGTACGAGGGCGCTAGCCAGGTGGCGCTGTGCCGCTATGCGTTGCGGCTGGCAGCGCACATTATGGAGGCAGCGGGCTACAATGACCCGCACAACCCGGCCATTACCGCCGGTTTTTGCCATCAACCGCCAGTGGCAGGCTGGAGCGGCCCGCATGCATGATGTGCGCCAAGCGGGCTTTGCGGTGCATAAGCTAGCCCGCCAGGCGCCGGATGAACTCACCACAGCGGTGCTGCGCGTAGTAGGCCAAGCCATCGGCACCGGCCACATGCCAGAGCACGCCATGGTGGCTAGCGACTACGCTATCAAGGTTTATTAACCTACTGCACCCGGGCGACACCGCTGCCGCCACTCGCGAGCGTCAGTGGCAGGTGCAGGCGATGGGGGAGGAGGTAGTTCAGCTATAGAGTGATATACTAAAACCATGTCCCTGAGCCGTAAAAACGCAAGTGGAGCTTGCAAAAGCCATTGATTGCAATAGATGCACTAACGGATGACCCTAAAATTACAACAGAACTTAACCGTATTGCAGCGACAGTATATCGTATAGCCAGCCCGAATGATAATGGTGTTGCTTTTGATGTATCTGAATATTTGCACGAAAAGATGGAGCGCATTACCACAGGTGCGGCCTATACTGACGATAGCTGGGAGCATTCTGCCTACCAATCACTCATGCTGCAGCTGAGTGATTACCCAGATACAAGCGCTTCAAAACACGTACGCTACTGATACACCGCCGGCTTCAACACACCAATATACGGCAAGTTGCGGTAGCGCTGGCGGTAGTCGAGGCCGTAGCCCACCACGAATTCATTGGGGGTAGGGATGCCGATGTAGTCTGCCTGCACATCCACCGTGCGACGCTCGGGCTTATCGAGCAGGGTGCAGAGCTTGGTGCTGGCGGTGTGGCGCCCGGCAAAGAGTTCAAACAGTGCCTGGGCAGTGTGGCCTGTATCCACGATGTCTTCTACCAGCAGCACATGCCGGCCAGCCACATCTGTATCGAGGTCTTTGAGGATGCGCACATTGCCAGTTGAAGTAAGCTCGTCGCCATAGCTCGAAACGTCCATAAAGTCGATTTCCAGCATGCAATCCATCGCCCGCACTAGGTCGATCATAAAGGGCGCCGCCCCGCGCAGAATACCCACCACTAGCGGGTTTTTGTCGGCATATTCCTGGCTCAGCTGCTGGCCCAGGCGCGCCACCGCCCGCGCAATATCATCGTTGGTAAAGAGGATTGTTTCGATATCATTATGCATAAGGATTATTGTAGCAGATATGGGGTGCGGGGGCGAATAGGCCGGCGCAAGCGGGGGAGGGACGCGTGGCAGTAGTGGTGTGTAGTGAGTCTGGCGTGGTACACTAGGGGGTATGACAAAGCCATTTTTGCTGATACAATCCCGCCCCGAGCCGGCGGCCGCCCAGGATGAATACGCGGCCTTTATGCGGTTTGGTGGTTTGCAGCCGGGCGAGCTGGAGCGCTTGGAGCTGATTGATGATAATTACCCACCGGTGGATCTAGCCCGCTACGGTGGTGTGCTGATGGGCGGTGGCCCGGCCAACTTTGCCTACCCACCAGCCGATAAGCCAGCTGGCCAGCAGGCGTTCGAAGATTACATCATACCGCTCATGCGCCAGATTATTGCCAGCGATACACCGTTTTTGGGTACCTGCCTGGGTATTGGGGCGCTGGTAACGGCGCTGGCTGAGGATGGCGCCGGCACCGCGATGAGCTTTGCCTACGGCGAGCTGGTGTCTGCGGTGCAGGTGGTGCGCGAGCCGACTGCCCGCGATGACCCGCTGCTACAGGGGTTGCCATCAGCCTTCCTGGCCTTTGTGGGGCATAAAGAAGGTGTCCTCAACCCACCATCGTCCTGTACGGTGCTGGCTCGTTCCGCCACCTGTGTGCAGATGATTCGCGTGGGCCAGCATGTGTATGCCACGCAGTTCCACCCCGAGCTTGATGCCGAGGGCTTGGCACTGCGCATTCGTACCTACAAGCATGCCGGCTACTTTGAGCCCGCCGAGGCGGATGCCCTCATTGCTATGGCCCGCCAGCAGCGTGTTGTGCACCCAGGGGCCATTGTGCAGCGGTTTGTTGACCGCTACCGCCAGCCAGCAACCAAATAGCACTAGCTATTATGGGGTCGCCCGTGGTATACTATAAGAGTAAATTAATCCACAAGGAGGGCGACTATGAGCGTAGTTGACGACATGAAGCATAAGGCCGAAGATGCAGCCAAGAGCGTAAAAGAAGGCGTAGAAAACGCCGTTGATACCGTTAAAGAAAAGGCAAATGAGCTAGAAAACAAGGCTCACGAAGCCAAGGGTAAGGCTGAAGGCTACGCCGAGGCTAAGAAGGAAGACTAATACGTGCTATGCTTGGCGCGGGCTATAGCCCCGCCAGGTAACATTCTATGAAACACCACGGGTACACCGTGGTGTTTTTGCGTGCCTGTGCGGCGCTGGGTGGCTGGTGGGCACAGGCTTCGTATGCGGGGGTGACTGGCTGCGTGGGCCCCGGGGGCTCTCGGCCGAGATTGACAAGTAAACTTGGCACTGCTAGACTAATCATAGTGCCAATAAAACTTGGCATATCGGTAATAGTATAATGATACGCGCAAGGAGGAATGAGTATGAGTCGCTCATCATCAGCAACACCAGACCAAGCCCGCACAGCGAAACGGGAGCGCCTGCTAGCGGCTGCCCGGGCCGAGAATCACGATGAAGGCGAGGAGTATTTTTACGGCCGGCATGTACAGGCGGCGTACTCTGCACTGCTTGGTATGATGTGTGTGGTCGGCGTGATTGACTACGTACGGGGTGGTACGGTGTACTGGCTGATGGTTGCCCTGGTGCATGCCAGCATGGCAGTGGGGTGCTAAAAAGCTACCGCCTGCAGCACGAGCGCGCGCCACTAGCACTAGCTGGTATATTCACAGTAGGGGCGGTGATCACTGCCGTGGCGTACTACCATGGCTAAGCCGGCAGCGCTGCCAGACCCAGCGGGGGCGCATCAGCTGCGGCTCGGCAATAGAGTACGGGCAGCCCGGCATACTCGGGGCTATAGCCAGGCCCGCCTAGCAGAGCTGGTGGGGGTGTCGCGCAATACCATTAGCGCCATTGAAACAGGGGTATTTAGCCCCACGGCTAAGCTGGCGCTGATTCTATGCGTTGCGCTCGATACGGCCTTCGAAGACTTGTTCTACCTTGAGCCAGAGCCAACCGAGTAGGCAAGCCGCACAGGCTGCCAGTCACCCCCGCTTGCTTGACGCATGTAGGATATGCTAGTAGAATAATAGTACTTATGCCCCGCGAATACGCCCCACAGCCCCGTAGCGAATCAACCAGCCACGAGCGTATTGTAGCCGAGCGCCGCGCCTACCTAGAGCAGCAAGCGGCCCGGTCTATGGGCGCCCTGGTAGGGGACTTAACGCGTATTACCAGCGGTAGGGATGTTGCTGAGTATTTAGTGAATTACCCGCAAGTAGACTTTGGTGCAGATGAGCCCAGCGTATACCCATTAGTACACGCCGCTGCAGAAGGCCCTGCGGCCGCACGCCGGGCAGGCGAGCTGGTCACGATTGAGCCACTTGGTTACAACCAGGTTACGATTGCTGCCCGGGCTGATGGCGCGGCTGCCGATACCTACACCCAGGCGATTGAGCAGCACTACCAGCGCTCGCCCTATGCCCAGCGGTTGGGCGATATTGCCCTGCGCCTCGCCCAGGAGCACACCAATGAGCCCTTGCCGCGCGTAATCACCACGCTTGATAGCACCAACCCGGCTGACCAAGCCATCATTCGGCAGCTTGATTATAGCAATGCACCGCTCCATATCACGGCCGATAACCAGCTGGTGGAGCACGCCCCGGCGGAGCCAGACCAGCACCGGTTTTTGTATAGCCCGAGTGCCAAGGCATTACTAGGCGCCTTCGATACAGCCGGGCTGGCACTGACGCCGCGCGCCCACAGCGAGCTGGTTGCGGAGCATGATGGCCGCTATGGTAATGCCTACGCCTGGGCCTCACGCGAAGTGTTCAAGCTCATCGCTGGCCGCCAGCAACACCTGGTGACTGTAGCTGAGCAGCACGCTACCAAGCCAGATCGTGGCCAGGTGGGCCAGCCAAGCGAGCCGCTGCCGCAATTGCCACTCACGGGGGACGAAGCGGCCGATGCGCTGATTGAGTTGATCAACCAAGCCAGCCAGCGCGGCAGCGATAGAACCAGCCAGCTACCACCAGTGGAGGCAGATATTAGCATCCGCCGCAGTGGCTGTAAGGATGTTGAGCAGTATTTTATTGATGGGCTGGCACACGGCAAGGTGCAGGCACGGGAGCTCTACGGCGCGCAGTTTATTACCAAAACACATGGCGACCATACAATGCTCAATGCCGAGCCAGTACGCCAGAATGGGGTTGTGTTCCCACCAGGTGTGGTGTGGGCCCGCTACGACAGCCAAGGCCAGGAGGGCTACGCGCCGCTGCGGCTGACGGGCTTTAGCTTTGCATCCCAGGTGGCAGACGACGTCATGGGCCGCGAATTTGCCGAGCTCGACACAGCCCGCAAACAGGCCTTTTACCAGTATATGGTCGAGCAGATGCCACTTGCCTTCTAGGCGGTACGCTGGTATAATCGCCCCATGTTGACACACCTACGGATTTTTCGAATTTTTTGGATTGCGGCCCTGGTTGGTGCTGGTGTGGTGGCTAGTAAATATGGCCTGCACGTGCTGGGGTTTGAGCCTGTGGAGCAGAGCTCGCTGCACAATAGTGTGGTATCGAGCGTGACTTTTGTGATTGGTTTTTTGCTATCGGCCACGATTGCGGATTACAAAGAGTCAGAGCGGATTCCGGCCGATTTTGCCGCCCAGCTCGAGGATATGTACGATGACGCCGCGGCGATTCATGCTAGTTACCCAGCGTTTGACCTGGACGGGTTCCGGCAGCAGCTACGCGATGTAGCAGTTGGGTTTAACGAAGACGCCCGCCGCAAATCCTACGATGCCCGGCAAGATATCCGTGGCCTGACCCAGTACTTTAGCCAGATGGAAGCCGGCGGTGTGCCAGCTAACTTTGTGGTTAAGCTCAAGCAGCAGCAGGTTGCGCTACTACGTAGCCGCCACCGGGTGAATTACATCCAGCGTATTAAGTTTATTCCATCGGCAACTATTCTAGCCCGCTCAATTGTGATGGCTCTGGTGGTGCTGCTGATGATTACCGATATTCATCCGTTCTACGGTGGGCTGGTGATGGTTGGGCTGATTACCTTTATTCTGGTGTATATGCTGATTTTGATTAAGGTGATTAGCACGCCGTTCCATAAGGCAGGCAAGACCCAGGATGATGTGAGCTTGTTCTTGATTAGCGACGCTGCCGAGTATTTGCAAGGCCAGCCCAGTGCCACGCCACGTCAGCAGCCAGCCGAGCCCGCACCGCACCCATAAGCTTATAACCCTAACCACACGCCAGAAGGAGACCGCCTCGTATGTCCAATTTTTGAATGTTCCCACCCCGAACCAAGCGTGCCCCAGGAGCAGCTAGAAACCTACGCTCGTACCTCTGCCCAAGCGGCAACGGCCGCCATGGAACGCTACGCCCAGGCTATGTATGAGCCTGGTGACCCGCACCAGTTTGAGCTACAGGACCGGTCAAACCGCCTGCGGGATTATGTGAATGTGTTTGCCGGTGGCATGCTGCCGCCCGAGGCGCTTGATGCAGCTGCCTTGTATGACCTGACGGCAGAATCCACCAAGAGCGCCGCTGCCATGCAGGCCGTGGCTAGTGCCCGGATGGATTACTACAGCGCGCCGGGGACGCGCCGTGGTAGCGAGCAGTACGTGGCTGCGCTGATCAACGACATGGCGCATATCGATAGCGAAGCCAAATGGTACCGCAACCACAAGGCCTATATCGAGCACACCAGTGGCCACTATGATATCTGGGAGCACCCGTTGCCGCCAGCTGCTATTAGGGACATGGCCCGGCTGGGGAGTGAGGTTAATTTAGAATCTGTCATTATAAAAGCCTGCGAGCAGCTGGATGGTTTGGTGCTGGCAGTCAATGGCATGGTAAAGGGCCAGTACCAGCCTGGTGAGCAGGATTTGGCCACGCTTGAGGCGGTGATTGAGGCCGAAAGCTTCTACGGCCCGCTCTGCGAAACAATTGGCTTTGACGGCCTGGCAATGGAACTGCGCAGCCAGGCACGCCAGCTACGTATGTTCCGCCAGGGTAAGGGTGATATTGTGATGCAGGCGTATGATATCTGCCGTGAAGGCCGCCAGTATGGCCCGCAGGCGGTACTGGGGAATTTGGCCCAGTTCGGTGGTGATTTTGCGATATCGAGCGTCGTGAACGAGCCCGAGTACAACCGCCATTATGCTGATGGCATGCCGTATGCCAGCGTGCAGCTTGGGGAGTTTGCGCTCGATCTTGGCGATGGTGTGGCTATGGCCGGTAACTGGCGGCTCAAGAGTGTGGGGTCGCTGGCGCACAAAATGGCTCAGCCCGGGGCACAGCTACCAATGGATGTGATGGGGCTGACGGCCATTAGCGACGACCCAGCAGAGCTAGCCCGGAATTTTGCCGCCGTAGTGGAACGCACCGCCAGCAGCCCGCGCCTGGAGCCCCGCCCGGCGCCATCAAAGGAAAAGTGGGCGATTGTGCAGGGGGATGATGAGTACATCGCCGCGGTGTGCAGTCAATTGAGCCCGGCTTTTTATTGCTGATAACGTGCAAATTATACCACGCCCTCGTGGCTATAAGGTAGCTAAGTTTACCTGCCTCGGCGCCGGGGTAATCTACCGGTAGAGATGCAGTTTGTGACCAAAGCCGACCGCCGCAATGGCCGCACAGGCGAGGATGCGCATATCTTCCATAAGGCCGGCGCGGATGGTGTTTTCTACACCGCCGAGCAGCGCCGCCAGGCTGCACCGGACCTTGCCGAGCTCCACCGCCGTGCCCAGCATATGGCGGCTCACCACGGCGAGCTGACCATCAACCCACGCTCGCTGTACCGCAGCGAAACCGATCTTGTCATGACCTATTTACTCGCAGAGTAATATGTGGTATAATACTATAATTAAAAAGGAGCCCGCTATGCCAAAGAAAGAAGCCTACCCATTCACACAGCCACCACATTCGGGCCGGTTTGGCCGCCATCGCCACCACCACCGGTTCGAGAAGATGGATGCTCGGCACCGCCGCACCGCTACCTTTATTGGTGCGCTTGCAGTCAGTGGGGCTGCGATTGGCGTCATGGGTGGGTCATACTACTATGACCACATCCAAGCCAAGCACCAGGTAGAAGCCCCGACCCAAGTGGATCTTGCGAGCCCATCGCGCGAGCTTAGTAGACTAGAGCAGCAATACCGGGCCGAGCAGCGGGCCAGTAATGCGCTGACTAAGGCCGAAAAGCTCTCTGGCACCGAGCTGCTTAACCAAGCCCCGGCGGTGCGCCAAGCTGCTGCGCAGTTTGCCCAGCAGTTAGAGCGCTCGCTTGGCACCGATAAAAACCACGCTGAGTATAAATTCCGTACCCATGATGAGCTTAGCCTGCGCGAAGCCCGCGTGGATGGCCCCGGTGCCCATACCAGTAGTTTGCGGCTTGAGCGTATCTATGCCCACCAGTCACAGGCGGTGGAGTATAAGCTGACGCGCCAGCAGCCAGGCGGTGCAAGTTTGCATATGCGCTTGATTGGCCAGGGCTATATGCCAAACTCCGAGCAAAATATTGCCACAGCGTTTAAGCATGATGAGCCGACCCTGACGGTGGCCGAGGTTCGCTTGCAACAGCCAGGTAGCCCTGCGTACCGTATTGCGACTGCCCAGCCGAGCCACTACTATACCGATAGATTCATGGTTTATAACGGCGAGGAGCCACTGATGGTACAGGGCCGCGATGAGGCAACGCAGGCCGTGACTGAGCTTAATAGCGGTGTGGCCCAGTTTATGCAAGCCGAGCCGGCCCCAACAGAAGGTGAAGCCACGCAGCAGTAGGGTTGTAGTAGTCTGGCTACCCCAAGCTTTTGCCACCTGGCGGCTACGGGCTGCGCCGTGCTACAATAGGGCTATGATAGATTACTACACCGATGGCTCTGCCCAGCCTAATCCTGGCCCGGGTGGCTTTGCAGTTATCAAAGCCATGCAGCCACATATCCTTGGTAGTGAGCCCGGCGCTACCACTAATATCCGTATGGAAGGCAAGGCGATTATTGCCGCGTTACAGGATGCGAGCGGCCAGCCCTGTGTCATCCACACCGATAGTGAATTTTGGATTAATGTGCTTACCAAATGGGCGCCTGGTTGGGCGGCCAAAGGCTAGCGCAAAAAGGGTGGTGAGATTAAAAAAATTTAGATATTGTACAAGAATTGTATCCACTCTACCAGCAGAGCCAAGCGCGGCTTGTATGGGTGCGTGGCCACGCTGGCCAGGCTGGCAACGAGCTGGCTGACGAATGGGCCAACAAAGCCCGCCAGGGTGTACAACTATAGTCATCCCATACCCTTGCTATTTAGGATAGTATAGGGTATAGTGTTAGTGTCACATATAACGGGTCCCAAGCGGCCCACGCTATCAGCCGAAAGGGGCTTTACCATGAACAACGTTATTGTTCCGCGCCAGCTCAATATGGATCACCACCAGTCATCGATTGACCTGGTGTTTTAGTGAACAAACCAGCCAGGCTATCCGCGATCTGTCTGCCCAGATGGGGCTCGCGTTTGGGGAGTTTATTCCCCATGCCACGCTTATCAACATCCCTAGTAAGCCGTTTGCCCACCTGGCCGAGGTGGCCGCGCAGGTGCCACGCCAGATGGATATCCAGCTGGCTGGTGTAGCAGCCGTACCGGACTTTAACGATAAAGTCTTTTGGATTGAAATCTCAGTCTTAAAGACGGCGGAGCTAGCCCGTGTGCGCCAGCAGCTGCTAGAGGCGCTGCAGGGTGTTGCCAGCCCGGGGCTGAGCGTGGATGCCTGGCGGCCGCACGTTACGATTGGCTGCGTCACGTTTGGTAGTATGCAGTCGGTTACGTGGCCGGCCCAGGTGATTGCTACCGCTGCGGTCACTGGCCGCACTGTTGTGGGTGATAACGGCGAGCTCGGCAAGGTGGTGCGTATTATCGAGTAACGTACTAGGCCATGAGCTTACCTATACCTCCGCACAGCAATGCGTGCGGAGTTTTCTTGTGTGGCAAGGCTGCGGGGTAGTAGGATAATTGCAAACTGGCCATAATTACGGCATAATAGTACTATGAGTGAGCAAACCCCGTTCTACCACCAACCGCAGTGGTACCCCACACCGCCCACACCGTTCGAGCAGGCTTCGCGCCAGGGTGCCGCCTATGTTGGTGGCGTACTCCTGACGATGAGCGCGCTGACGGTGGGGGATTACCTACATGACTACGAGCAGCAGCACGTGCTGCCGTATCTTAAAGAGGCTGACCAGCCCCGGATAGAGCAGCGCATGGAGCCCCCGCGCGAGGTGCGCTACCAGCTTGGCGTTGTGGCAATTAGTGCGAGCGAGGAAGATAGTATCCATACATCGGCTGAGCTGCTTGACCAGCAGGTTGGTGAGGCAGCGCAGCATATCATGCGAACGCTACCAAACTACACCATAACTGCCAATACAACATTAGCCGAACATGTAGATCCGGATGGCCAGCATACCAAGCATAATCAGCTGACTGGCCAGGATGAGCTGGCACCGTGCTACACACAGGATGCTATCAACAAGGTGCTTGATAGGGAGTCTAAGGCCACAAAACCCCGCCCAGATGTTGCCATTGCTGTCATGAATAGCAAAAGAGTTTGAAGTATGTGACTCTAATGGGTGGGGAGGTATTGCGTACACGAAGAACGGCCAACCCCGCAATATTATTAAGCCGGCCGATGATATCAGCCACGTGGTTGGCCATGAGCTGGGCCATGTGATTGGGCCAGATAAGCGGCCCGACCAGCGCGGCTTGGGGCACCAGATGCAGTTTGTGTGTTGGCGTAATGAGCCAACGGTAGACCATCTTGGTAGTCACGCTGATACCATCCAGAACTTGCTGATGTATGGCTGTAAGGTGAGCTCGCAATTTGGCGAAGAGGATGCCCATCTGGATGAATACGGCTCGCCACTGACGGCGATGGGGTTTGTCTCTCGCAAGGGAGCGCCACTTTTCTCACCACCAGAGGTAGCGCGACTTGACCCAACTCGCTGGGTGGACCGTATGAATAAGCCAGTCTATGGCCGCTACGAGCTAAGCTACCAGCCAGATAAGCGTTTTTGGGATTGAGATTGAATTACCGCAGGACCACGTAGCTCGCACTGCCTTCCCGGATGCTGTGCCAGATGCATCGCACATTTTTATTGGGCCGTATTTGTTTAACCACCGTGGTGATGATACAGACCAGCCGTACGAGGAGCGGGATAGCGCAACCGATATTGGAGTATTCCTGACTGGGGGGCTGGAGAGCTCTGCCAATACACTGGTTATGGATAATAACGATGAGATTGGTGAACTATCGGAAGACCCAGATACGCCACTGATGCTGTATGCCGACGAGCAGCTTGATATGGTTGTGATGAGTAGTGTCGATCAAGCTACCAAGCAGCGCTACGTGGATATTCTGCCGCTCAGTAGCGATGAAGGCCGCCAGCTGTATCACCAGCATATCTACCCACCAATCGGTAAGGCCGACTTGCCGTAGCCAGTCACGGCTGCAATCTGCTACAATAAGCGGGTTATACAATAACCAAGAAAGAGACAGACATGAACCACGAACCAACCACGGGTGCTGCCAGCCCTAGCACCCCAGCCCCAGCATCAGCCCAGCCAGCGTCTAGTGATGCACCAGCCCAGGCGCACGAGCCAATTGATATCTTTTTATGGGCTAACCAAACCGATGCTATAAAGGACCAGCTTGAGGTAGAGTTCTTCCTTTTTAATAAAAACTACACGCCCTATAGCACCAATTTTGCGCCCGAGCTCAACGCCCAAATCAAGCCACTGTTTCTGTTCGATATCCTGGGCCAGGTGACGATGGGGGCGGGCACTGGCCTGAGCGTGCGCCCATTCGAAATGAGCGATGGCGAAGAAAACGTGCTGCTGCGGACTGATCTAACTAATGTTGGCCGGGCTGAAACGCTTATCCACCTGATTGAAAACGAGCGCAGCGATATTATTGAATTTAGCGAAGAAGAGCATGAGTTTAAGCGTATTAAGGGTATACTCGCACGCTTTAGCCTGGCGGGGGATAGGGCTAAAACCTTCTACGTTGTGAAGGCGATTCAGCAGAGCCAGGTGCTGAAGGGTGCAACGGCGTGGGAGTTTCGCGCCGGTAAGTTTGAGCGCTTTAAGGGTGAGGTTGGCCTCAAGCTCCCGACCGATAACCAAGTGTTGATTGTTGGCCAGGATATCTTTGTATTTAACCAGCCAAAGTTCGAGCGCTTGTTCCAGTACGAATACAAAAAAAGCAGGCTATTGCCGAGGCCCGCGTGGCCGAAATCGAGCGCCACTATAAGCTCAGCCTGCCTGAAGGGCTCAACCTACAGGATCTCGTCAAAGAGCGCAAAAAGGTCGTGAGCAAACTGCAAAAGCTCGAGGTAGGCGGCGTCAGCCAGGAGCAAGCCATCGAGTACGCCGATGATATGCAGCTTGAGCTGATGACGGATGATAACGGAGCGATTATTATTATGGACGGCACGGATCTGGATACATTTGTGAACCTCATTAACGAAGATTACATTACCAGCCACGTGACTGGCACGCGCTTTGAAATCAAGAGCAAAAAGCCGCTCGATGCACCGGAAGGCGAGCCGCCCCGCATGTAGGCTGCCTGCCTGCATGACTGCATAACCCCCCTCGCTCGTCGTGGCCAGGGGGTTTATGTGCGGCTACTCATCAAAGAAGAAGATGCCGGCCTGGAACTGTTCGCTGGTGGCTACGGGGTAGTGGATGCTGAGTTCAAACTCGCGCAGGCAGCCAGGGGATCTGGCTTGGTGGTGTACTTGGCTTCAGCTGGTAAAAGAGTGCGTTGTTAACGTTCGTGACGGCATCGGCATGTTCTTTATGCCCATAGACCGAGGTATCGTGGCCGCTTGGCCGCACAAATTTGGCGTCCTGCGGGATGGTAAAGGTACGCGGGAAGGTTACCGAGCCTTTTTCTTGCGTGCAGCTTAGCACGCCGGTTTCTTCCGAAAAGCTAAAGCGGCCGAGCTTAATAAACTTGCGCAGCATGCCCGATAGTGCATGCTGGGCGTTGCGGGCATCAACGGTGTCGCCGCGCCGCAGCAGCCGGTATTTGCTGGGTATATTGTGCGAGCGCTTAAAGCTACTAATAACATAGTGGAGCTTATTGCCAAAAACGCGGGTATTATAGTTGCTATGAAAGCTGCGGCTGAGGTCCGCGTAGTAGTAAATGGACGCTTCTGGCAGGTGCATACGGTACTTTTGGCGGAAGGATTCTGGCGTTAGGGTAATTAAGCTCCCCGAGGCAGAGGATGAAATAATAGTATCATGCTTGGTTGTGAGATTAATTTGGAAGCCGTCAGCCAGGTGGCCGCTGGGCTGGCGTAGGGTCCGCAACACACTCACCAGGTAGGCAGCCGTGCTGCTCTTTGTATTGGTTCAGCTCAATTTCGAAATTGCGGATATCGGCTGCTTTGCGGGTATCGTAGGTGTGGTCGATAATACCAGTGTACGCGGTGTAGCTAATGCCAACCAAAATAGCAATCACAACCACCACGATCAGGAGTTCAACAATGGTAAAACCACGCTGTATACGCATAATAATAGTGTAGCACAACTTAAGCAAAATTTAAGCAAAAAAGTTATACACTGCTGAGATGGTATAAGCAACCGGGCTTGCAGCAGCTGTTGAGGAGGGGTCAGGCACCAGGAGTGGTATACTAAAAGGATGGATCAAACACATGGGTTGGCGGTGCTAGAGCGGGGCGAAAGCGCCTTGATTACAGGGGCCAGCTGGTTCTGGTAAGACATTCCTACTGAATAGGTTTATTACACAGGCTAGGCAGGCGGGCAAGAAGGTTGCGGTCACAGCCACAACCGGCCTGGCGGCAACCCACTTGGGCGGCGCTACCATTCACACCTGGAGTGGGATTGGTGTGGCGCAGTCGCTATCGCCTCAGTTTATAGCCACTATGAGCAAAAACCCGCCGCGAGCAGATTGAGCGGGCCGATATTCTTATCATTGACGAAATTAGTATGCTGCACGATTACCGGCTGATATGGTTGATACCATTTGCCGCCAGGTGCGTGACTGCGACGCGCCCTTTGGTGGCTTGCAGGGTGGTGATGAGCGGTGATTTCTTCCAGCTGCCGCCAGTTAACCGGGCGGGCGAAGCCGGTGGCTTTTGCCGTGCAGGCGCGTGCCTGGGCCGAGCTAAACCCGCGTGTGGTATACCTGCAGGAGCAGCACCGCCAGGATGATGACGAGCTACTAGGGATTTTTGAATGCGCTGCGGGCGGGGGATATTCGCCGCCACCATGCCGAGGCCTTTGCTTGCGCGGGTTGATGTCAGCCCGCCGCCCGGCCAGGGGGTAACGGAGCTGCACACCACCAATGCCGATGTCGATAGTATTAATGCGCGCCATTTGGCAGCGCTACCAGGCCAGCCGCGTAGCTACGACTACGCCACAACGGGGAGTAAAAACTACGTCGAGAGCCTGCAGCGCTCGGTGCTAGCCCCGGCCGAACTGGTGCTCAAGAAGGGCGCCCTGGTAATGGCAGTCAAGAATTCGCCCACGCGCCAGTATGCGAATGGTAGCATTGGTGTTGTGGAGGATTTTGAACCCGGCACCGAGTACCCGGTGGTGCGCTTTACGAATGGCCGGGTGGTGACGATGGTGCCCGCCAGCTGGGAGCTGCGCGACGGCACCCGTAAGCGTGCTAGTATCAGTCAAATTCCACTGCGCCTGGCTTGGGCAATTACGGTACACAAGAGCCAGGGGATGACGCTGGACGCCGCCCGTATCGACCTACGCAAGGCCTTCACCCCTGGCATGGGCTATGTAGCACTCAGCCGAGTAAAAAATTTGCGCAATCTGTATCTTTATGGTATTAACCGTACAGCCTTGCAGATGGATCCGCAGGCCCACCGGATTAACCAGTGGCTGCTTGAGCAGGCGCAGCAGGCAAACCCCCAGGGGTAGGGCGCGCTCATTGCGGCACATGGCCCATACTGCAGCGTGAGCATTGCATACAATAATTAGCCATGAGCACAAAACTGCGGTATAATACCTATTGTATGCAAAAGAAGACGACGATTGGGTTCCCAAAACGTTTTTTGTGGGGTGCAGCGATTAGCGCCCACCAGGTGGAGGGTAATACCCATAACCAATGGACGGAGTGGGAACAGCAGCAGGCCAAAACACTGGCCACGCAAAGTACGTATCATTACAGCCATGTGCCGTACTGGCCCCAGGCTAAGCGCCTGGCGCAGTTACCAGCTAATTATATATCCGGCAGCGCAGTGAAGCATTACGAGCTCTACGAAGAAGACTTCGGCTTGCTCGAGCAAATGCATATGAATGCGCTGCGTTTTAGTATCGAATGGAGCCGGGTGGAGCCAGAAGAGGGGAGCTGGGACCCAAGCGCGCTGCATCATTATAAGCAATATATTCAGGCGCTGAAGAAGCGGGGGATTGAGCCAATCGTTACGCTATTCCACTTTACGCTGCCCGTGTGGTTCGACCAAATGGGCGGCTTCGAAAAACGCGCTAATGTAGCCTACTTTGTGCGCTTTGTGGAAAAGGTCATGACGGAGCTTGGCGCCCATATGCGCTATGTGATTACCATCAACGAGCCGAATGTCTACGCCAACGAAAGCTACGCCGAGGGCAACTGGCCGCCGAATGTGCGCAGTAAGCGCTCTGCTTTTACGGTGCTCAACAATCTGGTGCGCGCCCATAAGCAAGCCCGGGCGGTGATTAAGCAGATCCAGCGCCGGGCTAAAGTATCGGTTGCCTATAATAGTAGCTACGTGTACGCTGGTGACGATGCCTGGCTGACCCGCACCGCTGCCCGCGCTATGCAATGGGGGGCGGATGATTACTACCTAAGCCGCGTGGCCAAGCACTGCGACTTTTTGGGTATAAACTACTACTTTAGCAACCGTGTGTATGGCTACCGGGTGCATAATGCTAATCAAGTGCTATCCGACCTAGGCTGGGATGTATCACCCGAACATATAGAGTATGCCCTGGTGCGCTTGTGGGAAAAGTACCACCTGCCCATTATGATCACCGAAAACGGTATTGCCGATGCTGGCGACACACTGCGTAAGGAATGGCTGGTCAAAACCATTAGTGCCATGCAGCTGGCCCAGCAGCAGGGGGTCAACCTACTTGGCTACCTACACTGGAGCTTGCTTGATAACTTTGAATGGGATAAGGGCCGCTGGCCGCGCTTCGGCCTGGCCGAGGTGGACTACCGCACCTACCAGCGAACACTGCGCCCAAGTGCGCTATGGTTTGGCAAGGTGATCGAAAAACTCCGTAAGCAGTAAGTGCCAGCTAACTACCAATTGAACTCACCCGCCTATGGTGTCCTACCTGGGCGGGTGTTCGTTTGGTGATTTTGTGGTATAAGTATTGACATGCCTAGGCTGGGGTGGTATTATTTGGCCATATACCTGCCGCGTGTGGCAGAATCCTGTAGTAAATTTGGCGTCGCCCTGGTGTGGAAAACACCCAGAGCTTTCCCCGTTGGGGGTGGTTTCTTTCCACAGAAATGTGGAAAAGTTTTGCTATGTGCGGCGCTTTCCAGACCCTGGGGGGTTGCAGTGGGTGGTAGTGGGTAGTAAACTGAAGACAGTGGCAAACGAAGCAACAAACACAAACAAGACACCACTAAACAATACCAAGGTAAGCTAGAAGGAACGTATGGCGCAGATAGATTACTTTGAGCGAAAGCTGGACGACAAAAGGCGACTGACCATTCCAGCAGAACTGCGCAAAGAATTCGAAAGCGGCATTGTCATTACCCGAGGCTTTCAAAACTACCTACACATTTACCCACAGGACGTGTGGGATACCGAAGTCGAAGCGGCGCTTAAAGGCAGCATCCTGGATGAGCAGGTGGCTGACCTCAACGTCAAATTCCGGCGCGGTAAAACAGCCGATGTACTCGACCAAAAACAGGGGCGAGTGACCATCGAACAGCACCTGCTAGATTATGCCAATATCGACCGGGAGGTCGTGGCGACGCGAGCAGGGCTTTACTGGCGGCTTGAGCGACCGTGAGGCACGCGTAAGCCCTAGGTTAAAGGCACCTTAACAAGCAAAACCCTCGAGATCAACCAATCTGGTAGTGTAGTGTGAGCCACCGAATCCACGTTAAAAACTATTCGGCGATCCTTACTTGACACACCTCCCAAAAACTCCACCTCACACATAAGTCTCTCATAATGGTGCCCCGGCAGCCGTACTGGCTCGGCCGCACCTGACTTGTCACAAAAACAAACACACATATGCGAAAAACAAACACTGGCTACGCTACCAGGTTGGTGATCTCGAGTCCACTAGGCTATACTAGTGGATATGAGTGATTAAAGAACATCCACCACAACCTCATAGTGCTACGCAGTATGAGTTACATGTTCCTGTACTGCTCCAGGCGAGCCTTCGGCTGCTTGCCCCGCGCCCCGGTGATCGTTATTTGGATCTTACGGCGGGCTACGGTGGGCATGCCCGGGCCTTTTTGGAGCAGACGCAAAACTACGCCGGCGCCTGCCTGGTCGATAGGGACGAGTTTGCGATCCGTAAGCTTGCCCCCCTGGCCGCGCAAGGAGCCCGGCTGATGCACACCGACTTTGCCAGCGCCGCTGAGCGCCTGGCGAGTGCCGGTGAGCGCTACGATGTAATCGTTGTGGATTTAGGGGTGTCGTCACCACAGCTGGACCATGACGCACGAGGGTTTTCGTTTATGCAGGCTGGCCCGCTTGATATGCGGATGGATCGGCGCCAAGCACGAACGGCAGAGCAGGTTGTCAATACCTACTCCCGGGCGGAGCTGGTGCGAATCATTACGCAATATGGCGAGGAGCAGCCACGGTTTGCAGCCCGTATTGCGGCCGCAATCCAGGCACACCGGCCCATTACCAGCACCACACAGTTGGCGGGCATTATACTGGACCAGCACCACGGCAGGTGGCAAAAAACCCATCCTGCTACCCGTACCTTTCAGGCTTTGCGTATCGAGGTCAACCAAGAGCTCCGGCAAGTTGAACAACTGCTGCCGCGCCTGCCGCACCTATTGCGGCCGGGTGGGCGAGTGGGGATTATCAGCTTCCATAGCTTAGAGGATCGCCTCGTAAAGCGCTTTTTTTGAAGGAGCAGGCGAGTGCCGGGTTCGAAGCAGAACTTGCGCTCCTGAACAAAAAACCCCTGAACGGTGCAACTGAAGATGTTCACAACCCGCGCGCCCGGAGTGCCAAACTCCGCGCCGCTGTGAAAAAATAAAAAAGAAAGGGCACAAAATCATGCCAATCCAAATTACTGTACAAAACGTATCAGCCGAACAACAAGTAGCTGTACGTATTAAATAAGCGACTGACCATGGGGGTGGGCCACACATATACGCGTGGCCTGCCCTTTCCTATACCGCCACGGCTGCGCCCGTGGAACCCACCAACTACCAACATAAACACAAACACTAACCCGCAAAGTTTACTACATGACATCATATTCACGTGCTCAATATATTTCCCGACGCCAACAAAGCTGGGGACGCAACCAAAACACCGCGCGATTTGTTTCTCCAGTCAAATTGGGGCCAATTATGCACACTATTCTGCTTGCCCTTATCATTTTAGTGCTGGGTTTGATATACTTATCCCAGGCATCCGGGCCGGTCACGTACGATCACCAGGCAGATGAGCTGAATAAGAAGATTGACGAACTGGCGGTCAAAAAGGCCGACCTGGAGGTAGAAAACGCCCGCCTTAGCTCACTGGAAACTGTGCGTCATAGCGATGTTGCTAAGGCTATGACCAGCCCAAGCGCCACCGAGTATGCGCAGTAGCGCCGCTTAACTACGTAATTATACATATACCATGGACAACCTGAACCACAAAAGCCGTTCCCGTGTGTTAGCGCTGGTACTTGCCACCAGCTTTGCACTGATTGTTGGGCGGCTTTTTTATTTGCAGGTGATTCGCCACCAGCACTACGTGGGCCTGGCTAGTAAAGAACAGGTCAAGAAGTACGAAATCCCCGCCAAGCGTGGGATGATTTATGCCCGTGACCGCGAGCAGCTGGTGCCGCTAACTATGAACCAAGAGGTCTACACTGTTTTTGCTGACCCAAAGTTCATTCAATCCGCCCAAAAGAAGGGTGGGGCAGACCCACGCCGGATTGCTGAAACGCTGCGCAGCGTGGCTGGGGGCGAGCTGGTGACGGACCGCCTGGAGGCAGACCTGACCGATAGCAATACTCAGTACAAGGTGCTGGCCCGCGGCGTCAGCTTGCGCCAGGCAGAGCTTATCAAGGCCAAGAAGCTGCAAGGGATTGGCTTTCAGAAGGTGGCGCGGCGCGTTTACCCAGAGGGTGGTCTGGCGGCGCAGGTGCTGGGCTTTGTGAATGGCGAAGGCAAGGGCCAGTACGGTATCGAAGGCTATATGAATGAGTCGCTGACTGGCAAAAATGGGCTGCTCAAATCCGTGACTGATATTGCCAATGTGCCACTATCGATTGGGCGTGATAATATCCGCCAGAACCCGGTGAATGGTACCTCGTATGCCCTGACGATTGACCGCAGCATCCAGGCCAAGGCCGAAGAAGCCCTGGCCGAAGGCCTTAAGCAAGCAGGCGCTACGGATGGCAGTGTGATGGTGATGGACCCGAATAACGGCCATGTGCTAGCGGTGGCGAATCTCCCAAGCTATAACCCCAGCGAGTATACCAAGGTTACCAATGCCTCGGCGTTTGTGAACGGCGCCACCATGGTACCGTTTGAGCCAGGCTCGGTGATGAAGACGTTTACCGTGGCCACGGGGCTGGATAAAGGTGTCATCAATCCGCAATCCACCTACTATAACAGCGATGCGGTGCGTGTGGGTGACCGCACGATTACCAATGCCGCCAAGGGCCACACCGGCACAATTGGCATCCAGACGGCACTGAATTACTCCCTGAATACCGGCATGGTGCATATTGCCCAGCGCCTGGGGGATAACAAACAAATTACCCAGGGTGCGCGGGATACGATTTACGATTACTTCCATAACCGCTTGGGCCTCGGGCAGAAGACGGGCATTGAGCTAGCGGGCGAACAAGCCGGTACCTTCCACGCACCCAATACGCCACAGGGCAATGCAGTGCGGTTTTCGAATGTGGTGTTTGGCCAGGGGCTGGATGTCACCATGGTGCAAATGTGCGCCGGCTTTAGCGCGATTGTCAATGGCGGCACCTACCACCAGCCAACCATCATTGCCGGTACGGTCAATAGCGACAACAAGCTGGTTAAGGCAAGCCCCAAGCCAGCCCGCGGCGGTGCAATTAGCCCCCAAGCCAGCCGCCAAGCCCGCGAGATGATCCACCAGGCCCGCGTGCAGTACACCAAGGATGATAAGCCTGGCTACTACATTGGTGGCAAAACGGGTACCTCGCAGACGCTCGAAAACGGCCAATATGTGAGCTCGCAAACCATCGGTACCTATATTGGCTTTGGCGGTAACCATAATCAGTCAAAATACGTTATAATGGTACAAGTATCAGGTAAAAAAATGAACCTCGAGGGTAACAAGCACGCGATGCCGATTTTTACTGACATCTCTAACTGGCTGCTTGATTACTACCAGGTGCAACCAAGGAAATAACTTTTATGGAATACATTACACTCGACGTCCTTACGACCGAAAATGACCCGCATATTTATACTCAGTATTGCCGCCTTTTTACTCGGGATGCTACTGACCCCAGTCTATACCTTTTTGGCGTACCGCTATAAATTCTGGAAGAAGCAGCGCAGCACCAGCACGGATGGCAAGCAGCTTACGGTGTTTACTGGCTTGCACGCCGAAAAGTTTAAGCGCCATATTCCCACTATGGCCGGGGCGATTGGTGTGATTGCTATTACCGCCGTTACGCTGACCAACCTCGACCGCAGCCAAACCTGGCTCCCACTGGCGGGGCTGGTTGGCGGCGGCCTGGTGGGGCTGATTGATGATATCATCAACCTACGTGGTGACGGCAGTGGGGTGGCTGGTATGCGCTCAAGCATGAAGTTTGCTATGATTGCCGCCCTGGGTGCCGGGCTCGGCTGGTTCTTTTACGTTAAGCTTGGCTATACTAGCGTGCACTTGCCGTTCTATGGCAGCCTGGAGCTTGGCTGGTGGATTATCTTCTTCTTTGCCTTTCGCGGTGGTTGCCACAGGTAATGCTGTCAATATTAGCGATGGCCTGGATGGCCTGGCTGGCGGGCTGCTGACGACATCATTCGGGGCCTTTGGCGTGATCGCACTACTGCAGGGGCACTTTGCCTTGGCAGGCTTTTGCTTTACGGCGGTAGGGGCGCTGCTTAGCTACCTGTGGTTTAATATTTACCCAGCCCGCTTCTTTATGGGGGATGTGGGGAGCTTTGCCTTTGGTGTGGCGCTTGGCGTTGTGGCTATGATGACGAACACGCTGTTTTTGCTGCCGATTATTGGCTTTATCTTTGTGCTCGAAGCAGGCTCCAGCGTCATCCAGATCACCAGCAAGAAGCTATTTGGCCGCAAAGTGTTTAAGTCGGCACCCATTCACCATCACCTCGAGGCAAGCGGTTGGCCCGGAAACCAAGGTAACCATGCGCTTTTTGGGTCGTGGGCTGCGTGGTGGCCTTTTGTGGGGGTCTTCCTGGCCATTGCTGGGGGGCATATCTAGCCTATGTCGGGCCGGGCGGCTACCACCGGGGCGCTGCGGCGCTATGCACGGCGTACCACCAGCAAGGTGGCAGGTGTCGTCCGTAAACATAAGCCTGATTATACAATCCTGGCTTACGCTACAATTCTGGTTGTGGTGGGATTGATTATTATCTTTGCAATTGGGCCGCAGCGGGCTAATCTGATTAATGGTTCGTTTGGCGGGAGGTGAGTAGCACGCACTTTGTGGTCAAGCAGTTTAGCAGTGTAGGGCTGAGTATTGTGGCCTTCTTTGGCTGCGCCTTCTTTCTGCCTATCGAAACATTACAGCGGCGTAGCTTGTGGCTGATGGGCGCGGCCGTGGCAGCCTGTATATTGCTGTTTATACTTGGTAATGTGCTGCACGTCACCAGCGTGACCCAGTGTGCGCTTGGGGCCTGCCGTTGGTTTGTGCTGCCCGGGATTGGCACCTTTCAGCCGGCAGAGCTGCTTAAGCTGGCGGTGCTGGTGTATATGGCTGGCTTTTTGGCGGTGCGTATGCGCCAGGGTACAGTCAACGATAGTAACCAAACCCTTATCCCGGCTGGGGTCTTCCTGGCGGTGTGCATTGCCCTGGTGGTACTGGCGCAAAAGGACCTTGGCACCGGGGTGGCCCTGCTGGCAATTATGGCGGTTATGTTTATTGTGGCGGGCCTCAGCAAGCGCACCTGCCTTATGATTGGTGGCGGCCTGCTGGTGCTCGGTATGTGCATGGTGATTATTGCACCGCACCGCATGGACCGCCTGGCAACGTTCCTTAAGGGTGATGAGGTCGGCACGGATGACCCATCAGCTTACCACGTCACCCAAGCTAAAATCGCCATTGGCAGTGGGGGGCTGTTCGGCGTTGGGGTAGGCAATAGCGTCCAGGCAACTGGCTACGTGCCCGAGGCTATCAACGACTCTATTATTGCCATCCTTGGCGAAACCTTTGGCTTTGTGGGGTTGGTGTTTATTCTAGCCGTGTTCTTTTTGCTCCTGATGCGCTTGCTTGGTATTATGGATCACAGCCCCAACCACACGCATAAGCTACTAGTGGCGGGCGTGTTTGGCTGGATTGGCTCCCACGTGGTCATTAATATTATGGCAATGACGGGGCTGATACCACTGACGGGCATTACACTGCCTTTCCTCAGCTTTGGCGGCACCAGTATGGTATTTATTGCTATTGCGCTGGGGCTGGTGCTGCAGGCATCGCAATATACAACGCATAATCCTAATCAGAAAGGGGAGACACACGATGAAGGTTCTGGCAGTCGGCGGCGGGTCGGGCGGGCACGTTACGCCAACAGTCGCAGTTATTAATGCACTGAGGGAGCGCGACCCACAGGTGGAGGTACGCATGTGGTGCGATACCTCGTTCGAGCGCCAAACACGCACAATCGTCGCGCAGAATAGCCAGGGCCAGATCCCGGTTAGCACCATTGTAGCTGGTAAATTGCGCCGCTACCACCACTTAACACTCTTGCAGCACGTGCTGATTCCATCGGTCTTATTCCCGAATATTTTGGATGGGTTCAAGGTGATTATCGGTACCATTCAGGCCTTTTTGTAAGCTGATTGCTTGGCGGCCAGATGTGATTTTTTTACCAAGGGTGGCTTTGTGTGCCTGCCAGTGGGCTGGGCAGCGCGCCTACTGCGCATCCCTATGGTTATCCACGATAGCGATGCCCACCCAGGCCTGACCAACCGGCTGCTGGCCCCACATGCCGCCGCTATTGCAACTGGCGCACCGCTCAAGTACTACAACTACCCAGCCCACAAAAGCACTTACGTTGGTATTCCCTATTGGTGCCGAGTTTACCCCGTATAGCCCCGCCCAGCAGCGTGCCGCCAAAAAGGCTCAAGGCTTTGACCCGAATCTACCTCTCGTTGTTGTGACGGGTGGTGGCTTGGGTGCCAAAGCGGATTAATGACGCCACCGCCCACGAGCTTGCGACGCTTACTAAGCACGCCTCAGTGCTGCTGATATCTGGTGCCCTGCAGTACGATAGCCTGCGTGCTCAGGTTGGGCAGGATACCGAGCGCTTCCAGCTACGTTCATTTGTTTCGAGCGGTATGGCGCCGGTATTTGGTGCTGCTGATATTGTGGTGGCGCGAGCCGGGGCGACCTCTATCCTCGAGCTTGCTGCTATGGCACTGCCGACGATTTTGGTACCAAATGGCCGCTTAACAGGCGGGCACCAGCTCAAAAACGCCAAGGTGTACGAGGACGCCCAGGCTGCGATGGTGATTGATGAAGTCGCGTTCGAAAAAGCAGCCAAAACTCTATAGCCAGGCGATTATCAGCTTGCTGGCTAACTCCCGCCCAGCGCAAGCAATTTAGCCGTAATATCAAAGCGTTTGCCCGCCCCCAGGCCGCTCGCGATGTTGCCGATATCATCCTGGCCATTTATAAAAAAACGTAAAACGACGTAAAGCTATTTGCCCCATATGCCGCTGCTTTCGTAAAAACCAGCCCCAGACCCAGCCCGTGTGCCACGCCGCCGGCTTGCTGACCCCAGTGAACCACCACTGCACGATACCAGCCGCCAGTACCGGCGTGGTATGACGATTGCTGGTAGTACGAAGCACCGCCTGCAGAAGAACGAACAACGGGCGCTGAAAACGGCCACCCCACGCGAAAAAATCCACCACTTGCTGGCCATTCGCAGCCGGCTGACTGTGGTACTATGGCTGCTGATGACGGTGACGGTGTTGCTGGCTGCGGCCGTGAGCCAGTTTACTGCCCGGGTACATATCGATTACACCACCGATAATGCCCGGTTGCCAGCAGCTAATCAGTACAGCCGTACCATCCAGCGCTACCTGGCGGATCACCCTCTCGAACGGCTGCGGCCATATACCAACCAAGCTGCACTACAGGCCTACGTAATTGCCCACCATCCCGAGGTCGCTCAGCTTCAGCAAACGGGGGCTGCCGGGCTGGGTGAATCTGCCTACAGTATCGCGCTGCGCCGCCCTGTCGCCAGCTGGAAGGTCAAAAACACTACCTATTATGTGGACGCCCACGGCGTTTCCTTCCGCTATAATGCCTTCGCGAGCCCCCGTGTGGCCGTGGTCGATAATAGTGGTGCCAGCTACCAAGCTGGCTCAGCGGTGGCGAGCTCGCGCTTTCTTGGCTTTGTGGGCCGGATTGTTTCGCTGGCGCAGGCTCGTTCCATTACCATTACGGAGGCTACAATCACGCCGCGTTCCTTCCGCCAGGTAGAGTGTACGATTGCTGGCAAACCCTACAAGGTGCTTATGTCGATTGACCGGTCAGCGGGGGAGCAGGTAGAGGATGCCCAGCGCGCTATGCAGTATTTTGAGTCCCAAAAGCGTATGCCACAGTATATTGATGTACGCGTTAAGGGCAAAGCATTCTTCCGCGAATAAATTACATACGGTAGCCGTGTGTAATAGGGCGCGAACACATTTATAATGCTTATGCTTTTTATTCAGCGCGTGATAGACGAGGGGAGAGGGGAGGAGTGGCCACAAATAGGGGGCGAGCGTACAAACGCGTTGCACATAAAAATATATTTATATATAAAAACAGTAAAAAGTCAAAAAGTCAAATTGTGTGGAAAACCACCAAAAAATAGAGAAGTATAATAAAATAACAAAATGTCAAAAAGCAAATCACTGGCCGAGGCTTGGTGCTACGCAGCTTGTATGGCTATTTGTATGGCTATGGGCCTGAGCTTGGTGGGCCTGGTCTCGTCTGGCTTTAGCCCGTGGCTGCCTGGGGCTTCAGGCTGGCCAATGAAAGCTTAAAATCAGCAGCGTGTATAAGTTGTGTGGTGCATGCATATAAATGTTTGCTGTGCATGCGCACCTGTAGTTAGTGTGCCAAGCATCGGCGGGCGGCCAGGGCTCCACTCTTTCCGCAGGCTTTATAAGCAACTGCGCCAAATGCCCACTAATTGTCGTATGCATGGCCCGAGCTATGTTACTGAGTATACTCTGAGCAAAACGTCCTTAAGTTGCGTAAAAGCAACATTGTGCGACGTTAAGTATATCACCCAAACCTGGATACTCACTCATCTGTTGTAATGTTTCCTCCTTCCCTCTTGGGCTTTGGTCGTTTATATATTAGTCTACCGGGCAAGCTCGCCTACTTGGCTACGTATAGCCAACACGCTTACCCTTATCTACACGGCTGGTATCATCTGGTTTTGATTCATATAATTTGTCTAAGCTAAATCATATACCGCGCAATGCGTCAAGCTGGCTATGTATCTACGGGCGGCATGCCTATGTGCCCAGTCAGCTAAGGCTGTAACATTACCAAAACATCATTATATATAAATTGCAATACCGCACCGGATGAGCAGTGCGGTATTGGTTCGTGGCAAATGGCAGGTCCCCCGTATCCTACCGGTGCGCGTTTCTTACCCCCTAAGAGCGGCGCTTTTTGATCATGCGGTATGCGAGTGCGGCAAGCGCGCCTGGGATGGCGACAAGTGCAGCAAGTACAGAGGCACTTTGGACTCGTTCAAAACCGGTGTTTGGTGCCAGTAGCTTATCGGCCCAAGGTTGGCTCTTTGGCTGGCTTTTTTTGTGTTCGCTTGCGTTGCTTGCCTGTGGCTGAGTAACGGTTGGCGTGGTTGGAGTTGGTTGGTTACCAGGTTGGTTTGGCCCTGGAGCTGGTGCAGGGTTAGCTGGCTGTGGCTGAGCCGGCTGATTTGGAGCTGGAGTTGGTGCTGGCTGTGGCTGTACTGGTGTCACAGGTGTGACTGGCTTTGGCTGGTTGGCAGCGGCAGCAGCGGCGGCTAGGGCGTCGGTTAGCTTCTTAGCAGCGGTGCGTACAGCATCGACAGTTGGGTTGGCTTCTTTATTGACAGCTTCGGCGCCGAGCTTTGCGTCAGTCACCTGTTTGTCTGCCTTTACCTCAGGTGTGGCGGCGTTAAAGGTAGCTAGGGCATCAGTCAGCGGCTTCTTGTCTGTTTTGAGGCCAGTCAGTGCGTTCTTGAGCGCAGCTGTTGCAGCTTCTAGCTCAGCAACGGAAGCATCTGGCTTGTTGCGCAGGGCGGTTGCGTTGGCTTTGGCTTGGGCGAGCTGCTGGGTTGAATCAGCAGTGCGGCCATCGAGCTTGGCGTCATCAGCGTTCTTGATTGCATCACCCAGCTCTGTCTTCTTGGCGGCAACAGCTTGCTTGACGGCTGCCAGGCGGTTCTTTAGATCAAGCTGCTTAGCAGGATCCTTAACGGCGTTGACTTGGTTGGTCAGCGCAGCCTCGTCGCTGAGGCGCTTATCGGTCTCGGCCTTAGCAACAGCGGCTTCGGCGTCGCGCTGGCGGGTAGCTTCGGCATCTTTGGCTGCAGTTACGGCTTCACGTAGCTCGCGGGCAGCTTTTGTAACGGCTTCGTTGGTTGGGTTGGCTTCACCAGCGGTGGTTTGGGCGGCTGCCTTCTTGGCGGCTACGGCTGGGTCGTTTTTGATGTAATCTGGCTCGCTATCAAGCTGGGTAATTTGCTTGTTCAGCTCTGATTTATCCACGCGTAGGCCATTGATAGCGGCAGTCAGCTGCTGCAGTGCGTCGTTGATGGCTGCTTGGGTAGCATCAGCTTGGGCAACGATTTGCTCGGCTTTAGTCTTGGCTTGGCTGTAGGTGTTAGCAGTGTCGGTAGTGTAATCGCCAGGGGTAATACCCTTTGTGCTAGCAATCTTAGCAGTTAGGTCGTCAGCGTTGGTGATCTCAACATCACGGTTGACGGTTGCGGTATTGTTGCTGGTGTCGGTTGCCGAGTACTGCACCACATAGGTACCAGCGGCTGGGTTAGCTGGGTCAAGGTTGACGGCAGCTGCGTTATTGGTGACACCCTGTGCGTTCAGGGCCCACGTTATCGTTTGCCTGGACATCATTTAGGTTGATAGTCGTACCTTTGCGCGCAACAATTTTATTCGGTGCACTTGGGTTGAAGGTTGGCTTTTCGGTATCCTTAGCTGGGATATTATAGTTGATGGTTAGTGTACCACTAAAGGTTGTGTTGTTGCCACCGTTGATTGGGAACTCTTTGCTCCAGGTAGCGGTGGTGCGGCCAGTGCCAGTTGCATCAATCAGCTTAAGGTACGCGCCCTGTGGGTTCAAATCACCGTTTTGGTTGGCGTTCTTGACCTTGGCGGTTTCTACCACTGGGATTGGGTTGCCATCAATATCCTTGACTGGGTTGGCGAACACTTCAGTGTCGGTCGTTATGCTGTGGGTTTGACCCGTAAAGGTTGAGCGCTCATTCAGCTTACCGGCCGTTTTAAGCTGGCTGAGGTCTACAATGTTATTGTTGTTGGCAAATAGGATTTGCAGGTTTGGCAGCGACGCTAGCGATGCAATATTGCCGATACGGTTGCCGTTGCTGTTGATGTTAAGCAGGCGTAGCTTACTGTGGTTAAGCACTGGGCTAATATCCAGCGGGCCAGTGCCACGCATAGCTTCCATATGGAAGATCTCGAGGTTAGGCATGTTTTCCAGCGGTGCCAGGTTGGTGATATCGTTCACGCCCACGCTTAGGTCGATCAGCTTGGCCATCCTAGCAAGCGGCGTGATATCCGAAATCTTGTTATTGGTCAGCACCAGGCTGGTGACCTTGGGCAGGTCCTCAAGCGGCGATACATCGGTAATTTTGTTACCAGCCGCCTGGATAACGGTAGCGTTGGTTAGGTACTGGATACCTTCTAGGTTGGTAATACCCTTGTTGTTGAGCGAGTTTGCTTCCGATACCTTGACGATCTTTTTAAGGTCGCCATATGTCAGTGCGTCAGTATCGCCGCGGCTGGTGCCCGTGGTAGCTGCAAGGATCTTGTTCAGCGCTGCTTTTAGCTTTTCGTCTGGGAAGGTTACCACGTAGTCGTCCTGGGCTGCAGCCGGGGCGGTCGTATTAACGGTTGATGTGTAGGCACGGGCAATGTTGTGGAAGAGATTCGGTGTCTCGGCCACGTAGTACGCTCCCCCGCCGAGTACTGCCGCAGCGATAATAACCGCAGAAGGCAGTACTTTGGTACGGCTAATCTTCATGATTACGTAACTCCTTATTTATGTTTAACCTCGGACCCACAAAGCGGATCTTGGCATGATTGTAACACAAAGCTTAAATTATATGCAATCTTTTTATGCTTAAAAAAATGTGTTCAAATAATACTCCCTACCCCTGTTAATAAGCTTATTTACTGAAAATTATCTTAAATAATATAAAAGCTGAGTGTAAACAATAACTGAAGTGAAGCTGAAATTATACCGTATTAATACCGCCCAGTAGGTGAGTGCTAGTGGCTCCTCCCCTACCCTATGCTTGTCGGGCATGATTAGCATACAAAAACTCCACGCCTCGGTTTGATGCGTGGAGTTGTGGTACCTGCTATGGGGGCCTAGGCGCTATGAAGTGCTTTGGCTGCTGCCCAGCGGGCTTTTTGCGCCGACGGCGCCGGCGCCGCTTTTTGGCGCCAGACTCTGGGGCGTGGCTACCCTGTGGGGCGGGCTGCGCTACCTGCGATGCGCTCGGCTGGGGCCGGGCTTGGGTTGCTACTGGCTGAGGCTGGCGCGGGCACTACGTAGCGGTGGTGCGGTTAGCTCGACCCCATCAGAGCTAACGCGGCGGTGGTTGATGCGCAGAATGCCGTCATCGGCCATACGTGGGCTGCTGGCGGCTGGCTGGGCTGGCTTGGCCTGTAGCTTTGCCTCCAGACCCGGTGGCAGGTTCTTGTTCTCGCCAGTAATCACGAAGGTTGGGCGGTTTGGCTGGTTGGGGCCGCCGTTGCCCAGTGGTGGCTTACTAGGCCCGCTGTGGCCCTGCTGTGGCCCACTCGGCTGGCCTGGGCCGTTACTGCCAGGTGTCGGCTTCTTGGGGCGCCTCAGGTTCTCTGGTGGCTGAATAATCGAATCGATTGACTCTGCCACATCCTCGCGGCGGCGGCCAAAGGTTTGGCGGGAGTGCTCGATAATCGCCTTAGAGTTATCCACCCCTGGTGGCGGTAGGTTCAGCGTGGTGGCGCTAAAGGCTGGTGTCTTTTTCACCCCGGATCACCATATTGATAATAAAGTGGCGGTTATGCATTTGTAGGAGGTCGGCAGCTTCGAACTGGGGTGCAAACTGCTGGGCCAGTACCTGGGCGTCTTCTGCTGAAACACGGAACGAAATCATGGTGCCAACGTTACCAAACACTGCCCCGCGTACGGTGTCGGTCATCTGGGAAATGTACTGGTTAGCCACGGTGAGGTTAAGGCCGTATTTGCGGGCCTCCGAAAGGATGGTAGCGAATGAATCCGTTGCAAAGTTTTGGAACTCATCCACGTAGAGGAAGAATGGCCGGCGGTCCTTGATATCGGGGATATCAGAGCGGCTCATAGCGGCAAGCTGGATCTTGGTAACCAGGAACGACCCCAGGATACCTGCGTTGTCTTCGCCAATCAGCCCCTTGGAAAGGTTCACGACCAGGATTTTGCCCTCATCCATAATTTGGCGAATATTAAAGGTTGATTGAGGCTGGCCAATGATATTGCGGATGATCGGGTTGGCTGTAAAGGCCCCTACCTTATTCAGCACCGGCGCAATGGCTTCGTTGACCTGCTTATCGCCCCACTGGCCAAACTCTTGCTTCCAAAAACTGTAGCACCACGGTATCTTGGCAGTAATCAAGCGTTTCTTTGCGGAATTTTTTATCCGTTAGCATGCGGGTAATATCGAGCATGGTGGTTTCTGGGCGGTCTAGCAGTGCCAGAATAGTGTAGCGCAGAATGTACTCCAGGCGTGGCCCCCAGGATTCGCCAAACATACGCTTTAGCACGCCAATCACCTCTGATGAGGTATTGCTCTTCATGTCCGGATTGGCAATCTCGAGCGGGTTAAAACCAACTGGGTAGGCCACATCCGCTGGGTTAAAGTACACCACATCCTTGATACGGCTTGGCGGGATAAACTTCATGTTATTGATGGCAAAGTCGCCGTGCGGGTCAATGATTGCGTAGCCTTGGTTGTGGAAGATATCGCTCAGTGCAAAGAGCTCCAGCAGGCCGGACTTACCTGCCCCAGTTTGGCCAATGATATAGACATGGCGCGAGCGGTCGTAGCGCAGCATACCAAACTGGTGGTTGATGCCGCGGAAGTTGGTCAGGCCAAAGGCAGATATCTCTTGGTCGCTGGTTTTATTACCGGTAATAACGGGCAGCTTAGCCGGCGGTTCGGCGGTTTTGGTACTAGCCCACACAATGTTAGGTGTTTCGACATTGGTGTGTGGCAGGTGGAAGACCGAGGCCAACTCCTCGATATTCAGAATAAAGCCATTATCAGTGAATAAACGGTTGCGGTACGCCCCCAGCGACTCCTTCTCGAACGAGGCGTTCTTCATCTTAAAGCCGTTCAGATTGGTGCTATTATACTGCTTAAAGGTACCGACAATTGCTTGCATACGTAGGCGGGCGTTGGCAGTGCTTTCGCCAAGGTAAGCTAGGCGGATTTTTACCTGGTAGCCAAGCTTAGCGGCCTTCTTTTCGGCTTCGGCAATGCGGGTTTTATTGCGCTCAGAGATCTCTGGCCCGCCATCGCCGTCGCCAAGTTCTGGTGGTTTCCAGAGTGCTGCAAACATCGAGCTCAGCCAGCTCGCATTAAACCCACTGAGCGGATTTAGCCGGCCAGCCTTAACTGCGGCAATCCATTTATCACTTTCCTTGTGCCAGCTATCGGGGATGGGGCGCGCCAGCACCTGCACCCAGAGCTCTTCCTCGGTATTTTCGAGCTTAGCCAGTGTACCAGTAATACCAGCCAGCGGGTCAACCTCAAAGCTCTGGAAGGTTTTAATTGGTAGATACTGGGTGTCGGTCAGTTCGATTTCGGCGGTGTGTACAACGCTGTGGTGCCGCTCGTGGGCAACGTAATCTTCGTCGGCCTCGTGGATCTGAACACTGGGGTACTGCGAGTAGATCTGGCCTTCTACAAAACTCTGCAGCGTCTTGGGTACCCAGGCGTAAAAGCGAATTTGGCCCCGCACCGAGGCCACTTCAAAGCTCAGGTGCTCCTGTATGCCGCCACTCTTTTGCAGTTCGCGGCGGTCGCGCAGGATACCGTGCAAGCTGGCAAATAGTTGCTCGGCAGCAAGTTCAGATTTATCGTTGGCTTTTCGGGATTTCGATCACCAGCAGCGAGCTTTCGACTGCTTCAATCTCTTTAATGCGACGGTTATTGCGCCAGGTTAAGAAAACCAAAATCAACACCGTGGGCAGCCATACATACACGGAGGTGATTAGCCGGAAAAATTCTACAAAAAAACTCATAAGCTATGCCCTTTATTATACCATATCGTTTGGCATCGGGTAGCTTAGGCAGGCTGTGGTTCGAAGGTATAGGTAGCTTTGGCGACGCGCTTGAACTGGGGCTTACTCTGTAGATTGAGCAGTACAGTCGTTTCCTTCACTTGGCGGCTTTTGAGGACGCGGCGTACGATTTCGTCGCGGTGCAGCGGCTCGCCGGCTTTTGTGAGCACATCGGCGATGGTATCAGCCACAGTACCCTTGCTGTACCCCCAGCTGCTGAGGGCATAAATACCGCGGCCAATCAGCACAAAGCGCTTGTCTTTAATTAGCTCGTTGTGAATGGCTTGGGTAGTCACATCCTTGCGGTTAAAGTCACTATCGCGGATAGATTCGGCAATCTCGCTAAAATGCAGTGGCTTGCCTGCCCCAGTAAGAATCACAAAAATCTTATCACGAATGTTCTTGGGGTTGACGGTTGGCCACTTGCTGAGCCCCCACATATCCTTTAGGTGGGCCAGGTGCTTAGAAACGCTTGCCAGTGCCTGTACGTGGTTAGGGTGCTCGTAGGTAAGCTTATTATGCAGGTCCTCGATCGAAATCGGCTCCTTGTGGGCTTTGATAGTCTTAACGATGTCATCTACCTTGCCGCGGATTGTCTTTTCGTCGCCATAATCAGCAATCCCCACACTATGGTGGTAATTATCGGTTTCGTGTACCACCGTTAGGTGTGGGGCTAGTTCTGCTAAAAAGGCAATGTGGGCGCGCTCGCGGGCGTCGCTCTTGGTGCCGAGCAAGGTATCGGTTAGGTCCTGTACTCGGGCAATGCGGCCAAGGTCGCTCAGGGTGCGGATAATCACCTTCTCGCTTGCGGCAACATCAGGTAGTTCGTTGTTCTCGGCCATCATCTTAATACGGATAAGAATCGCCTTTTCGAGCTGGCGTACACGTTCGCGGGTAATGCCAAGCAGCTCACCAATTTGCTCCAGGGTCTCTTTGCGTTCGTATAGGCCAAATCGGCGGGTTATAATTTCGCGCTCACGCTCCTGGTCAATCGACTCAATAATAGCTGCCACCGCAGCTTTGATGTCGATAACTTGTTCGTTCGTTTGAGCGTCGCTCATTGTTATTGTGTTCCTCTCTTTGTCTTCTGGAAAATTACGGGCTTAAATTTATTATGTAGTTATGTTTTTGATTATATAACAATTTTATAGACGTGGTCAAATAAATCGCATATTCGTTTTATTATAGCACGTTTTATAGGTGGTATGGAAACAATGTATTCACAAAAATTTATATACCGCAGTGCCGAGTGTTGTATATTTAGGAATTGATTTTGGCGCTTACGCTTGAATAACAGGGGTAGTAATGCAAAAACCCGGCATGAGCTGGGGTGTTTTGTGTAGTGTGAGCCTGTGGAAAACAGGCGCTTCTTACGTGACTTTTGTACCTCGTTTATTACTATACCAGCAGTTTGCAATCTTGGCAAGTATTTTTTATAAAAAAGTCAGCCAAAAAGCTAAAAATGGATAGATTTAAGCTTGTTTTAAGGTGTCGTCAAGCAATTTTGGGCGGTGTGAGCCCATAATCAGCGCTAAAATACGACAGTATTATGCAATAATATAGCCCTATAATGCAAACAGCCACCTGCTATGGCAGATGGCTGTTGGTTGGCCCTATGCACCTGGGCTGGTGCCCGGGCAGCTAGGCGGCTTTGCGGGCCGTGCGGGTTGTGCGGCGGCGGCGTGGGGCTGGTGCTTCGGCGATCATGGTAGCGGCTTGCTCCTTGGTGATCGTGGCAGGGTCGGTGCCTTTTGGAATCTTGACGTTTTTGGTGCCGTTGGTCACGTAGGGCCCAAAGCGGCCGTTTAGCACCCGTAGGCCATCGCCAAAGTCCGCGATGTTTTTGGCAGCTTCGGCCGCCAGCTTTTGGGCGTAGAGTGCGCGGGCGGTTTCCAGGCTGATGGTGTGCGGATCCTCGGGCTTAATGCTGACGAAGAGCTTACCAACCTGGATATAGGGCCCAAAGCGGCCGATATTGGCTTTAATATCCTGGCCGTCTTCTGTCTGGCCCACCAGGCGTGGTAGCTGAACATATGCAGGGCTTCTTCGAGCGTAACGGTTTCGATTTTTAGTGCCAGCAGGCAGGGGCGCAAACTGGGGCTTATCGTCGCTGTCGGTACTGCCAAGCTGCAGCATCGGCCCAAAGCGGCCAAAGCGGGCAATGATTGGCTTGCCAGTTTTGGGGTCCTGGCCAACCTCGCGGTGGGCGCCAACCGTGCTGCGGTCAATACTGCTCGATGCTTCAACCAGCTTATGGAAAGGTGTGTAGAAGCGCTCCAGCATGGTATTGCGCGCCAGCGTATCGGCGGCAATTGCATCGAACTCTTCCTCGACATTGGCGGTAAAATCGTAATCCACCACCTGGGTAAAGTGCTGGGTGAGGAAATCAGCAATCAGCTCACCACTTGGGGTGGGTACGAGTTTACCCTTGGTGGCGCCGGTTTTTTCGGTGGCGGTGCTGCGCTCAATCTGGCCATCGGCTAGCGTCAGGACGGTAGCCTGGCGCTCCTGGCCCTCGCTTTCGCCCCGCTCCACATAGCCGCGTGTTTGGATGGTATCAATAATCGTTGCGTAGGTGCTTGGCCGGCCAATGCCAAGATCTTCAAGCTTCTTTACGAGTGAGCCTTCGGTGTAGCGGGCGGGTGGCCGCGCGAATACCTGGCGGGCGTGAGCAGTGTGGAGCGCGAGCGCTTGGCCGCTGTGCATGGCTGGGAGTAGCGGGGCTTCCTTCTTGCTACCACCATAGACCCTCAGGAAGCCATCGAAGATAACAACCTCGCCCTTGGCCTCAAACTGGAGCGTCAGCGGCTGGCCACTGGCCGAGGTAATGGCGATGGTAATGGTGGTGCGCTCTAGCTTGGCCGGTGCCATTTGGCTTGCCAGAGTGCGGCGGCGGATTAGGTCGTAGAGCTTTTGGTCGTATTCGTTCTGGCTGGCAGTTACCAGGCTAATATCGGTTGGGCGAATCGCCTCGTGGGCTTCCTGGGCGCCAGCGGCTTTGGTGCGGAAGGCGCGTGAATGGGCGTACTGTGCGCCATAAGTACTGGTAATATAGCGCTCGGCGTTGGCGCGGGCTTGGCTGCTGAGGTTGACGCTATCCGTACGCATGTAGGTAATTTTACCGTCCTGGTAGAGCTTTTGGGCGGTAGCCATGGTGGCCTTGCTGCCAAAGCCAAGCTTGGCATTGGCATCCTGCTGCAAGGTGCTGGTGGTAAAGGGGGCACTTGGGCTGCGCGAGCCAGGGGTGGTTTGAACATCGGTAATGGTAAAGTCAGCCCCAATCAGCTGCTCTAAGAAGGCCTCGGCCTCGGCTTCGGTATCAAAGCGCTGGCGTAGTTCGGCTGCGACCTCACTCCCCTGGTGGGTAAACAAGGCCGTTACCTTAAACTGGCTGCTGCCATTAAACGCGGCGATTTCGCGTTCACGCTCAACAAGCAGGCGCACTGCTGGGCTTTGCACGCGGCCGGCGCTTTTGCCACCTGGCACCTTTTGCCATACCACGGGGCTAAGCTCAAATCCTACCAGCCGGTCCAGGATCTGGCGGGCTTGCTGGGCTCGCACTAGGTTCATATCGACTGTGTGGGCATTGGCTAGCGCTGCCTCGACCGCTGCCCGCGAAATTTCGTGGTAGGTAATGCGCTTGGTGGTGGCGGGGTCAAGGCCGAGCACCTCGCAGAGGTGCCAGGCAATCGCCTCGCCTTCGCGGTCGGGGTCGGTCGCAAGGTAGACGGTATCGGCGGCCTTGGCGGCTTTCTTCAGCTCTGCGACAACCTTGCGCTTATCTGGGTCCACCTGGTACTGGGTGGCAAAGCCGTTCGTCACATCAATTGGCGGCGTGCCGTCCTTGGTTTTTTTTACAATGGAGCGGATATGCCCCACACTAGAAAGCACGGTGTAATCCTTGCCGAGGTATTTTTCAATCGTTTTGGCCTTTGCGGGGCTCTCTACTATAACTAAATGTTTTGCCATATTACCTTACTGTAACTCAAAGTTTGCGTAGGGTTCAATACTAGCGCGTTTGCCAGCGTTTGTAAAGTGATGACTGTGGGCAAGCCCCTGCAAGCCCCTGCGTGACTCCCCTACCCTAGCCTAGCCGTGGGCGCTTACAAGAAAAGCCCCCGCCTGGTGCCCGGCGGGGGTGCGCACTTAGCAGTGGGGTGCGGCGAAGGCAACCAGCTGGCTGTAGCTGGTGTCCTTCCCTATATCGATGGGCAGGCCATCCGGTGAATAGCGGTACGTCACCACATAGGTGTGGCCGCTGTGCCGGTGCACCTCTACCATAAAGGTGCAGGCGCCAATAGGGACGGTGTACGGCCAGTTAAGGCTATACATCCCCCGCTCCCAGGCTAGGCTATCGATGTGGTCCGTATACCCAGCATTATGCAGTGTGTTATACACTTGATCGGCTTCTGGCTGATCAGGCGAGATGGCCTTTTGGGTGGTTTGGCTTAAGCCACCCGTGCTGCTTGGCTCTTGATGACCACATCCGCTACAGAGGGCAGCTGCGGTGGCTAGGCTAGCCAGTGTAACGGTAGCTTTCATACATAGGTGACGAACGGTGGCCATGGTGCCACTCCTTCCGTGTAACCCCGCGCCCATTGGTACGCGGTTGCAACCCAGGTGCCAGGGCGGCTCCTGTACAAATTGCCTACCCCCTACTGTAGCAGAAGGCTCCCGCTTGGGGCAATCCACCCTGGTATATAGTAAAAATACTCAGCCCTTGGTGGGCGGTGCGCGGCCGCTACTTGACGCGCCGGGCGTATTCGATATTGCTAGCGGCGCTGAGGGCAATGCCAACGGCAGCGACGCCAGTGCTGATGGCACGGAGGGTGCGGTGGTGGTTGCCACGTGGTGCGCGGCGCTCCATGGCACTGGCATACAAATGCCCAAGCACACCAATATTACTGAGTGCCATACCGTATTTGCCGGTTTTGGTGGGGCGGTAGGATTCGTGCGGGTGGCGGATACCGGCTGCCGTGGTAAGAGCTGCACTGGCGGCGTTATTAGCAAAAATAGCCAGCGGCAGGGCTTTTGGCAGGGCCTCGGCCCTCAGGGCGCTATGGGTGATGGCCAGCATGCCAAGCTTATCGCAGACTGTATCGGCCAGGGCCCCGGCATCGCTTTCTTGGTTGCAAGTACGCGCAACGACGCCATCCACAAGATCGAGCGCGCGGCCAGCGGTAATACGGTTGACGCCACCCAGGGTGGTAATGGCACGGGAGCCTTTCAGCACCATTGCCAGCCCCGCCATAGAAATAGCCGTGGGGGCCTGGAAAAGATCGCGCACGGCAAGGTGCCGCTCGTGCGTTTGGCGTAGTGTTCGGGCCGTGGCCTTGGCGTGGTCGAAGGTGGCGGCCGTTTTGGCAACATTGTGGTTGAGCGTGCGGCGAATCGTCATAACCCTAGCGTATAATAATTGTGGCCATAGAGCAAGGGGGTACGGGGTGAATGTACTGCGCGGCCCGCCCGGTACGGCCTGGCAAAGAAAAGGCCCACCCTAGCCGACACTGATAATAGCAGCGTGGGCCACGGTGGGCGGGTAGGAGTTAATGGGCCAGCCCGGCAAAGCGCCGGGCGATGGTCTCTGGTGGGAGACCATCAGTGCTGGCGGCAGCAGCCGGGGCAGTAAAGCCCGCGGCGCCGCACCCCACCCGGTCGAAGACCTCTTGGGCCTCCTCTGGGGTGGGCGCTAGCCACTGCCATAATTCTTGCTTACCCATGGTACTCACCTCCTTGTGGGGTGGTTGTGGTAGGTGTTGGCGGGTCCTTTTGCAGTGCGGCTGCGGCGAGCCACACGGCCCGCCACGTGTGCTGGTTAAGCAGGTGCCACGGTGCCAGGCCATACCGCCGCATGATTTCAGCGGCGGCGTTTAGCTAACCGCCACCACCGCCAGGCGGCCAGCAGCAGGCCGCCGCCGACAAGCCCGGCAGCCACGCCCCCAGCCAATAGGCCGGGATTGGTTTGCAGTTGGGACAGTACAGTACTTGGCTTTTTTGCCATAAAAACTCCTTAAAACGAAGGTACAACCACCGGCTGGATTACCAGTGGTAGCCATAGTATAGCGCGCGGCGGGCTGATCGCGCAATGGTCAGGTTATCTAAGCCGCCACTGGTTAGCGCCGAGGCCAACAATACTGCCGTTAATTTCGAGCATGGTCAGCGCGCTGGTAAACTCGCTGGCACTGGCGCCACTGGCTTTTTGCAGTTCATCGCCCTGGCGCATACCGCTCGCAATTAGGTTAATGATGGTTGTTTCGAGTGGTGTACTGCCAAGTGGCAGGGCTGCCTGGGTAGCCTGGGCGGGCGTGGATGGCATAATGGCCTCCAGGATATCGGCGGCACTGGTGGCTGGGGCGGCACCTTGGCGTAGTAGGTGGTTGCAGCCCGCGCTGAGGGGGCTGGTAATATTACCTGGTACCGCAAAGATATCCCGGCCCTGCGCCAGGGCATGCATGGCGGTATTGAGCGTGCCACTGCGGCTGGCGGCCTCTATAATAACAACGGCATCGGCCAGGCCACTAACCAGCCGGTTGCGCTGCAGAAAGTTGCTTGGGTACGGCTCGGTGCCTTTGGGGTATTCGCTGATGACTCGCCCCACCCTCGTGAATAATCCGCTCGCCCAGCGCCCGGTTAGCCACGGGGTAGAGCCGGTGTAGGCCGTTGCCGAGCACCGCAATAGTTGTGCCGCCGCTATCCAGGCAGGCCCGGTGGGCGGTGGCATCGATACCCAGCGCCAAGCCACTCACAATGACCACGCCAGCCTGGGTGAGGTCCCTAGCAAAGCGGCTAGCTACCTCGCGGCCATAGCTGGTGGGCTTGCGGGTGCCCACAATCGCTACGCTTGGTTGACGGCTGCTGGGTAATGTACCCAAGTAATGCAATGTTTTGGGTGGTTGGTCAATATAACTGAGCGGCGCGGTGTATTCGTGTGCCTCTGGTGTTGTGTGATTGATTTTCATAAAAAATGTGTATAAAAAGCGTTGACAGTAAATAATAACTATGCTAATATTAAAAACGATTGATTGAATCAGCAAAAAGAGACAATCAAATGCACCTTATACCCCCTATTCTAACTTAATATGTTAGGTTGCGCATAGTGTGGTTGTTAAGTATTCTACCCTCCGCTTATCAACTAGTATAGCATTATGCGCATACTAATCCCTTTAACTCCACCTCTTTCATAGGCAGGATCGGTTGAAGGGTAAAATGGCGCCAGGTGATGCCCACCCTTACCTGGCGCTTTTTTATTGAGTAATCAAGCACGTGTAATATGGGCTACGGCGGTGCCGCGCCGATTGGGCCGGGGCCGCACGGCTCGGTCAGTGGTATACTAGAAGGATATGAAGACGACACAACAGAATGCACACCCCCTACGGATTTTTTGGTTTGCGGGGCTTTTGACGATTATTATTGGCAGCCTGGTTGGCTGGTTCGAGGGCCTGGCTGGGCTATGGATTTTTATTATCCTGCTGGTGCTGGAGCTTACCTTTAGCTTTGATAACGCGGTGGTGAATAGCAAGGTGCTGGCTGGCCTAAGCCCCTTCTGGCAGAAGATCTTCCTGACGGTGGGGATATTCATCGCGGTGTTTGTGGTGCGGTTTGTGCTGCCGATTGTGATTGTGATGATTGCCGCCCACCTGGGGTTTGGCGATGTGGTGCAGCTTGCTCTACACGACCCAGCCCGCTACGGCCAGGTGCTGCACCACGCTGCGCCGATGATCGATGCCTTTGGCGGTGCCTTTCCTTTGATGATTGGTATTCACTACTTTATGGATCGGCGCAAAACCACCCACTGGCTTAAGGGCGAATCCTGGCTGGCCCGGGCGGGGCGGTTCGAAAACCTCAAGATCTGCCTGATGCTGAGTGTGGCGGTGGCGCTGTACTTTACGGTGGCGCCGGAGTACCAGACCATCGTGCTGATATCGAGTATTTAGGGGATTTTGCTGCATATTGGTATAGAGCTGTTTGGTTCGTTCTTTCATGATGATGAGCACGGCGCGGCGCACCAGGCTGGTGCCCAGGTGGGCTGGGCGGCCTTTGCCAGCTTCCTGTACCTTGAGGTGCTCGATGCCAGCTTTAGCTTTGATGGTGTGATTGGGGCCTTTGCTATTACCACCAGCCTGCTGCTGATTATCGCGGGCCTGGGTGTGGGGGCAATCTGGGTGCGGGCGCTGACGGTGTATTTGATGCGGGCCGGCACCTTAACCCAGTACCGCTACCTTGAGCACGGTGCCCACTGGGCAATTATGGCCCTAGGCGCCATGATGTACATTAAGCTCTACCAGGTGGAGCCACCAGAGTGGGTCACCGGGAGTATTGGCCTGGTGTTTATTGTGACGGCCATTTGCTCGAGCATGTACGAAAAGCGCCGGCTGGCCCGGCGGCAGCAGGCATAGCAGCGCTGGCTGGTACCGCCTACGTGCCGCGTGAGCACCCGCGTGCATGCGTATGGGTGCTGGCACTATGCTGGCAGCGCGGGCATACACCACTAAGCGTGACGCTGTGCTGGCCCAGGCTATAGCCGTGGCTCCTGGCGGCGGCTTGCAGGGCGGCTTCGAGCTCTGGTGTGGCCACATCCTGGTGCACACCGCAGACGGTACAGGTAATATGGTGGTGGTGTGGCCGGAAGGGCTCTGCCAGGCTAATATACGGTGTCCAGCCACGCATGTGCACGGTGGTAATGCCGATGCGCTCAAACACCTGTAGTGCCCGGTAGACGCTAGCACGGTTGCAGCGTGGCATAGCGGCTGCGGGCTGGGAGCTACCTGCGGGCGGCGCGGCGGTGGCCCGTTCGGCGATATGGGCCCGCTTAAGCGGCTCATCGGCCTGCTGCAGCACACGCAGGACTGCCAGGCGCGGCGCGGTAATGCTATAGCCGTGGTGGCGCAGGTGCTGGGTGATGGGGGTGGTCGTGACTGCCATACTGGCTTTTATAGTAGCGCATGGGCCGCTTTGTTGCAATAATACGTAGTTTTGCAACATTTTTGCGAAAGGAGGCCAGGGGGAGTACAATTTGCCCATATGAGAATTGCATTTTTAGGAAAGGGTGGCAGCGGCAAAACGACCCTATCGTCGCTGGCAACCCGCTTAGCGCCAGAGCTCTTTACCGAGATCTACGCTATTGACGCCGATATCAACCTGCACCTAGCCGGGGCGCTGGGCCGGACGCACGCCCAGGCCAGTGCGTTTACGCCGATCTACAAATACGTCGAGGCGGCTATTCGCCAGGCGCGCCCGGAGTTGGCTGAGCTACCCAGCCTGCCCCGTACGCTCCCGCCCTATACCGACGGCGACCGCTTGCCACTTGGGTTCCAGGTGGAGCCGTGGCGTGGTCTCCCCCACCCATCGAGCACCGTGCTACTGGAGCTTGGCTCTTACAGCCAGGAAACCATGGGCTGGTCCTGCCACCACGGGGCGCTGGGCAAGCTGCAGCTGGTGCTGGCCCACACGCAGGATAGCCCCGAGCAGCTGGTTATTGCTGATCTCACCGCCGGTGCCGATGTGTTTGGCGTTGGCATGCTGGGGCTAGTTGACATGGTGTTTGTGGCGGTTGAGCCAACCATTAAGAGCACGACTATTTACCAGCAGCTGGCCGAGCTTGCAGCCCACGATGACGTCACATTAGTGCCGGTGGGTAATAAGATTATTGATGAAACGGATACGGCGTTTATTACCGCCCAGCTGGGCCAGGCGCCGACCTATAGCATTGGTATGTCTAATTTTGTGCGCCGGCTGGAGCGTGGCGAGCAGCTCGCAACCAGTGATATTGAGCCCACTACAGCTATGGCGGTGCGCCAGCTGCTTGCTGCGGTTGCTGCCCATAGCCCGCGATGACGCAGCCATGCGGGCCGCAGCGGTCAAAGCCCATATCCGCGCCGCCCAAAACTGGCCAAAGGCGAAGTTCCCGATTGACCTGCTGAGCCTGCTACCGCCCCAGGAGCGCCCCGGTGCGTAGCCGCGGTTCTGGCGCTGCGTCGCCACAATCATCCCCCACCCACAGCCTGGCCCCCGGCCAGGGTAGTTGTGGCTCAGCCGGCAGGATGTGCTGGATGCTGGTGGCGGCGATATGGCGCTGGCTACCCAGGCGGTACAGGAAGCCTTTACGGCCTGGCGGGCCGGCCAGGCGCTGCAGCCAGCTAAGACATCGCTCCGGCTAGCACACAAGCAGCAGGAGGCCCAGGCCGGTGTGGTGAATGTGCTACCCGCCGCTGTGCGTACACCAGTGGGGACGGTGTTTGGCGTTAAGGCCCTGGGCGCAATGCCCGGTAATCTTGCCCAAGGTGTGCCGCGGGCAACGGGCACCATTACCCTATTTGATGATGCCCACAAAATGCCAATTGCCATTATGGACGCCCAGGTCGTTAGCGCCATGCGCACTGGGGCCGTCAGTGCGCTGGCCACGCCCAAGCTGGCCCGTACGGATGCCCGTAGCCTGGGCTGCGTGGGGGCGGGCATCAATATGATGACGCAGATTCGTGGTGTGCTGCATGCCCTGCCAGGCCCTCGATACCATCCGTATCTACAGCCGGGGCGCCAGCAAGCACCAGCTGGCTGAGCGGCTGCGCCAGCGTTACCCGGCCCTAACCGTCAGCGCTGTCGATAGTGCCGAAGCTGCCGTGGCGGGTGCCGATATCGTTATAACCTGCGCGGCTAATGTTAACCAGCCAGTGGTGCCCCTGCAGGCGGTGAACCGGCCGGGGGTGACGATATGTAACATCGGCTGCCTTGAAAACGAGCCCCAGCTGCTGGCCCATATGGATGTGATTGTATCTGATAACTGGCAGCAAAGTAAGCACCGTGGCGTGCAGACCCACGCGGTTGCCTTTAGCCGCGGTATTATTGCCGATAGCGACGTTACCAACCTGGGTGATATCCTGGCTGGCCAGGCACCGGGCCGCACCACCCCAGCGCAGAAGGTCTTCTTTGGCCCGACTGGCCTGGGGATTGAAGACATCAGCCTGGCCGCGCATGTCTACACCCAAGCCCTGGCGCGAGGCTGCGGTACTGTGCTTGATTTATGGAGCAACCAGCCGTGGATATAGCGGCCCTGGCGCGGTGGACGAGCGCCCTGCAGGCCCTGACGCCGCCCCAGCAGCGTGAGCTCACTCAGCAGCTGGCCAGTATCCCACCGATTACAATTGCCGGCAAGCAGGCCAGTGTGCTGCTGGCTCCCCTAGCCCTGACGCCGCCAGCCGCCGCCCAGCTAGCCCAGGCGGTGTATACCCTGCAGGATGCCTTGGTGGCGATTGAGTCCCACCCGAGCTTTCTGCCTGGCCAGGTGGTGTACGACCGCTTGTATCAATCGCTCAGTGCCCAGGGTAAATACCTGGTGGATCACGCGCCGCCGGTGAGCCCAGGCACCATGCGCCGCCGCTTTCGCCGGATTGATGGCTTTTTGCCCGGTGCACCCCACAGCCAGGGGCCGCAGTTTATTGAGGTGAACCAATCCGCCCCCTTAGCAATCAGCTTTTACGAGCGCGCCCGCCAGGCACTGGCCGTCACTGCTGCCCGCGTCCCGGCCGTTCAGGCGGCTGGTGCTAGCGCCCCGAGCGTGCTTGATTCGCCGTCGCTCTACACGGCGCTGGCCAGCTGGTTTATAGACGCTGCCCCGGATAGGTCGAGCCTAACCGTAGCCGTGAGCATGGAGCGTGGCTACCCAGCAAAGTTTGTCGATCTGCCCACCGCCACCGCGGGCATTACCCAAGCTGCCCGGGAGCGTGGTGTAGAGATTCGCTTTGTGCTGGCGCAGCCGCCGGAGTTTGGCTACCAATCGGGGCGCATGACGGTGCGTGGCCATCGCTTTGATGTGCTGTGGCGTAATACCGTGTACCTGGCGAATTATGACGTTGATATTGCCGACTACCAGGCTATCCGCTATAGCCCGGCTGTGGTGCAGCAGAACGACCTGCGCGCCTGGCTGCTGCGCTCGAAGGAGCTCTTTGCCCTAGCCTGGGACGATGCAGTGCAGGCGACGCTCACCGCTATGGGGGTGGATGTGCCGGCCCTGCGGCGCATCATGCCACCGACCTATAGCCTGGCAGTAGCCCAGCAGCTGGATTGGCAGCATACCCACCGCCGGCAGGACTATATTGCAAAACGCTGTGATGATGGCTTTGGCCAGGGGCTGGTGTTTGGCCACCAGTGCACGGCAAGCCAGTGGCACGCCCTGCTGGCAGGCAATCGCGGCCAGGATTGGGTGGTGCAGCAGCTGGTGCCGGTTACCCCGGTAGAGGTGCCGCTGTACACACCAGGCCACGGCATCCACACCCAGGCGGTTACGCTAGATTGCAACCCCTACACCGTGGGTGGTACGCTGGCCGGGGTGCTCGCCCGGGCAATGCCGGCAGCCCAGCAAACGGCTGGCCCGCAGGCTATGAATATTGTGGCGGGGGCGGCCATCGGTGCCTATACTGGCGTGGTATAGACGCGCTGGCTGGTATCGGCCAGGGTGCCCGCCACAAACTGCTCTACCAGGGCGGTCGCTGCCGGGATAATGGCCGCATCAAGTACCTCTTGCTCTGCCTGGCTAAAGGGCTTCAGTACAAAGGCCGCATCGCCCATGCGCCGCCGTAGTGGGCTGTGGATACCAATCCGCAGCCGCGCATAGCCCTGGCCCAGGTGGGCATTGAGCGATTTAATACCGTTATTGCCCGCATCGCTACCACTGTGGCGCACACGAATGATGCCAAATTCCAGCGCCAGCTCATCATGAATAACAAGCACGTCATCAAGCGATACTTTATAAAAATCCATCATCGCTCGGGCTGCCCGGCCGGTATCGTTGTAAAAGGTGGTTGGCTTAGCCAGCAGCACCGGCTGGCCAGCAATAGTAGCACTGGCGGCGGCGGCGTGTAGCTTGGGCTTGGTGGTAAACTGGGCGCCGTACGCGTGGGCCAGCGCATCTAGGCACTGCCAGCCAACGTTGTGGCGGGTGCGGGCGTACTCGCTGCCAGGGTTGCCTTGGGCCAGGATAATCTTCATCCCCCTAGTGTAGCATAGTCACGCGGCAGACGGCTACGCGTGTGGGCTGGCCTACAGGGTGTAGGCCGGGGCACGAGCTTGCATTTAGTGCCGTAATGGTGTATAGTACCTAGTACCGCTCACGGGTATAACCGTGGAGCGGTTGTCCGTTTTCTACTATATAGAAAGGAAGTGATTAACATGACTGGACCGGGCTGGTGCTGGGGTCATGATGACCCTGGTGCCAGTTTTGGAGGGTTCTTTGAGCCACATGGCTCGGAACCCCCCATCGACCCCCGCGACTGAGGAGGTGGGTAGTCACGCACCCGCCCCTCATCAAAGACTGAGTCGCTCTCCTGGGCTGTACCTGATTAGGTACAGCCCAGGGAAAGAACCCTATCCCCGAGTAAGAAAGGAGGTGGTTTTATCGATTAGCCATCTAACGTGATAGGATCGGAGTCATAGCTCAGAATGGGCGGTTTGTATTGCTACTCATACATTCCGCCTGTTCCGGGTTAATATTACGACTTTTTTAATGGGCATACCCCCCGCTTTTATAAGAGCGGGGGTTTTACTTTGGTGTCGGCACGGCCCGCTCAGGGGTAACTAACACGCCCCGGCGGGTAACCGGGGCGGTAGGTAGTGTGGCGCTAGCGGGTAGATTCGGCGTTTTTGGCCTGCTTATAGGCTTTGGTCACGATGGGCTTACCCTGGGCCAGGCGCTCTTTATTAGCCTTAATTTGCTTTTCATCCCGAAAGCTAAATTTAATCGGTGTGCCGCTATAGTCGTAGGTGTCGCGCACCAGGCGCTCGAGGTAGCGCTTGTAGCTCCAGTGGACGAATTTAAGATTACTACCATAGACCACAAACCAGGGTGGCGTGGTATCGGTTTGCACCATATAGCGTAGCTTGGGGTGCGTGTTCTTGAGCCCAGCTGGTGGGTGGCGCCGCGTGGCCTCCTGCAGCAGGTTATTGAGCACGCGGGTTTTGGTGGGCTGTAGCTGCCGGGCGCGTACCGCTAGGGCTAGGTCGAACAGCTTGGTGACATTCTGGCCAGTGACGGATGAGGTGAAGATCAGCGGTGCCCAGGGCACAAACTTCAGGTGGTAGCTGATTTTTGGCGCCAGTGCGTCGCGCGTGTAGGCGTCCTTGCCTTCTACGCTATCCCACTTGCTTACCACAACCACCAGGCCTTTGCCGGCATCCGCAATGATACCCGCTAGGCGCTGGTCAAGCGCGACACCGAGCTCGTTGACATCCAGCAGCAGCAAGCAGACATCGGACTCTTCTATAGCCTGCAGCGTGCGCAGTACGCTAAATTTTTCGATCCCCACGGCCTGCTTGCCCTGGCGGCGAATGCCAGCGGTATCGAGCAGCTCGATGGTTTGCTGGTTGTAGCGCACCTGTACGCGGTTAACGTCGCGCGTGGTGCCAGCAATATTAGCCACCAGCGCCTGCTGCTTGCCAGCCAGGGTATTAAAGAGGTTGCTTTTGCCCACATTAGGCCGGCCAATCAGGGCTACACGCAGCACGTCGCTGGCTTCACGTTCGCGCTGGGCTGGAATATCAGCTGTAATCGCATCGAGTAGGCTGGCCACGCCGCGATTGTGTTCGGCGCTGGTTTGCACCATGGTGCGGATGCCAAGGCGCATAAACTCACCAGGCGTCAGCGCGCCTTTGAGGTCGGTTTTATTCAGTACTAAAATAACCGGTTTTTTACTGCGGAGGGCCTTTTTGGCAACCAGCCGGTCTTGGTCGGATGGATACAGCGTGCTATCGACCACTACCAGGATGACATCGGCAGCAGCAGCGGCCTCAGTAATTTGCTCCTGAATACCAGCTTCGAACTCATCGTCAGGATCCTTTAGCCCAGCGGTATCGACCAGCCAGAACTGGTGGTCGCGGTAGCTGACCTTGCCAAGCACATTATCGCGCGTGGTGCCGGCCTCGCGGGCAACGATTGCCTGCTGCGAACGCACCATACGGTTAAACAGTGAGCTTTTGCCCACATTTGCCTGGCCAATAATTGCAACGGTTGGGAGTTTGCGTGCCATAATTCCCCTATTATAGCATACCCAGGGTGGCATATGGGGTGCTATGGTGTGTGCGAGACGGTAAACTGCCCGGGCTTAAGGCGGCCCAGGCTGTAGCGGCCAAAACTGGTGCGGTGTAGGCCAATTACCGTGTAGCCAAGTGCCGCAAAGGTGCGGCGGATTTGGCGGTTGCGGCCCTCTGCCATGGTAACGTTCCAGCGCACGCGTGAATCCCCCAGCCGGGTCAGACCCAGCCTACTAGGGCCATCCTCAAGCGCTACACCGTAATCAGCAATCATTTGCTGGTGGAGCGGCTGCAGGGCCATATTGAGTGTGACAACATACTGCTTGGTTTTATGGAACTTGGGGTGCGTGTGGTGGAAGGCAAAGTCGCCGTCGTCCGTCAGTAGTAGCAAGCCGGAGCTATTGGCATCCAGCCGGCCAACTGGCTTGAGGTTGTGGTATTTACGCGGCAGCAGCGCAAAGATGGTGGGCGTATTACCCTGGCGCTTACGCGAACACACATAGCCGGTTGGCTTGTGCATGTATAGGTAGGTTGGGCGTTTACGCTGCCCAATAGGCTGGCCATTAATGGCAACGGTATCGCCCGGCTGGACGCGGGCACCAATTTGGGCTGGCTGGCCATTAATGGTAATTGGTTTTTTGGTAATAATATCATCGGCTTGGCGGCGCGAAACCCCCAGGTGAAAGGCCAGGTATTTATTGAGCCGCTCAGGGGGCGTACTGGCCCCCTGCTGCGACTGCGGTGCCACTGGCTGGGCGGCTGGACGCGGCGCAGCCGAGTGTTTCGGCGCTGAGCCGGGGCCGGGCCGCTTGGGCTTACCGGCTGGCCGTGGCCGTGGGCCAGGCTGCTCTGGCGGGTGCTTGGTGCCTGTGGCTCCCCCTTGTGGCAACTGTGGCCGCCCCGGGGTTGCCTCTGGCGCCCGCTGCGGCACTGGTGTGTGTACCGGCCGGGTTGGCACGCGCGTTGGCCGCTGTGGTACCCTGGCCGCCAGCCAAATTGGTAATGGTGGCTTTGATATCATTAATATCGTTAAGCATAACTGCTATTATACTATAAAACCCGCCATGGTTGGGCGGGAATATGGTGTGTCGGCTGGGCTCAGGGCCTGTGCAGGGTTACTGCTGCTGGTAAGGCTGCTCGCTCAGGGGCTGGATGGTGCGGACTGGCTTGTACAGCTCACCACCAGCTTGGCCGTTGTTTGGTAGTGGTGGCAGCGTTGGCAGTGTGCTGCGGCCACTGGCAGCTGTGCTTGGCGGGTTGCTGTTGGCCTGGAAGCTTTCTAAATCTGCCGAGATACGGGCAGCTAGCTCATCTTGGTCTACCTCTTGTGGTTCAGACGCTGGCGTGGCCGGGATTGGTGCAGGCTCGTAGCTGGGCATGCTTGGGGCGGGCATTGGATCCGGGGCTGGCTCTGGCGCTGGAGCCGGTGCGGTGTACTGTGGTGTTTGGTGGACGTTATCAGCGCTAAACACCGGCGTGGTGCTGCGGGCTGGGGCTGGCGTCAACGGCCGCGAGCTGGGCGTTGACGGCGCCGGGGTTTCTGGCGCTGGAGTTGGGGCCACGTAAAGCTGGCCCGGCTGGTTAATACCTGGCTCTGGGGTCGGCTCTGGCGTTTGTGGTGGTGTATAGAGCTGGCCAGGCTGGTTGGTAAGCGGCAGGCTTGGCTCAGGTTCTGGAGTTGGCTGTGGTGCTGGCTCTGGAGTTGGTTCTGGCATTGGCTCCGGCATTGGTTCTGGTGCTACGGTCGGTGCTGGCGCCGGTGTAAAGACTGGCGTTATAGCTGGGCTGGCTGGCTCAGCTGGCCGTGGTGCAACCGTCAGGCTTGGGGCTGTGCTAGGGGGCTAAGGTAGGCAGTGGCGCTAAAGTAGCCGCTGGGGTAAAGACCGGTGCTATCGTGTGCGCGGATGGCATAGCCGGTGCTGGCTCTGGCGGGGCACTAGCAGGTGCTTGGCTTGGCTCAAGCGGTGCCAGCGTGCTCATCGGTGCTGGTGTGAGTGGTTCCAGCGGTGCTAAGGGCTCTAGGGCGCCTGGTGTTGGGCTCGGCCCGGTGGTGCTACCAGTGGCGACTTCTTCGGCCTGGGCTTGAATGGCTTTGAGCTCGGCAGCGATCTCTGGCTCGACTTCTGGGTCAGGCTCGTCAACCTCTGGCTTAGCCGGTGCTGGTGTGGCCACAACTGGCGCATCGCTTAGCACTTCGTGCACCACGCGCACGACGTCCTCAATCCCAACCTGGGATTTTACCAGGTAGCGGTCCGCCCCAAGCTGCTCCCCGCGCAGGCGCTGCTCGTCGCTACTGAGTGCCGTCATGATGATCACCTTAATACCGCGGGTTTCGGTAGTTGAGCGGAGGATATCGAGCATATCAAAGCCGCTGATTTTAGGCATCATCACATCGCTTAAAATCAATTGGGGGCGCTCTTTGATTGCACGGGCTAGGGCTTCTTCGCCATCCCCCGCCGAGACGATATCATAGCCCTCCGCAAGGAGCCGCACCCCGTAAATCTCGCGCAGGCTTTTGTCGTCTTCTACCAATAAAATCTTTGTCATATCCCCTCCATTGTACTTAAGCTTATGTAAAAAATCTATACTATTTTGCTGGCCCCGGCTGGTTGGCGGGCCAAGCCACCTGGTTGCGGCGCAGCGCGGCTTGGTTGTGCTGGCTGCGGCATGGGCGCCGGGGCTAATACGGGCGCTGGTGTACCCGGTAGCAAGTTGCTTGGGCCCACGAGTTGCCCGGTTGTGATAGTGCCCGGTGTGTGGTCGCGCTGCAGGGTGGCCTGGGTACTGGCGCTGGCCAGTTTGCTGCGGGCAACCTGCATGGCTTCTTCCTGCAGGATGATGGCCTTATTATGGCTGAGCCGCCCAAGTTCAACGTAGAAGGTACTCCCCTGCCGGTAGGTGCTATCGACCCAAATACGCCCATTCATGCTTTCCACCAGCCGCCGGCACAGGTAGAGCCCCAGGCCAGTGCCACCAATTTCGCGCGTGTCGCTATTATCTACCCGGTAGAATTTCTGGAACAAATGCGGTAGGTCCTCGGCTGGAATACCAATGCCACTATCTTTGATGATGATAATGATATGATCCTCGGCATCCACTGCAACGTCTACCTCTACCCGGCCCTGGGGTGTGTACTTAATGGCGTTTTCTACCAGGTTATCGACCACCTCGCGCAGGTGATCACGGTCGACGTGGGCATAGAGCACCGGGCTCACAATAGTAGTACCGGCCACCGCTTCGCCGCCATCTGGCCGGTAGATCAGCTTAAGACCCTTGGCGGCCGCCTTGCCCTGCAGCCCACCTACGATATCACGCACAAAGGCCACCACATCTACCACCACGGGCTTGCTCTGCAGGCGGCCATCATCGGCCTTGGTGACGTCTAAAAGGTCCTGGAAGAGCCGGCCTAAGTGCTCGGCGGCGGCATGGGCTTTATCGATATATTGGCGGGCGCGGGCATCCAGGCTCGCTGTGGCTGGGTTGAGCGCCAGGCCCAGGTAGCCTTCTATACTGGCCACCGGTGTGCGCATTTCGTGGCTGGCGGTGCTGATGAATTCAGATTGCTGGCGCTTTTCGGCGCGCTCGCGGGTAATATCACGGAAGATAATAATCACGCCTTCGCGGGCGGTATCATCCAGCGGCGCCACGGCGATATCGAGCTCTACAGTGCTTTCGGTGCGGGTGAGCAGCGGGCAGCTATCGTGGCTGGGCTGCAGGGAATCAAGCGCTGCGTACACCGGGTTATGGTTATCCGCCAGCATGGTGCCTGTATCATCCTGCAGGCGCAGTACTGCCCCAAAATGCTGCCCCACGGCTGATTCACTGGGCCAGCCAGTGATTTGCTCGGCGGCAGGGTTCATCAGGGTAATAACCCCGGTTTTGTTAATAAGTATCACACCGTCATCGATGGCCTGTAGCACGGTATCGGATTTATTATATTCGTGGGCAATTTTTTTGTTCAGGTGTGCTAGGTCGGGGTCGTAGCTGAGCGGGTTCTGGCCAATCACCCACGTCATATAGCTAAAGAGCAGCGGCGTTTCTGCCATAATGCCGGCAGTCAGCAAGTGCTGCATGGTAATATCCCCCCGGTGGAGCGCCCACGCAATGTAGCCATGCACTACTGCTGCTACCAGTATAACCCCCCAGATATCAAAGATGGCCGCCAGGGTAGCTACCACAATCCACAGCGGCGCGTAGGGTGAGCCAACCCCGCCTGTCTGTACTACAATCGCCCCGCTAACCGCTAGCAGTCCAGCGTAAAAGATGACCCCCACCGGCAGCGTGTAGCTATGTGGTGTATGGCTATAGGCCACGCCAGCAGCCAGGCCTAGTAGCCCAGCTGCCAGTGTGAGCTGGTGGCTTATAGCCGGCCCAGGCCAGGTAATGGCACCCCGTAGGTAGTGCGTACACACATAGCAAACGCCAACCAGCCCAGCTAGCAGCATACACACCTGCAGAATACGCCGGTAGCGGCTATGTGGTATTAGTAACACCGTCTCCCCCTCTTACTATTATGTTTGTGCTTATTATAACGTTGGCTTATGTAAAGCGCAATACTTAAATTTAGCTTAAGTAAAATAACGGTTATAAAAATGTATGTATATACTATATAGCCTGATATTTAGCTGATACTTTTGCCCGCTCTGCCTGCGGGTAGCGTGTGGTAGTGCGGTGGCCCTCGCGCCTGGTGAGCTTGACGCCTGGCCGGGGTGTTTGCTATAGTAGGGCTACCGTGGCCTCATCGTCTAACGGTTAGGGACATCAGGTTCTCATCCTGGCAATCGGGGTTCGATTCCCCGTGAGGTCACCATGGTATTATTCCCCGCTTACTGCCCACGCAGGAGCGGGTTTTGTGTATTTAACGTGGCAAAAGAAATCCCCTCACACACAATGGTATGAGGGGGTAAGGAGGATTTAGGCAGTGACGGGTTGTAGCGCCGGTATGACTGTCACTTGGCCCTCGTTGCTGACATGCCAGCGGCCAAGATTACAGTTGAGGGTAAAACCGTGCTTTGTACGCTTGGCAGTACATTCATTTACCATCAGGGCAACTGGTAAATCACCCAGTATACCTACAAGGATACGGAATTGTAAGCTACTCATAGACTGCTCTTTTTCTGTACGCTGCATGCGAATTTGCAGCGCTGCCTCTTCCATCTGGATGAGGCGGTTTTGCAGATCGAAAACTTTATTGTAAGCTTCGTTGAGCCTCTCGTAAGCAGCTAGCATATTCTTACCCTTTTACAACGCTTCTGTTGACTTTTGCGACCAAGTCTTGGTCGCCTTTTTCTTGCACTTCCTGAAGTAGCTGGTCTGCTTCGGTTAAGTACATTGCAGCTTGCTTCTTCTGCCAGTAAACTGTACGGACAGTCTTCTTTGCTTTTTCAAGCTCGCGGGTTAGACGAGCTCGTCCCTGCAGTATATTGTGGACATTGCCACGGACTTGGTTGAGCTCTTTGAGCTCTTTGACAAACTCAGCTACCAGCTGGGCGTCGATTTGAGTAGCGATGGTCATATCAAAATCCTTCCAGTCATTCCACAGGGACGTTCCCTGTGGGAAGGTGCAAGCCATCTACATCTGTTGTAGAAAGCTGATATATATATCACTAAAAGAAGGAAAATGCAAGGCTTTTGCCGCAAGTTGCCTGGGGTTTGGGGCGCGAGCGGCTACTTCCAGCTGACGCCGCCGCCTTGGTTAACGGGCACGGCGGTTATCCAGGTGGTGCCACGGGCAAGCTTAAAGGGTGCGCCGTTTTTATCTTTAAAGGTAAGCTGGGCTTTGCGGCCGCCTTTGGCCCAGGTGACCTCATGCGCCTGGCCGTTCATAAACACCACGGCATCGCCGCTGCCGGTAGTTTTGTAATCTTCCCGTACGCCGTCTTCCATGATTTTTGTTCATATCCATCTTCAGTACCACCACGACTTGGGCGCTGATTTGGCCCTTTTCGCGGTCGGTATGGGGCTCGCCACCCTGGCTGCGGGCGTAGCTATTCGCCCCGGCGTCGTACTGCCAGCTGCTATTGTAGAGCGGGCCGCTCATGGTGACGGTGATACTGGTGGCGCCAGGCTGGGCGGCCTTTTTGGTGGTTGCCCGGGCCAGTGGGGTTGAGTTAGACTGCTTGTAGTTTTTGCTGGCGGTGAGGGCATCTAGCTTGGCAAAGCTGGTGTAGACATTGTGCGGTGCGCGCCGGTCGCTGGCCCGCCAGTAGCTGCCTTCGTTAAAGAACTGGTCTAGGTCCCGGTAGGTGCCACTGCGGATTTCCTTCAGTGCGTGGGCACTACCGCCCACGTGGGCCACGCCGGCATCATACGGCGCCAGCCAGTCTACGTAGTACATGCGCAGGCTGCGTACGGGGCCAACCAGCTCTGGCTTGTGCTGCTGGTAGAGTGCCAGAAAGCGTGTAATGCCACCTTCGGCAATGGCCTCGTAGACGACCTCGGCGTCCTTCAGCCCCGATTGCGGCCGGGCGCTAGGGCTGTTTTCTATCATAATAGCGGTGATGGGCTTGGTGGTGGTGGCCTCATCCCCAACCTTCTGGCCCGTCAGTGGTGCGTAGTAGGTGCGGGCTGGTGCGGGCGGCTTGGGCTTAGCGGTTTGTGGTTGGCTAGGCTGGCGGTTGATAAGCGCATATACCCCCAGGCCAAGCGCAATACTAAACAGCACCCCCACAACCGCGAAGGATATAACCCGGTGCGAACGCACAAAGCCAACCAGCCGGGCCCAGAGTGGTGCTTTGCCAGGTGTGGGCGGCTGATACGAGCAGGGTATGGCTGGTGATGATTCATGCGTGCTTATCCCCTTTGCTTATGCTTATAGTATAGCAACCATGCAGGGGGCGCGTAAACCCCACCACCGTTCGGCACGAGCAGGCTCTGCCGTCTGGTGATGGGGTGTGTGGATGTACGTTGGGGGGCGTTGGTACGCTAGACTGCCAGACGAGCAGCTTGGGTTAGGCGGCTGAGTGTACGCTCGCGGCCCAGGAGCGCCAGGGTATCAGGCAGCTGCGGGCTAAGGGCGCCCAAGTGGTGGCAATACGCACCAGGCTAAAAAGGACGCCTGGCTTGCGGCCGGTTGTAGTGAGTAGATCATTCAGGCAGGCTTGAATAGCCGGTGCATTCCATTTATGGCTTGGGACGGCCGCCAAGGCCTGCTGGGCAGCTATTAGGAGCTCGGTGCGCTCAGCGGGTGTGAGCTTTTTAGCTGCTTATTGCCCGTGATGAGCTCTGGCGCTGGCGTCGGCTCAGTAAAGAAGTAACGGGTTAAGCTTGGCAAATCTGCCAGCGTTTTGAGCCGATCCTGGGCCAGGGCTAGTACCTGCTTTTTGTAGGCTTCATCAGCGCCGCTGGCTTCGACTGGCCAAAAAGCCATCCGGCCCGCTAGCACACGCCTGGCTGACGCGTTGGTATAGGTCATCTAGCGCAAGCCGGCGAATAAATACGCCATTCATCCATATCAGGCGCTGCTCGTCAAAAGCGGGCACCACTGCGCTGCACGCGCTCCAGGCTGAATTTTTCAATCAGTTCATCCTTGGTAAAGACCTCTTGCTCGGTGCCATCATTCCAGCCAAGCGAAGCCAAAAAGCTCAGCATAGCCTCGGGCAAAATGCCATCATCGCGGTACTCGGTGGCGGACTTTGCGCCGTCGCGCTTCCCCAGCTTTTTATTGCCGGTTGGCGCCATAATATGCGGGGTGGTCGCCAGTACTGGTGGCGCTAGGCCAAGGGCCCTCGTATAGCGCTAGGTACTTTGGGGTCGAGGCAATATATTCCACACCGCGCAGCACGTGGGTCACGCCCATTTCGGCGTCGTCTACAATATGGGCAAAGTTATAGGTTGGCAGGCCATCGCTTTTTATAAGAATAAAGTCATCTAGGGCTTCGGGGCCAGCGCTGAGCTCACCCATGATTGGGTCGTGCCAGGTGTAGCGCTTTGGGTTGGTGATTTTTAAAACGCAGCGGCTGGCTGCCATCCCATGCTGGTGGGTTGGCTGGGCGGTAATCGCGGTATAAAAAGGCCTTTTTATTGGCCCGCGCCTCCTGCCGGAAGGCGGCCACTTGCTCTGGCGTGTAGGGGTCGGCGTAGGCCAGGCCCTTATCGATTAGCTTTTGTGCCCACTGGTGGTAGCGCGCGCGGCGGGCAGTCTGGTGGTAGGGGCCATAGGCGCCGGTTTCGCCGCCGGCTAGCTGGGGGCCTTCGTCCCAATCTAGCCCCAGCCAGCTGAGGGTTTCGAGGATTTTACTTTCGGCGCCTTCTACAAAACGCTTTTGGTCAGTATCTTCAATCCGCAAGATAAACCGCCCCCCCTGCTGCCGCGCCAGCAACCATGGGAACAAGGCGGCGCGTAAATTACCAATATGAATATAGCCGGTAGGGCTGGGTGCAAAACGGGTTCGTAGTTGTGTCATAATTATCCACCATTATAGCATAGAACACCCCCATACTGGCTGCATGGGGGTGGGTTGATTTGGCTATATGGACAGGATGACCGTGCCCCCATTGGGGCCCGGTGTGAGCATGTCGGCTGGGAGGCCAATCTTGCCAAATAAGGCATTGACCTCCGCCACCATGGCGGCGGTGCCGGCTTGCTCCAAGGCGTAATTACCAACTTGGTAATCCGCTCCGTTCCAAGTTTGGTGTGTTTTCACAAACACATCGTTCGCGCTATACACCAACTGGAACGGTCCAACTTTTGTGCGCTCAGTAGCACACAAAAGCCGGAGTTCAAACACTAGATTCACCAGAATATGCTGGGCAGCCCGGTGGCTGCTCACCACCTGGCAGGTACGAGCAAAATCCTGCTCCCTACCAGGCATGAACAACCGACCGATCGACTCCACCACAAACCGCTCCCAGCGGCTAGCGAAGTGATCGATGGTGCCACCCCAGCGTAACTGGTTGTCATGCAGCATACACTGACCACCCCTGAGTACCGGGTGGTCAGTCCAGCAAGCTCCATGTACTCTTCGAACTGGCCCCGAAATATGGCCAGCTCTTCTTCCGCTGCTGCGAGCGGTTTGAGTATATGAAGCCGGCAGGCTGTATCGATTGCGCGACACAGCCTATCCACTGCAGTGGCTTCCTGCTGCGCTTTGCCTTCGCGGACAGCCGCGAAGACCTGCTTGGCAAACCTAATGTCAATTTTTGCCACGTTTCCTCCAAAGGGAGTTGTACCGCTCCCCGCCCTGCAAGCAGGCTGCATGCAGGGCGGGGGTCTTGTAATAGGTGCTACATAAATGTAATCGTTAACCCTATAGGGGTACTCCTTCCCTTGATGGTACGTGGACGTGACATGGCCACGAAGGACCGGGCAGTCTGTGGTGACTACCTGGCTGAGCGTGGCGATGTCAATCCCCTGCCCTGGCACGCGCGCAAGCGTACTCGGTGGCAAGGGGCCATCGGCAGCTGTGAGCATATACTTAGGCAAATTGCGCCGCCGCGGCCCATAGAGGCCAACGTAGGGCGCTGTGTGCCGGTAATACACCGTGCTGCCGGCTCGTGCGACGCGGTGGGGCTCCGAGCTCTGCACAACAGCCCGGAGCATCCCCATAAAACTATCCATACACACAAATGCGAGCCGCGCCTGTACGTATGCATCAAGTGCATACTGCTGGGCGCTGCCCGGCGCACTAGGTAACAGCCTATCGATAGCACGTGTGGTGCAAAGATTTAGACTGCTATGTGCCAGTGTGTGGATAGTTTCGGTGGCAGAGGGTTGCCCTACCACCGTTCGCCGGTAGGTACGAATCGCCTGCAGTAATGTACTACGGGCTACTTCGTAGGCCGTGCCAGCGGTCGCCAGGGTGTCGCGTGCCCTGGCTCTGGCTGCAGCGTTCCTGTCTGCAGCCAGTTTCTCATCCATAATAACCTCCTTAATGTACGCCACCTGCTGCCCACTGCCCCTATTCGCAGTGGGTGCCTGCCGGGTGGCAAGCGGTGGTTTAGCTATTATACGGGAGCCTAGCGTGCAAGGCAAGCTAAGATTCAGCACTTATACAGTTTGGCATATGAGCCTACCGTGTGGCGCGCCGTATCAGGCGCCGCCAGCGGGTAAAAGCGCCCACGGCCGCTACAGGCTATGGGCAATCCGGCGGATTGTACTGCTACTAAGGCCGGCATTACCATGGAGACTATACAGAATACCGCCACTTACCCAGGTGGCACTACCTTGGTGGTAGTACAGGGTGAGCCCGCCAGCGGTGCTGGTTTCGAAGGCGCTGCCCCACGTGGGTTTGACGTAGTTTTTCGAGCAGGGCGTTGGAGTCCCAGCCGCTTTTGGTTTGGGCAATGGTATAGTGCTGGCCGTGGCTGTTGCGAAAGCGAATCTCAACTGTGCCCCCGGTGTGCTTGGCCAGACCATCTGCATGGTAATTGCTGGGGTGGTAATTTGGGTAGCTTGCCCGCACACCAGCTTGACTGCCAGCTAGATTGGTTGCGATATAGGGTAAACTCAGCCATAAAAGCCACGCCACAACTGCCAGAATAGCTGCCAGGCCGGCACCAGCAATTACCCACTGGGTTGGGATAGCCGTGTGGCGACTACTGCCATGGGCTGCTGAGCTGGTGCTGGAGCTGGTCGAATTGATCATAGTATGGTTGGCGGTGCGGCTTGCTTGGTTTTATATCGAAATAACGCCCCGTACTTGGTTTTGGCACAATGCGTGCCCGGCGGGCCGGCCGTTTAGGCGGGCGTGGCGCTGGGCTTGGGGTCTCATCATGCTGAGTATACGCCATGGGCTCTGGTTCCGCCAGGGGTTGGGCTGCTGGCTGTGGTGCATGGTAGGCTGGGTCGGTTGGCTGCACAATGCGCCGGCCACGCTGGTGCAGGCCAGTTTGCTGCGTGGCTGGTGTTCGGCGCGGCCGGTTGTGGAAGCCATCAAGCTGGACACTTTCGCCACGGTTGACCGTTGTATGGTGCTCGGCTGGGGCGGGGGCTTTGGTGCCAACTAGCTCGCGTGCTTGGGTATTGATCTGCGGTAGCTCCGGTGTCTGTGGCGGGTTGAGTGTACGCTCACTACTGGCGCGGTAGTCGTAGCTGGCCACGTGCGGGGTGCGCTCCGGGGCGGGTGGAATATCAAGCGCGGGCGTGTTGGCGCTGGTTGCCAGCGGTGCATTGGTTGGCTCAAGCTGGAAATCATCGTAGTGGGTATATGGTGCAGGGTCGGCAAAGAATGCCTCACCAGGCGTGTGTGAGCCTTGTTCATCCTGGCCCAAGCTGCCCGGTGCGCTAGGGAGCTCGCTAGCAAAGGCGCTGGCCTCGGTCTCGCTTATATCCATATCGGCAAATAGGGCGTCATTCGGGTCGCTGGGTTGGTGTGGTGTATGGCCTGCGCCCATGTGCGGCTCGGCGGTATCAAGCTCACTAGCAAAATCAAGGTCGAGCTCACTTTCAAATTCAGCGATTTCTTGTGCGGCGCTGCTCTGCCGGGCGTCTGCTAGCTGCCCATTATGTGCAGGTGGCTCTGCTTCTGGCGTTTCGAGTGCCCGAATCGCGTCATCGATAGCCGCAAATTCCTCGTCGATATCACTCCCCTTGTGCCGGCCGCCGTGGCCTTGCAAGCGCTGCAGGGCGCGGCCAAAGGCATCATCCGTTAGGTCATCACCAGCGGTGGCGGCAGGGTTCGTGGTATGGTGCTGGGGTCGGCTCAAACCCAAAGGGCTCTGGGGTCAGGCCGTAAGGGTCTGGATCAGGTGCTGGCGGTAGAGTAGCCGGCTCTGGGGCAGCAGAATAAGTATCGTCAGTAAAGATGGGCTCTGGGGTAGCTACGGCACGGGGGCTGCTATACGGGTCAATTGGTACGTCAGCCGCCCGGGCTGGGGTAGGCTCTGGCATGGGCGCTGGTAGAGTGCTGGCTGGGCGCTCCGGAGCGCTGGGTTGATAGCTATGCAGCTGGCCAAAGCGAGCCCGGCTGGCTGGGTTGATGGCTTCGCGCTGCGGTGGCGTGGCGAACTCTGGCGCTGGGGCTTCGGTAGCTGGTGGCTGGGTCTCTGGGGCTGGGACTGATGGACGAACGGGCTCAAGAGCCGGGCGCGTGTATACGTGCGCTGGCTGGGGGCATAGCTGCTGGGGTTGGCTCTGGCATGGGCGCACTGGCCACAGGGCCCAGTTGTGGGCGCTCTGGTGCGTAAATACCGCGGCTATCTTCTTCGTGCAGGGCGGCAGCCACGGCCTGGGTTACATCAGCAGCAATTTGCCGGCGCTGATCCAGTAATTGGGCTGGGGTTGGTGCTGGTGCCTGCGTTCGTATAGGGGCGGGTGGTTCAGCTGGTGTACTGCGTGGTGCTGGCGTGGCGGTGATAGGCGGCGTGGTTGGCTCTGGCCGGGGCTCTGGGGTGGCTGCAGCAATGGGGCGCGGGTCAAGACTGTCCGCATAGTGGCGGGCTGGTGGCGTCACAAGCTGCTCGGTGCGGTGCTCGTGCTGCTCTGGCACTTCTCCCTATGGCGCTCACTCGGCTGCTGGTGATTATGCATACTTGCAGCTGGCGCGCTGGTGCGCGGCAGATGGCTTGGCCGGCGCACCGGGCTGCTTGGTGCTGCTGCTTGTACGGGCTTTGGGGCACGTTGCATCTGTGCCGGGGCCATCTGGGGCGCGGCGGTGCTGGGTGGTGGTGTGTAGGGGTGTAAAGGCAGTAAATGGCTTGTAGTCACTTGCAGCAATCGTTGGCTCCACTGGTGGGAGCGGGACTGGCTCGTAGCGTTTGCTAGCCAGGGGTGCACTGCTTGGTGCAGCCGTTGGGGGCGGCGCGGCAGGGGCAGCATCGGCTGGCAGGGGTGGCAAGGTGTAGCTGGGCGCACTTTGGCGCATGGCTTGGTGGCCAGTGCGGGCAACATCAAGCGGCAAGCCGGTATGCTTGTCGTATTCACGTCCGTTAATGGTAACTGTTGCCTGTGGCATATGCCCCCTAATTTTATGTGGTGATGGATTCGGCGTAGTTAATACTACTAATGCTTACATAATAGCGGATATCGCTGCTACTTTGCAAGCCCAGGGCGGTGACATTTTTTGCAAGGTTAGCTATAATAAAGGGGTTATGGCATTATTTACACCACGTCGCATCGCATATCTCAAACGGCTATTGCAGCTTGTTTTTATACTGGTAATTGTTATTACCGGTGTTACTATTCTGACCGCCCTGACCTTGGGCTATAGTTTTAACCGCAAGGATGGCAAATTGGTCCAGGGCGGTTTACTGCAATTTGGCAGTACCCCAAGCGGCGCGAATATCATTGTAAATAACACACCGTTTGGTGCAAATACGCCTAATAAGCAGCTTTCTAACCCTGGTGAATATACCGTTAGCTACAGTCGCGAAGGCTACCACGATTGGAAGAAGACCGTGCCAATTAAGGCTGGGCAAATTACCTGGCTCACCTATGCCCACCTTATCCCTAAGGATACTTCGCCGCAGGTCATGGCGCAACTACCTGGTACGCTGGCGGATGGTCTGCCTTCTGGTGGGAGCCGGCGCTACGCATTCCTGCATGCTGCTAGTAAGCCAGAGGTCAGCGTGGCCGCGCTGGATGACGAGCAAGCCCCGCTTACCAAGGCTACCCTACCGGCCGATAAGTTTACCGCCCCAGCCGAGGGCCAAGCCAGCACCTTTAAGCTGCAGCTGTGGAGTGGTAACGAGCAGTACCTACCCTACGCCATACCTACGGGGATAAGACCGAGTGGATTTTGTTCGACTACCGCCAGCCAGCCAAGTCGATTAATATCAGCCGCCAGCTTGGGCTCGAAAACGCCACCAACATGGTATTTGGCAGCAGCGATGGCCGCCAGATGTATGCCCTGGTTGATAACACCGTGCGACTGGTGAACCTGAGCGACGAAACGGTGAGCCGCCCACTGGTAAGCGATGTTGAGCGCTTTAGCTTGTACGGCGATAATTACATCCTGTATGTGACCAAACCAGATAGCCACAATATGCAGCAGATTGGCTACACTCGCCGCAACTACGAACAGCCCGTTCCCATTAAAAAGCTACCTACCATGGCCGATAACCCGGTGCGCTTTGCGATTGGCAAGTACTACCACGATTACTACGTACTGGTAGCGCAGGGCCACAGCGCGCAGCTGAGCAAAATTACCGAAGGCAAGCTACCAGATACCCCGAAGCAATCCATCACCCTCAAGAAGATAACTGATTTAAACCTGGGCGGTACTATTACCCGCGTGCGTATTACTTCGAACGGGCAGCTCGCCATGGTGCAGGATGGTAATTCCTTCGCCACCTATAACCTCGAGCTGGGGCAGCTTTCTACCACGACCCTGGCTGGCCAGAGCCGCGAGCCCCGCTATGTGCGCCACTTTGACACCCACCTGCTGTGGGCCGAAAACGAAGGCAAGTTGCGTACCTACGAGTTTGACGGCGCTAACCAGCACGACCTTGTAACCCACGATGCCCGCTTTGACGCTACCCTGAGCCCATCGCAGAAGTATCTCTACACGGTGCGTAAGCACGGCGAGCGCTACCAGCTGGTGCGCGTCAAGATGATTCTATAGCCGCGAGTGTTATGCTCATATGGTGCAGCCCGGGTCATACTCGGGCTACTTTCTATACTAGGCTAAATCTGTGGTAGATGGGACTATATATGTGTAGCCCCTCGTTTGCGCGACCGAAGCAGGGCGCTGCCATAAGGCCACCGTAGTAGGGTTAAAACAATCCGGAAGCCAAGCGGGAAGGAAGATTAATCCGTCGTATAGCGCTCTACCGCGCCCCAAATAGCCGCTCAAGGAAGGTTGGCGGAGTGCCGGCCATGCCGCCGCTGCTATTGGTGCTGGCTGTCTGCTGCTTTTCGGGCTTTTGAGCCTCTGCTGGGCTTGGGCTAACCTGCTTAGCGAACACCAAAAGGCGCTTTTGGGCGGTGCCAAGTGGCGTACAGGTAATCAGGGTTATGATCGGGTCCTTACCGGTGTAATTAAGCGCACCAACATCGTTCGGGCCAACTACCTTGGTTTCGTATACCTTGTAGGCGTAGCGCTTTGAATTATAGTGGATGTAGATAACGTCATCCTTCGTCAGGCGCTCCAGCTGCACAAAGATAAACTTATACTCACCAGCATCTGCCCAGTCGCTACTACTGTGGGCCGAGTAAACGCTATTGCCAACCTGGCCCGGCAGAGCGGTGGCACCAGGGTAGCGCACGTGGGCAATACCATTGGCCATGGCTTTGAGCTGGTCTTCGTTGGTAGGGCCAACATTATAGACCGTAGGGGCATCGACGTTGATCTTTGGGATAATCATACGGTTTTCGGGCCCAACCGGTATGTTGGCAGATGGGTTAATGATGATATTCTGCGCCTTAAGCGTGCCAGGTGAAACGTACGCCTTAACTTGGGCCACAATGACTTGGTTATACTGCATCAGCGCTACCACAGCCACAACCGAAAGCGCCAGGGTAATTGGCCAAAAGTGCCGGCTGCGGCGGATTTTGCGGGCGCGCTCCCCGGCTTTGGCAATAATGCTAGTGCGTAGCTCCTGCAGGGCAACCTGCTTTTCGTACTGGCTGTTATTCACCAGGGAGTCACCATCAATCACGCCATTGCCGCTACTATCCTTGGTGCCAGCTTGGTTACTTGCGGCCAGGCGCTGCTTCATTTGGGCCATGTAGTACTGCTCGTAGTACTTTTTGGTAGTAGTTTTGCCAGGCGGTGTGGTAGCGTTTCCATTGCTCGGCGCTTTCTTTGCTGAGCTGTGGGTTGGCGTGTTGTTGCTGGTACTGGGCAGGGACGCTGCTGTGTGCGGCGGCTGTGTGTGTAGGCTGTGGTGTGCTGGTAACGGCTGGCACGCTGGCTGGGCGGGTTTGGCTTGGGCGCGGCGCTTGCGTGGCGGTATGGGGAGAGCTTGGCCGGCGAATATCCTGAATTGCAACACCACTGCTAGCGGCACTGGCGGGGCTGGCTGACTGGCTAAGACCACCTGGTACTTGGTAGGTTGGCTTGGTGCTTGGCTTATAGATAACCCGGCCGGTTTGGGCAGGCGCGCTGGTGCTTTGGCTGGCTGTAGCTGTGGCAGCTGGGCGCGGTGCGCTGCTGTGGGCTGGTGTGCTACTGCTACTACCAGTGCCGTAGATGGCCTCCAGCTCGCTGCGCATCAGGCCCAGAGCGGCTTCGCGCTGAGTATCGCTGGCAGATAGTAAACTAGACCGGGGGGTGCGGCTCGGTGACGATTGGCTTGGTGAATATGGTGAATTCCGTGGGTCCATAAATCGTATCTTTCCCTTAGTATACTATAGTTTGCAGCCCACATAAAGCATATGGCTAGACGCCGCTACCCTGAGCTAGCCGCGGCCAAACCCCAAGGTAGGCAGGCTAGGCTGCCTGGCTCGGCTGGTAGGAATAGTAGGTTACCCAGGCGTAGAGCACCCCACCAATTGCTGCAACCAGGCGGGTTATATCGGATGGAACACCCAGGCATAGCACGGCCGTCCCAGCGATGAAAGCCAGCGCCCGCAGGGTCTGTGCGGTGGGGTGATACGGGTGGCGCTTGGCTTTGCGCAGCGCCCAGGCGGTACAGATCACCATCCCAAGGCCATACCACAGTGGGTAGAGCCAAAAGCCAAAGAACCCGCCCCACCCCAGGCTACTAACCACGCTAGAGGCATAAATCAGCAAGCTGGCACAGGCGAGCTCACCAAAGGGCATAATTTCCCAGCTGGTATAGTGGCGCCGCTGGGCCTTTGCGCGCGCCGTGCGCTGCGAGCGGGTTGCCGTGGTGCCGGGTGTGCGGTGCTTGGGTTGCTTGCTCATGGGTCCTCCTTTACAAATTACTACTATTAGTATAACACAGCAAAACCCGCCTGCCCTATACGTGGCAGCGGGTGTTTTGTACTATACCTAGTGGTACCGCGAGCCGGACTCGAACCGGCACGAGCATACGCTCATCAGATTTTTGAGTCTAACGTGTCTACCAATTCCACCACCGCGGCGTGTGTTTTAGCTGGTAGCTGCTACGGATTATACCGGCCTAGCAGCTGATTGTAAAGGCTCACCGTGCTGCGAGGCCCTAGTGGCTACAGCTCGCAGATGGCAGTAGCGGTTGCCTGTAGGGGTTGGCGTGGGCTCCATAGGTACCAGCTAGCGATATGAGCGGCTGCTTCGTTGCGCCACAGCAGCATTGGGTTGGCCCACTGCTGCGTTACCACCTGGCCGCCATGGGCAATCACCAGGTTGTCTTTGTGGAGCGTTACTACCGTGGTGGGGTAGGTAATGGTAAATTTATGCAGGACATCTACCAGCTGGAGCAGCTGCATACTAAAAGGTAAGCATTTTTGGGGTAATATACACTGGTAAGGAGTTTTTTTGCACCTGAGCAAAGCTGGCCACGAACAGCGTATCGGGGCGCTCTAGTAGCTGTGGGTGGCTGGCGGCGACCAGATCGATGGCGTCCCGCGTCAGGACAAGCGGGCCGTGGTAGTCGTGAATAAAATCATCGTAGGTAATGGCCGTTTCGCTGCTACGCCCGGCGTCGCCAGCCAGCAGAATCATGCCGGCCCAGGCGCCGAGAGCACGCATTTGGCTGATGGCATCACGCGCCAGGCTGCCACTGGTATTGCTGGGTGCAAAGGTGGCTTCGACCATACTTGGTGGCAGGGATGATTGTAATGCCTGTGGTAAGAGCACGCGCACCTCCCCTACCCCAGCCGTGTGGGCCGCGCTGTAGGCACTGGCCACACCAGCAAAGCCAAGCTTATTGCCACCAATAATCCCAAGCCGGCCGGCCTGCGTTCGCTGCTCGGGCTTATTCCAGGCAGTGGCGCTAAAGAGCGGCTGCCCTGGCTTTTGTACCTGCCAGAACGGGAACTGGGATCGAGTTGGTGGTTGCATACCCCTAGTGTAGCACACCGGCAGCGACTGCTTGGCCCGCAGGTGCCCCGTGCGCGGTGCCTACGCTACCGCCCCATCCAGCGTAATACTAACCGGGCAGTGGTCGCTGCCCATTTGGCTGGCGTGGATGTGGGCGCTGGTGATGCGCGGGGCGATTGCCGCTGATGCCAGCCAGTAGTCGATCCGCCAGCCCACGTTGCGGGCGCGGGCGTTGGCCCAGTGTGTCCACCAGGTGTAGGCATCGGTTTGGCCGGGGTGGGCAGCGCGGAAGGTATCCACAAAGCCAGCATCTAGGTAATGCTGGAAGCCAGCGCGCTCTTCGTCCGTAAAGCCGTGCTTGCCCCGGTTGGCACGTGGGTTGGCAAGGTCTATCGGCTGGTGGGCGACGTTCATATCCCCGCAGTAGAGTACGGGCTTAGCCGGGCCGTACTGGCCAGCCTCCAGCCCCTGTAAGTACGCCAGCATGCACGGATCCCAGGCCTTGGCACGCAGGGCAAGCCGGCTTAAGTCCCCCTTGCTATTGGGTGTGTAGCAGGTCACCAGCCAAAAGCTAGCAAACTCCGCTGTGATGACGCGGCCTTCATCATTCGGGCTGCCGTAGCTATCGGCCGCCAGCTGGAACTGCTCCACCAGCTCGGCCGGCAGGCCATCACGCCACCGTAGCGGCGCGGTTTTGCTAAAGATTGCCGTGCCGCTATAGCCCTTCTTGGCCGCGCTATAAAGAGTGCTCGTGGTAGCCCTGGCAGGTCGAGTCTCCACCTGCTGGCGCTGCGCTTTCGTCTCTTGCAGGCACAGGGATATCGGGGTTGTGCGCCGCCATAAAGCGAGCAAATTCGCCCTTGTTAATCACCGCACGAATACCGTTGACGTTCCAGGAGTATAAGCTAATCATAGGGGTAGTATAGCACGCCCAGCCAGGCCACTGCCACTGCTCGCTACCGGTGTGGCTACCGGGCTTGGGTACGTTGTGGATGATATATGCACATTAGGTATTGACATTTGCGAGCAAGAGGAGTATTATGAGCACACCGCGCGGAATTCCCCGTGCGGCGTACCGTTTTTGGCAGGTTCCCTAAGCCTGCCACGTTCTTGAGAGGACTGAAGAGTCAGTATGGCCGCTTCGACCGATATTGTTTTGCGTATACCCAAAATAAAATGACAAGAAACTGAAGGAACTCCAAGTAGCGCTGCGGCGCTACCTGGAGAGAAATCCGTATAATGACGACCCGCACCGCGGCTGGGTCAATGTCCAGGTATCTTTGGGCACCTTGGGTATTGGCCCGCTGTCCCTTACCCTACGGGGTGAGGGACAAGCCATTGTCGTTGGTATCTCGCCGTATGTGGAGGCATGAATTTGATGCCACAGGCACCCGCCTGTGGCTGCGCACTAACCGTTACCCGGGATGAAGCGGTCCGCCGTTATCTGCATTAATTTTGCGGATAAAACGGTCACTGTTGATCGCACTTTCAAAGAGTTCCTTTGATTCACACCAAAAGGAGGTGACGCCAGCCCTCGTCCAGGCTCAACGTTTAGGGCACCCCCCACGCTGTATATGCGTGGGGTTTTCTTCTATGGCGTGGCCGGCCCTCCTGGTGTGCCGGGCTGCTTTACGAGGCGCTCCTACTGGGGCGTACGGGCCGCTGCGTGTTGCTCTATAACCCTGCCGGTACAGCTGGCAGTAGGCGGCGGCGGTCGCTTCGGGCGATAGATCGGCCAGGGCATGCTGCGCCCCGGTAGCCAGGGTGTGGCGGGTGCTATCATCTGCCAGCTGCTGCATACCAGCCGCCAGCTGCTTGATACTCGGGCCAACCAGCAGGCTATTGGTTGGGCTTAGGCCAACATCCAGCCGGTCATCGCAGTACAGGACTGGTAGGCCGGCCGCAAGGGACTCAGGGATAACAATCGGCTGGTTATCAAACCGGTACGAGGCTAGCATCAAAGGCGTCGGCATCGCGCAGTGCCTGGGCAATATCCTCCAGCCGCTGCACTTGGCCGGTAAAGGTAATGCTGGGTTTGTGGGCACCTCGCAGGCCTTTGAGCTTGAGCTTGGCCTTGGTTTCGAGCCGGCTGCGCTCCTGGCCATCGCCAATAATGACCAGTTCGCTGCCAGGGATATTGGCTTTGGTAAAGGCACTAATGACGCGCCCCAGGCGCTTTTCTTTACCAGCCGGCTAATGCTTACAAAGCGTAGGCCGGTGCCGGTGCGGCGGCGGTGGGTACGCTGCAAAATACGCTGAAACGTGCGGTTGTAGCCGGTGGGAATTGTAGTGCCGGTGATACTAACTGGCCCGGCGGCAGTGCGAATATAGCGCAGCATGTAGTGCGATGGTGTGGTAACAGCCGTGACAGCTTGGGCCACAATCGCCTGCGATCGCCAATCAAACCGGGCAATGGCACTTTCGCCTGGCAGTGTAATACGGCCTGCCCGCTGCGGCCGGGTGCGGTGGGCGCTCGCCAGCATATATGCAACCAACCGGTAACCCAGGCTACTGAGGCAGGTTAGGATGGGCTGTGTGCGGTGGGCGCCGGCCATGTTGGTATGGAAGGTGTGCACGTGTGGAATACCAAGCTGGCGGGCTAGCCGGGCGCTGAGCAGCAGCGCACCGGTGTCCGTTTGGCTATGGATAATATCAAACTGGTGCTGGCGGGCCAACTGGCGGGCAAAGCGCCGACTGCAGCGCACAATGCTGGTGTGGCGCGGCAGCCCCGGTAGGCGCCGTGATGGCAAGGCAATGGTGGTAATACCCTTTCGGGGCGGCTCCAGGCCGGTGGCTGGTGCCAGTAAGGTTACCTGGTGGCCCAGGGCAGTGAGTTCTTCGAGCTGAGTTTGAACACTCCTACCGACGCCGCTGCTGGCAGGGTAGATATCATCAATCACAAGGGCAATCCGCAGGCGTTTCATGGCACCTATTATACCACGAGTTATACCACGAGTGGCTGCCCCCGCGCAGAATACGCTATAATGGGTATATGTACGAACCCCAGTCGCTTGCATCCATCTACAATGACCTTGGCTGCAGCCAGCACCAGCAGCAGGGCGTTGCCTGGTATGAGTGTAACCCCCAGGGCCACCGGCGGGTTGTGCTCCTGCATGGTGTGACTGGTGGTAACCGCGATATGCTACCACTGGCGCGCTGTTATGTTGCGGCTGACTATGGGGTGGTGATGATTGGCTTGCCTGGGCACGATGGCACCCGGCTGCCAGAGCTGGCCAGCTTTACGGACCTGGCTGATTGGCTACGCCACGCCCTGGGTGTGATTGGCCAGCCGGTCGATGCAATTATTAGTAATTCCTATGCTTCGGCGATTGTGTACCAAGCTATGCGCCAGGGCTACATCCCAGCCGATACGCCAGTCGTGCTGGCCTGCCCAACGCCACAGCCGTCATCGATGGCTAATTTGCTACAGGCGGTATCGAGCCGTGCCCCAGAGCGCGTCGTGTGGACGGCCTATAATAGCACGCCGGTGCGCTCGGCCCGCACATCCATCTTGCTCCAGACGAAGAACAAAACCGCCCGGGCCTGGCTACACGAATCCGAAAAAGCACAAGGTTGCTTACACCACCCTGCGGGCAACGAATCTACTTACCTCCCTGCTCTATAATGACAACCCGTACCACCACTCCCTTGCCGCCTGCTTCCCAGGCAGCTACCACCGTTATTATGGGCACCAAGGACAATGTGGTTACGGCGGATTCGCGTACCCATATGCAGCGGCTGATGCCCCATGCCCAGTTTATCGATGCCCATGGTGCTGGCCATATTCTGCACTTTGAGGCGCTAGAATCGTATCCCTATGGTATAATAGGCCCCCATGAGGATTGGGATCTTTATAGACGACTACCTGCCATCTGTGCACGGTGTGGCTACGTCGACGGCTGCCTTAAAGCAGGCGCTGACTGATTTAGGCCACGAGGTGTTTATTATTGCTCCCAAAAGTGAGGACTACGAGGATAACGACGACCACGTCATTCGGCTGCCATCGGCCAAAAACTACGTCTTCGATAAGCGCGAGACAGCCGTTATTTACCCGGGGCTGGCCCGCAAGCTGGATGAATATAAGTTTGACGTGGTGCACAGCCAAATGCAATTTTACATGGGTGTGCTGGCCCACAGCGTGGCTCGCCGCCAGAATATCCCCCATATCACCACCATCCACACGCTGTATAGCGAACTGATTGATGACTACCCCTTTATGGTGACTGCTGGGGTGATTGCCCTAACGGTGGCCTTCCCAGTGGTGTTTCGCACCAAGCCGATCTTGCCGGTTAGCTCGCGCGAGCAGCTTTCTGGCATGGGCCGCGGGGCAATTAAGGATATCCTTTCCCGCCAAGGCTGGCGCCTGACGGCTGCTTTTGCCAACCAGTGCGATGCTTGTATTTCGCCGTCGCGCCACCCTAGCCCAGCTGCTGGTAGATGAGGGCGGCCTGCAGGTACCGTGCCATATTATTCCGAACGGCATTCCTATGCAGCGCTACCGCCAAGCGCGGGTTGGTAATTCACCAATTACCAAGCACCGGGGCGAAAAGTTTATTATTTCTGTAGCCCGCCTCAGCCCAGAAAAGCGCCAGCAAGCACTGATCGAAGCCCTGCCGCACATACCCGGCCAGCATATTAAGCTGGTGCTGGTTGGTGGTGGCCCGTTCGAGGCCGAGCTACGCCAGCGTGCCCAGGAACTTGGCGTGGCAGAGCGCGTCATCTTTACCGGTATGCAGTCGCCCGAGGCCGTGGCGGCGCTGCTTAAGCAAGCCGATGTCTTCTCGCTGGCTTCCTACCATTTTGATAACCAGCCGATGACCTTCCTCGAGGCAGCATCAAGCGGTCTGCCCATCGTCTACTGCGACGAGCGCATGACCGAGGGCTTAACGCCGCACAACGCTATCCTTACGAGTGGGATTGAAGGCCAGGATTTTGCGACCGTCTTTAATGAATTATTTGCCGACCCCGAGCGGCTCAAGGCACTCAGCCGTGGCTCACGCCAGGTGGCCCGCCAGTTCGATGCCAGCATGCTAGCGCGCAAAGTGGTTGCTGTGTACCAGGAACTGATCGATGCCCGCACTGCTGCTTAGCGCCACTGCCGCATTGCGCGGTGGCTTTCGCGTTCGGCTTGGCGGCGCTTCAGGGTTTCGCGCTTATCGCGTTGCTTTTTACCAGTACCAGTGGCAATCACCAGCTTAAGGTAGCGCCCCGTCACAATCATACGTAGGGGCACGATGGTACTACCCTGCTGCTTGCTAGCAGCCAGCTGGTTAATCTGGCTACGGCGGGCGAGTAGCTTGATAGGCTCGGTGCTGATACTACGGGCACCAGGCTTGCCGCGCTCATTGAGGCGCAGGCTAAAGCTGGCGTTGTTCAACCACAGCTCGTGGCCACGGATGGTCACAAAGGCGCCTTTTAGCTGCACGTGGCCATCGCGGGCGGCCCGGACTTCGCGCCCCGTTAGCACCATGCCAACGGTTAGCTCATCCCCCAGGGTATAATCAAACCGAGCCCGCCGGTTGGTGATCTGCGGCGTATTGGTACGTGTGCGTGTGTGGCGTGACATATGGGTTTATTATAGCACTGCCGGGCGATTCTGGCACTCCCCCCGCCCACCTGGTATACTAAAATTATGCATACACGAATCTTACTGAAACTTTCTGGTGAACAATTACAAGGCAAATTTAGCAGTGGCTTTGATGCCGAGCGCGCAGTTTGGATTGCTCATGAAGTCAAGCGTATTATTGATGCTGGTACGCAGCTCGTGGTGATGATTGGCGGCGGTAATTACGCCCGTGGCGCCCAGCTGGCGGGTAGTGGCATTAACCGCGTTACGGCGGATAATATTGGCATGCTGGCCACCACTATGAACGCCCTAGCCCTGGCGGATGTGTTTAATGCCCAAGGGGTAGAGGCCCGCGCGCTTTCGAATATTAAGGCGGACCCAGTGCTCGACCAGTTTACTCACCGGCGGGCGCTGAGCCACCTTACCAAGCACCGCGTGGTGATTGTAGCTGGCGGCATTGGCCGGCCCTACCTGACGACGGATACAGCCGCGGTCAGCCTGGCCCTAGAGCTCGACTGCGATGTGATTATCAAAGCCACCAAAGTGGACGGCGTATACGACAGCGACCCCGCTACCAACCCCGCCGCGACCCGCTACCCGCGCCTGACCCTGCAGCAAGCGGTGGAGCGCCCAGATATCAAGGTGATGGATAAAGCCGCCATTGCCCCTAGCCGCGGACTACGGCCAGCCAATCATTGTGTGTAAGCTGCTCGAGCCGGGCACGATTGCCGCCGCCGCCGCCGGCCAGCCAGTAGGCACGCATATTACCAAGCAGTAGGCACCTGCCGCGGCTTGGGGTATATCAGCGTGTTGGGTGCAGCTTTGACGCTAGGCCAGATTTATAGTATAATTTGGCACGTGTAGTGGCCCTGTATCAATCAGGTCGCCCACTACAGGTTGTTTGATAGGTTTTTTTACTTACCGTGGGTGCCGATGGTCGGTGCCCAGCTTTCATAGAGGAAGGTGAAGGATAATGTCTTTCATGGAACGGCTGCGCGCCGGCGTAGCCGCCTTTAGTAACCCCCCAAGCCAGGGGGAGGTTGCGGCGCCACCCAGCGCTGCAGCCACCCCCCGCACCGGAACCGGCCCCAGTGGCTGGTCCTTGGTTGGACCGCGCCCGGCGCGGTACCATCAAGGCTATCCTTGTCCTCCTAGCCGCAGTATTTTTTTACTGTGGTTAGGGGGTAAATTACTTGGGGGGTCTTGGGTCTGGTGACCCTGCCCCTGAGCTGGATCGACCCCCTCGACTCCAGCGTTGAGTTTGCTGTACCTCAGCAACCTCAACGTCGTGTTTAGCTTTTTATACCCAGTGCTGATTGCATTGGGTATAATCTACCTGGTCGGCCTCATTTTTGAGGGCCGGGTCGTGGTCTTTAATGACCGCGATAGCGTTCTGGCCCGGTGTCCCCTACCTCACCATCTTTTTGGTAGGTGGGGTAAAATGCGCTCACACGGCGCTGGCTGATTGGGGGCTGTGGTACACACAGCCCTTCGTCGGCTTTTTATGCAGCGTGTTGGGTTTTGGCCTGGTAGGCGTGTTCTTTGTAGCCCGCGCCCGCCAGGCTCGGGACCCCAAGCTAGGCTTCCGGCCGGTGGCCGTGGCCCGCGCCCTAGTGGCGGGCTGGTACACCAGTATGTGTTTACTGGTGGCCGTGGCCCTAGTGGGCTATGGCGTGACTGCCACCTTTGGCGTCCCGGCTGGTGCCATCCAGGCCAGCTACGTCTGGCATAACTGGTACCTATTGTATTTTTGCAATGGTGCCATTCGGAGCCTTTAACTGGCTCCGGTGCCAGCTAGCTGACCGCCGCTACGGCGTCCCAGACGAGGGGGATTATTACCCCATCTGGGACCGTCGTTGTGAACTACGGCAGCGCAGCGCGGTACCCACCGCACCACCTGCTGCTGCCGCCCCGGCTGCCAAGGCCCCGGCCGAAGACCAGCCCAGCGAACCTGCCGAGACCGGCGTCGAAGAATACAACGACGTCGACTTTGGCAAAACCGGCGCCCCCTGCCCTAAGGGGAGCGCGGGTGGCCCACAGCCGTGTGGCCGCCCCCAGTGTATTAACCTATCCAGCCAACCCCCCGCTCATTACCGAGCGGGGGCTCTTTACTATACTGTGTATGCAACGTAAAAACCGCCCCCTTGTGCATATGCTGCATAGGTGGCGGTGGTGGGGCTAGTGTACTATATCAAGCACCATAGTGCTCCCCCTTTCTGGGTCAAAGATGCCCTCTAGGCGGCCTGGTATCTCCTGGCCGTACATCAAGACGGTGCAAGGTGCACCGTTAATTTTAAGCCCAATCTGATGCTGCTCTCCTGGCTGTGATAAGTCGAGCATTTCTGTGTAGCCGGCCCAGCGTGTGAGCCGAACAATTGTCCCACTTTCGGTTAGAAGCCTGCCACCTTCCCGTATCTTAATGGGAGTGAGTTCAGACGGCATGACCTTGAACTCGTATCTCCTCTTCAAGGGGAAAATATTATGCTGGTGGCTAGCAGTCTTCTGCAAATGAACCGAGGCGCTCATTGGCGCTCCCTTCGTATAGTAGGTGCACCCCGCGTTCCCCGCGGCGGTGGCTGGCCCGTGTGTGGGCAGCACGGGCTAGTATACACCAGCTAGCGGTAGCTGGCAAGCCTCTAGCTGACCCATATATTACCCACGCTCTTACTCTCTGTTATAGCTATATTTTTCTTCCTTCTACCCACCATGTGGCGTAGTGGTATAATAGTACTATGATTGCCGATATCCACATTACTGAAAAGAGCGTTGCGAGCAAGCAGCTGATGCATAGTGTGGCGCTGAGTGTGGATGATGGCGAAAAGGTTGGTATCGTTGGGCGCAATGGCGTAGGTAAAAGCACCCTCTTTGGTATGCTGGCGGGCCGGGATGATGACTACGCTGGCCGCATTACCTACCGGCGTGGGATTACGGTGGCCAGCACCGCCCAGGAGCACCACGGAATGGATGCAGTAGCGGTGGTGGAATATATCCTGCAGGGGCTACCCGAATACACGCAGCTACGCCACATTATCGACACCTACCCCGATACAATGGGCAGCAATATGCGCAAAATCACCGAATACACCGAGGCGCTGGAGCGTTTTAGCCAAAAGGGTTTTTACCATGTAGAAGAAGAAATTACCGCTACGCTGGCGGACTTTGGGCTTGGTGGCCTGGGTAGTGCGCCGCTGGGTCAGCTATCGGGTGGGCAAAAAGCGGCTGGTAGAAATCATCAAAATCATGCATGCCAAAGCCCACCCTAGCCCCTGATTGATGAGCCTACCAACCACATGGACTACGCTGCCAAGCAGCGGTTTATTAGCTGGATGAAGGCCCAGGCGCGTATGGCTATGCTGATTATTACCCACGACCGCGACGTGCTGGGGCAGGTGGATAGGATTGTTGAGCTTAAGGATGGCACCAGTGTCAGCTACCCGGGTAACTACCAGGCCTACCTACGCCAGAATGCTAGCCGCACCAGCGCCCATATGCACGAGTACGAGGTCACCCAGCGCCAGATCGATAACCTGCAAAAGCGGGTGCAGTTTGCCCGTAGCAAAAAGGCCAGCTGGGGTGGCACCGCCGATAAACGCAACCCCTTTGTGGTGATGGAAGCCAAAGCCCTGAAGGAAATCAGCCAGTTACAGGCGCTCGAAAAAGCCCTAGTTTTTGGATTGATAAAACCTCGGCCGAGCAGCTGGATTTTAAAGCATCCGCGCGCTACCACAAATACAAGGCCCGCAACATCCGCATTGGTGTTGATGGGGACGCCAGCCGTAGTACGCGCGTGCTGGCGCGAGCCAGCGACCTGGCCCTTGGCTATGGGGATGATATTTTGTTCGAGGGGGTGGCGATCGACCTACGTGAAGGCGAAGCGCTGGAGCTACGTGGCCGCAACGGGGCGGGCAAAACCACTTTGGTGCGGGCGTTGCTGACGGCTCAGCAGCAGGCGGCAGCGGCCCAGGGCCAGGCTAACCCGCACGCTGGTGAGCGCACCAGTACCCCAGCGCCCCACGCACAGCCGGTGGTGTATAGCGGTGAATTGTGGCTGGACCCAAGTGCGGTGGTGGGCGTGTACGAGCAAGAAATCAGCCAGCACTACCTGGCAAAGCCGCTCGAGGATGCTATAGAGGAGCTCTATCTGGCGCGTGGGCTCAGTATTACCACCACCAAAATCCGCCAGCTGTGTGCCGACTACCTATTTGGCGATACGGAGCGCACCACACCCCTAGGGCAGTTATCTGGCGGGCAAAAAGCGCGCTTTCAGATTATTCGCATGCTGGCAGGCGACCCAAAACTATTGATTCTGGATGAGCCCACCAACCACCTCGATTTACCGAGCATAGAAGAACTCGAAACTGCCCTGGCGCGCTACAGCGGTGCGATTCTATATATTAGCCACGATGATTATTTCCGTACGCACCTAGGCGGGCAGGTGGTGCAGATTGGCCCGGCCTAGCTCCGCATACTATGTGCCCCGCGCGTGCTGGCTTAGTACCCTGGCTGGGGCAAAGCTACACGGGCGCGACCCCGTTACGATAGCAAAAAACCGCCCGGGGCTCCTAGGCAACCGGGCGGCTTGGGGGTTGGCGGCGTACGGGCCGCTACTAGTCCTTAAGCAGCTGCTTTTGGCGCAGTGATTCTTCAAGCGCCGGGCGGTCAAAACCAACGATGATATCGCCATCGATATCGGTGACAGGTACGCCGCGGAAATCACCATCCAGCTTAGCCATCAGCTCATCGTGGGCGGTTTTGTCGGCCTCAATATCCTTGCTGGTAAAAGCCACGCCTAGGCTTTCGAGCCATTGCTTTTCGGTCTGGCAAAAGCCACACCAGCTGGTGCTATATACCGTTACCTGTGGGGTTGTGCTATCGCTCATTCGTATTCCTCCGTTTAATGCTACCTACTAGTATAGCAAACTGTGGGGGTGTCTGGCTAGCGTCGCCTCGGTTTCTCGGCCCCTACCGGTGGAGCTGATAGGCACGAGCGCTGGCCCAGACGAGCCCAAAAAGTTATAATAAACCGTATGATACCCTCCCCCGCCGCACCACCACAGGCAGGTGCTATACGGCTGCCAGGTGGCATTGTTGTACGCTATTGGGTCTATAATGCGCAGTCGGCTGGCCCCGCTATGGTGCTGGTGCACGGCTTAGCAGGTAGCCACCATGGGTTCGAGGCACTGGCCGCGCAGCTACCAGGCGTGCAGCTGATTGTGCCTGATGTGCCGGGCTTTGGCTATAGCAGCCTGCCGCCCCGGCGTGACTGGACGGTTGCAGGCCTTGCGCGACTGCTGAACCAGTTTGTGGCGGCGCTTGCTATGCGGTCGCCACCCTACCTACTGGGGCACTCTATGGGTGGCCTGGTGGCAAGCTGTATGGTAGCGCAGCGCCCAGAGCTCTACCAGCGCAAGCTTGTGCTGCTGAGCCCCGTCCCAACCCCAGTCACCTGGCGGGACTCACGCTGGCCAGGTATGCTGGCGGGCGCAGTGCATTACACGATTGGGGCTACAACTGGCCCGGTTGGTAGCCGCTTGGTGCGCAGCAAGGCGCTAACGTGGGCAGTAACGGCCGGTATGCTGCGGACGCGCGATACACGGGTGCGCCGTGCTATGCACCGGCAGAATTTATACCACCGCACCCTGGTATCAAGCCCGCAATTTTACCGCCAGCTGTATGGTGATATCAATGCCCGCGGTGCGATTGATTACACCCCCACTCTGCGCCGCCACCAGGTGCTGCTGATTGCCGGGTTAAAGGATAATGTCACCCCGACCCGCCAGATGGATCGGCTGGCCCAGGCGATTACCCCGGCTCAGTACGTGGTGCTGCCGGGTACAGGCCACTTGCTCCACATGGAGGCCACCCCGGCTATCGCTGGGGCGGTGCGCCGGTTTTTGGTATGCTAGGGGTATGAGCAAGCCGACCCATACCCCGCTGGCCATTAGCATTATCATCCCTGCTTATAACGAAGCCGCACATATTGCCCGCTGCCTGAGTGCCCTGGTGCCGCAGCTGTCCCCGCACGACGAAATTATTGTGGTTGATAATAACTCAGCCGATGCAACCGCCACGATTGCTGCTGGCTACCCCCAGGTGCGCGTTCTGCCAGAACCGCGCCAAGGCATTAGCTATGCACGTACGGCCGGTTTTAATGCTGCCCATAGCCCTATTCTGGCCCGGATTGACGCCGATACGATTGCCCACCCCAGCTGGCTGGCTACGATACGGCAGCAGTTTGGTGCCCAGGCAAACCTAGGTGCGCTAACGGGCAGTATTGCCCTGGCGGAGTTTTCGCCCCCCGGCTGCTTTTGGGCGCGCTGGTATTTTCGGTGCTTTCGGGCTTGGCACCAGCGGCGGCTTGGGGTGGCGCCGATGCTGTATGGTAGCAACCTAGCATTGCGCCGCCAGTTATGGCACGCGGTGGCGCCGCAGCTGAGCCTGGGTGATAGAACAATCAGCGAGGATCTTGACCTTACCCTGGCGATTCACGCCAGTGGTGCCGTGGCCCGCCACTGCCCAGCTATGTTGGTAAAAACCCACTTGCTCGCAGCCATCATTAACCTACCAAAGCAGCGCCACTACTACCAGAACGACAGCCGCACCCTAGCCAAATACGGCCGGGTAGCTCGGCGGCGCTCGCCTAAGTTATAGCTGGCGCTATGGTGTGGCGCGGTGGCTCCTACCGTGTATTACCGGGCTTGGGCTCATACGACTTTACATCCTGCACCCCAAGTGGTATGCTAAACGTGTTCCTGTTGCCGATAAGGAAGGAGGTAGCCAAATGGCTACCGCGTTTGTTAATAATTCTGAGTTCACCTCTGATCCCACTGAGGCGGTGGAGGCTATTCGCACCGCTCGCAAGGGCGTGGTGCGGGCGGCTCTGGTCGCTCTGGCTGTGGTCATGTGTAGCGTGGTTGTGGCTGGTATTCTTATTGAATACGGCCACGCACCGTTCGTAATAAAATTAGCCGGCGCAATTGTTGCGCTGGGGTTTTGTGGCATGGCCGTGGGGGGATTCAATGCTGCCCTGTGGCAGCTATTGGATCTCCCTGAGTATCAGGCCCTGCAGCGTGAGCGGCAGCGGCTGGGGTACTACCTTGGCCGTTTCGCAGCTGTATGTCGGCCTGGCGTTGCGTTGGAATGGCGCGGTGTAGACCGCGCTTATAAAGTGTGGCAGGCTCGTACAACTGCCGGTGCGCCGGCCGGTGTGCGCATACTGGTACTGCACGGCACGGAAATCAAGCGATACCAGGTGTGCCGTTTCGGTGCCGAGCTGGTAATCTGCCAGACGTACCAGTTCGATTCTGCCACCGCCGCTGATGCCGCTTTCCGACGTGGCATCGTTGATGGCCACAGTGTGGCCGAAGTGTATGGGGAGGATGATCCCCATGTTCTTCGTAAACTTAACACCGTTTTTCGAACAACTCACAAGTCAGGAGGTGACACAGACTCCCCCTCCGAACGGAGGGGAATTCCCCACCTACACCGTGTAACGGGCACGACCCCCATGCAATTGCATGGGGGTTCTTTCTTTTGCTGTATGGCCTGCTGTTGTGTCCATGATACCGTTACCCCTGTAATAGTATAGTTTTTATACTATAGTAAAGAAAGGTAGTATAGCAGCGCTAGCCTAATAGTATACATTATATACTGTAAGCAGAAGCATATTGCTAAAAGGTATGTTTTATGTTATAATCCTGGCTATGAAGAACGAGCACTCCCCCCGCCGGTTACAGTTAGTACAGCAAGAAACCCCACCCCACGACACGCCACGCCAGCTGGTTGGCCCGCAGCCACATGGTTCGCGCTCGTTTGCAGAGCGCCGCGCTGCGCACGAGCAGGCGCGCCAGTTCGAGGCGAGCATTAACCAGATGGCGGAGCTTGCCCTACAGCAAGCCCTAGGTGACCCAAGCCGCCAGGAGTGGATACAGCACCTGCACCAGAATACCCTGGCCCAGGAGGTTGACCCCCAGGACTACGAGGCAATGCAAATGGCGTTTAGTATGGCTATGAATTTTGCCCTGATGAATGACCGCCAGGCAGTAATAGATAAGTGGAGCCAGAAGCACCAGCCCGAGCCATCCAGCGAGGATCACACACCGGCCAGCGCTACCAGCGCTACCCTAGGGCAGACGGCCGATGCAGCGCCCCGAGTATCTGTAGACTCTGGCGCGGATATCATCGCCTTCGGCCGGGCCCCAAAAGTAAAAACCCCGCATATATATGCGGGGGTAAGGTGCTATCACTCCTTCTGTCAAATAATGATCTCTTCCGAGTAGTCGTACTCGTAAACAGTATCGGGCACACCGTTAGCATTAACGACGATAACGCGGACGCGGACTGGGTTCAGTTCCCATTCCACAATTGTGCGGCCGTCCCGGCCCGTACGGTACGTATTGTAGCCGATTTTATTCCACTCGTGGAGCGCAAATAGTAGGCGTTCCTGCGCGCGCTGGTCAGTCTGCCATTTTTCTAGAATGGCAATGAGGCGATTATTAATTTCTTCTGCCACATAGTCCAGGTCGGACTGTACGCCAGCAGCGCGCTCCTCTATCGTTTCGCGCACGGCAACCTGCCGCGGCAGAGTAGCCATATGATCGCAGGCCAGTAAGGTAGCCTGCTGGCGCGGCGTAGCCGACCAACGTCGGTATAGTGATAGGTAAGCGTGGAACTTAGCCAGTCGGCTTATGGGAGACTTACTAATCTTCCGCATGGCTTTACGGAATAACTCTCTATCGACCGGCCGTGGCGCAGCCGGCCATGGGTTAAACTCCGAATTTGCTGTCCGGATAAGGTCCGCGGGGATCTGCATTTTTAAGCTCCTTCGTTAGGATACAGTCGGGAATGATTATACCCACTGTAGCAAGTCTGTGGTATAATAGCAAGAATTATGCCAGAACATACTCATGGGCGCCGCAACCGCCGCCCCAATCACACGGCCCGGGCACCAAAAGCCGGCCGGCCCACTCGCACTAACCGCAACCGCCGCCGTAAAGCCGGCAGCCATAAGCAGCATATTCACCCAAGCAAGTTTATCCACAAAGCCGTACCACCGGTAGAGGAAGCGCCTTACCAGCCTGCGCATAGCTTTGCCGACTTTGGCTTTGGCCCAGAGCTAATGTATAACATCCGTGCTAAAGGCTTTACCAGCCCCAGCCCAATCCAGGACCAAGCTATCCCGGTGGTTCGTGATGGGCGCGATATCATCGGCCTTGCCAATACCGGTACGGGTAAAACGGCGGCTTTTTTGCTACCAATCCTTGAGCGTATGAGTGGCATTATGGTGCGCCCTAGTGTACTTGTAATGGCACCCACGCGGGAGCTAGCCCAGCAAATCCATGCCGAAGCCCAGAGCTTTAGCCGTGGCCTTGGCGTAACGGCGGCCCTGGTGGTGGGTGGTGAATCTGCCGAGCGCCAAATCCGCCAGCTCTAAAAACGGCCGCATATTATTATCGGCACACCAGGCCGGCTGAAGGACTTACTGCAAAAGCGCCAGTTAACGCTTAAGAACATTAGTGTGCTAGTGCTAGATGAGGCTGATAGAATGCTGGATATGGGCTTTTTGCCAGATATTACGACTATTACCAAAGCCCTGCCTACGGAGCGCCAGAGCCTGTTCTTTTCGGCGACCATCACACCGGAGATTGAGGCACTGACCCGTAAGCTGCTGCGTGACCCACGTACGATTAGCGTCCGCACGGGTGATACCAGCGACCATGTGGAGCAGGATGTTATCCCCACGCGCGATAAAGCCCATAAGCTGGAAGTACTGCAGGGCTTGCTAGATAACGAGCAGTACCAAAAAGGTGCTAGTATTTGGCGAGACCAAGTACGGCGTGCAGCGCCTGAGCGACCAACTCAGCAAAGCCGGCTACCAGGCGGTGGCGATCCATGGCAATAAAAACCAAGCCCAGCGCCAGCGAGCCTTGCGCGATTTTAAAACTGAGGCCGCGCGCGTCTTGGTTGCGACTGATGTTGCTGCCCGCGGGCTGGATATCCCGGATGTGACCCATGTGATCAACTACGATACGCCCCAAACCTACGCCGACTACGTACACCGGATTGGCCGGACTGGCCGCGGCGGTAAGCGTGGCCATGCCCATACGTTTATCCAGCAAGATAAATAGCCGAGTAGCTGGTGGCACTCGGCTCTATAGAATGAATAGCTACACTAGCGGCTGGCTGTACTGCCAGCCGTTTGCGGCTTGGGTGTTTCGATGTAGTACATACTGAGCTTGCGGCCAGTAATATAGAGTGCAATAATACTTGCAACCAGCGCCAGCAGTGTGGCCAGGTTGCCAATCATCGTGGCGGCTGTGTGCGAAGCACTCGCGCCCAGGCCCGCTACCAGTGGCGTAATGATTGATGTCCCGCAGGCACTACAGCCGAGGCCAAGTGCTGCCAAAAGGCCAGTTGCCCCAGCCTGCCCCGCAGTACGGGCGGCTTTGCTAAATTGCCGCTGCTTGCGCACCAGGTATACCATAGCCGCCAGCAGCAGCCCTTGTAGCAAGGCAATACAGAGCGTTCCAAGTAACAGCCACGATACCCCGTACGACCAAATCGATGTAAAGGTACCGGCCAGCAGCTGGAGCTTGGTGCCAACGGGGATCGTCGGCGTGCCCAGGACGTAGCCAAGCAGGTCCATATTATTGAGCCAAAACAGCACCGTATAGATGATAACCCCGCTCGCGATGGCGAGGCATAGGTAGCTGGGTTGTGACTAAAAAAGCTGCGCAGCGTTGCAAAGGAATGGCGAATACGGGTGCCAAGGGGTAGTTTTACGATATGGGCTGGCTTCGGTGTGGCCGGCGCAGGGGTGCTATGGGGTTGTGGCGTGGGCATGTTACTTCCTTTCTGGTTGCGTTTTGGCGGCTTCGAGGGCGGCATTAATTACTGGTACAAACACATCGTACGGTGGTGCACCGTTATAGCCCTTCCCGTTGATAATAAAGTGCGGTGTGCCGTAGCCACCGGTGGCCAGGACTTCCTTTTTATGGTTCAGGATACTATCGGTGTAGCTGGCAGCTTCGGTGCAGGCCTGCCAGGCTGGCAGCGATACGCCACTGGCGCGGGCGATTTTGGTGAGGCCAAGATTGGTAAAGGGTGATACGTCACTGGTGCTACCGCTACCGCCCCCACTGGCGTGGGCTTGGGCCTGGTAGCCAGCCTCCACAAAGGCAAAGAATTTACCTTGCTCGTGGGCGCAGTAGGCACCGTTGCTGGCTGCGACTGACTCCGGCCCGTAGGTGCCGAGCATCTTGTACTTGAGGCGAGCCTTACCGGTCGTGACGTAGTCTTTGGTAATACGCGGGATGACTTGCTCGTGGGCGCGGCGGCAATCTGGGCAGAGTAAATCCAGGTAGATGACGATCTCAACCGGGGCAGAGGCCTTGCCGACCGTTACGTTTGTTTTGGGTGATGTATCGATACTAGGCTGAGTCTGTGGTTGCTGGCCGGGCCGTACTACCAGGGAACCAGTAGCCCGCGGCGACTGCCAGCAGGGCTACAAGACTCGCGCTGATTATAAATAAGCGTCGTTTCATAGTGCTCCCGCTAGTATAACATGGCCTACCCCGGGCGTAAATGACCCCGGCTCAGTCTGCTTTATATACTTATATAGTGGGTGGTTTACTAGTTAAATACCAGCCACCATCGAGCCCACGGTATACATATAGTTGTAGGCTTGGGTTAAGGAGCATGCGCTCATCGGCAGCGGCTTGAGCTTGGCGCTTGGTAGCAAAGCGCCGCTTATGCTGCGTGGTATGCATGGGTTGGTAGGGCTGGTGTGGTGCGTAGCGGTGTTTACGGGGCATAAAAGTTGTTGGAAAACGGTATCGTCCGTGGTATAGTACTAGTGTAACATGAGTGTGAGTAAAAAAGTACCGGGGCCACCGAGCCCTCAGGTCAGTGCTGTGCCGCTTATGGTGGGCACGTTTGTGGATGTCACCTGGCGTATGTTTGTGCCAGTACTGACGGGTACTCTCGCCGGGTGGCTGATTGATAAAGCCGCCCACACCCGCCCCGTGTTTATTCTTGGGGGACTGGGGCTTGGCGTACTCGGCTCTTGTCTCTTAACGGTAAGGCTATATAAAAAGGTAATTCGTAGTATGCAGAGCGATCAGAATAGTAAGGAGCAACAATCATGACCTATGGGCTCGCCACAACATTTGCGGCCGCTAATTTACATATAGATATTAAGGCTGCGCCAGTCTTTCATATTGGCTCGTTCCCCGTCACTAATTCAATGCTGATGGGTATAGCCGGCTATGCACTCGTGATTATACTGTTCTTTGCAGTGCGCCGGGCGCTCATCAAGGGTAAGAAGGGCTACCTTACGAGCCTGGTAGCGTGGGTGTTCGAAATGCTTTACGGTACGGTGCGCCAGGTTATCCAGAATGATGCCATTGCAAAAAAGGTAGCGCCGCTATCAATCACGCTCTTTTTTGTGATTATCGTTAACTACTGGCTGGGTATTCTGCCAGGTGTTGGTACCATTACGGTGGATAGCCACGGTACGCCACTGCTGCGCGGGCTGGTCGCCGACCTGAACGTTACCTTTGCCCTGGCTATCATTAGTATGGTTATGGCCCAGGTGTATGCAGCCCGTGTGCATGGCTTTTTTGGCAACCTTGGCCGCTACTTCCGCAACCCATTCAAGGATCCAGCCGGTGCCTTTGAGGGCATTCTAGAGCTGATCGCAGAGTTTTCCCGCCTCCTCGCGCTTAGCCTGCGTTTGTTCGGTAACGTGTTTGCGGGCGAGGTGCTGCTGGTTGCTGTAGCCTATGTGGCGGCCTACTTTGCCTCTATCGCCATGCTGCCATTTATGCTGTTCGAGCTGTTCATTGGTACCGTACAGGCCTACGTATTCTTTATGCTGACGACGGTGTTTATTTCCCTCGGTACTGCCCACCACGACCACGGCGATAGCGCCGGCACAACCCCCTCTTCTTCTGATCACTCCCCTGCTGATACACAACTCGCTGCAGGCGGGTGAACAAGACGAGTATACTAACGTAACAGTAATTATAAGGAGATATTACAACAATGGAATCACTCGCATTTGGTATGACATACGCTATTTCGGCCGCAGCTGCTGCTTTTGGCGCTGGTATGGTTGGTATGGCTGCTATGAACGCTGCTGGCCGTAACCCAGAAAAGATCAACGAAATCCGCACCCTGATGATCCTTGGCATCGCCTTTATCGACGCCTTGGCTATCATCGGCTTTGTGGTTGCTATTCTGGTTAAAGTACTCTAAGGCGCGGGCTTTACGATTATGATGCAGACTATAACAACTGTTGCAGCCGCCCACGGCGAAAATGCGGATTTGTTTGCGTCGCTTGGCATTGATTGGCGGATGCTTATCTTCCAGATTATTGCCTTTGCCCTGCTGCTGTGGGTGCTATCCAAGTTTGTTTTTCCCGGTGATTGTTAAAGCAATTGATGAGCGCGAAGCCACGATTGCAAAAGGCCAACGCCTGGCAGAAGAAGCCGCCGAGCGTGCCGATACGGCCCAGGGTGAAATTGCTGCCATGATGGCCAAAGCCAAGCGTGATGCAGCCGAGATCATCAACGATGCTAAGGACCAGGCAGCACAGCTTGCAGCGGATTCCGACAAAAAGGCTAAGGAGCGTGCCGAGCGCATCGTTGCCAGTGCGCACGATGATATTGCCCGCCAGGTTACAGATGCCAAGAAGGCCTTGCATAACGAAACGCTCGAGCTTGTGGCCCTAGCGACAGAGAAAGTTGCCGGCCAGGAGATCAGCAAGAAGCTAGACCAGCAGGCAATTACCAAGGCAGTTGACGCAGCGGAGCGCGCATGAGCGGGCAGGTTTCGCGCCGCAAACTGGCTGAGCTGGTAGCCGACCGTTTATTGAGTGGTGATACGGATGTTATCACCCAGCTGGCTGCCTATTTGGTCGATACCCACCAAACCCGCCGTGTGGGTGTCTTGGTGCGCGATATCGAGACGGCTATGGCTCGCCGCGGTACTGTGGTGGCAGATATCGCTAGCGCTCATGAACTGAGCCAAGCGATTAGCCAGCGCATCCGCCAGGTTTGTGCGCCAGCACACAGGTGCAGCGCAGGTTGTACTACGAACACACTATGACCCAGCACTGCTCGGCGGTGTGCGTATTACCACGCCAACGGCCCAGCTTGATACTACGATTCAAACAAAATTGCAGCAATTACGAGCCGCAAAACAGTAACGATTAAGAAAGGAATGTATGGCTGAAATATCTGTAAGTGAACTTTCGGCTGATTTACGCAAAGCAATCGCGAACCTCGCCACCCACGAAGGCTTAGAAGAAGCTGGTATTGTGGTGCGTGTGGGCGACGGCGTGGCCTGGGTGCATGGGCTTACCAATGCCGGCTACAGCGAGGTGCTCGAGATTGAATCAGACAAAGGCACGATTGAGGCGTTCGCACTGAACCTGATGGAGGATGAAATCGGTGCGGTGCTCCTTGGTGATGAAAATTATGTAAAAGCAGGTGCAAAGGTGCGCCTAAAGGGCGAGCTGCTCACAGTCCCAGTGGGGCCGGAGCTCCTGGGCCGTGTGGTTGACCCACTTGGCCGCCCGCTTGATGGTGGCCCGGCTATTACCACCGCCCAGCGTGGTCTAGTGGAGCGCCCGGCGGTTGGCGTGATGGGCCGCAAGAGCGTGCACGAGCCACTGATGACTGGTATTATGAGCATCGATGCGATGTTCCCGATTGGCCGCGGCCAGCGCGAGCTGATTATTGGTGACCGCCAGACGGGTAAAACCGCCATTGCGATTGACACCATGATTAACCAGGCCCGCCAGGATAGCGGCGTGGTGAATGTGTACGTTGCCATTGGCCAAAAGCTGAGCAAGATTGCCCGCCTGGTGGAGCGCCTGAAAGAAGAAGGCGTGATGGACCAGACCATTGTGGTGGCAACCAGCCCAAGCGATGCTGCTTCCCTACTCTACCTGGCGCCATACGCTGGTACTGCCATGGGTGAGTACTTCCGCGATAAGGGCGAGCACGCGTTGATGATCTACGACGACCTCACCAAGCACGCCGTAGCCTACCGCCAGATGAGCTTGCTGCTGCGCCGCCCACCGGGGCGCGAAGCATACCCTGGTGATGTCTTCTATCTCCACAGCCGTTTGCTAGAGCGCAGCGCTAAGCTAAGCGATGAGCTCGGTGCCGGTAGCCTGACAGCACTGCCAATTATCGAAACCCAAGCTGGTGATATTTCTGCCTACATTCCAACCAACGTTATTTCCATCACCGACGGGCAGATCTTTATGGAGACAGATCTCTTCTACCAGGGGATTCGCCCAGCCATTAGTGCTGGTCTCTCGGTGTCGCGTGTTGGTGGTGCTGCCCAGACCAAGGCCATCAAGGGCGTCAGCGGCAACCTTAAGCTTGGCCTGAGCCAGTTCCGCGAGCTCGCCAGCTTTGCCCAGTTTGGGAGCGATCTTGACCCAGAAACCAAAGCGCAGATTGAGCGTGGCCAGCGCCTGACAGAGCTGCTGAAGCAGCCACAGTACCAGCCAATGAGCATTTGGCAGCAGGTTGCCAGCATTGTGGCGGTGACGTCGGGTGCCTTCGATACCGTCCCGGCTGCCAAGATTGGTGATGCCAAGCAGGCCTTGCTCGCCAAGCTGTGGAAGGATTACCAGCCGCAGATGCAGGAGCTCAATACTGGTGGTAAGCCAAGCGATGAGCTGATGGATACCCTTACCAGCGCTGCCCAAACTGTCGCCCGAGCGTACGAGGAGGCGTAAGGATGGCCTCGATCCGGCAGCTAAAATCGCGTATTCGCTCGGTTAAAAACACCAAGCAGATTACCCGCGCTATGGAGATGGTGGCGGCGAGCAAAATGCGCCGGGCCCAGGATGCAACCAAGGCAACCAGCCCCTATGCTCACGCTGCCAACGAGCTCCTCACCTACCTAGCCAGCCAGAACGTGACCGATACTCACCCCTACTTTATGCAGCGCCCGGTGGCTAAGCGCCTGTTTATCGTGATTGCCAGCGATAAGGGCCTTGCCGGTGCCTACAATAGTAATGTGTTGCGGCGCTTGACGCGCGAGCTGAAGGAAGACGCCGCCATGGGTATTGGGAGTACCATGCTGACGATTGGCCGGCGCGCGACTCGCTTTGCAGCCCGGCTAAAGGACGCCGAGATTATGGGTGCCTACGACGATATGTCGGACCGGCCCAGCGGGCATGAGCTGCGCACCATTGTTGATACGGCTACGAACGCCTTTACGCAGGGCCAGGTGGATGCGGTGGATGTTATCTTCACTGAGTTCCATAACGCCGTCAAGCAAGAGGTGGTGGTAAAGCGTATTCTGCCAGCTGGCTACACCTACACGCCAACCTGCGATTACGCCTGCGACGCCGCTTATGAGCCAAGCCCCCAGGTAGTACTGGATGCGGTGGCGTACCGGTTGATCGAATCACAAATTTACCAAACGCTGCTTGATGCCCGCGCTAGTGAGCACAGTATGCGTATGGTGGCTATGAAGAACGCAACCGATAACGCCAGTGACCTAGCAGATGACCTGACGCTGGAAATGAACAAAGCCCGCCAAGGCGCCATTACCCAAGAGCTGGCCGAAATTAGCGGCGGCGTGGAAGCCATGAATAACTAAGGAGACTTTAATGACAAAGCAAGAACAATCTGGAACAATCATTCAGGTCGTTGGTGTGGTGGTAGATGTGGAGTTTACCAGCGGTGACTTACCCGCGATTCACGATGCCCTACATGCCCCGAACCACACAGCCACGAGCGACCAAACCGTAACGCTTGAGGTAGCCCAGCACCTGGACGAGCACACGGTGCGCACCATTGCGCTCAGTAGTACCGATGGCCTCAAGCGCGGTGGTACCGTTAACGCAACCGGTGGTCCAATTCGTGTGCCAGTTGGTGAGCCAACTCTGGGCCGCATGTTTAACGTGGTTGGTGAGCCAATCGACGACAAGCCAGCGCCCAAGGCTGATACCGCCCCGATTCACCGGGCAGCTCCGCCACTGGCAGAGCAGTCTAATAAGACCGAGATCCTCGAAACTGGTATTAAGGTGGTTGACCTGATTGCCCCACTCGCCAAGGGTGGTAAGGCTGGCCTGTTTGCCGGTGCCGGCGTGGGTAAAACCGTGCTGATTACCGAGCTGATCAATAACATTGCCAAATTCCACAGTGGTAACAGTGTGTTTGCCGGTGTGGGTGAGCGTACCCGTGAAGGTAACGACCTCTACTACGAGATGGAAGAAGCCGGCGTGCTGGATAAACCAGCCTGGTGTTTGGCCAAATGAACGAACCACCGGGGGCCCGCCTGCGAGTGGCACTATCTGGCCTGGCTATGGCAGAAACTTTCCGCGATGAAGGCAAGGATGTGCTACTGTTTATCGATAATATCTATCGTTACACTCAGGCTGGTGCGGAGGTATCTGCCCTGCTTGGTCGCCTGCCAAGTGCGGTGGGCTACCAGCCAAATCTGCAGCAAGAGATGGGTGCCCTGCAAGAGCGTATTACCAGTACAAAGAAGGGCTCGATTACCTCGGTGCAGGCCGTCTACGTGCCAGCCGATGACCTAACCGACCCAGCGCCAGCTACTACCTTTGCCCACCTGGACGCGACCATCGTGATGAACCGCGCCCTGACAGAGATCGGTATCTACCCAGCGGTGGATGTGCTCGATAGCACCAGCTCCAGCCTGGACCCAGAGGTGGTTGGCGAGGAGCACTACCAGGTAGCCCGCGAAGCTCAGCGTATCCTGCAGCAGTACAAGGATCTGCAGGATATCATCGCCATCCTGGGTATGGAAGAGCTCAGCGACGAGCAGAAGCAGGTCGTCAACCGTGCCCGCCGCTTGCAGCGTTTCTTTGCCCAGCCATTCCACGTGGCCGAGAAGTTTACCGGCAACCCTGGCGTGTATATCCCACTCGAAGACACCATCCGTGATGCCAAAGATATCCTGGCCGGCAAGTACGACGACAAGCCCGAGAGCTGGTTCTACATGGTAAATGGCTCACTCAGCGCTAAGGCTGCTGCCGAAAAGGAATAAGCGTATGATGGACTTTCGCTTAGTAACAATGGCTGGGGTCAAGGTGAACGAGCGGGTATATTCCGTCACGCTCCCTACCATTACGGGCGAGATTTCTGTCTTTCCCAGCCACGAACCGCTGGTTACTATTGCCAAAAACGGGGTAATTACGGTACGATTTAATAAGGATGATGACGACACCAAGCTAGAATACTTTGCTATTTCTGGCGGGGTGGTCGAAATCAACCAGCGCAGTATTAAAGTGCTGGTAGACGAAGCCGACCATAGCGACGACATCATCGAGGCCGAAAGCAAGGCTGCGCTGGAGCGCGCTCTTGCCATGCAGGCCGAAGCTACCAGCCAGGTTGAGCTCGATAAGGCTCACCAGTTGGTAGACCGCCACGCTGTGCGCCTAAAAGTCGCCGACTTAAAGCGCCGCCGCCATCGCTAGTAGCGTTGGTACAGCCCCGTGGCTCCCTTCTGTTCTTTAACCATGCGTTTGGCTCGCCCAATTCGCCGTGCATCACAAACATCCTACCCACCTAGCAGGCCGTGGCTGGCCTGTTAGCAGGTAGGATGGCACAGGCTAGAGTTCGGGCTTATGTATTTATATTCGGCCGGTGGCGCGGCCATCACAAGAGCCACCATGGTAACAAACGGCAACTGAACAGACGGGTCACGCGACGGAGCCAACCACAGGCTACCCGGCACGTGCGAACGGCTGCCACTAAGCCGCAGCAACTGCACACGTGGTACACACACTATATTGCTGGAACTATAACCAGCTGGCAGGTAGTATAGGCAGGCCACCTATAGTGCCGGCCTGGCCTGGTGTAGTTCGCGCACAGGTACGTGAGCGTGTCGCCGCCGGCGACCTGGTGCCACTGCCGCCGCTGTATATGGCCATGCTAGCAGCCATTATACCGCAGCGTTGGTGCACCACTCACCTGCTTGTGTAACAGCACTCATTTCCGCAGCCTATTTAGGGGGCTGCGGTTTTGAGTTTAAAAAAGAAAGACCCCCATACTGGCTGCATGGGGGGTGGCAGGAGCTTACTCACGGCAGTCTACCGGTAGACGGTAGACGGTGGGCAGTTCCTGCCCGGGTATGACAACCGCGACGTTATACTGCCGCTTGTTGTCCACCCGGACGTAGTTGTAGATGGGAGCACCCTCCTGGTAATGCTCCCTCCTCATTAATTCTACTCCCTCGGCGGAGGACCCAGGGGTGTGGCGGTGATAGAATAATCACCGCTGGCTGGGGCAGTGCCCCAGGCCCGCAACCAAGCGAACACTTCGCCCGTTTCTTGGTTGGTGGTACAAAACTGCCACACGGCAGTCTTGTCCACGCCAACTTTCTTGCCGCTATCGCCCTGGGGGCGCAGTGGCTCCACCACTCCATCCGGGCCCGGTGTGGGCTGCGGCGGGGTGGGGTTAGCAGCAGCTACCGGGGTGGTGGTCGCTACTGTCGTGGTGGCGGGGGGCTCGGCCGGGGCTGGTTGGCCCCGGTGGCGATCCCCAAGGCTGCCAGGATGGCAGCTAGCCAGGTTGTAAAGTCCATAGGCTTCTCCTAAGCCTCGTGTGCGGTACCCCACCCGGCTGGTGGGCGCACATAGATATTATACCATAAAAAAATCCCCTTGCTGGCTGCAAGGGGGTGGATACTCATGCTACGTGCCACAGTTGGGCGTATGTAGCTTAACGGTATCTTGCGTCAGTGATGACGCGGCTTGGTTATCACCTCCCTGTCCGTGTGATGGTGCGGATATGGACGTCGAGGTCTGTACCCTGGGGTACCTGCAGGTCGGTCACCTGCAGCCGGCCATTGGGCGCCGGCTGTCCGGTGAAAATCACACGAGGCTCAATAAAAACCTCGTGGTTTCCTACCGACTCAGCGACTGACAGTTGAACCGTTGTGCCGGCGGCCTCCGATGGGTCAGCCGCGACGCCGTCAACTGCCAAGACGGCGTGACCTGGCCGCCTGCAGAAGGCCCGAATGGAGCCTTCTTCCCCAAGCTTGGGGGTGCTGGCAGTAGCCACCTTGTGGGTGGCACGGGGGGTACTGGACAGTTCTGAGCTGCCCAGTGCCCCAGCTGCTGGGGGCGGTCAGGCTTGCCACCGCCAAAGCGGCGGCAGCGGTAGCGACGGACAAGCGTGTGGTAAGGGTCTTCAAAACCCTCACCTCCTTTCAAAGAAAAAAAGGATGAACAAGGTACAAAGCGCTCGGGTGTGTGCATACAAAATAACGCACCATTCCAAGCACTTCCCCTATATTATCATAAAAATGCCTATATGTACAGTTTATGCTATAAATTTAAAACCCCCAGCTGGCATACACCGTAGTGCATACCAGCCGAGGGGGCGACTGGCTGCGGCAAAGCTTAGCTAACCTTGCTACAGTCGATCGCTTGGAAGGGGAGTTTAACGGTACCATGGTTGATGGTTAACCGGTAAATCCCTCCCGATTCTCTGCCCCTTTGTGATAGAGTTTGAACTCTATCGGCTGAGGCTTTTCCCCGGCCGCCGCGTTGGTTACCGGGGTTTCCGGCTCCACGCGGCGGTTGATCGAGGTTTCACTCTCCCCTTGGGGAGAGGCGGTCGAGGGTGACGGACACGTAGCTGTCCGGCACCGCGACCGATTTGTATTTTACGAAGGCCGCCCCGTCGCGGCACACAACGGGGATGCCATCGTACTCCGCAGCAGCCGTGGGGTATTGCCACCCCTTTCGGCGCTGCGGAAATAACCTTCCGGGTTTCAGGGGTAACGCCAGTCCGGCGTTTTTCTCCCAGCTCCACCCGATTGGGCGGATGAAGAAGACGTCTTCATCCTGCCCAAGTTTTCTCGCCGGAAACCTTAACGTAAGGTTTCCCGGCTTTTAAATCCCTCCTCCGAGGGGCTCGGGGGAGGAAGTACTGATTGTCGGCAGCGGGTGCTGCCGACGCCGACTGCCACCGGGGTGGTGGTGCCGACCGTGGAGCTGCCACTGGCGGAGGTGAACCCCCCCGCCAGCGGCAAGCCCAGCAACAATGGCTACCAGCAGCGGCGCCTTGAGCGCCGCGATAAGGCTGGCAAACCAGGCTGCCAGGCCGTGTGAAACAGTTGGAGCAGCCATAGCGGCCACCTCCCTTGCTATGAGATCGTAGGTGCTGTACGTGGGGCCCTACCCGGCATGGTAGGCGTACTAACTATAGTATAGCATAAAACACCAGCTTAGCCAGCGACGGCAAGAGCCGCTAAGAAAGACCCCCGCGAGCGTGGCGGCTGCGGGGGCGAAGGGTAACTCACCTACCTTTCGGTTATTTTTTGCATCGGCGTGCAGATGTAGAGCGCCTCTACTGTTGAGAGGGTTACTGTACTATCGGCCGAATAGATCTTAAATACTATTCGGTCGCTATTGGGCGAGGTCGGATCAAACTGGCGGCTAAAGTCGACAATGTCGCCGTACTTGAGCTCGCGTTTTGAAAACTCGAAGCCCTCGTTTTCGTACATCAGGTTGTACGTGCCTGGCTCACCCTCGTAGCGCCCATAGACGCGTGCGGTGCGGGCTTGGCAGTCCACCGTGAGGCTGCCGACACTGCCGAGCCGCGGTGCGTTGATCGCTGGTGGTTGCGGGGTTGGCTCTGGCTCCACACTCGGGGGTGTGCTTGGCGCTGGTGCCGGCACGCTGCTAGCCGGTGTGGATGGCTCCGGCTGCTGGGCCGGTGAGCTCGGCTCGGGCTGCGGGGTGCTGCTGGGCTCAGTGCTTGGCTGGGCACTGGGCGGTGGCGTAACCGCAGTGGTGCTGGTCGTGGTGCTTGGTTTGGGTGCCGGCTGTGGCGGCGGCGTTACGCCACCAAATAAGTACCCTACGATGGCCACGATGGCCAGGGCAGCACCGGTTATGAATTTGAACAGTGGGGCGAACATCGTCCGCCTCCTTTCTGACTCGAGGATGTGCGTTGGTCCACCGGCGGTGGCGCACCGCACCATTATACCATAAGCGTCATACGGGGCAAGAGCTTTTGTAGCTGGTATGCATGGGGTACCGGGTACTACCTGTACTACCTGTACGATGCGGCCGTGCAAGTGGTGCGGTAAAGAGTAAGGCCCCACGCGTGTGGCGTATGCGTGGGGTGGGATGATTACGTTTTACAAACGGAGGTCAACACCTGAGCCTCCTTTATATTAAGTTCGCGGGCGGTTTTGATATGCACCCACTTGCCGCTTGGCACGACCCAGGCCATGCCGAAGCTGTCATTGGTGATATCATAGCCGGCGCTAAAGCCGTCACTGTCGAAGCTACCGTCCTTATTGGCGACGTCAATATCAACCACAACCCGGTTGTAGTTGTTGGTAGCCGTGAAGCCGGTTGTTTCCAGCCGCATGACGGTGTTCTCACCCTCGCAGCGGAACTGGAGGGTGGGCTGGTCGCCCGATATGATATCACTCGCGTCGCGGACGTCCCCGTCGGTGGCATTGACGGGTTGGCCTAGAGCGTAGAAGTCACCATACCATTCGGTAACTTTAAACTCCTTGGCGCATGCTGCCGTGCTTATAGCAAGGCAGATGCCTACTATCAAGGCAACGGCGGCCTTGGTAGCGGAACGAGCGGTGGTCGTGGTGTGAGCAGCCATAATGGCCACCTCCTTGTAATAGTGCGGTGCAACGGGCCTGCCCCGCTGCATACCCCTAGTATACTACAAGCCGGCCGCGGCAAGTAATGCTCGTGCTTGTGCGGTGCTGGTGGTGGCCATCAGCTGGGTACGGAGTTCCTTGGCGCCGGCAAAGCCAGTTAGGTAGATTTTATAAAAACGCTTGAGGGTTTCGTACGGGCGGCCTAGCTGGGGTTGCCAGTGGTCGAAGAGATCAAGCTGGTAGCGCAGCAAACCTACCAGCTCGGCCTGGCGGCTGGCTGGCTCTGGCGGCACTGGGCGAAAGCAGAACGGGTCGGCAAACACACCGCGGCCAATCATAATCCCATCAACCCCTGGGTGCTCGGCTACAAGCTGCAGGCCGTGGGCTCGCCCGGTAATATCGCCGTTAATGGTCAGTAGGGTGTGCGGCGCAATTGTATCGCGCAGGGCCACAATACTGCTAATAAGCTCGTAGTGGGCTGGGACTTTGCTCATTTCCTTTTTGGTGCGCAGGTGAATGGTAAGGTTAGCGATATCCTGGCCTAGCAGCGTTGTCAGCCACGGCTGCCACTCATCTACCCGGCTGTAGCCAAGGCGGGTTTTGACGCTGACTGGCAGGCCAGCTGTTTTGGCCGCTGCAATAGAGGCAATTGCCAACTGCGGCTGGCGAATCAGTGCCGCCCCGCCACTCTTGATAGCGCTCTTGGCTGGGCAGCCCATATTAATATCGATACCAGCAAACCCAAGGCGAGCGCAGTGGGCGGCAAACTGCTGCATATCGCCCGGCTCGCCACCCCAAATTTGGGCAATCAGTGGCTGCGGGCTAGCAACGCGCACTAGGCGGCCAGCAATGGCTTTATTACCAGCGTGCACCCAGCCGGTGGCATTGGCAAACTCGGTAAAGAAGAGCTCTGGCGGGCCAGCCCGGCGCACCACCTGGCGAAAGACAACATCCGTCACGGCCTCCATAGGGGCCAAGGCAAAGAACGGGCGCGGTAAGGTATCCCAAAAAGTCATTGCCCTATTATACCACGGTGGGTTGTGTGCTATACCCAGGCGGTGACTATGGTAGCGCCAGTGCTATATGGCCCCGCACGCTGCAGCCAGGACAAAAGAAAACCCCCGCCGTTGTTGGCGGGGTGCCGAGATTAATAGCCGTACGTTCTGACCCTCCTTTCGGTCTCTACCAGGATATTCGTGATGTGGGTCATGCCCACATCCTTTGCTTTCTGTACGAGGGATTCCTCGTACGAAGTCCTTTTATTTGGGGCTTTGCGAGCAGCGTCTTCAAACTCTTTGCGTGTGGCCATTTTGCTACCTTTCGGCTCGGGGTACCCTACTATATAGGGCACCAATGTACGATACACGCCCGGTTGGCGCGTGCATGGCTGTAGTATACCATATAGCGGGGCTATGGGGAATACTCCCCTACGGTGCTTATGCACGTCGCAGTAGGCGGGTTGTGGCGCCCCCCTATTATACCCCGCTAAATACGCCCGGCCCGTAGGTCGTCTTCGAAGGCTAGGACGCCTTGGTAGTCTGGCGAATAGCTGCTGGTGTTCGGGAAATCCAGCGCCTGGATATGCCGCCAAATTGCGCTAAGCAGTGCATCAAAATCATCCAGCTCGCTCTGGGTGACCTGGCCCAGTTCGAGGCTAATGATATCGCCGGCCTTGGTGGGCTCAATAAACTGCAGCTCGCCACCAGCAAAGTGGTAATGGCGCCAGTGCTGGGCCGTGCTAGCCAGCAGCTGGTAAAAGAGTAGTTGCTGGCGGTAGGTGTGGGCCTGGATTTTGTGGTAATCCGTACTGGGGCGCCAACTGCTAAGTGGCGCGCTGGTTTTGTAATCAATCACATGGATGGTTTTGGCTGTTTCATCCACCGTGGCGACATCAACCTTACCCGTGAGCGCAACGGGCCCCAAGCTGGGCCTGCTGGCGGGCAAAGCTAAAGCTCGGCTTGCTGGTTGGGCGTAAAAGCTCGCCTGCTTGTGCGCCAGGAAGGCCGTTAGTGCCTCAACGCCCTTGTGGCGAAAGTGGGCCTGCTCCTGCTGGGTGAGCTGCTGCCGGGCTAGCTGCTTGGTAAAGGTGCTGATAATAGCGCTTGCTGGCGGTGGTGTGCCATGGGCGCGAGTGTGGTCGTGGGCAAACTGGAGCGCAGCGTGGATGGCGGTACCATAGCCAGCGTGCGGGCTAGTAGCGGCTGGCATATGCAGCAAGTGGCGCAGCAAAAAGGCCTGCGGGCCGCCGCGAGCCACGTTAATAAAGGCATTGACATGAGTTGCGCTCAGGCGGTACTGGGCCAGCGTACCCGCCAGGTACTGCTGCATGGTAGCGTGGGGTAGGCTAAGCAGGGGGCTGTACCACTCGGTGGTGGCGGTTTGCTGCGGGGCTAGGCCGTCTATATCAGGCGCAGTGTGGGTGGCTGTGTGTACGGCTGGGGCCGCCGCCAGGAAGTCTGCCGTGGCAAGCTCCTTGCCGCTATCGGCTTGCTCTGCCTGGGTAATATACAGCTGCTGCCGGGCGCGCGTCATCCCCACAAAGAATAAGCGCAGTCGTTCTTCTGCTGAGTTGGTGCTGCGGCGCAGGCGCAAATTAGGCGGGTAACTAATGGTAGGCGCAGGGCTGCGCACACGACTCCCCCACGTGGTATTGGTGGCATCCAGCAGGTAAACAGTATCGAACTCCAGGCCTTTGCTAGCGTGGGCGCTCATCAGGCGGATGCTGGTGGCTTCATCACCTAGCTGCTGCTGGCTGGTAATACTGGTGCCGCTGGCCGTGCACTGGTCGATAAATTCTAGCATATCACCAAGCCGAGGCTGGGATTGGTGCGGCTGATGCTCGCGCAATGCCGCGCGGATAGCATTCAGGTTCTGGATATGGGCTAGATAACGCTGATTGCTGGCCGCCAAAAAGTAGCCAGCCAGTGGCGAGCGGTAGTCACTTATCTCCCCCGCCGTGGCAGAGTTATGCGTCTTGTGCGTGGTGTCAGTGCTGGTAGCAGGCTGCGGCATGGCGGTGCCTACCAGCGTATCCAGCATGCGCTCAAGCGGCGTAACCAGGCTGGCCTGTGCGCAGCTAAGTAGCCACTCGGCCATGGGCTTGGTAGCTGGTATTGCCTGCATAACTTCGAGCCACAGCTGGCGTTTGCGGTAGGCTGCCAGGCTCACCTGCCACAGGGTGGTTGGTGCGATCCCCAGGCTGGGTGCGCTAGGAGTTCAGGCAGTAGAGCGTTGGCGTTATCGTGCTCCCCCTGGGCTAGTAGCAGCACGACCCGAGCCAGTAGCACCAGCTGAGTAATGAGGGGGTCTTCGAGTACATTATCGCGCTGCTGGTAACTAACGGGTATACCCTGCTGGGCTAGGGTACGGCAAAAGCGCAATCAGGTCCGCGTGGCGCCGGCCGAGCACTGCAATTTCGTGGGCTGGTGCGCCCGCCGCAAGCTTGGCGGCAATACTCTGGGCCACCCAGGCGCGCTCGGCAGCTTGGGTGGGCAGGGTGACGCGCTCGGCGGTGCTCCCGCTACGGGGCTGAGCATGGGCCGTGAGGGTTTTATCGAGCTGCGGCAGGTGGGCCTCCAGCCGCTCCGTGCCCTGGGTAATGACCTGCCGGGCCGGGGTTAAAATTGCCTCCACACTACGGTAGTTATCGGTTAGGGTGATGAGCTCGGCACTCGGGTAATGCTCCATAAACTGCAAAATATTACCCACATCCGCCCCCTGGAACCCATAAATCGCTTGGTCGTCATCCCCTACTACCAGCAGGTTCGGGTTGCCTTCGTGGACGGGGCTGCTAGTCAGGATATCCAAAAGGCGCATTTGCGCGAGGTTGGTATCCTGGAACTCATCCACCATGATGTACTGGTAGGTTTCTTGCAGTTCGTAGGCTAGTTCTGGGTGGGTGCTGGCAGCGTGGATAACCTGGCCAATCATATCATCAAAATCGTATAGCTCGGCGGCCTGGAGTGCCTCTTGGTAGCGCTGGTATATCGTCACCAGGGCATGGAGCCGCGGCTGCTGCTGGCGGGCTTTGAGCACCAGGTTGCCGCGGGCGTCTTTGGTGAGCCACTGGTTCTTCCAGGCGGTGAGCGGCGGTGTGGTTTTGGGGTGGGCATGAGCCTCGGCACAGGTGCGCTCCAGGCTACGCAGCAGTACGCTACTAAGGCGCGGCACACCAGCAACTGGGGCGGGCTCCTGGATATGGTGTAGCTGCTGGGTGGCGTCTTCCAGCGCGGCCAGGGTGGCCTTGCTGACGCGGCTGCCGTAGGCTGCTACCAGCAGCGGCTCGGCCGTATCGATCACCTGCTGGTTGGCTGCCAGGATGTCTTGGAGCTCACTCGTACTCAGGCCGGCCCGCTTAATATCCGATAGCGAACTCAGAATACCTTTGGTAGTTGTAAAGCGGCCATTCATGATAGTTTTGAGCGGGTTGCTGGGTGGTAGATTATGCAGGATATCCGTCACGATACGGTGCCGGGTCAGGTCATCTGCTGGGCTAAACTCCGCACCATGGTAAAAGTACTGCCGGTAGCGGCTCATGATTTCACTACCAAAGGCGTGGAAGGTATAAATGCTCACATTGTAGGCGTCGCGGCCAATGATACTGGCCAGGCGTTTTTGCATCGCTATAGAGCCACTTTCGGTAAATGTGAGGCAGAGGATGGTTTCGGGCAAGGCATCCGTCTGGCGCAAGATGTGGGCAGCCCGCATGCTGAGGAGCTCGGTTTTACCCGTACCCGGCCCCGCTACCACCATAACGGGGCCATCGATATGGTCCACGGCGCGGCGTTGGTTGGGGTTGAGGTTAGCGTAGCGATGTGTAAAATCCATACCACCATTGTATCAGCTCCCAGGGCGCGTAGGGTATGGCTATAGGCGCCTGGCAGCCGGTGGCTCAGCCCATAAGCGGTATGGTATAATAAACCTATATGCAGGCAAAACAAACAACAAACCTGGCTATTACCAATACTGCCAAGCGCTACTTTGGCATTACCGTGCAGGTGCGCCAGATGATTGGCGAGGCACTCCCTATTAGCCACACGGGCACCGCCTATGTGTTTTTGAGCCATAAAAAGCAGCTCTATGCCCTGATTCAGGCTCAATCTAATTACACCTTGGGCGACGTTAAGCGCATCATTACTCGCATGGGCCTGAAGGCCGAGCACTACCTGCCGCCGGCTGCGCAGCCGAGCTACTTTGATGATTTTGCCGCCGAGCGGTTCCGCGAAACCTACCCTGGCCGCACGCCCCACACCGAGGACGACCTACGCTTTTTTAAAACTCTTGCGCCCTATAATCCAGCTCTGGTGGCCATTAGCGAGGTTAAGCACGGCGAGATTAAGCAGTTCGACGCTTCTTCCCCCAGCCAGTGGCGCCCCGCCGCAACCTTTATGTACCGGCGCATGCCAACCAGCTAGCTGGTATTAGGCTACTTTTTTCTATCAAGTACGACCACATGCTCTATATGGGGTGTACGGGGGAAGAAATTGAACCCCTGGTGGGCACGAATGCCATAGCCAGCTGCCAGCAGCGCGACATCGCGGGCCTGAGTAACCGGGTTGCAGCTCAGGTAGATAATCCGCGGTGGCCGGGTAGCAAGCAGCCGTTCGATCACAGCGGTGTGTAGGCCAGCCCGGGGTGGATCCACAATGATCGTCTTGCCAGGCTGAATATAATCAAGCGCTTGCTCGCTAGCAGCCAGCACGGCGGTTGCACTGCCCTGCCGGCCAAGCTCGGTAATAGTAGCGTTCATTTGCTGCACAGCAGCCGGGTTGAGCTCAATTAGCGTCACGTTATCACCGCCAATCGTCAGGCCAATGCTCCCTACCCCAGCGTACATGTCAACCACTGGTGCGCCTGGCTCGGTCACCCACGGCTGCATATAGCGTAGGGCTTGTTCGTACAGGGGCACGTTAACCTGGAAGAAGCCGTGATTAGTGTAGCGGAATGGAACGCCAAGAATAGTATCGGTTAGGGTGCAGGTACCCCAGGATTGCAGTTGTGTGGTCAGGACGCTGGCAGGGCTTTTGGGGTTAGAATAGATCAGCTCAAACCCGGCTGCACCAGTTGCGCGTAGTTCGGCTGGGGTAAAGGCCGGGAAATCCCCTTCCTTAACATACAGGCCAGCTGTGACGCGCCCAGCTTGGTCGCAGCGCAGTAGCACGGTTTTGAGCGCCCGCGCTTCTACCCCTCGCTGGCGGAGAACATCGCGCACCTGGCGGGCTACGCGGTTGATGTCAGCCCGTGCCAGGCTGGTGCCATCGACTGGCACTTTGCCCTTGCTACCCCGCTTAAAAAAGGCCAGATCCAGCTGGTTCTTGTCGGTATCCCACCACCAGCTAAACTCGACCTTATTGCGGTATTCATACATTTGCTCGTCCGTCTGCACGGTGATTGGGTCGGGCAGTACAATACTGTGTAGCTCAAAGGCTTCTTCAATCAAGGCGGCTTTGTAGTGGCTTTCGCGCTCGGGGGCCATAATTTGCCACGGACTGGTGCTCAGGTAGCTGGTTGTATCACGCGGTGCAATGCGCTCTGAGCTTGGGGTAATAATATCAGTCGCGATACCTTCTGCGTAGCTGGATTTACGCTTGGTTTGCTGAATGGTCGCAACTTCACCGGGCAGGGCACCCCAGGTAAATATCTTTTTACCACTTGGCAGTGTGCCAATGGCCTGGCCACCGCCAACCAGGCTGGTGAGGTGAATATCGTGGTGCAGAACGGGTCGTCTCATGCTGTTTATTATAGCATTCAGCGTGGAGTGCTGCCCGGTTGACTTTTTAACATAATTATGATACCATGTAACAATACGTTTGCAAGCACATCAAGCGGCTATGCATGCAATAAATTTAGCTAAAATGCGGAGAATAAACGAACAATGACAACAGCCCACGCCCCAGAAGCGCCTGCAGCAAAACCAAACCTTGAAGAGTCGATCAAGACCCTACGTAGCGAGCTAGCCACCAGCCCGCAGGATGACCAAGCCTACTACGACGAGCGCTTTAATGCCCTAGTAGAAGAGCACGGCCTGAGCGCTGATTTGTGCCTAGCTTTTTGCCGGCGTAGAGCGTGATTTTTCGCTCGCCTGGTAGCCTAGCTGCAAAGCTGCAGCAGGATCTTGCCCCCTTGCCCCCAGCAGAATCAGCCCCTGCGAGTGCCCGCCGCCGTATGCGCGCTATGGGCCGGGCAGCTCTGAACAAAATTGGCTTGATGGGCCCAGAGCTTGCAGCGCACAGTACAATCTGTGCGCGAGCAGTACACCACCAAGGGCAAGCACGAAAAACCAGCTAGCCATAAACTACGCCTTAAATTTGCTGGTGCGGTTATGGGCCTGATGGGCGTTGGCGCAGCTGCGACTGGCCTCGGTGGGAGCCACGAGCTACCGCGCCAGGAGCATAGCTACAGTGCCGAGCAAGCCAGCGATGACACCACGGCGCATGGTGGCCCAATTGAGCTTGCCAGCCACAAGGTGCTGATTGGTGGTATGGGCGATAAAACTGGCCAGTTCCTGCGCTCGGTGATGGCCGCTGGCGGCGAGAATATGGCCGGTGCCAGCCTGGTGGAATACCCAGCTTCGGCCGCGCCAATTGGCGGCGTCGATACCTTCGACCAATCTGTGACTAAGGGTTCAGAAGCAGCTTATAATGTCATTCAGTCTGAGCGTGCTGCCGGTAACCCCGTCGATATTAGCGCCTATTCCCAGGGTACGGTGGTGCTGCAGCGAACGCTAGAACGCCTGCGCCAGGAAAACGGCGGCAACCTGCCACCAGATGTGCACGCCACCTATTTTGCAAGCCCGAACACACCACACACGGGGCTGTATAATGCTGGTTTGTTCCAGGCGGCTAAGCCAGTGCTTGGCCCACTTGGTGCCCAGAAGGAATTGGAGGATTACCCACTACAGCCGGGCACAGCGACCGCAGCTATGACGACCGATGTGGTGGCCAATAGCGCCAATCGCCCCCTTACCACGCAGCTGAGTTTGGCACTTGGCTATGCGTTTGGTGACGGCCACGCTAAGCCCAGCCAGGCGGATATTGCCGATACGACCCGCACTACTACTCGCCAGATTGATGGCGTTACTGTCCATTCCGTCAAGCCTGTTGGTACCCAAACAGCTGCCCTGCGCGCCGCCGAGCAGCACGGTATGCTCGTGACACCAACGGCCGATAAGTTTGGCCAAGCACTGGCCCCACAGGGCGACGTTGGTGGTGAGAACCCTGGCGTTAATATGGATGAAGTCGTTAAAACGGGTGCTCAGCTAATTGACGAGACGGCTCAGTTCCACGGTATGGCTAACCCGCACCTGGCGGAGGCAGCTGCCAATGTGCAGGGCCTCGGCCAGATTGGCCAGGGCGAAATCACTATTGATACCAACCAAGGCGGTGGCGAACCAGCTCAGGATATCGCCAGCCAGGTAGTGGCCGGTATTAATCAAGCTAGCGGGGCCGTGCAAGCCGCCCAGGGCGAGGCGGTTGGCAGTAGCGAGCAGGTGTACGCTGCCAGTGATATCGCCAGCCAAGTGCAGGCCGCCGGTGAGCAGTTCCAAGCAGCGAGCGAGCAAGTTCAGCAGCAGGTTGATGCCTTTATTGGCGCGCAGGCCCCGCAGGGTGACTATTACCAGGCCCCTGCCGCCGCACCGGTGCAGGAAGCCCCAGCACCTGTTATTGCCCCAATTGAAGTGCCGCAGGAATTCGCTGGCCAGGTTCCGCAAGAGGCCCAGAATGCAGTCAATGCGGCGAACCAAGCGATTAACGATATTAATAACGCAGCCGCTAACTTCCAGATTCCGCGCTTGTAGCCTCGCCCATTGCTCTGCGTACCATACAGCCCCCGCGTACGAATAACCCGAGCGGGGGTTTATGGTGCCCGGCCTGGCAGTGGTATACTAAAGGCATATGCAGGGGAATGAATCGAACCAGGGTGCACAAGAGCCGGATTGGATAGCGGGCGACCCTTACCTGGCGCCGTATCGGGGTCAGCTTGCCGAGCGGGAGCCAGCGGCTCCAGGCGGAGCGGCAGCGGCTTGTGGGGGGTACTACCCTGCCGGAGTTTGCTAGTGCTTACCACTACTATGGCTTGCATGCCACAGCTGATGGCTGGGTGCTGCGGGAGTGGGCGCCAGCTGCAACGGCTATCTACTTGGTGTGTGATGCTAATGATTGGCGTGATGATGAACGCTACCAGTTCCACCCCGCTCGCGGCCGTGATAGCAGCGACTGGGAGTTGACTATCCCCGCCCATGCACTACGCCATGGCAGTAGCTACCGCTTGCATGTACACTGGCCAGGTGGTAGTGGCTACCGTATTCCGGCTTATGCTGACTATGTGGTGCAGGACCCATCCACCCATAGCTTTGATGCCCGTGTGTACCAGCCGCCGCGCCCTACCAGTGGCGCCACACCCGCCCGCCCGCCCGTAGGGGCGATGAATCCCTCCGTATTTACGAGGGCCCACGTTGGCATGAGCACTGCCGCGCCCACGGTTGCGAGCTACCAGGATTTTACCAACCTGCTGCCACGTATTGCTGGCCTCGGCTACAATGCCATCCAGCTGATGGCCATTGCCGAGCACCCGTACTACGCCAGCTTTGGCTACCAGGTGAGCAACTTTTTTGCACCGAGCTCGCGCTTTGGCACGCCAGATGACCTGCGGGCCTTGATTGATGCGGCCCATGGCCATGGCCTGTTGGTCATTATGGACCTAGTTCACTCCCACGCTAGCAAAAACCCGACCGAAGGCTTGGTAGATATAGCTGGCCAGCAGGCGCAGTACTTTTACCCTGGCAGTAAGGGCCGCCACCCGCAGTGGGATTCGCGCTGCTTTGACTACACGCAGCCAAAGGTGCTGGAGTTTTTGCTGAGCAATTGCCGCTACTGGCTGGAGGAGTTCCAGTTTGATGGCTTCCGCTTTGATGGTGTGACGAGTATGCTATACGACCACCATGGCCTGGGCAAGGATTTTTACCAGCTATGGCGACTACTTTGGCCCGCACACTCACCAAGCGGCGCTCACCTACCTGGCGCTGGCCAACCAGTTGATTCACCAAGTGCTGCCTGGGGCTATTACCATTGCCGAAGATACCAGCGGCATGCCGGGGCTGGCCGCACCGGTTGAGGAGCCTGGTGGGATTGGGTTTGATTACCGCCTAAGTATGGGGGTGCCGGATATGTGGATTCGCTTGCTTGAGGAAGTGCCCGACGAAGCCTGGCCGCTGGGCGATATACTGCACCAGCTGACTCAGCGCCGGGTAGAAGAACGCACCATTAGCTACGCCGAAAGCCACGACCAAGCCTTGGTGAGGCGATAAAACAATTAGCTTTCGGCTAATGGGTAGCCTAATGTATACCCATATGCACACCAGTATGCACCACCCGCGTATTGAGCGGGGTTTGGCGCTGCATACAATCATCCGTTTGCTGACAGCCAGCACCAATCATGGTGGCACCCTAACCTTTATGGGTAATGAATTTGGCCACCCAGAGTGGATTGATTTTCCGCGCCAGGGTAATGATTGGTCCTACCACTACGCCCGCCGGCAGTGGCACTTGGCAGATGATGATGAGCTATACTACGCCGCCTTGCAGCGGTTCGAGCAGCGGATGAATGCCTGGCTTGCCCAGCTACCGCCAGATACGCCTATCACCCACCAGGCGGTAAACCAAGCCGACGGCACCATAAGCTACCAGCGCGGGCCGTATCTGCTGGCGTATAATCTATCGCCGCAGCAGTCGCTGGTTGATTACAGTGTGCCAGCGTGCCCTGGGCAGTACCAGGTGGTTTTTAGTACCGATGATACGGCGTTTGCGGGGCAGCAGCGCATCAGCCACACAGTAACCCACCATGGCCAAGTAGCACCAGATGGCAGCACTTGTGTGCGGCTCTATCTGCCAGCCCGGACTGGTGTGGTGCCTAGGCGGCTTGGTGCGGAAAAATAAACTGCAGGTAATCCCTTCAGCATGCGCGCACCAGATATAATTGGCAGGTAGGCAGCCAGCTGGCGCCGAATAGCCGCTGCATGGTCGTTTGGTTGGCGGCATAGCGCAGCGGCCTGCTGCATATGCTGGAACACGCTTTCACGGGTGGCTGCATCGGTGCGGCCAGTTACTTGTAGGCACGCCAGTGGCGCTATATCTGCCACACCGCCATCCGCGGTAGAAATCAGCAGCTTGAGATTAGCGATATCTTTCTCCCACGACGTGCCGCAGGCTTCCAGCCCAACCATCGGAATATTAATGGCAATATCCGACCCATAGGCAAGCGCCCGGCTGACCGTTTCGTCGTAATCCTGGATATAATGCACGCGGCGGCGCAAGATAGGGTCAGCATCAATCGTTGCTAGCAGCGCACTGAGGCGTTCCTGCATAGGGGTATCGTGCGGGTGGGCGTTGCCAGCTATCAGGTAGTAGGCGTCGGTTGCATCCAGCAGCTGGGCAAGTTTCGTTGGATCCTGAAAGAGTAAATCGGGGCGCTTATAGTGGGCAAAGCGGCGTTTAAAATCAAAGCTAATAGCACCCGGTGGAATGTAGATTGGCTGGTTGTATTGGTTGCGGCGTTCGGCCAGAATGCTATTCATATGGGTGCGGCCGGCAGCGCGACACGCCAGTATTGCCTCGGTGGGGATGCGGGCTAGAGCTGCCTGGTAGTCTGGCGTGGGCATGCCACAGGCATCAAGTACGCCGTGCTGCTGGTAGAGCTGCATGATTTGGGGCAGGACCCAGTGGTGCATATCAATCCCATTGGTCACGGTTGCAAAGCGGACTGGCCGGCCACTACTGCTGGTAAACTGGGCGGTTTACTATGCAAGCGCGAGACGCCGTTTTTGGCTTCGGCAAGTTCAATCGCCAGCGTGCTGAGGTGGAGCTGCCCATCGCGGCACTGTTGCTCCAGCCATAGGCGTACACTAGGGCTGCTAATATTGGGGTAAATATATTCCTGGCACTGGCTGGCAGTAAAGCTGCTTTCGGCCGCCTGCACCAGGGTGTGGTTGGTGTAGATGGTGTGTTTGCGCACGTACACCAGGGCTTCGTAGAGGTTCATACCCCCCGCGGCAGAGCTCATCCAGCCGGGCGATGGCCGCAAAGACGGTGGCTGTTTCGTTCAGCTGTATCACGCTAGGCCGCACACCAGCCAGGCGCAGGGCGTTATAGCCGCCAAAGCCAAGCGCAACTTGCTGGTACAAGCGGTGGTCGCTGCTGGTGCTACCAGCATAGAGCGCCCCGTAATTTGGCTCTGATATCGTTAGCAGCCGGGTGCTACCAATCTGCTTGGTGAACACCGCTAGCTGGGCACTGGGGTGGCTGGCAAAGTGTATGGGCGTATCCTGAATGTATTGGTAGCCGTGATCAAGCGGTGTTTGGGTGGTGGTGCTTTGTTCCTGATGCCCGCCCTGCAGTGCGGTGTGGCTGGTTTGGCGGTAAAACGGCGTCACTACAACAAAGGGCACCTGCAAGCGTTCGGCGACGCGGCGCATATCTGCAGCCAGTATGCCGAGCCCGCCGCCGCCTTTGATGCCGTTGGCTTCATCGTAGAATTCTAGTGTCCAGTAGACGTACGGGCGGTGCGCACTCAGCTGCTTAGCCAGCCGTGTGCGGCAGGTTGCATCGCAAAAGGCACTGGTGTCCTCGACCCCACTGGGTTGGTTAGTATTTGCTGCCTGTGTGTATTGTTGCATGGCCCCACCTATTCTGCTTTTAGTATGCTAGCATTACGTTTATGCCTATTATAGCGGCCCCTGCCAGCCAGATCAACCAAGCTACGCACTGGGCCTGTGTACGCTTGTAAATATGGGGATTATATTATATATTGTACGCATGGCACTACTCTGGAAAGCCCAGAGTAACCTAACCGTAAGGAGGTTGCCATGAACATTTGGTGGATTTTCTCTATTCTTTGGATGATTGTTGTAGCATTTTTTGCTATTGTGGACGCCAAGCGAATTTGGCGAACGCGTGGAAAGAATATTCTGACAAAACAAGACATTCTTCTACGTGTCAACCTTTTTCTAATGGTCTTTATATTTATTGGTACTGGTGTGCCAATGGTTATAAAAGCACTTCAAGGGGAGCTTAGCCTTCCCTTCGTCCATGCGCCATTGTGGGTGTTGGCTGTAACTCTTGCAACGCTCATGCTGGAGAGTGTCATTGCAGCACAAAGCAATGTCTTTGTTGTTAGAGGCGTCAAGGTAGTCGTCCGATTTGGAAAGGATGGTGAGGAGGAAGTCACCTAGTTAATTTGCCCCCGCTTACCAGAGCGGGGGTTTCTTTGCTATGTGGGTGTGGAGTGAAGACGAGCGACGTAAAACCGCCCTACGTGAGGGCGGCGTATAATATCGTGGCTGGGATGGAGGGATTCGAACCCCCGAATGCCAGGACCAAAACCTGGTGCCTTACCACTTGGCGACATCCCAGTACTCGTTGCGCTGGCTATGCCCTACGCATGGGCCGGCAACACTGGTTATTGTAGCACAGGCCAGGTGTGATTACTAGCCCCCGCCGCTTGGCCACGCGGTGTGGTGTGCTAGACTAAAAGCATGGTAACAGTCTATTTGGTGCGCCATGCACAGTCAGTTATGAATACGCGCCGCTGCTTGGTGGGTGGGCGTAGCAACCATACTCCACTGACGCAGCAAGGCCGGCAGCAGGCAACGCTATGTGGCCAGGCACTCCATGCCCAGGGTGTACGACCACAGGCACTCTATGTTTCGCCTGCCGTGCGCACGCAGCAGACGGCCCAGTTGCTGCGAGCGGGGCTTGGGGTAGATATACCCATGCATACAGATGAGCGCCTACAAGAACTCAGCCAAGGCAGCTGGACGGGCCGGCCGCGAGTGCTGGTATATAACCCGGTGACGTTGGCCGCTATAGCGGCCCAGGGGCTCGACTTTGCCGCGCCTGGTGGTGAATCAATGCGTCAGGTTGGCGCGCGTATGTATGCGTGGCTGCTGGCCGTGCAGGCACAAGCAGTGCAGCAGGGCTATAGCAGTATTATGGCGGTTAGCCACGGTATTGCCATTAAGTCCCTAGTTGGCTACGTTGCTAACTGGTCGCACAGTAAAAATCTACACCACCGAGGTTGCCAATGTCTCCCTGACGCAGCTTGAGTGTAGCGGGCCAGCCCGCCGCGATGTCCGTGTGGTAGCCGTGGGCAAGGCGATGATATAAGCCGAGGGTACTCGCCTTACTAGCACACAGGCCACGCGATGCGCTCTCCTTTAGCTAACACGTGGGGCTCACCTAGAACCGCGGCGGTAAATCCTGCAGGCTGGTGGTAATAAGCCGCTGCGGTTGGGCGGCAGTATCCCCTGCCCCGGTGCTACGGCTCCGGGTGTTGGTGTAGTGCTGGGCCCATAGGTAAGCGTCTGGCCGCAGCGTGAAGGTTTCGGCGGCGGTGCTTTGGTGGGCTTTGCCGTGTGATTCAGTGTTTTGGTCGCGGCCGCCACTGCGGCGTAGGTACAGTTGCCCTGCTACCACTGGGCCGTTGATCGTCAGTTGGTTATAGCAAGCCCAATCATGCCCGCGGGGGTTTGGTCATTGCCTGGTAGCAGGCAGGTATTGAGCTTACCCCGTGGTGCCAGTAGCCAGGCATCCACGCGGTTAGTAGCAGGAGCCACAGCAATGGTATAGGCACCGTGCTGGCCGCTACTAGGGGCGATGACTACTTGGGCGAGCGCGGCTATAGAGGGGTACTCCTTCTTTAGCTCGATGTTTTCGGCAATGGTTAGGTGGGCGCCATCATCCACCAGCAGAATGATAGATTTACCATCATCCAGCTGCCCACCGCCCGCAATGGTAACGTGGCTGCCGCGGCGAATATGGTAGGCCCCAGCCGGCAGGCGGTTCAGCGCGAGCTTGCCATCGTGGTACAGGCTTGGTGTAACGGGGGTGGCGGTGGCCGTTAAGCTGCCAAATTGCCCAGCCATGTGGGCAAGCTCGCCATCGACGGTACCAAATGACCCATACGCCTTGATACCACCAGCCCGTGGCTGGTTGGCAAAGCTAAGCGGCCCAATATCGTGCTGGGGACTGGGCAGGCCAACCCGGTAGCCAGCGCCACTGGCAAAGCCAATAATCTCTTGCCCGGCGATGGCACCGTATTCCACCCAACTACCGTAGGTGCGCTTGGGTTTTGGATCCTGGCCGCTTAATAAAAATTCTTTTTCGTTCGTGAGGGTGCGGATACTGCCGCCTGCCATAATATCGCCGCCCCGCACCTGAAAAGCTGGGTTTATGGCCAGAGGTGGTACACTCAAGCCGCGAAAGATAGCGCCCATCTGGCGGTGCCTGGTAGGCGGGGTTGTAGTTAGGGGGCGTTTTTGTAGTAGCTTTGGCCGGCAAATTTAATATCGTTGGTCAGGGTTGCTAATATACGTGGCGTAGCAATATTTAGTGCCAGGCGGGCTGTCAGCTGGGATATGGACTTCGAGCCGGCCATGTTCATCCACCTGGCGGTCGCCACCTAGGCTGACCCCTTTTTAGTAGGTTGATGGTTTTGGTGCTTTCGCTGGCGGTAATGGGCAGCTCTGGGCCTAGTTCGCTGCAGCGCTCCACGCCTCCGGCTTCATCACCCAGCTTGCCCTTTAAAAGGTTACATACTTGGCCTGGCTCTAGGCCGTTAAAGGACTCATCAAAACCATTATTCTGCCGGGTGTAGCCACTACCCTGCCCCGGCCCGGATGGCTAGGGCGAGCGTGCCAGGCTTAAGCACCATTTCAATCAGCCGGGCGCGGGCAAACGGCTGGTTGGTGCAGGGTATTGACGGTGCTGCCGCCACTATGCTCGGCAGGGGTGTAGCGGCCGTACTGGTTATAGCCGTGCTTGGCCACCTGCGGTGTAATGCGGAAGCGGTTGCCATCCGGTGTGATGTTAGCGCGTTCGATGTGGGGCTGAGGCGGTAGGGCTTGGTGAGTTTAAGGTACAGGTGCGGGAAGACTCGGCCGCTCGGCGCGGTGCTGCTCGGGCCATCCATCCAACTGGTTTTGGATTTGGCCCAGTCGATTTGGCGGTTGTGGAGTACACCAGGGAGCTCTATGCCGTCCTGGTGCAATTGGTAGTAGTACTGGAAACCACCGTGGTAGTCACGCGTGGTGGGGCGCGGTACGGGTAGCGGCGCTAAGGGGCTTGCCTGGCCACGGGTCGAGGCCGCGAGATTGATGGTGCCCCAGAACCATTCGCCGGAATTACCATTTGCAAGCAAGCCAATATCACCAATGGTGCCTGGCCCAAACCGCAGTGCACTGGTGGTGCCGTGGTTGTAGCGCACCAGGCTATCCTTGCCGTTACGGCTGGCAGGGAAGATGCTTATGCCATCCTGCGAGGCTCGGCCGGTCGTCAGCATAGTTTGGCGGCTGACACTACTACCTGGTATGTAAAAAGCACTACCCTCACCCACCACCGAAAACGCATAGGCTGGTATGCGCCCGGTTTGGTTGCTGGCATCCTGGCTGGGGTAGCATTGGTCGGCCGCGTTGCTGCCGTTTACCTGGTACTGGCGTGTACCAGCCTGTAAAACACCGCGGCTTGCAAGCAGCGGCGCCAGTGTTTTGCTGATATCAGCTTGGCTGCTACCATTCCGTAGCTGGCTCAGGGCTGTGAGTGTGCGCCACTGGGCCTCCGGGGGTAGATTGGTGGCCGCCTGAGTGAATAGCGTGCTATGCACAGCCGAACGCTGTATATCGCGTGCCAGTGCCCCGGCGTACTGCTGGGGTTGCTGATGAGCGGCGATGTGCGGGATATTACCAGCAAGTTCACGCTGGGCGGTCTCAATCTCCCCCTTGTGTTTGGCAAGGGCTGGTAGCTGCGGCCAGCCATCGGCCCCCAGGATTGCTGCCCGCTGGTATAGGAGCGGATTGGCTGCTGGGCCTTCTACCCCACTGAATGAGTGCGGGCTGGCAGGTGCATGCCGCAGCCAGGCTGTGCTGGGTACTGGCGTCGTAGCAAAACGGAAGCTATAGGCGTAGCCAACGGGCTCGGCAGCCGTCTTGCCACTGCGGCGGTAGGTGCCGTCGGCATTAGCCTGCACAATACTGCTATCGTCCTGGTCCCAGTCATAAATTGGAATCCGCACAATGGCGTTCACTAGCTGCTGCGTCGTATTGGCGTAGCAGTTATCATCTACCAGGCCTTTATGGGCGCGGTATGACCCGCCGCTAGCTGCTACTGGTGTGCTTGGGCGGGCGAGTGCAAGGCATAGTAAAAGCGCCACGGCACACAGCCATACGCCCCACCTACCTCGTTGCCGCCAGTGCTTATGCATAGTTGCTTTCATTGTAGCTACAAGCACGTGGTTTGTAAAGTTTGGCCCGCTCCCGTGCTAGGCCGTATAATAGGGATATGACGACACAAGAATTCTTAACGATTATCCGCCGCAATTTCCTGGTACCGGTTGTAATTGCGGTCTATGCTCTGGCCTGCATTTTGCTGCTACTGGGTGAGTACCGCGATGCCTGGTTTGTGGCGGTGGTTATTAGTATTAATGTGATTATTGGTGTGGTGCAGGAGATCCGGGCCCGCTACGCGCTCAAGAAGCTGGAGCTAATGAGCGCCCCCCGCGCCCGCCGCTTGCTGCCGGATGGTGCGACGGAGGATATCCTCTATAGCCAACTTACCGTGGGTGACCAGATTCAGCTGATGGCTGGCGATGAACTGCCGGCTGATGGCGAACTACTCACTAGCCAGGGGCTTGAGGTTGATGAAAGTATCCTAACGGGCGAATCGGTTGCGATCGAAAAGCCCCGTGGCGCGGCGGTGCTTGCGAGCAGTGTGGTGGTGGCTGGTACGGCAACGGCCCGGGTAACGGCGGTGGGCGACGCTACGGCAGCTGGGCGTATGACGGCCAAGCTGCGCACGTACGACCCAGAGCTTACCCCACTGCAGCGCCATATCGCTACTGCTATTACCATGCTGACCTACGGTGCGATTGGCCTGAGTATCCTTGTGGCCGCGGTGTATCTGCTGCATGGTATGGACGTAGTCAGCATCTTTAAAACCATTACCAGTGGGGCGGTGGCGATTATTCCTGAGGGCTTGCTGCTTGCTAGTACGCTTTTTTTGGCGTACGGATCCCCTGCGCCTTGCGGCCGCTAAGGTACTACCCCAAAAGCTCAGTGCAATTGAGGCCATGGCTATGCTCAATGTGCTGTGTACTGATAAAACCGGCACTCTAACGGAGCCCGAGGTTACCTTTCAGGCGTACGAGCCACTGGTGGATGGCCAGGTAGAATACCACCGCCAGCTGATTGGTATTGCCGCCGAGCAGACCGGCCCTGGTAATAGTACTGGCGAGGCAATCATGGCTGGCTTCCCTGCCCCGAGTGACCACCACGTGAGCCAGGTGCTGGCCTTTAGCTCGGAGCGAAAGCTCAGTGGCGTGACGGCGCGCTACGCTGGCTACCAGCCTGCCACTATCATTATGGGGGCGCCGGAGTTCGTGGGCCGCTATGCGCCGCTTAATCAAGCCCAGCAGCAGCGGGTGGCTGCCCTGGCTGGCGAAGGCAAGCGGGTGCTACTCGCCGCCATACTCACACCTGGTACAGATGATATTAAGGCTGCCTTGAGCCCTGGCGCAGCCTTTACGCCAATTGGCTTGATTATTCTTGCTAATGGTTTACGGCCCGGCGTGGTTGATACGGTGCGCTACCTGCAGGCCCAAGGTGTGTCCATCCGCGTTATTAGTGGCGACAACCCCGCGACCGTCAGTGCAATTGCCCAGCGGGCGGGGTGGCGAACCCCCATGCCACCATGACTGGCCAGCAGCTGGCTGAGCTACCAGAGGCGCAGTGGGCCCCAAGCCGTGGCGGATACGACAATCTTCGCCCGCGTCCTGCCAGAGCAAAAGAGCGCCTAATTGCAACCCTGCAGGCCGGCGGTGCCTTCGTCGGTATGGTAGGTGATGGCGTGAACGATGCCTTGGCACTCAAAAAAGCTGATCTTGGTGTGGCGATGTTTTCTGGTGCAGCAGCCAGCCGGCGGGTGGCGGACTTGGTGCTGCTAAATAACTCCTTCAATGCCCCTGCCCGTGGGTATGCGTCTTGGTAACCGTATCATGCAGGCAATCGAAATTATTGCCGCCCTGTTCTTTCATAAAAATCACCTACGCGATTGTCCTGCTGCTGCTGACTATGGCGCTAGGGGCTGAGTCTACCCGTTCCAACCGCGGCACAATACCTTCCTAAATATGTTCCTGGTAACCTTCCCAACCATTATGTGGACGCTCCTGCCGCCACTCCCCGCCACCGCGTTATGCCCCAATACTTTTTGGCGTGACTGTGTGCGGGCGGTCCTGCAATTGCAGCCCTGAGCGGGGCTGCGGTTGCAGCCAGCTATTGGTTCCCTAGCCCACGCTGCCGGTAGTGGCCACCAGACTGGTATCGCTACCACCACAGTCCTGATTGCGGCTTGTTTTGGTATGTATATGGTGTTTTTGGTGCCGCGCATGTTCCCGCTGGTTATTCAGCGGCCAGCGCGCATTGCCCAGGCGCTGTACGTCCTGGCTTCAGTGGCTACCTTTACGGCTATATTTAGCCTGCCGTGGGTGCGTAGCTCTTTGATTTTACCCGGCCAGTGCTGCCTGGTGGTTTCCAGGTGATACTACTAGGGGCAGGGCTGCTGGCTACTATGGTGACGCAGTGGTATCTTGCCCGCCGGGCTGGGCGTAGTATTGCTGCCCGGCATAACTAGTGTATAGGGTTGCACTGTATCTACTGAGTTGATATGCTGCGTGCCTGGCTAGGCTATGCTTGCAGTAGCCATGCGGGTGCGGCAATACCACTTATGTGCTTCGCTGACGATAATTGGCGCCATAAGCGCAACCAGGCTTGTCCAGGCAAGGTCTATAAGGGTAACCGGTGCTAAGTGGAGCACCTGGCTGCCAAGCGGTGTTGCCAGGCTAGCAGCGTGCAGTGCCAGGGCAATCCCCAGCCCCAGGTAGAAGAGTGGCGCAGGTGTACGCAGGCGTACCCACAAGGCGGTCGTGTCACTTCGGGCACTAAAGGCACTAGCTAGCTGCATAATCACTAGGAGGTTAAAGGCAATGGTACGGGCATAGGCGGCGTCGTGCTGAGCCATAAACCAGCTAAAGCCGGCGGTGGTAATCAGCGCCATCGTTAGGGCTGTGAGCACCATACGTACAATCAGGCTGCGCGGCAGGAGTGGCGCCCGCGGGTCGATTGGTTTATGAGTGAGGACATTGCCCGCCTCTGGCTCAAGCCCCAGTGGAATCACCAGGCAGGAATCCGTCACCAGGTTGACCCATAGAATCTGCACCGGCACCAGCGGGAGCGGTACGTTGCAGAGAAGCGAAATCAGCATGGTGAGCATTTCGCCTGCATTGGTGCCAAGCAAGTAGTAGAGCATCCGGCGAATATTGCTAATGATTGTGCGGCCTTCGCGCATGGCGGTGATGATTGTGCTAAAGTTGTCATCCAGCAGAATAATATCACCCGTTTCGCGCGCAATGCTGGCGCCGCTCCCCATACTGAGGCCGACATGGGCGCTGCGCAGGGCGGGCACATCATTGACGCCATCACCTGTCATGGCGGTAATGTGACGTTGCTTGAGCGCCTGTAGGATGCGGTATTTTTGCTCCGGCAGCACGCGGGCAAAGACGCGCACATCGGCTAGAGCCTCGGCAAGCTCATCGTCGCCTAGGGTCATCAATCCGGCGGCTATCAAAAACCTGCTCACGTTGGGTAGCCATCCCTAGCTGCTGGGCAATAAAGAAGGCTGTATCGACATGGTCGCCGGTAATCATACGCACGGTTACGCCGGCCTGCTGAGCCTGCGTAATCGCTCGCTTAGCCTCTGGGCGCAGCTGGTCGGCCACTGCTATAAAGCCATCCAGCTGCAGCGGCAGGCTGGCCACATCGTCTAGGCTGGCTGGTGCTTGCTGCACTTGGGTATGGGCTAGGCCAATCACGCGGTAGCCTTGGGCAGTGAGCTGGTTCAGTGCCGTCTGGGCGGTACGACGCTGAGTGTGGCTAAGGCGGCAGTGATCCAGGATCTGCTCCGGTGCACCCTTGATGGCAAGCTGCAGGCTATTTCCCGTTTGCCACAGGTTAGCGCTCAGGGCTTGTTCCTGGCTAAACGGGTAGCTGGCACGGGGTTGGCCAGCTGGCGTGGCATGCTGCTCGGTAAGGTAGGTGGCCATTGCGCTATCGAGGGGATCGGTGCCGTGGCTACTACTAGCCTGGGTAATGCTACGGGCAATAGCTGGCAGGATCAGCCCCTGACCGTGGTTCCCAGGTCCGCTCAAGTGCTAGTTTGTTATACGTTAGGGTGCCAGTCTTATCGGTTGCAATGGTTGTAATGGCACCAATAGCTTCAATCGAGCGCATAGTTTGCACCAGTGCGTTGCGCCCAGCCATACGCCGCATACCGAGCACGAGCACAACTGATATTGCAATCGGCAGGCTTTCGGGTACTGCCGAAACCGCCATGACCAGCACAAAGCGTAGTGCTTCCACCAGCTCCATGCCACGCAGTAGCGCCAACCCAAAGGTAATGGCACTGGAGCCCCAAGCACCACTATAATAATCTGGCGGATTAAGGCATCGATCTTTTGCTGGATAGGGCTGGGCTCATTCTTGCGGGCTGCCAGCCCAGCTACCGTGCCAAATTCAGTGGCGTTACCGGTAGCGCTTACCACCATGCTCGCACTGCCTGCCGCCACAAATGACCCCTGGTAGAGCATATTGGTGCGCTCATCAATACGGACCTCGCCGGTGAGCGGTGCGGTGGTTTTAGCAACCAGGTTGCTTTCACCGGTCAGCTGGGATTCGTTGATACGTAGGCTACTTGCATGGATGAGCCGGCCATCAGCAGGGAATCTTTTTCGCCTTCACTGACGTGCACGATATCACCTGGCACCAGCTGGCTGGCTGGTAGTGCCTGCTCCCGCCCACCACGGGTCACGGTTACTTGCTGCTGGTTTTTGGTCCCGCAGGGCCCGGAGTACACGCCGGGCAGAGGCAGTTTGGATATAAAAAAATGCCGGCATTCACCAGCATAATACAACCAATAATCGCCGCGTCAACAAACTCTTTGTGCCACAGGCTTAGCCCGGCTGCCACCGCCAGCACGCACATAAATATATCGGCAAAGGGCTCGATAATCACCCGCCAGAGCGGTGTTTTTTTGGTGGCTTAAGTTCATTCGGGCCGTGTGTTTGTAGGCGGCGGGTAGCCTGTGCGCTGCTAAGGCCACGGCGCGAACTCCCCAGGGCTGCCAGGGCAGCTGCGGCGGTTTGGTTGTAATACTGCATAGGGGTATTATAGCCGTTAGCAGTTTACGGGGCAATACTCGCGCCGGCGGTAAATCTAACCCGTCGGCTCGATACAGTAGTGGTGCCTCTTTCCAAAACCAACATCCCGCCCTTGGGGGTATGGGCGAGATGCTGATTCTGAAAAGCGGCTCTATGCGCACAAGACGCGAGTTTGTGGTGGACAACATACGCGGTAAGTACAGGATTGATCAGCAAACGTGTTGTGGACTAGCTAATACGCACTAGCTGTAGATTGTTAACCCGCAGGCCAACGCTCCACTCCACAACTTCGTTGATTGTACGGCCGAGCAGTGTACGCCCCAGGGGGCTATCGACTGAAATGCGGCCATCGCTTGGGTTGGCTTCGATGCTTTCTACAAGTGTGTAGCGCACCAATCGCCCGTTTGAATCAACCAGGTCTACTACCGAGCCAAGGGCTACCTTAAAGGCATCGCGGCGGCGTGGTAGTAGCTTGGCGTTATCGAGCTGGGCTCGCTTTTCGCGCAGCTGCACCTCAAGTGCATCTACCTTAGCGAGTTGCTCAATACGCATAAAGCGCTCCTCGTGAGAACTGGTTTTGTCCATATCGCGCAAAATTGCCTGCTCGCGTGTAATCGAGTGTTCAAGATGTGCGATAGTCTTTTTAAGCTCCTTTATACCCTTTTTGCTTAGGTACACAGTTTCACGTGTTGTCATGGTTTCTACCTCCATTGTTATAGCCTTTCGCAAGGCTATGTATGGCAGTATGCCATCTCGGTCTGAAAAAATGCTGAATACATGGCTGGTATTGTAAATTTTACGTGCTTATGCTTAGTAGTAGACGCTGCTGCACCGCTGTAGTGGCACCCCTACCCCAGGGGTAGCCGCGCCGTAAAGGACGTGGTTTTGCCAGGCGTGCTATAGACGGTAATATCGCCGTAGTGGAGGTTAACAATTTTGTGTGCCAGCGCCAGCCCAAGGCCGTAGCCGCTCTTGGTACTATTGGTGCCGCTGGTCTCAGCCCGGTAAAAGCGGCCAAAAATATGGGGCATATCTTCTTTGCTAATGCCTGCCCCGGTATTGCTGACCTCTAGGCAGGCGCGGTGGTTGCGCCGCATTAAACGGATTCGTACAGGCGTACCTGGTGTGCGGTATTTGAGCGCGTTATCAATCAATATAATAATCAGCTCGGTGATCATTTCAGTAGTTGCCATGGATGATCATCGGCCGCTGTGGCTCTGGTAACGATAATTTCATCTGGGTCGCGTGCGAGGGCGCTCAGAGCGCTGGCTAGGGCGTCCTGCAGGGTAATGGTAATATGGTTGATATCATCATCTTCCATACGGGCCAGCTTGAGAAGACTATTAGAAAGCGCCGAAAGCCGCTTGATTTCATCCAGCGTGCTGGTAAGAACGGTGCGGTAATCCTGCTTGGTGGCCTGGCGGTCATACAGGGCGACTTCTATTTCGGTGCGGATGGCTGTTAGCGGTGTGCGCAGCTCGTGGCTGGCGTCACTGGTAAAGCGAGCTTGGGCTTGGTGGGCTTCTTCGATCGGTTGTAGTGTGCGGCGGGCACCCATGTAGCTAATCACGCTTGCGAGCCCGAAGATGGCTAGGTTAGTGTAAAGCAAGGTCATCAGGCTGGTGCGGGCCGCGTCGTCTTCCTGGCGGTTGCGTAGCTCGCCAAGGTCCACATCGCGCGGGATAGCGATATTGCTGGCCTCGAGCCGGGCGTGCAAGGCACCAATCTTGGCCGTCAGCTCGTTCATAGAGAGACTATAGATAAGGAGGCTAAACATAATACTCAGCGTCATAATACCGGCCAGGTACCACACCGTCAGGCGGATGGTGGCCGAATGGAACATCGACTGAATATTATACATCTACTAACCTTCTATGGTATAGCCTACTCCGCGGACGGTTTTAATGATGCTGGGGCCACCAGCTTTATCAATCTTATTACGCAGGTATTTGATGTAGACTTCTACTGTATTGGGCAGGATATCAGCATCAAAATTCCACACATGGGCAATGATTTGCTCCTTCGAAACAACCCGCCCAGCTGAGCGCATTAGGTATTCAAGCAGGGCAAATTCCTTTACGGTTAGCTCTAGTGGCTTATTGCGCAGGCTGGCTGTGCGGTTGATTGTATCAAGCTTAATACTCTTAGCTTTAAGGATATTCGACTGCTGCTGCTGGGGGCGGCGTAGCAAGGCGCGTACGCGTGCTAGCAGCTCGTCTACAGCGAATGGCTTGGTAACGTAGTCGTCGGCACCGGCATCCAGGCCCTCTGTTTCTGCTCCGTCTCGCCAAGGGCAGTCAGGAGCAAGGCCGGGGTAGAAATACCGGCTTTACGCAGGGCTTGTAGCATAGCAACACCGTCGTCGTATTCGCCGGGCAGCATGCGGTCAATAATTAGGCCATCGTATGGTTCGGTGCTGGCCATGGCGTAACCAGCGGTGCTATCGTGCTCAATATCCACTGCGTAGCCTTCGCTTGTGAATACTTTACTAAGGGCGCGGGCAATTTTTACTTCGTCTTCAACAATTAATAAACGCATTATGGCTATATTATACCAGATTTTCTATATAATGGTACGATTGTGCGGCTATTTTGGCATAATATAGTGCCATGTTGTGCCGTGCGGGCTATCATTCACGGTAATGCCCTGGGCGCTGAGCTCGTCGCGCAGGGTATCACTCGCCTGCCAATCCTTGGCGGCGCGCGCTTGGTTGCGCTGGGAGAGCAACTGCTGCTGCTGGGCGCTCAGGTTAGGCGTGCTACGGTCAAGGCTAAGGCCAAGTAGATCATCCACTGCCGCAGTAAAGGCCGCCAGCAGTGGCTGGTGGAGCTGCTGAGGCGGCGTATTCAGGATGGCTTTGCAGATACTATCAATAAAGGCGACGGCCTCTGGCGTGCCAAGGTCATCGCTCAGCTTACTGCGGAGCGTGCTGGGGGCGCTAGCTAGCAGCGTGTTGGTTTGGCCAGCTGAGTCCACCGCTGTGGCTTGCCAGCGTAAGCTTGCAGCCTCTTGCCAGCGCTGGTAGCGGTGACTGGCTGCATCCAAAATCTCCCAGGTAAAGTTACCTTCGGTGCGGTAGTGCTTACTGAGGATGGCAAGCTTTAAACGCCATAGGGTGTGCGCCGTGGGCAGTAATATCGGCTAGCGTGATAATATTACCCAGGGATTTGCTCATTTTGCGGCCATCAACCTTAAGGTGGTTATTATGGAGCCAAACACGAGCGAACTGCTTGCCGGTGAGGCTTTCGGTTTGGGCGATTTCGTTGCTATGGTGGACGGGGATATGGTCGATGCCACCGGTGTGGATGTCAATCTGATCCCCTAGCGTCTCGCGCGCAATGACAGAGCATTCAAGGTGCCAGCCTGGGAAGCCAACACCCCACGGGCTCTCCCACTCCATATCGCGCGTAGCCCCTGGCGGCGATAGTTTCCAAATCGCAAAATCAGTGGCATTGCGCTTGCCAGCGGCACTAACCCGGGCCCCGGCTGCTAGGCCAGCGATATCGAGCCGAGCCAGCTGGCCGTAGTGCGCCAGCTTGCTGGTATCAAAATACAGCCCATCACCAGGGATACGGTAGGTATAGCCCTTCTCCTCGAGGGCGCGGGCAAAGGCAATTTGCTGCGGGATATAATCAGTTGCCCGCACTAGGTGGTCCGGCCGGGTAAGGCCAAGTAGGTCGTAGGCTTCGTGCTCGGCAATGGCCATATACTTGCGGGCAATATCCCAGGCAGTCAGGCCTTCGCGCTGCGCCCCAGCTTGCATTTTATCCTCGCCGTCATCGGCGTCGCTCGTCAGGTGGCCAACGTCGGTGATGTTCTGGGTGCGCGTTACCACAAGCCCCGCTGCGCGCAGTAGTCGCACTAGCACATCCCAGTAAATGTAGCTTACCCAGTTGCCAATATGCGGCTGGCTGTAGACCGTCAGTCCACAGGTGTAAATACTAACCTTGCCAGGCGTCAGTGGGGTTAGCGTATCCTTGCGGCGGGTCAGCGTATTGTAGAGCTGGATTGGTGCCCCGGTATCTGGTAGGGGCGTGTGGGTGGGGCGACTATTCATATGTATTAGTATAGCATGGCTTGCAGCGCCGCTTTCGTCCTTTTGGACTCATCAGTAGAGACGCACATCTCTAGAGCGAACATGACAAGCAGGTGGTTGACAGAGGTTCGCTTGGCTAGATGCTAGCTGCTCTCAAAGAGCTCGCTAACATCAAATACAATATCGAGCGTAAAACAATGTTTTAGCTCGACATGTTGCCTGCAGGATTCGTGGTCAAATCCTACTTTTTTCACCGGCAGCACTTCCTCGCTCAGCATTTCGCCGAGCTTTGTTTTGAATGCCTCTTGTACAGACCTGGTTTCCAGGTGTACTTGTACGTACGCAGGATCCTGCGTACTGTATGTTTCGAGGCAAAAAGCCAGCGTTTTCTTATCGCAAGAGGCTGTTATGCCCTCGTAATCGTCGTACTTGTCGTTATCGATCGTATCAAATACTATCGACCTAAGGTCAATAGTATTGATCAGGTACTTATAAGCCTCTTGGGCATACGATTGCCCAAGAGCAGCGTATTCATCGCGCTGTGCCTGCAGTGTAGTCGAAGTAATGCGTGCCATGGTAATTCCCCTTTCAGGAATTGCTCGTTCGCCGCTGACCCCTGTGGTCAACTCTGTACGAAACGAGATAGTCCTACTCCAAACTGTGCTTGCAGTAGCACTACCTCGCTTCGTACGCCCCGCTTGTCAAATAGCACTTTTGGGTAGACGAGTGACTCATCCGCACTCAAAAGCTAATATATATATATCAATAAATGGAATCGAAGTCAAGTATATTTTGCAATTTTGTGGGGGAATGATGCGCGGGTACGGCGTGGCGGGCTACGCCGCCGTGGCCTGCAGTGCCTTGGCGGTAGCATTGACCAGCTCGCGTACAATCTGCTCCTGGCCTTCGTAAACGCGAAAACCAGCGGCGTACGGGTGGCCACCGCCACCAAAGTAGCCGGCAACATCTGCTGCAATGGGGCTATTGGCGCGTAGCTTGCCGGTCAGCTTGCCATCGGGGTAGGTTTTGATGGCAACGGCCAGCTCCACCCCCGTTACCAGGCGCATTTCGTCAAGCACCAGTACGCTTGGGTTGTATTGGTCGCTGTAGGCTTCGATTTCACTAAACGGAATCCGCACAAGCGCGAGCTTGCCATCAAGCAGGTACTCAATGCGCTCGATCAGCCGGCCCTTGTAGGCAAGGATTTCGGGCGACTTCTTCATAAATTCACGCCGGGCGGCCTCTACCGTTGCTGGGCTTGCACCAAGGCTAGCCAGCGCGGCAGCGGTCTGGTACACGGCTGCATTGACCTGCTGCGTGGTAAGGCCCAAGGTATCCGCCAGCAGGGCCGCTAGCATAGCGTGGGCGGCCGGCTGGTTGATAGGCCAGCCACATGCCGCGGCCATGTTGTAAATCACTTGGCTGGTACTGGCAGCTTCTTCAAGCAGTAATGTATATGGGAAGCTAAGATCTGGCTCAGTGCCAAGGTGGTGGTCAATTACCAGGACGGGCTTGGTGGTGAGCATATGGCGCGCACCAGGTATGGCAAGCGTTTTACTAAGGAGCACCTCGGCAGTGGTATCAACGATGATGACGAGATCGGCCCGGGTATCAAGCTCTGGCTCTACCCTATCCCAGCCTGGCAGGTAGCGTAGATACTTGGGGATATCAACCGGGCAGTGTAGGCTCACCTGCTTGCCCATCGCACCAAGTATTTCTTCGAGCGCCAGGCTGCTACCTAGGCTATCCCCATCTGGGTTTTCGGCTTGAATAATAGCAATGCGGGTGGCCGCAGTAATCAAATCACAATATTCACTATACATCCCTTTAGTATAGCATGAGCTGGCCGGGTACTAGAGGACGGGGCGACCTTGTACGCTCTGCACAATACCATGTAGGCTAATCAAGCTGGCGCCGGCCCGCCAGGGCGTGCCCAAGCGTGATTTGGTCGGCGTATTCTAGGTCGACCCCTACCGGCAAGCCACGGGCAAGCCGTGTCATAGTGGGGCTCAAGCCCGCCTCAAGAATGTGGCGCTGCAAGAACAAGGCTGTGGATTCGCCCTCCACGCTGGCGTTAGTGGCAATAATAATTTCTTCTACCGCGTCCGTTTGAATGCGGCTAATGAGCTCGGCGATATGCAGTTGCTCGGGCCCGATGCCATCAATTGGCGACAATGCGCCACCTAGCACATGGTAGGTGCCGCTAAACTGCCCGGTGCGCTCCAGGGCGATAATATCAAGCGGCTCTTCTACTACTGCAACCAGCTGCTTGTTGCGTGTTGGGTCGCTGTAGAGCGCAGAGACATCTTCGTCCGCCCCAATCAAGGCAAAGGTGACCGGGCAGGAGCGCACCCCAGTGTGGAGCCCGTTAATGGCTTGGGCCAGCTTATGGTTGGCTTGACTTGTCGTACGCAAAAGATAGTACGCATACCGCTCGGCAGTACGCGCACCAACACCAGGGAGTGACCCAAGCTCATCAATCACGGCCTGCAGTGCAGCCGGTAGTAGCGGTTGTGCCAACGTTCCCTCTTGCCTTCTACATCCCAGGGATGTTCATGCCGCCCATTAGGGGCTTCATTTTCTCGGCAGCAACTTCTTGGGCTTTTTGCATACCATCACGGATGGCAGCTTCGAGCCAGCCTTCGAGCTCTTCGATATCCTCAAGATCAACGTAGTCTGGGTTAATGCTAATGTTTTTCTACCTTGAGCTCACCGTTAATCGTTACCTCTACCGCTGGGTCATCGTCTTCACCACCAGCTGCGGCAATAATCTGCTGCTTTTTAAGCTCCTTTTGAGCCTTGCGTAAATCATTTAACATCTTCATTTGGTCGAATGCCATAATCTGTTTAATCCTCCTTGAATTACCTTACTTAGTATACGCTATTTTACAGGGAACGCAAAGCCGCGAAGGCCCTAGGGCTAGCGCTGCTTGGGCTCGATGCGGCGGAAAATATAGAGCCGGTCGCTCGGCTGCTGGCCCTGCTGCGACGCAATGATTTGGCTTGGACGCTGGCCGCTCTGGGCGGCAGGACTCTGGCGGGTGGCAATAATGGTGCGGCTTTTGCGCTCCTGGGCTAGGTTAGCCTTTGTGATGGTCACCAGCGGTGGCGTCAGCGGCTTATCGTGGCGTAGTTTAAGATACAGCTGGTAAAAACTGCGCTCGTCTGGGGCCACCACCAGGGCTGGTGATTGGTTATGGTAGGTGGTGAGGGTTGTGTCAATCAGGGCTAGGTCGTGGGTGATGTCCTTATTAAGCACTGGGCTATGGGTGTAGCTGTAAAAGTAGCGCGTGGCCGAAACCAGCATAATACCGCCAAGCAGCACAGCCAGTGGCAGCAAGGCAAAGGCGCGTGCATAGGGGTTCTGCGGAAAGAGCCGGTACCAATACCACAGCACAAACTGGACGCCGCTGGCAATCAGGATCATAAAGGGCACCAGTAGGAGCTCGACGTAATTTGAGGTTAGCAGTACAGCAGGCACCAGCAATACCAGCCAGGTAAGGGTAATGAAGCTCTGCGTGGTGTGGTGCTCCTTAATAAGCCGTACTAGGCCTACCAGCGCCAGTGCAATTGAGCTGAGGGCGAATACTGGCGTCAGGCTACCATTGGCTGCCAGGCTACGGCCAGTAAAATCCCCGAGGCGTAGTGCGGTGGTGCTGGCTTGCTGGGCAAGTTCGCTCAGCGGAGCGGGGTTGCCAAGTACGATGGTCCAGAGGGCGGATGGATTAGCCACGCCCATATATAGGAACGGCAAGGCGCCCAGGCCGGCAATCAGTAGCACAGTAGCCAGTGTGGTAGCTGCAATGCGTTTATGGATGACGTAGCGCACATACGGGTGCAGCAAGCCACCAATTGCAATAGCCAGTAGCATAATGCCACTAAGCGGGTAAACAAACACAAACCCAGGCTAGCTGCCAGCAGAATGAGGGGCTGCCGTCGTTAGCTTGGTGCGCTGCTTAGCAAAGCTAGCCAGCAGCAAGATGATAATAGGCCAGAAGATATGCATGACCATAGGCGTACCATGCTGGGCAACATAGAGGAACGGTGCCGAGGTAGCCACAATTGCGGTGGTAATAATACTCACATTCGGCTTAAACCAGCGCCGGCATACCACCAGCATACCAATGGCCGAAAGCCCAGCCAGCAGCACCGAGGGCAGCTTAATACTGACACTACTGAGCCCAAGGCTGGTGATACTGAGTTTTTGCAAAAAGTGATACGGCGCATCCACAATAAAGAAGCTGCGTGGCTCGCCAAGCGACATAGCCGCACTGGTGAGTGCACTCTGCTGTTCGCTTGCATCCAAGCCGCCTGGTGCATAGAGCATTGCCAGCACCAGCATACAGCCAAGTGCCAGGCCAAGCAGCAAGTAGCTTGCGATAAACCGGAGCCGGTACAGGGGGTAATTGGTTAAGCCGGGTGTTGTCATCTTGTACCTATTATAGCGTTAATCGTGCCGTTTATCCAGCGACATAAAACGCAGCCGCTCTGGGTGGAAGTAAAGACCAATCTTGCCAGTCGGGCCATTACGGTGTTTGGCAATATAGAGCTCGGTGATATGGGCGACTTCGGGGTTATCGGGCTCGTAGTAGCCAGGCCGGTAAATAAAGCTAACGATATCGGCGTCTTGTTCGATGCTACCAGATTCACGCAGGTCCGAAAGCTGCGGAATCGGTGGTGTGCGACTTTCGACAGTACGTGATAGCTGGCTCAGGGCAATCAGTGGCACGTTAAGCTCACGGGCTACCAGCTTAAGTCCCCGGCTGATCTCGCTTACCTCTTGCACACGGTTACCATCGTGCCGGCCGCTCCCCGCATCAGCTGTAGGTAGTCAACCACAATCAAGCCAAGTGGGCGTTCGTGGGCGATACGGCGCGCCTTGGTGCGGAGCTCCAGCACGCTCAGGCCTGGTTTATCATCAATAAAAATCGGTGCCTCGGCCATTTCGCCCATGGCTTCGGAAAGCTTTTGGAAATCATCATCACTCAGGTTACCGGTGCGGATATTCCAGCTATCCACACCACTGGCATCGGCCAGCATACGGTCCACCAGCTGCTCTTTGCTCATCTCGAGGCTAAAGAACAACACCGCTTGCTTTTCGATGGTGGCGACATTGTAGGCCAGGTTGGTTACCAGGGTTGTTTTTACCCATGGCTGGGCGGGCCGCCAGGATAATCAGGTCGCTGCGCTGGAACCCGGCAGTCATCGTATCAAGGTCCCGGTACCCGGTGCGGATACCGCGCAAGCTGCCCTTATTGCGGTGGAGCTCTTCCATGCGGTCAAAGCTATCAGTGAGGACGCTTTCCAGGCTGACTAAATCCTGCTTAAGGGACTGGTCGCTGACGCTAAATAGTTCTGATTCCGCCTGGCTCAGGAGCTCCTGGGTGCTTTGGTCTTCATCGTAGCTAAGCTCGCTAATGTCGCTACTGGCCTTTATGAGCCGGCGCCGAACGGCCTTTTTCGGCCACGATTTCGGCGTAGGCCGTGGCATGGGCAGCGGTCGGTACGTAGTTGGTGAGCTCGGATAGATAGGCCGATCCCCGATCTGCTCTAGCGTGTCTTTGTTCCTGAGCTCATCTGTCAGGGTAAGCAGATCCACCGGCTTATGGCGCTCGTATAGGCCCATCATGCCAGCAAAAATCCGCTGGTGGTTTTTATCATAAAAATCCTGTGCCGTGACGAGTTCGCTGGCATCAGCCAGGACTTCTTCATCAAGCAAAATCGCCCCCAGCAGGCTCTTTTCGGCCTCGAGGTTTTGCGGTGGTATTTTTTGGCAGTTGGTTGACTATTGGTTGACATCGACTTCCTCGCCTCCGCCCATAAACTCAGCCACGCGTGCGGCGGTGCTATCAGTTGGTGGCGGTGGTGTTCCCTATAATAACAATCTGTGCCTCGCCGACCAAATCAGCCGTAATTTTGGCCAGCAACGGGCGAAAACGGGTGCTTTCGAGTTTGTGCTGCGTAAAGGCTTTGCCGGTGTAGATGGTCAGCGTGTCCCCGTCGGTGCGCACGGTGCAGGCGCTCAGGATGCTATAAAGCCCCAGCGAGGCCTGACGGGCCGCTTCTAGCCAGGCTGCTTGGTCAAAGTCTGCCAGGTGGGCTGGCCGCGACGTACTGGCAGGGCTGCTCAGTAGGCTGGGCAGGTGCAGGAGTGCTGGCAGCGGGCTTGGCTGGTGCGTCTGGGTGAGCGCTGGATGGTTGCGGCGTGTGTGGTGCCACAGGGGCCGGCGTGGCTGGCGGGGTCGTGTGTGGTGCGGGGTTAGGCTGGTGAGCCGGTGCTGCAGCTGGCTGCGGGGGTTGCTGCTCCATTGGGCCAAGCAGCGCAACGAGCAGGGCTACCTCTGGCTGGGTAGACTGCGACGTATGGGTTAGGCCTTCAAGCGTTGTAATCAGCCACGGCTCATCGGCAATACGGGCCCGTACCGCCGCTGCAAGCTGTGATGCCAGGGTAGCTGGGCTAATGCCACGAGCAACCAGCTCGCTCACATGGCGTACTACCGGGGCAGGCTGGCGCGCGGCAATAGCAGTGGTGAGCTCATCAATACGCTGGCGTGGGGCCAGGCCAAGCACATCATCAACCAGCTGGGCGGTAATATGCTGGTGGCCGCTCTGGAGCTGATCAAACAGGCTAATACTATCGCGCAGGCTCCCGCCACCACGCTCGGCGATGGTCATCAGCGCTTCTTTATCGGCTGTGATCCCTCTTGCGCCGCAATATGGGCCAGGTGCTTGGCAACAATCGGTGCCTCCACTAGCCGGAAGTGAAACCGCTGGGTGCGGCTAATGATAGTCGCCGGCAGCTTATCATAATCCGTTGTGGCTAGGATAAACACCACGTGTGCGGGCGGCTCCTCGAGGATCTTGAGCAGGCCGTTAAAGGCAGCCTTCGATAGCATATGGACTTCATCAATAATGTAGACTTTATAATCTGCCTGGGCCGGGGCAACGCGTGCTTTATCGCGTAGGTCGCGGATATCATCGATGCCGTTGTTGCTGGCGGCGTCAATCTCGATAATATCTAACGGTTGGTCCTCGCCGGTGTAGGGGCAGCTTGGTAATAGCATGGGCAAGGATACGCGCCACGCTGGTTTTTGCCTACCCCGCGCGGGCCGGTTAGCAGGTAGGCATGGCTCATCTTGCCCTGCTGCACGGCAGCGGCAAGAATACTGGTTACGTGCTCTTGGCCAATAACCCCATCGAATGTATGGCTGCGGTACTTACGGTACAGCGCCTGGCGTGGCGACTTGTTCATTCCATTTATTATAACAGATAAGCCCCTGGCGCGTTACCGGGGGCTTATGGGTTGTAAGATGTGGGGCTGACTACTACAGTGCGGCTTCTACTGCAGCCCAGGTTGCATCAGGGGTTATCCTCTGGGATAATGATGGTAACTTGGTCGCCAATATTAATCCGAAAGTACGTCACGCTTGCCAGCAGAATGCGGTACTCGCGCCCGCCGGCTTCTACGTAGTAGGCACCGTCGTGCTGCACCAGGGTACCAATAACTTGGCGGCGCTCGGTGGGGCCAATTTGCTTGTAAATAAAGCCGCCCTTATCAGTGATGGTCAGCTTGAGCATATCGCCTTCCACCAGCTTGGACTTACTAGCGTAGTTAGCTGGCACGGGGTAATTCTTGCCATCCGGGCCAATCATGACCTGGCCATCAAATACGCCTTCAATAATCTTGCCAGCCACATCCTCCTGGCTATTGCGTGGGGTAATAACCTGGCCGTCCTCGCCGAGGATACTAATCAAAAAGCTCCTTAGCAGCGGCCAAGTTTGTTTCGGCGTCTTGAATTAACGATTTAAGACGCTTGACCTGTTTTTCTGGTAATTCAGACATAATCTCGCAGTTCCTTGTCTGTTTTTATCGTGAATATCTCTTCTATTATATACGCTAGTGGCCAGGGGTTGTCAAGTTGATTATCAGCGGCCCGTACGTGGCGCGCGGCAGACAAACCAATCATCCCGGCCATAGCGGTGGTGCTCAACATGCCGAAAGCAGGCGGTAAGCTCCCCGTTCAGCTGCGTGGCTGGCACGGCAATATGGGCTTTGTGCGCTGGCACATGGGCTGGGCTGGGGGTGATGATAGCCACAACGCCCGTCGGTTCTAGGAGCGTGCCAATGGCACGAAAGAACGCAGCACGATCCGCAATCAATGTAGCGACGTATTTACAGGTAATAAGGCCGTAGTGGCAGGGCGGCAAAGGCGGCTTGGTTATATCGCGCACAGCAAAGGTGATGCCCTGTGTGTAGATAGTACTTGCCTGTGCTTGGCTAATAGCTTCGGTGGATATGTCAATGCCAGTTACCTGGTAGCCGCGGTGGTATAGGTCACGCGCCAATTGCCCAGTACCGCAGCCAACATCTAGTGCTGTTCTGGGTGCGCTGCGTGCCACATGGCACAGCTTCCCTACCTGGTAGGGTTGGGAGCTGTAGGTAATCACGCGTATAGATAGGGGGCGCGTCTTGGGTTGGTGTGGCCATACTATTAGTATACTGATTTATGCTGCGCCTTTCCACAGCCCTACCAGATAACACGGCACATTCGTTGTAAATTTGGGTGGTGTATTATGCCCCGTGGGCCTTGCTATCGTAGCCGTAGCTTGGTATAATGCATGAGCTTTAGCACACCGGGTGCTAATGTTCTTTTCTAGGAGGAGTAACAATGATACGATCCGCCACTGTGTTTAACATTACCCGTATGCCGTTACTGGCTGACTTTGTAAAAGGTCAGCCGTTCCAAGCTGGGGGGTACACACTACACCCCATACTATACGGGAAGGTTGACTCTATCATTTATACCCGAAAGGGGGTAATACATTTTGAGCGGCTGCGTTGTACTGTAAGCCGTGGTGGCGCTACAACCACCGCTGCCGTAGAGGTGACCGGGTGGTATAATGTTACCGCCCGTCGCGGCGAAGCGCGGTTTATCCCACCGCTACTGGTGGGGGAAATGCCTGCCGCTGCTTAAACCCCTCTACCCCCGCTGCTTTTACCGGCAGCGGGTTTTCTTTGGCTACTTGGCTATGCCCATTGCGCCAGGCTACGCTTACGCTGCTAAACCAAAACCACCGCCAAGTAGTGGTACTCAGCGGTGGTTTGTTATAACAACCGAGCCGTGTGCGTGCAGCTAAACCATACCAGCTCGACGCTTGCGCCAGCGTCTTCAAGCTTCTTCTTAGCTTCTTCTGCTTCGTCCTTCGAAACCTTCTCGAGGATGGCGCTTGGTGCGTCATCTACCAGAGCCTTTGCTTCACCCAGGCCTAGGCCAGTGATTTCCTTCACAGCCTTGATAACTGGCACCTTCTGGCCACCAGCGTCCTTCAGCTGAACGGTGAATTCAGTCTTTTTCGTCCTCTGCGGCAGCGTCGCCACCAGCAGCTGGGCCGGCAACAGCTACTGCAGCAGCAGCTGGCTCAATGCCGTACTCATCTTTCAATACGTTCTTTAGTTCGTTCACTTCTAGAACAGTCAGTTTGGTTAGCTCTTCAGCTAGTTTTTTTACATCAGCCATTGTCATAGCTCCTTTGGTTCGGTTAGTAATTAGTTGGTTGCCTTGGCTTCAACGCCATCCAGCAGCGCATGCAGGTTGCCAGAAAGGCCGTTGGTAATATCGTGTACCGGTGAAAGCAGTTGTGATACCACCTGGGCGATGAGCTGATCCTTGCTTGGCAGGCCTGCCAGGGCAGTAATCTCGCTCGTACCAAGTGCCAGGCCTTCGCCGCTAAAGCCACCGACCAGCTCTAGGGCTGGGTGATCTTTGCTAAAGCGGTCCAGCACTTGGGCTGGCGCGACCTCGTCCTCGGTGCTAAAGGCGTAGATTAACTGGCCTTGTAGCAGTGAGGTATCGGCATCCTTGTAGGTATCGTTACTTTCGAGTGCCACACGCACCAAGCGGTTTTTGACGACCTTGATGGTAACGCCAGCCTGGCGTGCATGGGCACGTAGTTCTTGAAGCTCTGCAACACCCAGGCCTTTGTATGAGGCAAACGCCGTCATCTTGGCATCGGCGAGGATATCAGCAACTTCGGCAACCAAAGTTTGTTTTTTATCGCGGGTAATTGCCATGCAATAAAACTCCTTTGGGTTAGATTTCTAAAAACGGGCTCGGTTGTTAATGTACTGGTAGTTGGTAGGCCCCACGCATAGTGCGCTCGCCCTACGGCACCACCAAAGACAATGAGAAAAGAAGTAATATCCCTCGGTAGCGGATTAAGCCGTAGCAGAATATCTGCGCCGGCAGCTACTGTCTCTGGTAATGTCTAGCTAGGATTATACGGGACGGGGTGATGGGTTGTCAAGCATGCTAGTGCGTAGGCAAAGAGCCAGCCGCGTGGTAAGGGTGGCCTAGTATATGCCAGGTGCCAGGCCGTCAATCGGCGCTGGGAGGCTGCGCTGGTCTTTATAGGCGCGCGGTAGCATATGCTGCGGCCGCCAGGTACGGATAAGCTCTGCTCGGTCGCTGGTGGTTTGATATTTGCCACTGATACCACCCCGGCCAGTAGTGTAATCACCCTGGACTGGGCTATTGGTCGTGTGGAATATCAGCTGGCCAACGCGCTCGCCAACCGGTAGTACGACGCTTTCGTGCCGGTTGAGGTTATAGATTTCGAGCGTAATACGGTTAATATAGCCAGGGTCGATCCAGCCGGCATCAAAACAGACTGCCACACCATTGCGGCCCCAACTGCTGCGGCTTTTTGACTTCGGCGGCGCCACCATGGGCATGAATCCCCACAAACTCGTGCGTATGCGCCAGGACGCGCTCACCGGGGCGCAGCACAATGATAGGGTGCTCGGGCGGGATGTTATGTAGTGGCGCGTAGCCATTCTGCTGGCACCACTGCTGGTGCGGCGTTGCGGTGTGGGGTCCATTAAAATAGCGCTCCACATCCTGCTTGCTAAATGGATTGTAGACGCGCGCGTTATTGATAGCTTCTTGCCGGTAGTAGTAATAGCCAAGGGTAAAGTCAAGACTAGCTTCGCTTACGTGGTGCGGGTTAAAGGGCGTGCACACGATCGTGCCGTCTTTGATTGCCTGTGTGATATCGCGATTACTATAGACTGCCATGGTACCCTATCTCCTCTTTATTCTATTGTACCATGAACTGTGGAGCGGTCTGCACGTAGCCCTGCCCTACTGCATGGTACGCAAAACCCCGCCTCAAATGGGCGGGGAATTTTGCGTGTATCCTGGTGTAGAATGCTAGTTGTTGCTTACTTCTACCTTGATACCAGGGCCCATAGTGGTGCTAACGGTGATTGATTTAATGTAAGCACCTTTAAGGCTGCTTGGCTTTTGGGCCTGCAAGCTGGTAAAGAACGCCTGAGCGTTGCCTGCGAGCTTATCAGCCCCAAAGCTGACCTTACCGAATGGCAGGTGCACAATAGCCTGCTTATCGACACGGTATTCAATCTTACCGGCTTTAGCCTCGGTTACGGCCTTGGCAACATCAGTAGCAACGGTGCCACTCTTTAGGGTTTGGCATCAAGCCACGTGGGCCCTAGCAAGCGGGCGTAGCGGCCGAGCTTTGGCATGTACTGAGGGGTTGCTACCAGTACATCGAAGGTCAGTTCTTCTTTGTCGAGCTGCTTGGTAAATTCCTCGTCACCAACGATATCAGCCCCAGCTGCCTTAGCAGCGGCATGCTCGCTCTCTGGCGCGAAGACGGCAACGCGTACATCCTTACCGGTACCATGTGGCAGGCTAACGGTTGCGCGGATATTCTGGTCGGCCTGGCGAGGGTCAACACCCAGGCGAACGTGTAGCTCAACACTCGCATCAAAGGCGGTGGTGCTGGTCGTTGTAGCGAGCTCCAGGGCCTCGGCAAGGCTATAGAGCTTGCCTGCTTCTACCTTGCCGGCAGCTGCTTGGTACTTTTTACCACGGCGTTCAATGCGGGGGCGCGTAACTGGCTTTGGGCCCTTCTTCTTGGCTTCAACTGCATCTGGGTCCTGCGGGGTGGTATCACCCTGTTCTTTGCAGGGCTTCTTTGGCAGCCTTTTCGGCGGCTTCGTCTAGCGCCTTTTGGCTGCGCTTACCAGCCTTGGCAACGTGCTGTTCCTTTACCTCGTGCTTTTCGGCTTCGGCAATTGCGGCCTCAATCTCGGCCACGGTGTTGGTTTCGCTCACCTCTAGTTTAAGCTCAGCGGCTTTGGCGAGTAGTTCTGGCTTAGTAGCCATAGTGGTAACTCCTTATCTGTGGTGCATACGGCTCGGGTTACGGGCCTCCCACGCTAGTAATAACCGTGCCATTATAGCACAGCAGGCTGCGCGCCAGCAACTAGCGGTGCTGGTGGGCTCATCCCGGCATGCCTGCCCGGCAGCCGCGCTCTCTTGCGCGCTACGGCAAGTGCTGCTATAGTTTGAGCGGCGTAGTATTCAGGCTGCGTTGTTCTTTGTTTTAATTTGGAAAGGAGGTGGCGCCTTATGATAACTTTCGTAAGGAGCCATAAGCTAGTACTATTGCCAGCCCGCAGTATGGGGGATGTTATTCCCCGTATTGCGATCGGTGTGGGCTTAATCGTTGGGCTGGCGCTACTATATGCGCTGGCCGGCACGCCATTTGTGCCACTGGTGCTGGTTGTACTAGCCAGTTTAGCTGTGCGGGAAACCGTACAGCTCAGCAATACCAGCCCGCGCATCGTACCAGTGCTGGCATTTGGTACGGTAGTGGTAGCCGGATTATTTACCGGCTACTTACTGCTTGGGCAGCAGCCCCAGTACCTGGTACTGCTATTAGCTGCAGTTGTTGCAGCTGATAGCGGCGCCTTTTTTGTGGGGCGCGCTGCTACGGCTGCGCTAGCTGCGCGCGGTACGCAGCCACGCCGCTTAAGTCGCTATTCCCCCAGTAAAAACCTGGGAAGGTGCGCTTGGTGGTGTCATCTGCAGTTGGGTGGTAACCAGTGCAGTGGCCTATTGGCTCGCCATACCGCTGCCGGCTATAGCGCTGCTTGCGCTGGCTGCCGCCCCCGTCGTCGCAATATATGGCGATTTGTGGGAGTCCTGGCTCAAGCGCCAGGCTGGCATAAAAGATACCAGCCGGCTACTTGGCCCGCACGGCGGCATCCTTGACCGCCTTGACAGCATGGGGCCGGTACTGGCCCTGTGTGGCGGGCTGATCCTCCTCCTATAGCAAATACCCCCTCAGTCTAAGCGCTGAGGGGGCTTCTTTTTACTCGAAGGTTTCGGTTTCGATGCTGTAGCTGCAGCTACCGGACGCTCCGGCTGGGGCAGTCTTATCGGCATTCGGGCCGCTGGGGCAGTTGCCGTCGCTCGGTGGGAAGTGGATTCGCCAGCCACCACCGGATTTATAACGGGCTGTGTAGCCTTTGGTGGTTGGCTTACCACCAGCTACGGCCTGAAAGTTAGCTGGTAGTGTTGCAGCGCCAGAGTCACACCCTGCAGAGAGGCAGTAGATACTACCGGTTTCGAGCCGCTGGTCACTGGTTGAGCGTGCCTCGTAAATTGATATCAGCTTGCCCCACTGCTTTACGTTTGCAACCAAAGCATTCATCCGGGCGTGCTGAGTAAAGCCATTATAGGCCACGAGTGTCACGCTGGCTAAAATCCCAATAATCACCACGACCACCAGGAGTTCTACAATGGTAAAGCCGGGCTTTTTGTGTACTGATGTTTGTGTAGGCATACGTCCCCCTTAAAATTTGCTTAAGTATAGTCTAGCAAGTATGGCAGGTTTAAGCAAGAGCAGTTTGCGGCTCCGCGTGGACTAAGCGAGTGGTGGCTGGTAATATAAAAACAGCCTTAGTACATTAAGTTCTAAGGCTGTTTGTATAGTGTGAAGGCGGGTGTATGTGCCTAGTCAACGACCTCAACGCCCATCGATCGGGCGGTGCCGGCTACGGTTTTAATACGGCCCTCTTCGTCGATTGCATTTAGCAGATCCTTCTTGGCTTCGGCGATTTCTGCCAGCTGTGCGCGGCTGATTTTACCAACCTTATCGCTATGTGGCTTGCCGCTCCCCTTTTGGATACCGGCCTTTTCGCGGATCATATCATCCACTGGCTGGCCGAGGCTCTTCCATGCAAAGGTGCGGTCTTCGAACACTTGCATATGCACGATGACATCCTTACCCATCAAGTCCTTGGTGGCCTCGTTAAATGGATTGATAAAGTCCATCATATTAAGGCCCCACTGGCCGAGGGTAGAACCAACTGGTGGCCCAGCGGTTGCGCGGCCAGCAGGAATACGGAGTTTTTAGATTACCGATTACTTTCTTTGCCATTATATACTTCCTTTTTAACTCGTAATTATGCACGAGTGCGTAACGCTAGCTATTATACTACAGCACGGCGCGGCGTGCTAGCCCTTTGCTACGCTACACGTGAGTGACCTGCAGAGCGTCAAGCTCTACCGGGGTGTCGCGGCCGAACATGCTTACCATGACCTTGAGCTTACCCTTTTGGTAGTCAATTTCGCTAATGGCACCATCAAAGCCCTTAAACGGCCCGTCGATGATATTGACAACCTCGCCTTCGCTAAAGTCGATGTGGTGCTTTGGCTCCTCGACGCCCATGCGCTTTTTAATCTTCTTGATTTCGCTATCGCTGACTGGGGTTGGCTCGGTGCCGCTGCCAACAAAGCCGGTTACGCCAGGGGTGTTACGTACAATAAACCAGGTTTCTTCAGTGAGTTTCATTTCTACTAATGCGTACCCCTGGAAGATTTTGCGCTCAACTACCTTGCGCTTACCGTTTTTAATTTCGATTTGCTTTTCCTTTGGGATCATGACATCGAAAATTTTATCAGCCATATCGACGGCATTAATGCGCTGGCGGATCGACTCTGCCACTTTATCTTCGTAGCCACTATAGGTGTGGATAGCGTACCATTGCCGGGTTGAATCGTAGCGTTTGTTCGTCATAAAAATCCTTTCTGGGCTAGCCAATCATGAGGTTAAAGAGGTATTTAAAGAGTGCATCAAGCAGCAATACTAGTGCGACAAAGAAGCCGGTAAAGATAATCACCGCGGCGGTCAGGTACCAGGTCTGGGCGCGGCTTGGCCAGCGTACTTGGCGCAGCTCCTGCCAAGCGCCACGGAAATAGCCAACCTTCTTTTCGCCAGTTTTAAGCGGCGCTGTAGTGCGTGCTTTGGTGTGGTGTTTGGCCGGTGTGCTGGCAGCAACGCTAGCTGTTGGTGTGGTTTGTTTGGTGGATTTTTTGCTATTGGTGGTGCTGGCCTCGCGGGTTACAACGCGGGTCGTGACCTTCTGTTTGGTGGATTTTTGCTTTGCTTTGCTTTCGCCACAGTGTCTCTCCCAATTTAAATAGTCTGCTTCATGCAGACTGTCAAGGCTAGTATAGCGCGGCGCGGCGCGGCGTGTCAAGCGCGTAGGTATAGGCTAAATAATCGGTGTGTGCTGCTTAAGCTGCCGACGGTGCTGCTGATAGTGCGGGTCGGCGGCAGCCACCAGGTGCCAAAAAGCTGGCGAGTGGTCCATCCGCTGGGTATGGCAGAGCTCATGAATCAGTACGTAATCAATCAGCGCAAACGGTAGATTCATGAGGGCAATATTAAGGCTAATCGTCCCCTGGCTGCTGCAGCTGCCCCAGCGACTGGTTGCGTGCGAAAACCGCACCCGCTGGTAGGTGTAACCGTGCTGCGTAGCGAGGGTGGCGAGGCGCCCCGGCAGGTAGTGCTAGCTTCGCGCCGTAAGGCAGCGTGGGCCGCGCTACCAATGGCGTGCTGCACGGTTGGGTGCTCAAGCTGCATCGTGGCTGGTACGGTAGCGGTAATAACACACCCTGCCGGCGAACCTGCAACTGGCCCCCGGGAACTACCACCAGTGAGTGCTGCTTACCAATAGCCATACCGTTCGTGTAGCGGGTGCTGGCTCCGTGCCGTGCCAGTAGCTCGCGAATATGTGGGCGTGATTCATTAATCAGCCGCTGCATAGCCCTAAGACTAGTGCGGCGTGGTGCGGTCAGTTTCGGCTGACCACGAGCGTTTAGGCTCAGGGTAATAGCCCGCGCCCGGGCCAGCCGCCGCACGATGATAGAGCCAAATTCATCATCCTGGAGCTCGTTCATTACTGGATAGAGATCGAAGACCCACCAATATTGCGGCGGGGAATGTGGACTGCTGGCCGTACGATCGACGGGTCGTTACTGGTAAACAGATGATCGTGCCCAGCCTGGGCTAGGTGACGTAAGATTGCTCGTGACTGCGAGGTATAGGTGTGCTTACCGCTAAGCACAACGGGGCGCTCGGCGTTGCTTGGTGGTGTAAAGCGGCGCACGAGGCTATTAAAGCGTTCTTCAGGGATCAGCCGGTTGCTATGGCCCCGTACCCCTAGCACAGCTCGGCGCATAGCGGTCGCGGGCTCAGTTTGAATCCAAATCAGCATCGGTTGGTAGCCAAACTCCTGCACGAACCGTATTAGTGCGGTGCGGTCAGTCCGGGATTCGCAGCCGCCTTCAAATATAATCGGGTGATTAGTCTTGAGCAGTTCCCCGAGCTGGTGCCGCGCCAGGCGTGCCACGGTTGCGTCTTCCTCGCGGCTATAGCTGGGGTGCTGGGTAAGCTGGGCACGGATAGCATCGTACTCAATGAATGGTGCACCAAAAGTCTCGGCAAACTGCTCGGCAAAGTAGGTTTTCCCTGCGCCAGGAATCCCTACTACAAACAACACGCGCGGATTGGCAGGACTTAACGACTTCATATACCCCCCAGTATACCAGATGTTCGCGCGCGGGCTCAAAATTCGCCTGCGCCTTTACAACTCATTGCCGGGTTGCTATAGTAGAAGCACTGGAGGAGTATAGCTCAGTTGGCTAGAGCACCGGTCTCCAAAACCGGGTGTCGGGGGTTCAAGTCCCTCTACTCCTGCCATATGGTATAATTTGCCCGCTTATGTCCTGTACATAAGCGGGCTTTCGATTGTAAGTGATTGTAATTATGTAACGATACGCGTAGAGCCTAGGCCTTGATAGCAACCGACCTAGGCTCTGGTAGCGCAAGCTGCATGCTCCTTACGAGCGCAGCAAGTTGGTGATAAACTCAAGCGGCACTGCCCCGCGTACAATTGGGTGGGTGTCGACAAAGGTGGATGGCGTACCGGTGATGCCGTGGGTGCGCACGTGGTCGAGCTGCTGCTTTTGCTGCTGTAGGTAGCTGTTGTGCTCAAGGCACTGGCCGAGCTTGGCTGCATCAATGCCAATTGCACTTGCCAGTTGCTCGGGCGGGTTATTGGTGTAGAAGGACGCCGCCGCGCTGCTACCACTGTGCGCTATTAACTCGTAGGTGTGGTGAAGCGCCTGCCAGTATTTACCCTGTTGGTTAGCGCATAGGCTGTATTCATTAAGGCTTGCCGAGTATTCCGAAATAAACGCCACGGGGCGCACAACTAACTGGGCTTTGCCAGTGCGCACATACTGCTCATAAATTGGCTGGAGTGTTTGCTGGTGGTACTCGCGGCAGCGCGGGCACAAGGGGTCTACATATACGGTGATAGTATGCGCCGCCGGCTTGCCAACAGATATGGAAATCGGTGCTGATTCCGGTGCGTGGGATTGAGGCGTCTGCGGTGTGTGTGGCCAAAAAGAATAGTACGAGGGTAGCAAAGATAACCACTCCGGCGAGCGTCAGGAGGGCAACGTGTTTGAATGATGGGCGGGATGATTTCATACCCTATAGTATAGCAGCTGGGGTGGGTTGCTGGCTAGGGGTGTGCGACCTGAGAGTTGGTGCTTGATCAAAGCATAAACGTTGTTTATAATGGTTGGCAAATAGTAATATCGCTAAGGGGTAGGCGACTGGAATGAAAAATGCTAATGCTTGGGTGGGAACTGCCGCCGCATAACAGCGGTGGTTTAGGGCGTTGCATGCTACCACCTTTCTAAAGCGTTGGCGGGCTGCGGGGCGCAGATTGATTTTGTGCTGCCCTACCAGGCGCACCACCCTGGTACAGACCATATGCGTGTTCATGCTGCCAGCTCTACTGCTCCGGGGCGAGCATCCTGTGGTGCCTATGATAGCCAGCAGGATCATACAAGCCTGGGTGGTATCCGCGCTTTGCAGCAGCAGTACGTCCAGTTTGTCGAGCAGTTTGTGGCCCAGCATCGTATTGATATTATCCATGCCCATGACTGGCTGACGATGGAAGCTGGTGTCCGGGCCAAGCAGCTAACTGGTGCGCCGCTGATTGTGCATGCATGCCACCGAGTTTGACCGCTCCGGTGAACATGATGGCAACCCGCTTGTGCACGAGATTGAGCAGCATGCGCTGCTTGCGGCGGACCGTATCCTGGCAGTCAGCGCCCTGACCAAAAGCATTATTGTACAGCGTTACGGCATTCCGGCGGCTAAGATTGATGTCGTCTATAATGCACTCAGTAGCGCTGCTGCCCGCGGCGTGATTGATACAACCCACCAGGTGGCGGCGGACGACACGCAGACCTACCAATACCTCGCAGACTTGCAGCGCCAAGGCTACCGTGTTGTGGCGGCGGTGACGCGCTTTACCACGCAAAAGGGCCTTGGTTATTTGCTTGATGCCGCCAAGCTGGTTGCCAAGCAGCGCCCTAAGGTGGTGTTCCTACTGGCTGGTGATGGCGAAGAGCGCACCCAGCTGATTGAGCAAACCGCTCGCCTGGGGATTGCCGATAGAGTGCTCTTCACTGGCTTTGTGCGTGGCCAGGCCTGGCGCGATGCCTACCGCATTGCCGATATCTTTGTGATGAGCAGCGTTAGCGAGCCCTTTGGGCTGACTGCTCTAGAAGCGGCACGCTACCGGACGGCGCTCCTTATTAGTCGGCAGTCTGGTGTGGGTGAAGTCCTGCGCCATGCCCTCCGGTTTGACTACTGGAACAGCGCCGAGCTCGCCCGGCATATTATTGAATTGGTTGACTCCCCTGCCCGCCTCGCTGCATTGCAGCAAGCCAGCACCCATGAGTACGAGTCTGTTAGCTGGGACGATATCGCGCATACCTGTATGGAGCTATACCAGCGTATGTGTGCAAGGCGGCCGCTATGAGCCAGGCATTGGTGCTGTGTATCGAGTTTCATCAGCCGTACCGTTTGCGGCCACTAGCGGCATGTGATATTGCCCGCCAGCACGATTATTTTGCCGGTAGCGGACCGTATGAATATAACAACCAGCGAGTCTTCTTGCGCGAATGTGAGCGCACTTACCGGCCGCTGCTACGCATGCTCCAGACGACCCTAGCCGAGCAGCAGGTTGGGCTGACCTGCGTGATAAGCGGTACCTGGCTGGAGCAGGCCCAGGCCTGGGCACCGGATATCGTCGCGAGCATGCAGGCGCTTGTCGCAACTGGCCGGGTGGAGCTTCTTAGCCATACCTACTACCATAGCCTGGCGTGGTGGCATAATGATCGTGAACATCAGCGCCAGGTTCGGCAGCACCAGGCAGCCATGCAGACTACCTTTGGCCTAACGCCAACGGCCTATAGCAATACCGGTGCTGTCGCGGACAGTGCGCTAGCAGCATGGGCGCACCAGTCAGGCTACCGAGCCCTGCTGGCCCAGACTAGGCCGGGTAGTCTCGGCTGGCACAGCCCCAATCACCTCTATCAGCAGGCTGGTATGCCGGTACTACTGGTGAATCAGCGCTTAAGCCAGCTTTATCAGCACCAGGTTGCCGCATATAGGAGTGCTCGTGATTATGCCACGCGTATGCAGTATGACTCACCGGGTGCTGAAATCATAACCCTATACATGAGCGCTGAGCAGACCCAGCCCCCAGCTGGTAGCACTGACTTTTTACGTAGACTAATGACCGACTGGCTGAGCCGTGGCAACACCATGGCGTCTGCTAGCTACGCAGCACGTACCCATCCAGTGCGGGATACTGTTGAACTGACGCCACCACCTCCGCAGTATAACGATTTACAGCGCGACGCCTTACGCTACGCCTACCAGCTCGCGCCAAGTGTTGCAGCGGCAGCCACCTCTATCCGGCGGGATTACCAGTGCCTGTTAGCGAGCGACTACGTGGATTACTTGGCTGATAGTCCGACTGGTAGCTATAGTCCGTATGCCAGCAAGCACGATGCCTTTTTGTGGTACATGAACACCCTGCGCGATATTGCCTGGCGCGCGCAGCATAATACATAATTTAAATAGCCCTACTCGCATTGGTAGGGCTATTGTATACGGGCTAGCTTTTACGCTTCTTTACCTCGTTGCGGCCAAGATTCTTCTTGGTCTCGGTATAGGTTGCGTGCTTGCGTGCGATTGGGTCGTACTTTTTTAGCACAAGCTTTTCTGGGGTGTTTTGCGTATTTTTAACCGTGTAGTAGGTGCGGTGGTTGCTGAGGTCACTCACTAAACCAACCAGTTTGCGCTTTGTATTCTTCTTTGCCATCTCTTTAACTCGTTAGATTTTTAGTAAACATCTTAGCCGATTATAGCATAGCGCTGCTGGCTTGCCAACCTTTTGCTGGTATAAGGTATGCTAGACCAACCCTATTTGTCCTGCTGCGAGCTAGTTGGTTTGGCTGCTAGCTTGGTGTGGTCAGCGGCTTTTTTTGCGCTACGGTAGCGGCGGCGTCTTTCGTATCGTCACTTACCTTTTTGGCAATGTCCTGGGCTGCCTTGGCAACTTGGTTTGGCAGGCTAAATTCGCGCTCGATTTGTGCGGCTACATAGACAGCACCCACAGCCAGGAAGAGATTGAGCACCATCAGTACGTCGACACCTCGGTAGCCAGCTAAAATTGGGAAGATAACACCCACCAGAGCGCCAATACACCACAGGGCAATGGCTTGAATCAGCCGGTTCCAGCCCTGCTTTTGCTTACGCTGTAGGGGCTGAATAGCCATACCAAACAGCACTGCACCAGCAACCCCAAGCCCGAACATCAGGTATAGCATCAGCTGCAGCATGCCGCCATTGCGCACCAGTGCCAGGATGCGATCGTACTGCTGCAGTGTTGACAAAGCGCTCAGTGCCGCGATACCAGTCAGGATCGCACAGACCAGGGCAATGACCCAGGCGTTATTACCGAGTGATTTGCGCGTGCCATCGGCAAGTGGTGGTAAGTTTTTTTGTAAGAGCTCTAAAAGTATGTTGCAATTGAATCTGTCATGCCCCTATTGTACCATTTTTTTGCGATTACCTGCGAATATCCGATCTATAGTGGCGCTGCAAGATCCACCACTTGGGCACCGTGTACATAGGTAATACGCGTACGGTGGTAGCGGCGCACGAGGCTGTCGGCAGGTGGGTAGGTGTGCCCATGCAGCAGTAGCCGCGGCGAGTGTACCGTTAGGTATTGGCGCAGGGCATCAAAGCCTTGGTGAGCCAGCTCGGTTTCGTCGTTGATGCCCCGCGGCGGGCAGTGGGTAATCATAATATCTACCGGTGGGAAGCTACGGAGGAGCTTGGTTGCTTCGGCCTGGGTGTACATAATGGCAGTTTTACTAGGCTTATAGCGTACGCAACCTTCGAAGCCACCAAACGTCAGCCCGCCCCACTGCCAGGTGGCCATATGCAGGTTCCAAATACCCAGTTCGGGCATATAGGTGCCGCTATCATGGTTGCCATAGACACCGATTTTTGGGATATCAGTAATATGTTCTAGCGGTAATAGATCATCACGTGTTAAATCCCCCAGCGTAATAATCAGCTCGACTGGCTGCTGCTGGAGGATATGGGTAATACGTGTTGCGGGCCGGCGGTCGGCGATGACGAGTGCTTTCATACAGGCACATGTATCACATAATATCGTGGTCAGGGTGACTGGGTTCGAACCAGCGACCTCACGGCCCCCAGCCGTGCGCGCTACCGGGCTGCGCCACACCCTGATAACACTTAGTATACACTAGCCGCGGCCCCTATGCTAGCGTTTGTTTGCTTAGCTCGGTGTCCGGAATGCGTGTATCAAGCTTACGGATGCTGCCGTGGTCCGTATCCAGGGTAACGAAGCCAGCTCCCTGTAGGTACTCAACCATAGTAGTAAACTGGTGGAAGGGCGTATCGGTATTTGAGTTTTGGTACATACTCATGATGTCAACTTCTTCGCCCGGTTCCATGGCTTGGAGCGCACCGAGGGTGTTATAGGTAAGTGTGTGCCGCATAGCACGAGTGTAGTCTGCAGGTGAGTGAATTCCGCTATAGTCACCTGCAAGGGCGGCTTTACCAATAGCCTGCTCAATCCGCTGGCGTATCACCTGCTCGCGCGTACGCTGCTGTTCTGGCGCTGGCCCGGCTGGTGTACTAGGCTGTTCGGGCTGGTTGCCTAGCTCGTATGGCTGGCGTGATTGGTGGTGTTCCATAGGCGGCTCCTTGTCTGGTTTTATATGGGGTATCAATACTATTATAGCAAGCATACTAGCGGTAGTTTGTATAGGCAAGCGGGAAGTCAAAATCCGCTGCGTCGAGCGTTCGCATTACCGCCTGAAGCTCATCCTTACTGCTACTGGTGCAGCGCACGCACGAGCCTTGGATTTGCGCCTTAACCTTCGGGTGCTCTACCTTCAGCAGTTTAGTAATCTTCTTTAGCGTTATCCTGGCTCAGGCCATCTTTAAACGGTACATCCTGCCAAGCTTGTAAGTTGGCAGCGTTATGGGCGCCGGTTGTATCGAGCACCTTGCTTGTCATGCCACGCTTAGCCAGCTGCTTACCGATCATATCTATAATGGTTTGGACTTGGAACTCATCGGCACCAATCACTTTTAAAAACCCTGCTTGCCGCCAAGCCATTCGATAGCAGCTGGTGTGCCTTTAAAATCAAAGCGGTTGGTGATTTCGCGCTGGGTTAATTGGTAGACGTTGTTCATTTCTGCCTTATTGTAGGTGCTTTCAATATCAAAACTGTACTGTGCCATGGTTATCTCCCTTCTTTCCCCTAGTATAGCAAATCTATGCCAAACGCAGGCAGCGGCGCATGGGTAGGTGCTACAATGACTGTATGAATACTTACCACCCAACACTCGCTCAGCTACAGCAGCTCACTGCTAGCTGGCAGGAGCCCCATTTTATCTATCGTAACCGTGTGCTAGCTCAGCGGGCCCAGCAGCTGATGGCACTGACTGCCCCCTACGGTCTGACAGTGCGCTACGCTATGAAGGCCAATAATCATCCCGCAGATTATCCGCCTATTTGCGGATAGCGGCTTGCAGTTTGATGCAAGTTCTAGCTACGAAGCCCAGGAGCTGCTTGATCTTGGTATTCCGGGCCGCTGTATTAGCCTATCGAGCCAGCAGCCAGCCCATAATTTGCCCGCGCTGCTGGCGACGGGTGTGCACTACGTTGCGACTTCCCTACATCAGCTGGAGTTATTCCTGCAAGCACCGAACCGGCCTAGCCAGCTTGGCCTACGTATCAACCCGGGGTAGGCTCCGGCCATAATAAACGCACCACGACAGGTGGTGTGAGTGCTAGCTTTGGCTTGTGGCACGAGTACCTCCCGCAGGCGCTCGCTACCACGCGCCAGGCTGGCGTGAGCATCACACGGCTCCATATCCATATTGGTTCTGGTGCGGACCCGGCTGCTTGGGCTGGCACGATGCAAACGGCCCTGCAGATTGCGTCAGTTATGCCAGATGTAGTCAGTCTGGATATTGGCGGTGGTTTTAAGGTGGCTCGTGTACCTGGTGAGCACGAAACGGATATTGCAGCGGTAATGCGTGAGTTCCACCAGCAACTGGTTGATTTTGCCCACACTACCGGCCGCGAGCTACAGCTCGAGATTGAGCCTGGCACCTGGCTGGTGGCCCACGCTGGTACGCTGCTGGCTCAGGTGGTTGACTGCGTCGATACAGGCGCGGGTGGCTACCAGTTCCTGCGCCTCAACACCGGCATGAACGATATCTTGCGCCCGAGTATGTACGGTGCGCAGCACGCCATGACGCTGGTACCAGCACACCACCGGCCGCTGCCAAGCGCTACAAAGCCATATGTTATTGTGGGCCACAACTGTGAATCGGGTGATATCCTAACACCAGCCCAGGGTAACCCAGAAGAGATCGCACCGCGTATGCTACCACAGGCCCAGATTGGTGATTGGATCGCAATCCATAGCACCGGCGCCTACTGCCGCAGTATGGCCGCCCATGGCTATAATAGCTACCCCAGCGCGCATGAAGTTTTCATTGAAGAATAGCTAACCAAAAGGCTTTGCACCGGCAGCGAACTATGCTATAGTTACAGATGTTGCCGCGATAGCTCAGTTGGTAGAGCGCATCCATGGTAAGGATGAGGTCTCGGGTTCAAGCCCCGATCGTGGCTCCATTTTTAATTTGCGTTTATATAAATATACTGTGTTAGCCTAGCGTAGCAGCATCTAAAGTAAATAGCTACCACCCTGGTAGCTATTCTTATTTACGAGCTGCGCGTTGTTGTGGCCTTGCGGCGGGGTTTGGCTGCTGGAGTAGCCCGTGTGGCCCGCTTGGTTGTTGTTTTCTTCGTAGCGGCCGGTAGCGTGTCTGCCGGCAGGCGCAGCAGGAACGACTGCAGCAGTGCCCACACCACACCATTGACGACGAATATACCAAAAGCAACCAGCGCTATCAGGAGCATACTTTGGCCAGCTTGGTAATTAAGAAGGCTGACTAACCCAGCCGCGAAGAGCAAGCTAATTGCCCCACCGACATACGTATGTTGTAATTTTTGCTTGTCATTTGTTCGGCTATTCCAGGTTGCCAGTACCTGCTGTATTACATCTATCATAAGCAGTATTGTAACATTATTACTGTATTAAGTCAATAGTCTGTGTGGCACGACTTTGGCTACTAAAATTTGACACAGCAGGCGCATGTGTGCCATGCTAGAACTATGAAACGAGGAGTTATTTTGACAGGTGCTCTCGTTATTTTAGGGGGTATTGGAGCACTGCACACACCAACGAACGTAAGCGCGCTGGAGGCACCGACCACGCAGGTTAGTAGCCAAGATGTCAGCCAGTGGCAAGAACTACTTGGTGCGCTGCCGCCAAAGCTGCAGACCGCCCTTGCAACAGCTGAGCGATAGGTTTAGCCATGGTGAGGCGCCAAAGATTCAATCCGAGGCCAAGAATCATTCAGAGCCAAAGGATACTACCAAGCCAGAACCTGCCAAAGTAGCTGCCCAACAGCCAAAAAAGGAAGAGGTTTCGAACCCGACCGTTGCGGGCAACCCAGGTGAAGGCCTGCCGCAAGCCAATAATCTTTTTCGTGCTTGGTAACGGGGTACGCGCTAAGCATAATGCTGCTGCTCTGAGTCTACACGAAAAGCTTACCAAGAGCGCCCAGTTTAAAGCCGAAGACATGGCAAAGAATAATTACTTTGCTCACCAGGGCAAGAATAGCTCGCGCATGAACGGCCTTGATTATCTGAAGGAGCTTGGCGCACCGTGTAAGAGCACCTCAGAAAATATCCAAAAAGCGTGGGGTACCCAGGCTACCAACCAGAAGGTAATGGATAGCTGGGTTAACTCACCTGCTCACTTTCGGGCACTGATTAACCCGAAGTATAAACTGACCGGCCTTGGCGTTGCCAAGAGTAGTAGCGGTGTTTACTACAGCGTACAGCACTTCTGCGAAGTCAAGTAGCATAAGCCCTACAAATAAGTAATTGGAGGAACAAAAATAGCCCGTGCAACACGCAGGGGCTATTTTGATTGATGAGCGGTGTTAGAGCACCTGCTCATGTGATCTATACTGATTAATAATACCTGTGGTGCTGAGGGAAGGATTCGAACCTTCGAAGGCGAATGCCGGCAGATTTACAGTCTGCTGTGTTTGACCGCTTCACTACCTCAGCGTGATATGTACTATATGTGGAGCCGCTTCAGGGACTCGAACCCAGGACCTGCTGTTTACAAAACAGCTGCTCTAACCAACTGAGCTAAAGCGGCGTTCGTCCAACAGGAACCATTGTAGCAGCTTACTGGTAAATGCGCAAGTAGGATATGTATTACATATGCCGCTGTGGGCGCATCCGCTGGCGAATCGCAGCAGCTGGGCGGGTGGCGGCGCGCGGTGTGGCCAGCAGGGTCTGCACCTCTTGGCGCAGGGCGTCAGCTTTATCTTGCTGGTTATTGGCCTGGTAGACATCTGCCAGTGTACGTAGGGCCTGTGGTGTACGTTCGATCTGCAGAGCCTTTTCGAGGGCCTGAATAGCCTTTTTGGTATGGCCGAGCTTTTCTTGTACCTTAGCGTAGGCAATGTAGCGGGCTGGCACGTTTGATTCCATCTCGAGCGCCTGCTCAAAAGCAAGCAGGGCTTTGTCGAGCTTGTTAGTTTCGTAGTAGATCAAGCCAACATTATGCAGGCTGCTGGCGTTTGGCTCTAGACTCTGGGCAATCTCAAAGCATTCAATCGCATCGTTATACTCCTTTTGCTTAGCATAGAGGATACCAAGGCGGTTATAAGCAGTTGCATTGCGTTCATCCACCCGCAGGATAGTAAGCAGCGCTTTCTCGGCACGGAGGTATTTTTTATCCTGCAGAGCTTCCTGGGCAATAACCCAGAGCTTATCAAGCCGGTCTGAAAACGCTTGATTCATACGCACCGCAGTATCAGCGGCAGTTTGTTTGTGGAGGATAGACCATCCGCCAAACATAGCAATAACTAACAATCCATACATCAACCTTATTATAGCACACTACAAAGCAGCTGCAGTCGAATGTGACCGTTTTGCGCCACGGCACGACGGGCCTGGTAGAGCGCCGTTAGCTGGCTAGCTACACGTGGGTGGTAGTGGGCCTTGAGCTGTGTGGTCAGTATATATAAGCCAGCATCGATAGTAGCGAGGGCCTGCTCGCGGTCGCTCGCCAGCGCTGCAATGGCTGCAATACGCTGGTAGCTGGTACCACTCACCAGGGCTTTGGCTTGCTCGAACAGTGCCAAGCGCTGCTGGTAGTATTGGGGTTCGTTCATGAGCCGCTCGGCTTCCTCCCCAACCCCCTGGGCCATAAACTGAATACGTTTATCTGCTGTAGTGGGAACGGCTGTGGGTGCCGCGTAGCGCATCTGGCAGCGCGAGCGCACTGTGGCAAGAAGCCGAGTCGGTGTACTGGTCGCTAATATGCAGTGTAGCCGGGGCCTGGGCTCCTCGAGGAGCTTGAGCAGCGCATTCTGTGCTTGAGTAGTGAGGAGCGCGGCATCAGCAAAGATAACCACGGTGTGGCCATCGCCTGCGTTAGGCACCGGGCCCATCGTGCGAACCTGGCGCTGCACAGCCCGGATATCATCAATAAAAATCCCCACAGTAGTGCCGCCAGGCTTACGTTGCTGGGTAACCACTAGAACGGTATCGCGTGGGTTTGTGAGGGCACGAGCAGCGACTGCCGGGTCAACCCGTGGCTTTGTGATGTATAAAAGCGCATGCGGCAAGGTGGACTGCGCCACTACGCGATCCCCTGGTGTGGTGTAGGAGGCTGCGCGTAGGGATCAAAGGCCGCTGGTAGCGGGGCACTCAATTGGCGCCGTTGGCCGTTTGGCAGTGTCAGCTCAATTGATGCAGCGTGGAGCATCATACGCTCGGCTGGGCTGCCGCCGTACACACGGTCGCCCGTGATCGGCGTTTTACAGTACTGCATATGGACGCGTAGCTGGTGGGTGCGGCCAGTCTTGGGGCGTAGCTCCACCAGGCTGTGGCGACCATCGGCCGTGGTGTAGCGGGTGCGGTAGGTTGTGTAGGCTGGTTTGCCACCCGCGCCAACGCGAAAAGTGCTTGGTGCTTTGGGGTTGCGTTCAATCGGTAAGTCTACGATAGCTGCTGCTGGGGAAGGCACCCCATCAACCACTGCCAGGTAGGTTTTTATAACGGTACGCTGGCTAAACTGCTGCTGCAACATCTGGGCGGCAGCAGGGTTTTTTGCCATCACCAGCACGCCACTGGTGGCACGGTCCAGCCGGTGAATAATACCTGGGCGGGATGTACCACACTGGTAGGTTGTATGGGGGCGGATGATATCAGCTGCGCTAAACTCGCGCGTCACGGTATTCTTGGCGTGCGTTAGCATACCAGCTGGCTTATCAATAACCAGCACATCATCGTCCTCGTAGAGGACCGTGTATGGCAGCTGTGATGGTAGCGGCTGCGGCTCATCTACAACCAGGTTGTCACTCGGCCGCACCTGCTGCTTAGCACTGGTTGCTGGGTGGCCATTAACACGCACCAGGCCCTGAGCAATCAACTTTTTGGTAGGCACTACGCGACTGCGCACCGTGGCGCTGCACTAAGGCTTGGTCGAGGCGCTGGCTCATGGCTGTAGCAACCAGCAGGTAGCAGTCCTTGCCCTTGTAGGGTAAGCCGTAGGTTATAAGTTCATCGAGCGGGTTTGGTATAAGCCGGTAATTCTGGTTGGTGCCACTGCTTGCAACTTGCTGGTAGATATCATCCGCATCGTCTTCGGCAGTATTATCAATCACGATACAGTACGTGCGCCGCTGAAAGCTAAACTGTATCAGCACACTTTTGTTATGTGGCTGCTGCTTTGTAATACCACTCACCGCCCGTGGCATGTCGGCATCTGTTGCCTGCCCAAAGCGGCGTAATATCGCCAAAATATCGGATGAATCAAACTTCATAGTAACCCTACGCTACGCGCGCAGCCCCACAGCTCGCTGCACCTGGTAGAGCGTCTGTCCGGCTACCTCGCGCATAGCCGCCTCTGACTGCTCTAATGTAGCCAGCAGCTCATCGTTCGTGATTGCCTGGTAGCGCGCCTGGAAGTCAACCAGGAACTCTTCCACGCAGGCAGCAACGGCCTTTTTAAAGTCACCATAGCGCTCTTTGCCCTGCCACTCGGCGTTTACTTCTGCTTGCGGCCGGCCGCTGAGCAGCGCCAGCATTTGCAGCAAGCTAGTGATACCTGGCTGCTTGTCCCAGTCAAAGTTAATGCTCCCGTAGCTATCGGTAGTAGCGCCCATAATCTTCTTGCGCGCAGCGGCTGGGTCATCGTTGAGGTTGAATTTTAGATTTTTCCTCGGCTGAGCTTTTACTCATCTTCTTGCGCGGGTCAGTGAGGCTACGGATACGCACACCGCGGTCGCGCTGCAAGAAAGCTGTCTGCTGTGCCGTTGCCAGCGGTACGGTAAAGACATCGCCAAACTTGTGGTTAAAGCGGGTAGCAATATCACGCGCAATCTCGAGGTGCTGGAACTGGTCCTCCCCCACCGGTACGTAGCGCGCATGGTAAAGCAGAATATCCGCTGCCATGAGTACGGGGTAGTTCATCAAACCCATGGTAATTTGACTGGCGTGCTCGCTCGATTTTTCTTTAAACTGGGTCATGCGCTGCATTTCGCCGACGTAGGTAAAGCAGTCCAGAATCCAGGCAAGCTCGCTATGAGCCGGGATGAAGCTTTGCCGGTAGAGGTACGTATTGGGGTTGGTGAGGTCCAACCCTGCTGCCACAAAATATTTGAGATTATGGAGCGTATTAGCATACAGGCTGCTATGGTCTATCGGGGTTGTAAAGCTGTGCAGATCTGGCACAAACATATTAATTTGGTGCGTACTGGCATATGTTGCCTGCATCTCTACCATAGGCACAAAGGCACCCAAAAAGTTGCCCAGTGTGGGCTCTTCGTTCGAACGAACACCAGTGAGAATAACGGGTTTTTGCATAGTATCAGTATACTATAGTTGCCGCCTAAGGTAAAAGGAAAGCCCGCCCCTGTAACAGGGCGGGGTACGAAAAGTGCGGGAACTACGTGCTTACCAGGCGGTAGCGGCAAAGGCTTGCTGCGCCGCTAAGCGGTACTGCGCTATATCGGGGTTACGGATGGCCTCCGCAGCCCAGGTAGCGCGCTCGGCCAGGTTGGCGATGCTGCCTTGCTCGTGCAAATCATGGTAGTATTGCTTGATATATGACTCAAACTCATACCGGCTGTACTCGCGTACAGTCGTTTCGGCCTCGTAGTCGGCACTAAATGGTTGCCGGCCATCGGGAACGGTGACCAACTGTTTCAATTCCCCAAAAGGGAGCACTTCTAGCAGCGCCTGGGCAGGCTTTGGAATAGTCTGCCCAGGTACTCCTTTTGGTACTTTTAGATTGATGATCACCGGGACCCTACGCTCCTTGGCGCGGGAGCGTAATGTCCGCTTGTAATGCTCACGGCGTTTTACAGCCCGCCTATGAGCTTCTTCCCCTTTCGGGTCAAAGAAGTGTAGCAGCCCAGCAGTGGCTGCCCGCTTTAGATGCCACAGGCGAATCGTATGGTTCACCTGTTCCAGCTTTTCTTCCACCTGCTGTGTATTCAGGCTTGGCAGTAGGCGGCTCTGTGGTGTCGGCATCAGGCCAATATACGGCCTGTCGCTAGGCACATACATACGGTAAGCGGTAGCACCTGTTGTTGTCTTAAAAATTCCACGTTTACGAGACATGGTACACTCCTAGAAAGAATGGAAACGGTCAAAACGGACGTAACCAGGCATAAGCACGGTTCCACTACTACTATAGCATATATGGTATATACTCGTAAAGCCCCTTCTGAAGGGATCCTGAAAGGTGCCTTAGGCAATCAGCCGGTCGACGGCCTGGCGAATTGGCTGGATATAGGGGCCGGTTACTTCGTGCAGGGCGAGCACTTTTTGGGCAGTAATATGCGGCTGGTGCGTAAGCTGGATGATATTTTTATTGACGACAAACGGGTCAAACTGGCTATAAATAATATGGGTTGGTTTGTGCAGGCGCTGAATATCACGCCAGGCCGTTTGGTTCACAATACTGGCTTTCAGCGCGGTAATATAAGGGTGAATCGTACTACTATCAACCTGGAAGGCCGGTGAGGTAAGCCCCGTGGCCTTGGTGATTTTTGCTAGCTGAATATAGAGCTTTGGCTTTTTGGCAGCATCTGCCGCGGTGCTAGTATAGGCGCGTGTCAGCAAAGCCTCGGCATTGACTAAGCGGCGCTTTTTTTGGCGGGCAGTGCGGTAAATTGGCGGGCTACAAAGCACCAAGCCACGCACAAGCCATGGGTAGCGCCGGGCAATATCAATTGATATCAGTGCACCCATCGAGTGCCCTACTAAAATCACGTTGTGATATAATCCCATACTCAGTAATGTTCGCATGACTGAGCGCGCCTGCACCCGCACGTTATACGATGCGCGCACTGGCTTTGGCGACTGGCCAAACCCCAGTAGGTCAAGCGCTACAACGCGGGTATCGGCTGGCAGCGCACGCTCCACATGCTGCCAGCTTGCCGCAGCGTTACCGATGCCATGCAACAGTACAATCGTGACACGTGGCTGGGCCGATGTATGGATATGGCCAACATGTAGCCGGCGGGGAATATCAAATGTCATACCACCCAGTGTAGCATGCCCCTATGCCAGGGGCTATGGGTTTATACAGCGAGCCTATCGCTGTGTGCTGGTACAGATTTAGGGGCCGCCGCAAAAGGAAAGCCCCCGCACAGGTTGTGCGGGGGGTTGTTTATAGCCATTCAGTGCGCGGCGAATACGCTGCGCTTGGCAAGATATATTGCGGCCAACGGCGAGCTTCCGCCTTACGGCGAATGTTCTCGCTTCTGACTGCTTTACTCACCTCCTCCCTAAGGTTGTTAACGATAAGCAGAGTATAAAACTCTGCCATGAAATCGTCAAAACCGAGCTTGCGCAGCTCGGTTTCCAGTAATGGAAAAAGGTTGTCATAGTGTTCGGCTGAAAGCCGAACACGATGCCAATAGTAGCATCGCTCGTCTTCAACCACGGTGATGAGTTTTTCATCACCGATTTGGCCTTTATGCAGCCACTCGCGGTGCTGGCTAACCAGTGTCAGCGCAGTCTCTGCAACAAGGCTCAGGCAGGTGGTGTGGCCGCCCTTCCAGCTGCTCCGCTGCTCGGCATCAAGGACAGAAAAAACACTCATGATACAATCCTTTCTGAGTGTAGAACGTAGACTGAATGGGGAACAAAGCTAGGCGTATGCTGCGTGGCATAATGCGCAAAGCTTGATATATATATATCACTAAAGGAACTGTGAGTCAACATCAAAATAACTCTCGCCAAAACGAGAGTTATTTTCTGCTGTGTGCTTAGGCTGAATAGCCTGGTAGCGCCATGCTTAGCGCTTAGAGAACTGTTCGCGCTTACGAGCACTGCGCAGGCCGTACTTCTTGCGTTCCTTTTCGCGTGGGTCACGCTTTAGGAGCTCAGCCTTCTTGAGCGTCGAGCGTAGGTCGCTATGGCCAGTTGTAATTGCCTTAGCAATTGCGAGCTTAATAGCATCTACCTGGCCGCTCAGGCCGCCGCCGCTCACGCGTACCGTGACATCAAATTCCTTTTGCTTGCCAACCAGTGCTAGGGGGTCAGTTACCTCAGCTAGCAGGGTTTTGTTACCCGATAGGTAATCGCTTGCCGGCTTATCGTTAATCGTCACTGCACCGGTACCAGCATACAGGCGGGCACGCGCAGTTGCACTTTTGCGCCGGCCAAGGCCGTAAAAGTATGTTGTATCTGCCATGTTACTGTACCTCTACTTTCTTAGGTGATTGTGCGGCGTGAGTATGCTCGCTGCCAGCAAAAACGCGTAGGCGCTTCATGCGCTCAGCCTGGAGCTTATTCTTTGGCAGCATACCCTTAACGGCGTTTTCGATGATACGCTCAGGGAACTTTTCGCGTACTTCTTCAAGGCGTGCATCCTTAATACCACCAGGGAAACCACTGTGGCGGTAGTACACCTTCTGCAGTTCCTTATCGCCTGTGACGACAGTGTTCTTGGCGTTGATTACCACTACATAGTCACCACCATCAATGTGCGGGGTGTAGGTTGGCTTACCCTTACCTGTTAGGAGATTGGCAATAATCGTTGCCAGGCGCCCCAGGGGTAGTTCACTGGCATCAACCAGGAGCCACTCACGCTTAACTTCGCTCGGCTTTTTGTGAGTACGTTTTTGTGCATTACGCGGCCTCCTTTGCAACTGGCTTCAGCTCATCCACAAACTCAATTGTTGCCATCTGGGCGCCGTCGCCTACGCGCAGACGTGTTCGCGTAACGCGTACGTGCCCACTGGTGCGGCCACTCAGCTGTGGAGCAATTTCGTCTACCAGCTTAAAAAGCAGCAGCCTGGGTTGATAGCTTGGCAATCACCTGGCGGCGGTTGTGCAAATCGCCTTTCTTTGCTTTTGTAATTAGTTTTTCAATGTAGCGCACTAGCTCCTTGGCCTTTGGCAGGGTAGTCTCGATCTTACCATGCTCAACCAAGCTGGTTGCCAGGCCCTTCATTAGCGCGCGGCGCTGGTCGCGTTCACGGCCAAACTTGCGCCCTTTGTATCCATGTCGATGCATATTAGAGCTCCAACTCCGCTAGTTTATCTTTTACTTCATCCAATGCTTTTGAGCCAAAGCCCTTCAGTTCACGTAGGTCCTGCTCGGTTAGCGTTACCAAGTCTTGCACAGTGCGAATATCATTATTGATCAGCGCATTGGCAGTTCGGGCTGTCAGGTTTAGGTCTTCGATTGGCGTATTTAACTCACCAACTTCGTCCTCTTCCTCCTGGCCAGGTGCCGGAGCGGCCTCTACGACCGTGCTCCCAGCCAGTGCGGTGTACTGGTTAACCAAAATAGCAGCCGCTTCTTCAAAGGCTTGGCTTGGCGTCATAGTGCCATCGGTATCTACCGTAATGATAAGCTTTTCCAGGCTGGCGTCCTGGCCAACACGGGTTGGCTGGACCTTGTAGCGTACACGCAGTACCGGGCTAAACACAGCATCAAGCGCGATGTGATCGCTATGGAGGCGCTCTTCGCTTGATTCTTCGATTGTGCGGTAGCCACGGCCCGAATCAGCTACCAGGTCGATGAGTACATGTGCATGAGAGTCATCTACGGTGCAGATCACTTGCTCGGGGTTGATGATATCAACCTCAGCGTTAGCAGCGATATCACCAGCAGTCACGACACCAGCCCCGGTCTTCTCAAGACGGAGTTCTACTGGCTGATCGGTATGCATTTTGAGGCGGATGTTTTTGAGGTTCAGGCTGATGTCAACGACATCTTCGGCAATGCCAGCCACCGTGGTGAATTCGTGGGTTGCACCGTCAATCTTGAACGACACAATCGCACCACCGGCAATGCTCGAAAGCAGTACACGTCGCAAGCTATTGCCCAGTGTATTGCCATAACCCGAGTGGAGCGGCTCAATCGTAAACGATGCACTACTTGTTGAATGCTCATCTATAGCCGCAAGCGCCGGGTTGTGAATTACTTTTGTCATATAAACAGTTACTCCTTACCCCTATCGTGAGTAGTACTCAACGATGAGCTGTTCGTTAATATCTGCTTCAGCTTCTTCACGCTTCGGATTGCCAGAAATAGCAATTTTTTTAGCTCACGTGGCTCGGCCTTCATCCAGCTTAGCGGCTGCTGGTCGGCGTTCTTTAAGACATCGTCAAGATGTGTAAAGTAAGCGGATTTTTGTGCTCTTTGGGCGGACAGTGATTTCATCACCGGCACTAACGCGGATTGATGGAATATCAACACGGCGGCCATTGAGCATAAAGTGGCCATGGCTTACCAACTGGCGAGCAGCGCGGCGGCTGGTTGCAAAGCCAGCGCGATAAACAACGTTATCAAGGCGGCGCTCCAGCAGCTGCAGCAGGTTTTTCGCCAGCTAGGCCATCCTTGCGTGAGGGCCTCTTTCATCAGGCGTGCGAACTGCTTTTTCGAGCAGGCCATAGGTGCGGCGTACCTTTTTGCTTTTTCGCGTAGCTGGGTTAGATATAAGCTTGGCTTACCCTGGCGGCTATGGGCGTGTTCACCCGGAATGCCACTTTTGCGAGCCATAATCTTGTGTGCTTTGGGGTGCAAAGCATAGCCTTCGCGGCGGCTTTGCTTCACAATTGGTGAGGTATCTCGTGCCATTGCTTAAGCCCTCCTGGCTTTCTTAGGGCGTACGCCACCATGTGGCACGCCAGTTACATCTTTAATACTTTCAACGGTGATTTCGAGGTTGGCAAGCGCACGAATCGCTGCGTCACGGCCAAGGCCGACCCCTTTACAAACACATCTACTGAGTGCAAGCCATGGAGTGACTTAACAGCCTCAGCGGCTTTTTTTCGGCAGCAACTTGGGCGGCGTACGCTGTACCCTTTTGCTACCACGAAACCCGCAAGCACCAGCGCTTGCAGCTGTCAGCACATTACCCTTCTTATCAGTAAAAGTAATGATGGTGTTATTAAATGTTGCTTGAATATGCAGCTGCCCCGCAGGAACGGATCGGCGCTGCTTTTTTACGAGCACTTGTTTTTGCTTCTGCCATTGTACCAGATCCTTCCTATTAGGGTTTTTACTTGCTGCTTTTGGTTGTGTGCCACCGACGGCGATCGCTCGACCCTTACGAGTTCGTGCATTCGTTCGGGTACGCTGGCCGCGTACTGGCAAACCGGCCTTATGGCGCAAACCCCGGTAGGTATTGACGTCCTTAAGGCGCTTAATATTATTGGTTACCAAGCGCTGAAGGTCGCCCTCTACGGTGTAATCATTGTCAATGATTTCGCGAATCTTCTGTTCTTCAGCCTCGGTGAGATCTTTCACCCGAGTGGTCGGCTCAATTTTAGCCGCCGCAAGGATGGTCGAAGCGTGCTTCGGCCCAATACCGTAAATGTAGGTAAGAGCGATTTGCACTTGCTTTTCTGATGGGATGGTTACCCCAGCAATTCGAGCCATGCTTAACCCTGCCTTTGCTTATTCTTAGGTTTTTTCTTATTGATGACACGCAGGCGCCCCTTACGGCGCACCAACTGGTCATCGGGACTGATTTTTTTGACACTCGCACGAACTTTCATGAGTGAATAAAAACTCCCCTTGGGTCAAAACCCATTTAGTTGGTATGCTTAAGCAGTCCGCTGGTGCGGACGCTCATCTTTGAGGCGGTAGCTAATTCTTCCCTGTGTCAGATCATACGGGGTCATCTCAACTTCCACCTTATCGCCCGGTACTAGCCGAATGTAGTGCTTACGCATCTTCCCGCTAATGTGGGCAATAATACTATGGCCGTTTTCCAGTTCAACCTTAAACTTTGTACCAGGCAGTGCTTCCACTACCTTACCAACCATTTTGATTACTTCCTTTTGACTTGCCATAAATTACAAATATAGATTATACGCCTTTGTTGGCCTAAAGTAAAGTACTTTTTCTGCTACACCGCCAAACTTGCCCGAATTGTGACGCGCTGATCATAGGTTTGCTTAGCTGGTACCCAGTTGCCGGTACAGGTAATCAAATTAAGCCCCTCGCGGCCTGGTGCTATTGCTTTCGTCATTGTTTGCATATGGCCGTTATTAAGCTCATCAACACTCATATGTTTGACCTCTTGCACGGTGTAGCGGAATTCTTCGTTATCACCTCGGGTAACAACGATTTCATCACCAGATTTTAGCTCGCCGAGGCGTTTAAAGACGCCGTCGCGGGTTGGGCCACCATTATGGCCGTCCATCAGCATCGTGCCACCGCTACCAGGTAGGGAACTTTTACCATACCAACCAATATCGTTAATGTTATGCGGTGTGCCGAGCTCACCATTTGCAAGCACATCCACCCCATACACCCTAGCTTGCTGAATATTAAGCGCGGGTATACTGAGGTACTTTGGCTTATCACCACCAGTGCTATGGCTACGGAGCTGCTCCTTGGTAACGGTAGATTCATCGACATGCGGGTTAGCAGCTACGAAGGGCATTGGTATTGGTAGACTCTCGCCAGTAGTGTAGTAGCGGTAGCCATACCAGCACAGCACACCTGCCATACCGATTGCCAGCACCATAAACAGCAGGCCAAACCGTGGTTTGGCTGCGTTTGCTTGAAGATTAAGCCCAGATTTTTGCATGATAGATACTGCCCTATACTCGTATTATTTATAATCGTCGTAGGTTACCATCAGAGCGCGGCTATTGAGCTGACGCAGGCTCTCAAGGCCGACTGATACCACAATCAGCAGCCCAGTACCACCAATAGCCAGGTTAGCGTTCTGAATACCAGCGATATTGTAGAGTAAGTACTCAATAGCAAACGGCATGATAGAAATCAACCCGAGTACAATCGAACCAATAGTACTAAGCGGTTTACCATGCTGCGCAGATATTGCTCGGTCTGCTTGCCGGGGCGGACACCTTCTATAAAGCCGCCTTGCTTTTGGAGATTCTCTGCAATTTCGCTCGCACTAAACACAATGTTTGTGTAGAAATACGTAAATGCAATCACCAGGATAAAATACAAACTCGGGTAGATAAAGGCAGTTGGTTGGCTACCGGTAAAGCTACCTGGGTTAGGTGCCTGGAACCAGGTGATAAGGTTCTGCGCTAGTGTGGCGTACTGCTCAGCACCGGACGCCCTGAAAACATGACCCAGAAAGGCTGGCAAGCTCAAAAAGGCAACGGCAAAGATAACGGGGACCACGCCAGCTGCAATCAGCTTAATTGGTAGGACGCTCTTAATGCCACTATAGGTGCTATTACCTTGTACACGCTTGGCATAGTTAATGGTGATAATTCGCTGGGCTTCGTTGATCTTTACCAGGATATATAGTGTTAGGATGGAAATAGCAGCGAGCGTCAATGCAACCCAGAAGACACTTGGGTTAAGCGGTAGATTAAACCAGCCGAAGACACTCAGCGCACCCTGGGATGTATCGAACAAACTACCAAACAGTGTAGCGAGCGTTGTTGGCAACTGGCTAATAATACCTGCAAAAATCAATAGACTAATACCGCTACCAATACCTTGCTCTGTCATAACTTCACCCAGCCACATGAGCAAAATTGAACCTGCTGTCATAGCCGTCACCGCCACGATCCATTCCATCGGGGTAGCCTGGCTAATGGCGGCAGAGTTGCCAGCTAGTACCGTTTGGCGTAGGATGTAAATAAAAGCAATGGACTGTACAACCGCCAGGGGAACACTAATAATACGTGTCCACTGGTTGATTTTGCGGCGGCCAGATTCGCCGTCTTTGTGGAGTTCCTCCAGGCTTGGCACGGCTTTCGTCAGTAGCTGGGTCATAATGCTAGCAGTAATAAACGGACTCAGGCCAACCAGTACGATCGAAAGCTGGCTCATAGCACCACCCGATAGCAGGTTTAGGAAACCGCCGAACTCGCTGGCACTTAGAAAGCTTGTGACGATATTTTTAAGCTCCGTCGGCCCAGCTAGTGGCACCGGTATATGCGATAACATACGGTAAATGGCAATCAGCCCCAGTACGATCAATAATCGCTTTTTGCATATCGCGATTCTTTAGTGATACAAAAATAGTTTTCCAGTTCATTTCCTACCCTTTCGGCAACATTGTTTTTGGACGTGTTGGCTCCAGTATACCTGATCGCAGCGCACAAATAAACAATACGCGTGCGTCAGCAAAAACTCCTACCGCCACTACTTATGAGCCATTATATCACACTCATGACGGTGGCTGAATAGATAAAGCCTTACTTTCCCTGCCAGTATAGGGGCATGCGACTAGTCGTCCGCATCACTTAGGTCGTCGCTATCGAGCTCGCTGACGTAATAGACTGTTTCAGGCTCCCCAGAATCACCACCACCTCACGAGGCGATTTCGTACTGTTCTGGCAGCCAGGTGGGTGCATCATTACCGACCGGCAGGTTTTTATAGCCCTGGGCGCGAACATCGTAGGGCCCGCCCTTGTAACAATCGGTGCTACGGTAGTCGCCTGGCATCGATTCGTTAGTGTAGCTGTATACCAAAGCCTTCATAGCTTCAAGCTCGCCTGCGTCTGGTGGTTGCTGACTGCGCTGCATAATACCTGGGGTCAAATCGAGGGAAGCACACTGCACTAAAGCCTCATTTTGCGAGTCGAGTCTTAGGTGTGAATACTCATGTGCCAGCACGCTAACTGCAGCAGCACCTGTTGTGGCGTGGTGCGTATCATCACCAAGCAGGGCCATTTCCGCTACTGATGGCTCATCAGCACTATCTATACGCTCCTTCGTCTCTTTTTCGCGCATTCCCATGTGAGCCATTCTTTTCGAAATCAACCACTGACTTACAAATATTGTCTTCCAAGTTAATCACGTTGTCCCAAATCGGGCGACTTGCAATATTCGTCCCCAGCACTCGTGGCAAGCGGCCTTGGAGAACAAATCCGGCCGGGAATGCCTGGCCGCTTGCGATGTCTTCACTTTTGGTACCAACAACAGATTCCATCAATGATTCTGGACTAAAGCAGTTCACCTTTACATTAGCATCTAGTAGTGAGCTGGCAGCGCGGCTAGTCTGCTCACTGAGCCCTGGCGTATCGCTACCAGGGTACACATGATGATCATGGAATCCATTATAGAGCTTAAAAATGCGCATGCATCAGGTAGCTATCTGTACCGGTATAGTGCCGGCTTCAAGTGCAACGTTCCACAGCGCCACACCTGCAAGCCAACCGGCTGCGAACCGCCGCGTGAAAGACAACGCTTCTTTGCCTAGTGAAGTCTTTTTCTCGCGTGTAGGCGCAGACGATTCTTGTTCTTGCTGCTGAGTCAGTGTGCGGCGCTTTTCCATAATACCCATAGTATATCATAACAATTATAATTGCGCGCATATTAGTCCATATTGCCACATAAAACACAATAGCCCCGCGGTGTTACACGACGGAGCTATTGATGTTATACGAGCGGTCAATTGCACGTGTTGGTAGCGAATGCTACTTGTCTTCTGCTTCAGCTTGCTTAGCAGATTTTGGCAGTGGGGTTGCGGTTTTTGTAAAACTACCACCTGCCTTCGCGAGTGCTTCTTTAACGCTTGCCGATGCAGCCTGCACCTGTAGATCTACTGCAGCAGTAAGTTCGCCACGAGCAATCACCTTAACGGTATGGAACGGCGTTGCCACAAGGCCAGCTTCATAGAGGGCAAAGTTGTCAACGGCGCCACTAAAGTTATTTAGGTGGTCACTATAGACAACCTGAGCAGGAGTACGTAAGCTTTTAAAGCCACGGTTCTTTGGAATCGCCTGGGCAAGCGGGCGTTGGCCACCCTGGAACATAGTCCGGAGCTTTTTACCAGTACGGGCATTCTGGCCCTTGGTACCACGGCCAGCAGTCTTACCACGGCCAGCGGCGATACCGCGGCCAACCCGCACCTTTGCCTTATTGGCAGTTACCTGGAGCTGATTGTACTTAGTCATTACTTCGCCCCTTTCTTGGTTGTGCGAGCGCTCAGCCACTGCTCACGAGGAACCAGCGTCTTGAGTGCGTCGACGGTTGCATAGGCAATGTTCACCTTATTAGTTGAACCAAGACTCTTGGAAAGCATGTTGCGAATACCAGTCACACCAATAATCTGGCGAACCACACCACCGGCGATAATACCGGTACCAGGCGCAGCTGGCTTAATAAGCACCTGCGCGCCACTTACCTTTACTTCAGCGTCGTGCGGAATAGTATCGTTGGCAAGGGGGATAACAACCAGGTTCTTCTTGGCGACATCAGTCGCCTTAGAAATAGCCGTTTGCACATCCTGGCCCTTAGCAACGCCAACACCAACCTTATTCTTGCGGTTGCCGACTACCACCAGCGCCTTAAAGCGGAAGCGGCGGCCACCCTTGACGACACGCGCCACGCGGTCGATATTAATCACAACTTCTTCAAATTCCTTTGGCGTATCATCGCGCCGGTTTCGCCGGTCATCGCGGCGACCACCACGCTGGCGGCCACGGTGGCCATCTTGGCGTGGGGTAGTATTTGCAGTCCGTTGTTCTGCCATACTAGAATTCCAATCCTTCCTTACGTGCAGCATCTGCCAGAGCACTCAGGCGGCCAGCGTACTGGCGACCATTGCGGTCAAACACAACTGCGTTAATCTTTGCTTTTTTGGCTTGTTTGGCAAGCGATGTACCAACACCAGCAGCACGCTCTGTCATTGTGCCACTTGCTTTGGCACCGACTGTTGTTGCAGCAGCCAGTGTGCGGCCAGCCTGGTCATCAATCAGCTGGGCACTAATGTGCTTGTTGCTTACCGTTACCGTAAGGCGAGGGCGCTCAGCCGTACCGCTAACGCGGGCACGAACACGATTCTTACGCAGGCGCTTATTATGTAGTTTCTTCTGTAAATCAGCCATAATTACTTACCTGCCTTCCCTGCCTTGCGGAGGATAACCTCATCGGCATATTTAATACCCTTGCCCTTGTATGGCTCTGGCTTCTTCAGGGCGCGGATTTCTGCTGCAACCTGGCCAACCTTTTGCTTATCTATACCAGCAACGGTAATTTCCATTTTATTAACTGTCAGCGTAATGCCTTCTGGCGCAGAGTATGCCACTGGGTGACTAAAGCCAAGCGCCATCTCAATGGCTTGGCCGCCGCCGCTGACGCGAAAGCCCACGCCGTTAACCTGCAGCTTCTTTTCAAAGCCTTTCGTCACGCCGTCCACAGCATTGTTAAGCAGCGATCGCTGCAAGCCATGCTGCGCCTTCGCAATACGCTCGTCGTTATGGCGCTTAACCCAGCGCGCCGTCGTCTTGCGTTACGGTCACGTCACTCAAGTGTGGCACCATCAATTCGCCCTTAGGACCCTTGACGGTGATAGCCTCTTGATCGATCGTGATTGTCACGCCAGCCGGAATTGCTACTGGTAGTTTTTCCGATTCGACTCATAGGTACCTTTCTTTCATTATGTATGGGGCCGCAGCGAATAATGGGCGCCACAAACCACTCACACGTAGTAATAACTAGCCTATTATACTAAATCAATTCAAGCAGCACAAGGTTTACTTACGAATTATTCTTGCTGCTGCGCCAGGCTCGTACTAGTGCAACTACTAATATAACCATTGCTGCTAAAAATACCCATGGTACATTATCCATAATAGCTTCCCTTCCTACTCCGATCATATCAGTCTATTGCCAGCCTTGCAAATATCCGACATAATAGCCAAACACCCCACTACCGTAGTAATGGGGTGCGCAGAATCGCCTACGATGAGTGGCTAGTATACCTTGAGCAGTAACTCACCACCAAGCTTTTTGGCGAGCGGCTTCGTGACCGGTCATCACACCTTGGCTAGTGCTAATCAGCACGATACCGCGGCCAGATTTGACCTTAGGAATCTCGGCTGACTTAACGTACACGCGACGGCCAGGCTTGCTAACACGAGTAATCTCAGTAATAGCAGCAGGCTCGCCGGGCTGGTTGATAGTAATTACCAGTTCACCACGTGGCTTGCCATCTACCATAGCAACGTCTGCCAGGTAGCCAGCTTTTTGCAGCTGGGTAGCAATAACTTGCTTCATTTTGCTTGCCGGTACGCGAACCTCGGTCTTGCCAACCATCTTCGCGTTACGGATGCGAGTCAGAAGGTCGGCGATTGGATCTGTAGTTTGCATTGACATATCTGGTCTCCTTCCTTACCAACTACTCTTTGTTACACCAGGGATTTCACCCTTGGAGGCCTTTTCGCGGAAATTAATACGGTTGAGGCCGAAACGGCGCATATAGCCATGTGGGCGGCCGCTTAAGACATCACGGTTCTTCCAGCGGGTTGGGCTTGAATTACGTGGCAGCTTTTGCAGGCCTTCTTGGTCGCCAGCTTGCTTTTAGGGCGGCGCGCTTAGCGGCGTAACGGGTGATCATTCGCTTGCGCTTTTTCATCGCGTGCGATCATAGATTTCTTAGCCATTAGCGACGTCCTCCTTCTTTTTCAAACGGCATACCGAAATTTTTCGAGCAGAGCACGTGAGTGGCTCGCATCGTGGTTAGCAATCACAAAGGTAACTTGCAGACCGTGGAGCGACTGGGTCTCCTCAAAGCTGAGCTCGGGGAAGATAGACTGCTCGGTAATACCAACGTTATAGTTACCGCCCTTATCGAAGGCCTTAGCACCAACACCGTGGAAGTCACGGATACGTGGCATTGCCACATTGATAAAGCGGTCCATAAACTCGTACATACGGGCACCGCGCAGCGTGACACTCACACCAATGCGGTTCATGCCAGCACGAATTTTAAAGCCAGCGATTGACTTCTTAGCCATGCGGTCAATTGGTGCTTGGCCGGTAATTTTTGGTAAGCGTATTTTTTACCACTTCGTAGTGACGCTTATCGTCTTTGTTCTTACCGAGCCCAACGCTAACTACAATCTTTTCGAGCTTTGGTACCTGGTGAATATTTGCCAGGTTTAGTTCGGCTTGCAGTTCTTTCTTATACGTACTGTTGTACAAAGCTTTCAAGCGAGGAGTGTCGGCAGTGTGAGTTGTTTTTGCCATTAGCTAATCTCCTTATCATTCAGTTGGCGAGCAACGCGTACGGTAGCGCCATCGCTCTTCTTGGTGTAGCCAACCCGGCTGGTAGCCTTGGTTTTTTTCGTCCACTACCAGGGCAACCTTGGCCAGCGGCACAGGAACGTGGATGTCTTTAATGCCACCGCGTGGGTTAATTTGGCTTGGCCGCACCTTGCGGCTGGCTTTACCAATGTTCTCTACCAAAACAGCATTCTTCTTTGGCAGTACAGCCACGACTGCACCAGTGCTGCCTTTGTGCTTGCCAGCGATAATCTTAACGATATCGTTCTTCTTAATACGTGCCATTAGAGTACCTCCGGTGCCAGGCTGATAATCTTGTTATAGCCCATGTCGCGCAGCTCACGGGGTACCGGGCCAAATACGCGGGTAGCCTTCGGATTCTTGTCTTCACCGATGATAACAGCTGCGTTATCATCAAACGCAATCGTTGAACCATCTTTACGCTGAATTTGGTCGCGTGTACGCACAACAACCGCTTTAACAACTGACTTCTTCTTGACGTTGCCGGTTGGGTTGGCGTCCTTTACCGTCGCGACGATAACATCGCCAACGCGAGCGTAGCGGCGGCCGGTACCACCAAGCACACGGATACAAAGGATTTCCTTAGCACCGCTGTTGTCGGTTACCTTAAGGCGTGATTCTTGCTGGATCATTAGCCTTCTACCTCCTCAACCTCTGCTTTGAGGTCAACACTGCCGCGTGACTTTTCTTCGATAGCCGCAAGTGTAAACGACTTCGTCTTAGAAATTGGGCGGGTTTCAACAATGCGTACACGGTCACCAACCTGGGCCTGGTTGTCCTCGTCGTGCGCGGTGTACTTACGGCTGACAGTATACTGCTTACCGTAGAGCGGGTGCGTTTCACGACTGGTTACAGTGACGGTAATGGTCTTATCGCGACTACTTGATGTCACGATGCCAGTCAATGTCTTGGCCATATTACTTATTCCCTTCTTCGCTTAGTTCGAGCGCACGCAAGGCAGTCTGCAGGCGGGCGATCTCTTTACGAGTTTGACCGAGGACACGTGGATTTTGTAGCTCACCTAGAGCATGCCCACGGCGGGCAGCAGCTAGGTCAGCTTGCTTTGCAGTGATTGCTTGGCGCAGCTCTGCAGCGGTTTTTACCTCGGCTGCTGGTTGTGTTGAATCTGCCATACCTATGCATCCTCTCGCTTAATAAACTTAGTCTTTACTGGTAACTTGTGACTTGCCAGGCGCATGGCTTCGCGGGCAACTTCCTCAGATACACCCTTCATTTCGAAGAGAACGGTGCCAGCCTTTACCTTAGCAACAAAGAACTCTGGGTTACCCTTACCCATCCCCATCTTAAGACCAACTGGCTTACGGGTCACAGGGATGTGTGGGAAAATACGAATCCAGATTTTACCACCACGCTTAATGTAGCGGGTCATTGCCTGGCGAGCAGACTCGATCTGACGGCTAGTCACATCGTTGTTGCCCTGTGATTGCAGGGCAAAGTCACCAAACGCAATGTAGTTACCCCGCGTTGCCTGGCCGTCGTTGCGACCTTTGCGGACCTTACGGTACTTGGTTTTCTTCGGTAGTAGCATTATTTCGCACTCCTTTCACCCTTGTAGATCCAAACCTTCACCCCAATGGTGCCGGCTGGAGTCTGGGCACTTGCGCGTGAGTAATCGATATCTGCCCGGATAGTGTGGAGTGGCACAGAGCCCTCAATCACCTTCTCTTGGCGAGCCATTTCGGCGTTGTTAAGACGCCCGCGGACTTCGATACGAATACCCTTTGCGCCAGCATTCATGGTGTTTTGTGCAGCCATCTTGATAGCGCGGCGGAAGTTAATGCGGCGCTCAAGCTGGCGAGCGATATTTTCGGCTACCAGTTTAGCAGCCAGTTCTGGGCGGCGAACTTCCTCGATATTAATGCGCACTGGCAGGCTTGCGAGCTTTTTCGATTTGAGCTTTGAGCTCCTGCACACCAGCACCACCGCGGCCAATCACAACACCAGCTTTGGCAGTGTGAATGGTGATAGTAATGAGGTTGGCACTCCGCTCAATCTCAATACGCGAAATGGTTGGGCGGGCAGCAAACCGCTTTTCGATCAGCTCACGAATACGAATATCTTCTGCGAGCCATTTGCTAAAATCACGCTTGTTCGCAAACCAGCGCGAATCCCAGTTTTTATGAACTTGCAGACGGAAGCTGATTGGATTAACCTTTTGACCCATCTTACTTCTCCTCTACTTTCTTAGCGCTGGCTGGCTTACGCGCAGGCTTCTTGGGCTTTTCGGTGCCTGTCACTTCTACCAAAATATGGCTTGACTTCTTTTCGAATGGCAGCGCACGCCCACGTGAAGCAGGCTTAAAGCGGCGCATACGTGGGCCAGCGGTAACACTTAGTGTTGTGATAACCAGGGACTTATTATCAAGCCCGTGGTTGTGGGTTGCATTGGCAGCAGCAGATGCAATAGCCTTCTTGACTGCCAGTGCAGCGCGGCGCGGTGTGTGGTCAAGGATAACCAAGGCATCAGCCACACTGCGGCCACGTACCAGGCTCGCGACAATGCTCACCTTGCGTGGGGTTTGGTCAACACCTTTAATAAAGGCGCGTACGGTTGCAGTCTTAGCCATTACTTCTTATCCTTTCCACCGTGCTTGCGGAACTTGCGAGTCGGGCTGAACTCACCGAGCTTATGCCCAACCATGTTTTCAGAAACCAGGACTGGCACATGCACGCGACCATTATGTACGGCAAAGGTAAAGCCGACCATTTCTGGCGTAATAGTGCTTGCGCGAGCCCAGGTCTTGATAACGGTACGGTCACCAACTTGCAGAGCAGCGACTTTCTTAGCCAGCTTTGCATCGACGAACGGACCTTTCTTGAGTGAACGACTCATATACTACCTCTTCCTCTTCGCATCATGGCGAGAACGTACGATTAACTTGTTAGTATCCTTACGGCGACGGGTGCGATACCCGAGGTAAGCTGACCCCATGGCGTACGTGGTGGTTTACCACTACCATGGCGCCCACCATCACCACCACCATGTGGGTGATCTGCGGCGTTCATCACAACACCACGTACGGTCGGGCGGATACCCTTGCGGCGCTTGCGGCCGGCGCTACCAATCTTAACGTTCTGGTGTTGCACGTTGCCAACGGTGCCAATGGTTGCCTGGCATTCAACACGGAAACGGCGAACTTCGCCTGATGGCATACGCACCTGAGCGTAGTCACCTTCTTTGGCCATCAGCTGAGCCTTGGTACCAGCGGCACGCACCATCTGGCCACCCTTACCGGGGGCAATCTCGATTGCGTAAATCATAGTACCAACAGGGATACGTGACAGCGGCATACGGTTGGAAGCTTCGATGGTGGCATTGCTGCCAGCCTCGATTGTCTTGCCTTTTGTCATCTGTGTGTCCGCTAGGACGTAGTGGTATAGACCATGCTGATCCTTGACACGAGCGATACGTGCGCTGCGGTTTGGATCGTACTCGATTTCCTCTACCGTCAGGGTTAGACCATCAGCTAAGCGATGATTTAGCAAACGGTAGTGGCGCTTTACCCCACCACCACGGTGACGTACCGTAATGCGGCCTTGGTTGTTGCGGCCAGCGTTTTGCTTTTTTGTCTTCGTCAAGCTTTTAAGTGGTTTGCGCGTCGTGATTTCGCTCAGATCTTGGCTTGTCATACCACGACGGGCAGGAGTGGTTGGATTGTACTGCGTTACTGGCATTACTTCTTCTCCTCCTCTTCAGTTGCTGCTGGTGTATCAAATACATCGATACTGCTACCTTCAGCCAGCGTCACGTACGCCTTCTTCGCATCGCTGCGTTTTGTCGTACCAGGGTAGCGGTTTTTACCACGGCTAAATCGAACAGCTTTGCCCCGCTGCACCAGCGTTTTTACACCAGTCACAGTCACGTCGTATTGGCTGGCAACTGCTGCGGCAATCTGCTGCTTGTTGGCAGTCAGCGGCACATCAAACACATAGGTGTTCGTTGCAGTTACTTGGGCGTAAGCCTTCTCGGTTGCGCGTGGGGTCACAATAATGTGTTCCATTATGCTTCCTCCTTGCTGAGCCATCCAGTTGCAGCGGCAACTGCTTCTGGCGAAAATACGATCTTATCTGCATTCAAAATATGGAATACATTTAGGTATGTTGCACGGATAACCAGCACGTTTTGTAGGTTATTGGTTGAGCGAATCAGCTCTGGTGATTTTTCGCCAGCGACGAGTAGTACTTTGCGCTCAAGCTTGTTCTTTGCTAGGAACGCGGCTGCGTCTTTCGTCTTGCCCGTTACCTTACCTTCAAATGGTAGCACCTGCACCTTGCCAGCTTGGTTTGCCAGGCTCAGTGCTTGCTTAACAGCCACGCGCTTGCTCGTCTTGGATAGCTTTTTGGTGTAGTTTTTCGTTACCACGTGGGCCAAATACAACACCACCGCCACGCCAAATTGGGTTACGGGTCGAGCCAAAGCGTGCCCGGCCAGTGCCCTTTTGTTTCCATGGCTTTTTACCGCCACCGCGTACTTCGCCGCGCTGCTTGGTTGTTGCGCTTGCTTGGCGAGCCTGCGCCAGGTAGCTATCGTATGCGAGCTTTAGGAGCTCGTGGTTCGGCACCTGAACGGCAAATACCGCATCAGGCAGCGCCTGCTTTTTCTGTGCTTCTGCCATTATGCCTTTCCTCCGATCATAACCAAGCCCTTCTTTGGCCCTGGCACAGCGCCCTTCAGCCCAATCAGGTTTAATTCTGGGTCGATATAGGCAACGGTCAGGTTCTTTACCGTGACGCGCTCATGCCCCATACGGCCGGCCATTTTCTTGCCCTTAAAGACTTTTTGCGGATACATCGAGCCAATTGAACCAGGCTTACGGACGTTACCGTTACCACCGTGAGTCTTTTTGCTCGTATTAAAATTATGGCGTTTTACCGTACCGGCAAACCCCTTACCTTTGCTGGTGCCAGTCGCATGAACTGTCTCCCCCAGTTCAAACGCTTCCACCGTTAGTGTGTTACCTACCGTCATGTCAGCCGGTAGTTCATCCACACGGAATTCCCGAATATACTTCGGGGTCACTTTGGCAGGTTTGACGTGGCCTGCCACGGCCTTGCTCAGGTTCTTACCCTTACCAAATGCCACCTGCACTGCGTTGTAGCCGTCGTGTTCAACGGTCTTCACCTGAGTCACAGTGATGGGCCCAGCCTGAATCAGCGTTACCGGAACGGCCACGCCATCTTGGCTGATGATTTGGGTCATACCAATTTTGGTACCGAGAAGTGCTTTCATAGCCCTCTTTACTCCCACTTAAAACCCTTGGTGGCCAGTGGTTTCCCCTGCCGCTATAGCCGAGGACCTATTGATTCACCAAGGTTGCTTGATATTATTTGTACATAAAAGTAACCTTAGTATTCTAGCATAGCCTAATGGGGGTTGTCAATAAATTTGCCGGGGCCGCACGCTATCACCAGGCAGCCAACCGAGCCCAAATTGCAACCATGGCAGATGTATCGTATAATAAAAGGACTGCTAGGGCACCCGCCTCAGCAATGAACCTCGATTTTGAAAGGAGCTTAAGATGGCTCAACTAGTTACCCGTAAGCGTACCCTTGGCGGCTTGCTTGGGGCTACTCGTGTAGTCCGAAGAAATCGTCAAAAAAAGTTTCATGCAAGTACAGGGGGATACTTACATGAGAAACGGAGTGGAACACCGAGTGAATTTTCACTTGGTGATGCACTCGGTACGACACTTCTTAGCAGGTTGGGGTTTACCAGCTTGCCAACCACACCCTTCCGCGTGCACATTGGAACTGTGCTCGTGGATCGGCGTGGAGTTGCCAGTATCACCCTTATGGGCGGTACAGGTAGCAAGCTGCGCGCACGCGTAGTAACGGCCGCACCCCGCCGGCGCTACCGCGGTGCCATTATCACCTTCGCTCCAGAGAAGGTGGTAGACAGGGATGGCATCTTGCTCCATATAACTGATATAGAGCTAGGCGGGGTCGTATACCCCACTGTCCAGGTCCACTAGGCTCCTTACCAAACCGCTTCGTACGTATTCTACAGTAGAATATTTATGCGAAGCGGTTTTTCATGTAATTTTAAGAAATAGCCTTGCATTTATGGCTAATATAGGTAATAATAGATAACCTATCACTAGTAATAATCTGTGCCCCGGCACAAAGAGGATGTATGGCTACAACCAAGACAGCAGCGCGCCGTAAGTCAGCTGCTAAATCGACTACCACTAACCAAGCCGCACCACGCCAGCGTGATGATACGCCGGTGCATACGATCACGACTCCACCACCTAAGCCAAAGAAAAAGCGTACTAATACACCACCAGCTGGGCAGCTATTCTGGCAACGCCAGTTTTACGATTGAGTCCCTTTATTGGGTACTGCTTGGCATGATTGTGATTGCAATGGCGCTCTGGATTGCAACCCTGCAAATTCGCGTTAATTCCCTGTATGACCAGCTTAATACAACCCAAGCTGCTACGGATAGCAACGCCAGCCGCCGCCAGCAAACGAACCGCCCGCCCGTTGTAACACCGTAAAGCACCGCAATGTTGCACAGCTATAAACAAACTCCCGCTTATCATGAGCGGGAGTTTTGCTTGCTACCTGGCAGCTACTACATGCGGATTTCTGCATCAACGCCAGCTGGCAAGCTGAGGTTTTGCAGGCTGTCGATAGTCTTTGGCGAAGCTGCAGTGATATCGATCAGGCGCTTGTGAACGCGCATTTCGTAGGCTTCACCACCCTTTTTGTACACATGCGGGCTCTTCACAACAGTAAAGGTGCTGCGGCGGGTTGGTAGCGGGATTGGGCCAGCTACGGTAGCGCCAGTGCGCAGCGCAGTATCAATGATTTGTTTTGCAGATTGGTCGATGACCTTGTGGTCGTAGGCTTTGAGGCGAATGCGAATGCGTAGGCCTTCTGGTTGTTGTGCCATAAATACTCCTTACCTCTGACGCGGGTTGGTGCGGCTATGTAACCTTGGTGGTTGCAAAGATCCTACCAAGTTCTCATAACAATTAATAACTACGCTATGGTACCACAGAAACGGGTTCGCCTGCAAGCGGCTCATCGGTAGACGGAAGGCTGGCAGTGGCACTACGAATGATATCCGCCGAAGCCCGCAGCTTATCATGCTCGGCCATACTAAGAGGGTAATGCCCAAGCGGGAAGACGCCGCGACGACTAATGGTACAGGGAACACTCAGCGTGACGTTATGCAGACCATACTCACCATCCACCGACACGCTTAGTGGCATGATCCGCGGCTGGCGGCACGTCAGCGCCTCGGCTACCTCGCTCATCACCCGGCCAATGCCGTAGCAAGTGCTCCCTTTAGCGGCAATAATCTGGTAGGCTTTGCGGCGAACTGTTTGGTCAAGCTCTGCTGCCCAGGCTTCACTATAGCCAGGTAGCAACCGGAGCGGAATATTACCAACCGTCGCGCCGTACAGCGCACTAAACGAAGAATCGCCGTGCTCCCCCAGCGTAAAGGCCTGCACCTGGCTTGGGGCAACCCCTAGCTGCTGCGCTATGGCAACCCGCAAGCGGTCTGAGTCAAGCGCCGTACCGGTGCCAAATACACGGCCTGGGGCACAACCGGCCGTTTGCTGGGCCACAGCCGTCATCACATCAACTGGATTAGTAACAATCACTAAATAAATATCTTTACTCTGCGCCACAATCTTGGCCGTTATATCACGCACAATTTGCGCGTTTGCTGCCAGTAGGTCCATACGCGTCTGCCCTGGCTGCTGCGCCTTCCCGGCGCAGATCATCACAATATCACCTGCTGCAATATCCTGATAATCCCCTGCACGCACCACGACGTTACCACCGCAGGCAGCTGCATCCATAATGTCCATACTTTGGGCCGTAGCGCGCGCCGCTGAGGAGTCAATCAAAACAATCTCGTACGCAGCCTGCCGCAGCGCCATGGCATAGGCGGCGCTCGCACCAACATGCCCACCTGCACCAATAATAAAGACTTTTTGTGTGTTCATCCCATCCCTTATGTTTTGCTATAAACCTTATGCTTATTGTAGCATATATCATGCCTACGCCGTAGCAAGAATCACACCAACTGCTGGGCATAGCTTATTAGCTGCCGGCCAAGCGACTGGTCGTACGTCAGGATAGCCGTTTCTTGCGTACCAAACTGTACACCGGTTGCATTAAAATTATGCGAGCCTGTCAGGCTGATAAGTTGACCATCGGCCTGCTCTGCCACAATATATTTAGCATGAATTTTACGATCCCCCTGATACTGATTATAGGCCTGGAAACGATAGTTCAGTGCCCGGTATCCAGCAGCATCCAGCAGCGAGGTGGCAGTACGTGCTGTATTAAAAGCTACTATCTCGGTCTTGGATTGACGAATCAGCCTCGCCAGTTGCCCACTTGGTGCAAATTGTGATATATACCACACCCGTTTCGCACCGCGTACAATTGCGCAGGCTTGCTCCAGAATAATCGACTGCCCCCGCCTGCCACCATCAGCCAGCAGCGTGTCGCTTGCAGACAGGGCTACTGCATAGTCCGGCCTCGCCCACCAAGAGTATAGGTTATGCGCTGCGCTAAGCGCTATATCAGCAATTTCGGCACTGGTGTAGCGGAGCATAAAATCGTGATTGGCAAAGCTCGCTTGGCTAAAGTTAACCCCACCGCCCAAATAGACGGTATCATCACAGCAGTAGATTTTTACATGTGAACGGCCGGCAACTGGCCAGCCCCACCAGCCATGGCCGCACCAGCGCACCACTACACCAGCACGTTGCAACCGACGCACTACCGTACCAATCATGGGTTGATTGAGATAAGAATGTGGGTCACAGACGAGGCATACCCTCACGCCACGCGCCGCGGCCTCACATGCCGCCTGTAGTAGCGCCTGCATGGCGGGCCCCTCACTATGAAACTCCATAGCCTGTAGCAATATACGGTGCTGGGCCGCACGCATATCACGCAGTAGTTGCTTAGGGAGCGTTGCTGCCGGTACAAGCTGAGTAGCTATTATGTTCATACTGCTTATTATATCATCGTACTATTATGAATCTGGGAGCTGCTCAGCAAAATCAACCAACATATCGCACACCGACTGCTCGGTTGTGAGCAGCGCTAACTCGCTCGTTCCCCAGCGCACACCGCGAGCATTAAAATTATGCGACCCCGTGAGTGCTGCGCGCTGCCCATCCGGATACTCAACTACACAAAATTTAGCATGGATGCGGCCATTACCGGTGTGACTATTAGCAAGCTGCACTGTATGGGCATCACACCAGCTTGCCAAGCGGTTCAACTTACCGCCACGATGCGGACCCATAAAGTACGCCTGCACATCTGGCACAGCTTGCAAGCTAGCTGCCAGCGCTGGGTGCGGAAGCATTTTAGAAACATACCAAGCGCGGGTACCGCCCCGGAGCATGCTTTGGGACGCGTCTAAAATCTGCGACTGCCCTGGTTTGCCAGCATCAAATAAAAAGGTATTGTGTTCATTGTAAGCCACCGTGGTGTCGGTATGGCGATTGCCGTGATTCTGCTGCAAATGCTGGCAGAGCCTATCCGCCAAATCGGGGTCGTGATACTCAAGCATAAAGTCAGCGTGTCGAACTGTATCAGCCGTCAAATTAGCGCCACCAGCCGTAAGCGTCGTATCATCAAAAATATAACTTTTAATATGATGGCGGCCAGCAAATATATTGGGGCGCAGTTGCCCAAGTATTGTAATGCCTACCGCCGCCTGGCCAAGCCGATGCAAGCTATTCTTTAGGGTCTGCAACACCCTCATGGCCACGCTTCAGGTACATATCAGGGGTATGAAAAGCGATCGAGCGTAAGCCGCACATCGACACCGCGCTGGCTTGCATTAATCAATTCATCTACGACGGGTGCCATTGCACCATAGCCATCAAATGACATTGTCTCGAGGTAAATACGCCTCGTTGCTGCGCGGGCAAGCTTACAAATACGCTCGTGGTAGCCATTATTTGTTCGGACACATTCAGGGAAATTGCGGGATGAGACAGAAGCATGAAATTATCATATAATTTTTAAGCAAAATTATGCAATATACCAAAACCACCCCCATTATGGGGGTGGTTTATGCTAGTTATCTACGTAAAACTACTTGTTGATCTTGGTGACAACACCAGCACCAACAGTACGGCCACCTTCACGAATAGCGAAGTTTAGACCCTGCTCCATAGCAATTGGAGCCAGCAGCTTAACCTTAAAGGTTACGGTGTCGCCAGGCATCACCATTTCCTTGTCAGCTGGTAGCTCAACCTCACCGGTTACGTCGGTGGTGCGGAAGTAGAACTGTGGCTTGTAGCCCTTCGAGAATGGAGTATGGCGACCGCCTTCTTCCTTCTTCAGAACGTATACTTCAGCTTCGAACTCGGTGTGTGGAGTGATTGAACCAGGCTTACACAGCACTTGGCCGCGCTCGATATCAGTTCGCTCAATACCACGTAGCAGCAGACCAGCGTTGTCGCCTGCTTGGCCCTGGTCAAGCGCCTTCTTGAAGGCTTCAATACCAGTTACCACACTCTTCTGAGTTGGGCGAATACCAACGATCTCTACTTCGTCATTCAGCTTAATTGTACCCTGCTCAATACGGCCGGTTGCAACAGTACCACGACCCTTAATCGAGAAGACGTCCTCGATAGGCATCAGGAATGGCTTATCCATGTCGCGGGTTGGCTCTGGAATGTAGTCATCCATAGCAGCAACCAGTTCCATGATAGCGTCCTCGTACTTTTCGTCGCCCTCAAGCGCCTTCAGTGCAGAACCCTTAATTACAGGAGCGTTGTCGCCGTCAAAGCCGTTCTTGTCGAGCAGCTCACGAACGTCCATCTCTACCAGCTCTACCAGCTCTTCGTCAGCCATATCCATCTTGTTAAGGAAGACGACGATCTTTGGCACACCAACTTGCTTAGCAAGTAGGACGTGCTCACGAGTCTGTGGCATTGGGCCATCTGCAGCTGATACCACCAGGACAGCACCGTCAACCTGAGCAGCACCGGTGATCATGTTCTTCACATAATCGGCGTGGCCAGGCATGTCGACGTGCGCGTAGTGGCGCTTTTCTGATTCATATTCTTGGTGCGAAGAAGCAATGGTAATACCACGGGCTTTTTCTTCTGGAGCGTTGTCAATGTCGTCGTAATTACGAGGCTGGTTGACGTCGCTAGGTAGGCGCTTAGCAAGTACGTGTGTAATTGCAGCGGTCAAAGTTGTCTTACCGTGGTCAACGTGACCCATAGTACCAACGTTGACATGCGGCTTGCTTCGATCGAAAGTTGCCATTTGGACTTTTTCTCCTATTACATTATTATTGTTCGTCCATGGTGCTATAAAGCTCCACAACGTATAGAGCCATTATACACTACTGGTGAGGAGGGGTAAAGGGAGTAACCACCGAGCAACGAGCTGGTTTCGGCTGTGGATTAGCACTCTTGCATGTAGAGTGCTAATTTGCTATAGTGAGTACTATACATACATCCCCCTACCCAACCGCGGCCGAGGCGTACAACCCTAAACACTATATACAAGGTGGGCACCCCACCTGACACACGAACACATAACGACATATAAGGAGTGACTATGCCACCAAACATGAATCAACAAGACAACCAAAAGCCTCTCGAGCAATTTGGCACCGACCTCACCGCTCTGGCGCGTGAGGGTAAGCTCGACCCAGTGATCGGCCGGGATGAAGAAATTCGCCGCACCATGCAGATCCTCAGCCGACGCACCAAGAATAACCCTGTGCTGATCGGTGAGCCGGGTGTGGGCAAAAACCGCCATCGTCGAGGCGCTCGCACAGCGCATCGTTAAGGGCAACGTACCAGCCTCGCTGCGGGACAAGCGACTGATTAGCCTGGAGATCTCCAGCTTACTAGCCGGCGCCAGTTTTTCGTGGCCAGTTTGAAGAGCGCCTGAAAGGTGTGTTAAAAGAGGTAGAGGAAGCCGCGGGCGAGATCATCCTCTTCGTTGATGAAATCCACACCATGGTCGGCGCTGGCAAAGGTGAAGGCAGTATGGACGCCGGCAATATGCTCAAGCCCGCCCTGGCCCGCGGCAAACTCCATATGATTGGTGCCACCACGCTGGCCGAGTACCGCCAGCATGTCGAGAAGGATGCAGCGCTGGAACGGCGCTTTCAACCAGTCTACGTTGGTGAACCGAGCTTTTGATGACACCATCGCTATCTTGCGCGGCCTCAAGGAAAAGTACGAAGTCCACCACGGCGTTAAGATTGCTGATGATGCGATTGTGGCAGCGGCGCGGCTGTCTACTCGCTACTTGCCTGACCGCTTTTTGCCCGATAAGGCGGTTGACCTGCTGGACGAAGCAACTAGTGCGCTGAAAATGCAGCTGGAGAGCGTACCGATTAGTCTCGATCGGCTCAATAACCGCCGCTTGCAGCTGGAGATTGAAGAGGCCGCGCTCAAAAAAAGATAAATCCGAGCACGCCAAGGCCCGCAAAGCGGAAATCAAAGCAGCAGATCGCTGACCTCCGGGCTCAGGCTAAAGCGATTGACAGCAAATGGCAGCACGAAAAGGACATCCTGCAGACTGTTAACACCGCTGCCGAAACCATGGACAGTCTGCGCTCTCGTCTTGAAATCGCTGAACGCGATGCCGATCTCGCTACTGCAAGCCGTATCAAATACGGTGATATGCCAGAGCTAGAGAAAAAGCTGAGCACCGCCCGCCAGGGAGCTAGCGGCCATCCCACCGGCCGACCGCTTACTGCGCGAAGAAGTCACGCCTGATGACATCGCCAGCGTAGTGGCGCGCTGGACGGGCATTCCCGTCGAGCGGCTGATGGAAAGCGAATCAAGTAAATTAACCAAACTTGAAGACTCAATCGGCCGCCAAGTCATCGGCCAAGATCGCGCTGTGGCCGCTGTGGCGAGCGCCATTCGCCGTTCACGCGCAGGCCTCGCCGATACCAATCGGCCAATCGGCTCCTTCCTCTTCCTTGGCCCGACTGGGGTCGGTAAAACAGAGGTAGCCCGCAGCCTGTGCCGCGAATTATTTGACGATGAGCACGCCATGATCCGCATCGATATGAGCGAATACATGGAGCGCCACGCCGTCGCCCGGCTGATTGGTTCGCCACCAGGCTACGTCGGCTACGACCAAGGTGGGCAACTGACCGAAGCGGTGCGCCGCCGCCCCTACAGCGTGGTGCTGTTTGACGAAATCGAGAAGGCCCACCCCGACGTCTTTAACGTACTCCTCCAGGTACTCGACGACGGCCGCTTGACTGATGGCCAAGGCCGGACAATCGACTTTAGCAACACCATTATCATCATGACGAGCAACGTTGGCTCGCAGATGATTATGGACTTTACTGGCGATGATCTATCTGTGCTGGACAATAAAATGCTTGAGGTGCTACGCCAGCATTTCCGCCCAGAGTTCCTCAACCGCATCGACGATATTGTGATCTTCGACCGTATTCGCGAGCAGGCCATGCGGGCCATTGTTGACGTGCAGCTGGAGCGCGTTGCCCGCCAGGTCAAAGACAGCCGCGATATCACGCTCCAGTTTGATGACAGCATCCGCGACATGCTAGCCCGCGATGGCTATGACCCGAGCTTCGGCGCCCGACCACTGAAGCGCTTGGTGCAAAAGCGTATTCTTGACCCGCTGGCGCTGGAGCTTATCGATGGGCGCATCCACGAAGGTATGACGGTGGTAGCGAGGGCAGCTGACGGGCGAGTCACTTTTAGCCCGCAGGCGTCCTCATAGCTTTTACTCCCAAAGATGCTATACTAGTACGATAACCATTAATGAAGGAGACAATCAACTATGACTATACTCGTATGGCTTATCATCGGTGGTCTTGCCGGCTGGCTGGCATCCAAGGTGGTAAATAAAGGTGAAGACTCAGGCGCACTGACCAACATCATCGTTGGTATCATCGGTGCAATGCTGGGTGGCTGGCTCGTCAGCCTAATGGGCGGCAGTGCCGATGTGCTAACTGGCTTTAACTTCGCTAGCCTGCTGACCGCCTTCTTTGGCGCAGTTGTGCTGCTGGTTATCCTCAAGCTTATCAAAAAATAAGCTCTGGCTAAGCCAACTTCAACGCAAAACACCCCAGGGGATGGCTGGGGTGTTTTGTATGGGATATTGATGCGATGGATGTTTGTATTAGCTTTTATCTTAATGTGTGTATTACTGGCAGTGCCCAAAGCAAGGCACACTGCACCACGGCGCACTGGTACGGGACTACCCACCCCGCAGCGCCTGGTCTGTCCAAATCATTACGTATTTCCTCCCTATTACTAACCCTCTGTTATGCCTTGATTGTAGCAAATTTTTTTATAAAAATGCAAGACTTTTGTACAAAAATAACAGATAAAAACTGATATTTAGCTTATGAAAAAGATGGTATAATACTGATACAAAATAGCCGGCTATTTTGTATCAAAAAAAGCACGTACTTTGGGGTGGGTTGAGGTACGAATTACCTCCTCTGGCGCACCATCTGCCACGATTGTGCCTTGGTCTAAAAACAATAGCCGGCTCGCAACCTGGCGGGCAAAATTCATTTCGTGCGTGACGATAATCATAGTTGGGCTTGGTTGGCCATGGCTTAGTGTACTGCCTGTCTCGGCAATATCTTTAATGATTGCGAGGACATCGCCAACCATTTCTGGATCTAGGGCGCTAGTTGGCTCATCAAACAGCATGATACGCGGCTGTGTTGCCAGCACCCGCGCAATGGCTACCCGCTGCTTCTGCCCACCAGATAAATGCCCTGGGTAGTCGTTCGCCTTCTGCCCAAGGCCAACGCGCTTAAGGGCCGCATAGGCATGGCGGCGCGCACGGGTTTCGCTCATGTGGTGAACTTTGGTGAGCGGCAGGGGTGATATTAGCGAGAACCGTCAAATGGGGAATAAATTAAACTGCTGGAATACCATACCAATCTGGCGGCGCACCTGCTGCATATTAGCCTTGGGGTGTGTAATATCTGTCCCGTCAATTATAATCTGGCCACTCGTCGGCTGCTCGAGTCCGTTGAGACAGCGGATGAGCGTCGATTTACCAGAACCGCTTGAGCCAATCACCGCAACGACCTCACCATCCTGAATCGTCACATCAATACCACGCAGTACCTTATTGCTGCCAAACTGCTTTTTTAGCTGGTGAATCTTAATCATGTGCGTGTAACCTCTTTTCTACTCGGTTCATAATAGCAGTGAATAGACTCGTTAGGCACAGGTATATCAGTCCAGCTGCCACGAGCGACTCAAAAGCCGTTGCCGTCTGGAAGCGGATATTATCGGCCCCGCGCATCAGGTCATTCATACCAATCCACCCAACGACGGATGTTTCCTTCAGCAGCGCAATACATTCACTCATCAGCGACGGCAACGAACGTCGCAAAGCTTGTGGCAATAATATATAGCGCATCGTTTGCCAGTTACTCATGCCGAGGGCAGTGGCAGCTTCAGCTTGGCCCTTATCGATCGCTTCAATACCGCCACGAATAATTTCTGCAACGTACGCGCCACTATTAATGCCGAAGGCAATCGTGGCTACCCACAGCTTTGGCATCCAAGTATACGAGCCAAATACAACGTAGTACATAATGAGTAGCTGCACCAAAACCGGTGTACCCTGAATAACCGTTGTATAGCTGCGCGCAAACAGCGCAAGTGGCCGCAACTGCTGGAGCCGCCGGGAGGGTAAATTCCGTAGTGGGCGCCAAGTCGATTGACGCATTAGCGCAATTGTAATACCCAGCAGCAACCCCAGTATGACTGAAAATACCGTGAGCAGTAAGGTAATTTCGAGGCCACGCCATAGGTAGAGCCACCTATCCTGGGCTAAAAATATCGTAGAGGTTCATTGCCCTAGCTCCAAAGTACTTTTTGCATGAGTTGTTGGTAGCGACCGTCTTGCTTCATGGTGGCAATGCTTTTATTAATTTGCTGGCGCAAGGTCGTATCACTTTTGCGTAGCGCAATGGCGTAATCTTCACTCGAAAGCCGCTGCGGCAATACCATCAGGTGCGGGTTGGTAGCCAAATATTGCGTGGCTGGGTCGTCGTCTAAGATGCCGGCATCAATTTTACCAGCGCTGATTTCTTGGGCAACACTCGCAGTTGATGGTAATTGCACCACCTGGGCACCCTGAATGCCGTGAGCAAGATTATCCCCGGTCGTACCCAGCTGCACACCAATGCGGGTACCCGCAAGGTCAGCTACCGTTTTGATGCGCTGATGATCACGCCGCACCATCACCCGCTGCGTGGCCGAATAATATGGGTCGCTAAAGGCTGCGTTCTTGGCCCGGTCCGGTGTCACAGTCATGCCAGCAATAATCATATCAATACGGCCAGCTTGCAGCGCCGGTAGCAAGCCATCAAAAGCCATTTCTTCTACCTTAATGCGCTTACCAAGATCCTTAGCTATTTCGCGCGATAAATCAATATCAAAGCCAACAATCTGCTGGCCTTCCTTATACTCAAACGGTTTAAAAGCCAGGGTCAGTACCAACAATCAGCAGCTCAGCCAGGTTACCCCCACTACTACCACCAGTACCGATGTCATGAATTTGTGTATCCCAGTACATATAGCCAATCGCCAAGCACCCTAGCAGGCCGTAGACGATATAAATAAGCTTTATTCGTGCCCTCCGCATAGTACTTAAATTATAAGCTTTGGCTCAGCTTTATGCAAGCCTGGTTACAGCTGAGCCCCATACTGAACCGAAACAGTTTGTAGAATTAGTGAGCTAAAACTGGTGGCAAATAGCTAATGCACTGCACAGGCTGTGGTTGCGCGGTAGCCGCAATCAGATCAACCTCTGCTAGGAAGCGCGGCAACACCGTCTCGGTGCGTGAATCAACAAAGCCGCATTCAGCTACCTCGCTTTGACCGTGCGTGGTGGTAGCAAGATCAATCTGCTGGTAATCCTGCCAGTTGCTGATATGGAAAAAGAACTCAAGCTGCTCGCTAGGGGCCATGAGCCGAATTCTCGCCCGACTCACGGAACTGCTGGATGAACAGGAGTTGGCCGATCACTGGTGCCACGCCTGTTTCTTCGATCATTTCGCGCCGCAAGCCGTCGTGTAAACTCTCGCCCGATTCTAACCCACCACCGGGCGTACACCAGAAGTCTCGACCATCACTTGCGCGAACGAAAAGCCGCTGACAAAATAGCTGGCCAGTTTCGTTGATGATAATCCCGCGTACATTGATACGTCGCTGCATGTGTTCCTCCTCTTCGTGTGATAGTGGTATACGCTATTTATAGCTGCCAAATTTGATCGTTCTATTGTAGCACACTATTGCAACAAAAAACCAAACCCCCTGTACACAAGATAGTAGTACAGGGGGTGGCGAACATCACACAGAGTGCAGCCTATTTGCTGCGCTTTTCGATGATTTCCTGCGCAACGTTTGGTGGTACTTCTTCGTACTGCGCGATTTCCATGGTGCTGGCAGCGCGGCCTTGGCTCATTGAGCGTAAGTCGTTCGTGTAGCCAAACATATTAGCCAACGGTACAAACCCACGGATAAGCTTGGCACCACCCTGCAGGTCTTCCATTGCATCAATACGGCCACGGCGGCTATTCAGGTCACCGATCACATCACCCATGAATTCCTCTGGGGTTGTTACTTCAACCTTCATTACCGGCTCAAGCAGCACAGGGTTAGCTTGCTTAATACCAGCTCGGGCAGCCAGGCTACCGGCCAGGCTAAAGGCAAGCTCGCTAGAGTCAACATCGTGGTAGCTCCCGTCGTACAGAGTAGCCTTAACATCAACCACTGGGTAGCCGGCAATCACACCGCCCTCAAGCGTTTCCTTAATACCCTTTTGTACGGCTGGGCGGTACTCTTGCGGCACCACACCACCTTTAATTTCGTCGATAAACTCAAAGCCCTTGCCTGGCTCGTTGGCTTCAAAGCGTACCCAGACATCACCGTACTGGCCGCGACCACCAGACTGCTTAGCATGCTTACCCTGCACCTCAGCAGTACCACGAATCGTCTCGCGGAAGGCAACTTGTGGCTCACCAATATTGGCCTCAACGTTAAACTCGCGCTTCATGCGGTCGATCAGAATATCCAGGTGGAGCTCACCCATACCGCTCATAATAGTCTGGCCGGTTTCCTCGTCGGTGTGAATGCGGAAGGTTGGGTCTTCTTCTGCCAGGCGCTGCAAGGCAATACCCATCTTCTCTTGGTCGGCCTTTGTCTTTGGCTCTACCGCGATTGATACTGGTGGCTCAGGGAAGTCAATACTTTCAAGCACAATTGGGTGGGCAGTATCACATAGGGTTGCACCAGTGGTTGTATCCTTCAGGCCCTACCACAGCTGCAATATCACCAGCCGTGATTTCGCTGATTTCCTCGCGCTTATCAGCGTGCATACGCACAATACGGCCAACGCGCTCTTTCTTGCCAGTCATTGAGTTAAGAATATACGAACCAGCCGAAAGCTTACCGCTATACGAACGGACGAACACTAGCTTACCTACAAATGGGTCAGTCGCGATCTTAAAGGCTAGGCCTGCCATTGGCTCAGACTCAGCTGGCTTACGCTCAATCTGGTCACCGCTCTTTGGATCAGTACCCCAAATAGCGCCAACGTCCAGTGGGCTTGGCAGGTAGTCAGCAACTAGGTCGAGTACCTTCTCGACGATCACGCCGCGGCCGTCACCACCAGTTACCAAGAAGAAGTCGCCATCAATCACTCGCTTACGCAAGGCTGCCTTTAGCTCATCAACGGTGATGGACTCCTCACCTTCCTCAAAGAACTTCATCATCAGTTTGTCGTCAGCTTCTACGGCGTTCTCTACCAGCAGGCTGCGAGCATTCTTCGCCTTTTCGAGCATATCGGCAGGGATTTCACCAACCTGGAGCTCGTGGTCGGCAAAGTTGGTGTAGGTGTAGGCCTTCATATCAACCAGATCAACTACGCCATTGATATCCTTTTTCGAAACCAATTGGCAGGTGAATAGGGAATGCATTCTTACTAAGGCGCTCGTGAATAGACTTAAGCGACTTGTAAAAATCGCCACCGGTTTGGTTGATTTTGTTAATAAAACAGATGCGTGGCACGCCGTATTTATTGGCCTGGCGCCATACGGTTTCGGTTTGTGCTTCGACACCCATCTTGCCGTCAAAGACCGTCACGGCCCCGTCGAGCACGCGCAAGCTGCGCTCTACCTCGGCAGTAAAGTCAATGTGACCTGGGGTATCGATAATATTAATCTTGCACCCCTTCCAGAAACAGGTGACGGCCGCACTGGTAATCGTAATACCGCGCTCGCGCTCCTGATCCATCCAGTCGGTGGTTGCGCCGCCATCATCACCACGCACAGTACCAATCTTGTGGTTGATGCCAGTTCGGTACAAAAATACCTTCAGTCGTTGTTGTTTTGCCTGCGTCGATATGGGCAATAATACCAATATTGCGGTATTTATCGAGGGCGTATTTTTCTGCCATAGGGGTTGTTACGTTCCTTTACTTAGTATTATTCATCGCTCCCTGCTGTTTTTTACGCAGCAAAAAGAACTCTTCACGCCCCATTTTACCAGATTCACCCTAGCCCTTGCCAAAGCGGTTTTGCCTGAGCCTAGCCTAAGCGATATACTGGCTAAGCTTGCCACCCTGCAAGAGCACCCAGCGGCACCTGCAGTACCTGCTCACCGGTTGTGTCGGTAATACCAGACCCAATCAAGACAATCTGGCCGTCACGAGGCGCCACACTTTCGATACGCATCACAAGCCGCTCCAACTGCTGCGGCGCTGCAAGCGAAGCAAACCGGTCCGTTAGTAACTCGTGTAGGAGGCTCATGACCTGCTCGCGCTGAGCCTGGTCATCATGCTGGCCATAAGCCTGCGCGAGGATATCTGTCATTAACCCCGTCGCCACATCAACCGCAAGGCTTGATTGATCAGCCGCCAGCGCTTCATAAAGACGCTGTAATGGCGCAGCAGATGGCTCATCGCCACCAAGCGTTTGGAGCTGCTCGGCGGCGACTGCCATACGGTCCTGGCGATAATCATCAAGCAAGGTAATGTGAGCATCAGGGTTAGCGTGTACGAGCTGGTATACCTGGGCTGAAATCGTCCCTGCCCGAGTTGTGAACGCCACTGGGTTGCTACCCAGTGCATCAATCGATAGCTGCACTGGTAGTGCCACTGATCTGTCTGCTGATTATGGCGGTAGCTGCCATATACGGTGCGCACTACTCCGGCGGCGCTCCCGAACGCCACCGTGCCGCCATCTTCTAGCTGAACACTATAGCCAGCGGTCTGCTCCTGCTGACTGGGCTGCTGCAAGACGGGATTGAACTGCTGGTAGCGGGCGTGGCCAATGTGAACCTCAAGCAAACTTGAATCGGTGTAGCTTAGTTCACGCAAGTGATTAAAGCGCTCGGTAAATTCAGCATGGGCGGCCTGGGCGGCTTCTTTCGTTGCAAAACGCTGGCCGCTGAGCTGCATCATCTGGCGGTAGGTTTCGCTTGCAAACTGGCGCATGGCCTGCAGACGCTCCAGTGATGACGTGCGGTCAGCTGGCGCTATGGGTGTGTCGGGCGGCGTGTTTGGCCCGTCAACAGGTGGTGTATCCTGCTGGCGAGCGGGGTCTGTGGTCATCGGCTCAGCTGCCTCGGTATCATCTGTAGCTTGGCTTAGTTGCTCTACACTCGGGTACTGGCCTAAAGCGGTGTTACCAAGCAGCCGCGCAAGGTGGGTTGGTCCGCGCAAGCTTTCAACCTTGGTGATGGTACGCGGTGCTACAGCCACCATCATGGTGCCAGCATAGGGCGCTGGTGTCAGCACCGCAAGCTCTACCAGCGGCCGGAGTTCAATCTGATCAGCTGCAAACTGCTCCTCCTCTAGCAGCACGCCCTGAATCGTTGCCGTCACTTCAACTGGCTGGACCAAGCTATGTCTGACCCTATCACCCTGCTCACCTGCCATCATAATGACGTCACCTTGTAGCCAGAGGCGCTGAGCTGCCTCATCCGGCCGAAAGCTACTATCAAGTAATTCCTCTAGACCCTGTGCAGCCTGCTTGTAGGTGTAGGGTTCACTCAGAACACGCGGCAAACAAAACTGAACGTCCCGTAAGATGGCGATCTTGGCTTCATCGCTAGTTGCTGCCTCTAGCTGATCGCACACACGCGTAATCGATAGGTAATCGCGCTGCTCTAAATCCTGGCAAACGTATTCAGGAGATGGATGTACAAGCTCAATCTCCTCAATCTCGTCAAAACGCATGGCAATATAGGGGCAATAATCGCCACTTTGCTCTTGCTCGGCAATATCTTGCTTGGTGATATGGGCGTGCATAGGGTGCAGCCCCAGCACTGGTGGTGAATCTTCACCACGCACCGGGCCAAGTGGAATGATATCCCCAGACGCAGCGGTAGGTTGGACACCTCAGCATAATCACCACTACCATCACCACCCGGGTTAAGGTTATGGGCGGCAACAAACGTATCCCAGGCTTGGTCGGTGCCATCATACGCCTCGTAGTGGCGAATCCTACCAGTCACCAGCGCCTCAGCACCAATCAGCTCATTATCCTGCATGTACTCACGGGCCACCTCGACCACCTCGTTGGTTTTATGGGCCGATGCCTTGGTCTCGTACGTTTCATACATATCCGAGCCATATTCCAGTAGTCTATCAATTGCTGGATCCTGCAGCCGCTGCTCGAGCTCTGCCTCTACGCGCCGCAAATAATCAGATTCGCTCATACTATCCCCTGCGCCTCGGTACTCCGCGGCTGTTTGCTATCAATATCGCCACTTATTATATACGAATTGTGCTACCCACGCAAAACCCACCCAAACATACAGTGTGGGTGGGTAACATGCGTACATAGTTGCAGAGCAGCGATTAGCTGCGAGCAAAGTGAGCAAAGGCGCGATTGGCTTCTGCCATCTTGTGGGTGTCTTCCTTTTTCTTGAAGGCCGCACCAGCTTCGTTATAGGCGTCAACGATTTCAAGTGCCAGGCGCTGCTCATACGGCATACCACTACGGGCACGGGCAGCTTGCACCAGCCAGCTAAAAGCATAGTGCAGCTGACGGTGACCCTGCACAGGGAACGGAATTTGGTAGTTAGCACCACCAACGCGGCGGCTTTTTACCTCAAAGCTTGGGCTAATATTGCCCAGTGCTTTTTCAAACACAGCCAGTGGGTCTTCGCTATCAAGCTTCTTGGCGGCTTGCTCAAGCGCACGGTAAACGGCACGCTCAGCAACAAGCTTTTTGCCGTCTAGCATTGATTTGTTGATCAGACGCTGCACTAGTACGCTCTGGTATTTACGGTCTGGCTGGAGCTGACGTTGCAGCTTTTTGGTTACTTTACGAGGCATGATTATTTATCCCCTTTCTTGGCACCGTACTTAGAACGGCCCTGCTTGCGGTCATTCACACCTTGCAGGTCAAGTGCACCACGCACGATGTGGTAGCGCACACCTGGAAGGTCTGGCACACGGCCACCACGGACGAGCACCACTGCGTGCTCCTGTAGGTTATGGCCTTCGCCGCCAATGTAGGCCCAGACCTCGTGGTTGTTAGTCAGGCGCACACGGGCAACCTTACGCAAGGCTGAGTTTGGCTTCTTTGGGGTCTTAGTGGTGACGCGAATACACACACCACGCTTAAGTGGTGAGTTTTGATCGTAGTAGCGTACCTTCAGTGCGTTATGGATACGCCCAAGTGCTGGTGACTTAGACTTTTTACGCGCAGTTTTACGCGGTTTACGCACCAACTGATTGATGGTTGGCATGTCTTCTCCTTTACGTTACAATCTGTGCCACTTTTGTGGCTAACAGGTTGGATTCAGCATATCCGCCCTGTGTCTATACCTTTTCTGCCAAGCAAGTAGCCGTACACACCTGCCACTCACTCCGAAAAGAGGAAACTCTGGCCCTGATTATAGCACAGCGCATACTGCGGGGGCAATAGGGCATAAAATCCCCCGCCCGCCATAATACAACAGCCCCACTCCTACGAGCAGGGCTGTTGCTTGAGTCGCACTGTGTTGGCTTAGTGTACAGCCTCGGCGGTGTCTTCTGCCTGGGCGGTGCTATCAGTCGCTATTTCTTCCATATCGACGGGCTCATCAGCTGCCTCATTAAAGGCTTGTGGCACAACCGCACCGGTACCAACCGGGATTTTACGCCCGATGATCACGTTTTCCTTCAGGCCATGGAGACGGTCAATACGGCCAGATGTGGCAGCGTTAATCAGCACACGAGTCGTATCCTGGAACGACGCTGCCGACAGGAAGCTATCGCTCCAAATCGAAACCTTGGTAATGCCAAGTAGCAACTGCTTGTAGCCAACTAGCTCCTTGCCTTCGGCAGCCAGGCGGGCGTTTTCATCCACCACAGCAGCCTTAGAGACGATATCGCCAGTCACAAAGCTACTATCGCCAGGGCTCCTCAATCTGAACGCGGCTAAACATCTGGCGCACGATGATCTCCAGGTGCTTATCGGCCACATCCTGACCCTGAGCAGCGTAGATACGCAGGATTTCGTTGATGATGTAGCGCTGAGTGGCTTGGGTACCCTTAAGGCGCATCAGATCCTGCAAGTTGAGTGAACCCATTGTCAGGCGGTCACCAGCTTCAACACGGTCACCAGCAGCTACTACTAGCTGGGCTGTACCAGGGATCTCGTAGCGCACTGGGGCACTGGCGTTGGCTGCAATCACCAGCATCTCGTCCGTCGCTTCAACCACACCATCAAATGGTGCTACAAGTGGCGCTACGCCTTCGCTGCCGGTTGCAATCACATCGCCAACCTTAACATTACTGCCTTCCTTCACAGCCAGTTTGCGGCCATCCAGGGCAATCTTTTCTACTTTGCCAGATTCTGGTGTCACCTGCACGATGTACTTCTTGCCATCTTCCCAGGCGTCAACCAAACCAGTTATTTCGCTAACGTAAGCCTGACCCTTCGGCGTGCGAGCCTCGAACAGCTCCTCAACACGCGGCAGACCCTGCGTAATGTCGCCACCGGCAACACCGGAGTTATGGAAGGTACGAAGCGTCAGCTGTGTACCTGGCTCACCAACTGACTGAGCAGCAATCACACCAACCGGCTGGGCATTATCAACCAGCTTACCAGTTGCCATGTCAATACCATAGCTCTTGCGTGGAATACCACGCAGATTCTTAGTTGAAAGCACGCTCTGGATTGCTACCTCATTAACGCTACTATCAGCTTCGATTGCATTCGCTACCTCACGCGTAATCAGCTGGTCAGCTGCAATATGGCCCGGTACTGCCTGGGCAGTATAGCGGCCAAATAGGCGGTCAGCAAAGCTAATCATCGTCTCGTCAGATTCAGCCCGGTAAATAACGAAACCGTCATCATCACCCCTGCTCATCCTCGACGGTAAACACATCCTGGGATACGTCCACCAGGCGGCGGGTTAGGTAGCCGGAGTCGGCCGTCTTGAGGGCGGTATCGATTAGACCCTTACGGGCACCACGGGTAGCCACAAAGGCCTCCAGGCTTGATAGACCCTGCTTAAAGTTAGACCGAATTGGCAGCTCAATCTCGCGGTTAGTTGCATCCACCTGGATACCAATCATAGCGCTCGCAAGCTTCACGTTACTAATATCACCACGGGCACCGGAGTTAACCATCACCGAAATACTGGTATCCATATGGGCCAGCTGATCCTGTAGGAACTCGCTCACGCGATTGTCCACCTGGCGCCAGGCACCGACGGTTAGGTTGTAGCGCTCTTCTTCGGTAATCAGACCTTGGTCAAACTGCTCCGAAATCAGCGCAGCCTTAGCATCACCTTCAGCGATAAATTCATCGATTTGCTCGAACGAAATGTAGTCGTCCTTACCAGTTGATACTGCAGCCACGGTTGCAAAGCGGAAGGCTTTGGCCCTTAATACGGTCTGCTAGCTTAGCGGTTTCTTCGGCACCGTAGCGGTCAAACACTTCTGCTAGCACTCGCTTTAGCTGCTTCTTTGTTTGCACATTATTATCATATGGGAAGTCAACCGGGAGGATTTCGTTAAACAGCACGCGGCCAAGGGTTGTATCACGAATCTCGCCCTTAGCATAGACACGGATTGGGCTCTGCAAGTGAATCACACCGTTATCATACGCCATTTCGGCCTCGTACACGCTACTAAAGGCGCGGCGCTTTTCGTTCTGTACACTTGGCTTATCGTAGGTAAGGTAGTAATTACCCAGCACGATGTCCTGGCCGATATTAAGCACCGGCGAACCATCAGCTGGCTTTAGCAGGTTGTTGGTTGCGCTCATCAGCTCGTGGGCTTCCTTTTGGGCTTCCTTGCTGAGCGGCAGGTGCACAGCCATTTGGTCACCATCGTAGTCGGCGTTAAAGCCGTTAGCAACCAGTGGGTGTAGCTGAATCGCCTTACCTTCCACTAGCACTGGCTGGAAAGCCTGAATACTGAGGCGGTGCAAGCTTGGCGCACGGTTAAGCAGCACGTACTTACCAACGATAACTTCATCAAGCGCATCCCATACAGCAGTATCGCCAGCTTCAATCAAGCGCGTTGCGGTACGAATATTGTGGGCAAAATCATGCCGGATCAACCAGCTAATCACGAATGGCTTAAAGAGTTCTAGTGCCATTTGCTTTGGCAAGCCCACACTGGTGAATCTTAAGCTTTGGCCCAACCACAATCACCGAACGGCCACTGTAGTCCACACGCTTACCAAGCAGGTTCTGGCGGAAACGCCCCTGCTTACCCTTTTAGCATATCGCTCAGACTCTTGAGGCGGCGGCGGCCCCCGGTTGCATTAACCACGCGGCCACCACGGGCAGCACTGTTATCGATCAGCGCATCAACCGCTTCCTGTAGCATACGCATTTCATTGCGGCGAATCACTTCTGGCGCGTTTAGATCAAGCAGCTTCTTAAGGCGGTTGTTACGGTTAATAACGCGGCGGTACAGGTCATTAAGGTCGCTGGTTGCAAAGCGGCCACCATTAAGCGCCACCATTGGGCGTAGATCTGGTGGAATAACTGGCAGCACAGTCAGGGCTAAGCTACCCGGCTTAATACCGGCAGCTTCCATGCCTTCAAGTACCTTAAGGCGCTTGAGGATCTTCTTGGCACGCTGACCCTTGGCACCAGCAGCCTCTTCAATCAGCTGCTCAATCAGCTGCGGCAGGTCGATTTCATCGAGCAAGCGCTTCAGCGCCGTGCCACCCATGCCAACTTCGATCAGTTCTTCGTACTCTTCGGGCAGGTTGCGGTAATCGGTCTCGTTCATCAGCGAGCCCTTCACCAGGCTTTCTAGCTGGGCCTTCTTGGTGCTGTAGCTTTCGTTCAGCTCTTCGACTTCGCGTGATTGCTCGGCAGCAAGCTGCTTAATATCAGCCTCGTCTTCCTGGGCACGCTTTTCATAGCGGATTTTAATAGCAGCGCGGGCAGCTTCGGTCTCGGCCTCAAGGTCTGCCAGGAACTGCTCACGGCGCGCATCATCCACTGCAAGCACCACGTAGCTTGCAAAGTAGGCAATCCGCTCGAGGTTACGCACGGTCATACCAAGCAGCAAGCTCATTGCGCTTGGTGTGCCGCGCATAAACCAAATGTGTGCTACCGGGGCAGCAAGCTCAATATGCCCCATGCGCTCGCGGCGCACCACGCTTTTGGTGACGAGCTCACCGTTTTTATCCACCGCCATTTCGCGGCTACGCACGCCTTTAAGCTTGCTGTCGTGTGGATTGATATCTTTGACTGGGCCAAAAATACGCTCACAAAACAGGCCATCGCGCTCTGGCTTTTTGAGTGCGGTAGTTGATTGTCTCTGGCTTGGTTACTTCGCCGTAGCTCCATTTCAGGATGTCTTCGGGGCTGGCAACCGCTAAGCGTACCGCGTTAAAGTCAGCAATACCAGTGGTTGGCATCATTCGTGACATTACGCCTCCTCCTCTTCATCATCTGCCTGATCGGCTTTAGTTTCTTGTTCTTCAATTGCATCGAGTGACACACCGTCGTCATCAAGATCAGCCGCAACGGTGATATCGCGCTCCAGCGAATCTTCCTCAAGCTGGGTGGTTGCTTGGGCATGTGGTGCAACCTGGGTAATCGCCTCATCAGCATCGACTGACTCTGACTCATGTTCATCCACAAGATCAACGCGCAGACCGAGGCCCTGAAGCTCCTTCACCAGCACATTAAACGACTCTGGTAGCTTTGGCCCAACAATTGGCTCGTCCTTGATGATAGATTCATACGCCTTAGCGCGGCCGTACACATCATCGGACTTGATCGTCAACATTTCTTGCAGGGTAGAGGCAGCACCGTATGCTTCGAGTGCCCACACCTCCATTTCACCAAAGCGCTGGCCACCGTTCTGGGCTTTACCGCCGAGCGGCTGCTGCGTCACCATGGTGTATGGGCCGGTGCTGCGGGCATGGATCTTGTCGCTTACCATGTGGTGCAACTTAATCATGTGCATCACCCCAACCGTCGTGCGCTCTTCGAATGGCTCACCAGTGCGACCATCAATCAGCTGGCTCTTACCGTCACGGGCGTAGCCAGCTTTTTCAAGCTCGTCAGCAATTGTTTCGATTGGCACACCATTAAACGGCGGCGTCGCAACCTTATAGCCCAGTGCCTTTGCGGCCATACCCTAGGTGGGTTTCGAATAGCTGGCCAATATTCATACGGCTCGGCACACCCAATGGGTTGAGGATCACATCAACTGGCGTCCCGTCTTCCATAAACGGCATGTCCTCTACCGGTAGGATACGGGCCACAACACCCTTGTTACCATGGCGGCCAGCCATCTTGTCACCGACGCTAATCTTGCGAATTTGTGCTACAAAAATCTGAATCTGCTTTAGCACACCAGATTTAAGCTCATGGCCAGCTTCGCGCGTAAATTCACGCACGCCAACCACTTTGCCACCGCCAGAATTATTCATACGCTGGCTGGTATCACGCACATCCTTGGCCTTTTTCACCAAAGATAGCTCGCAAAAGGCGCTCTTCGCTGCTGAGCTCTTGCTCACCCTTTGGCGTAATTTTACCAACCAGCACATCGCCAGCTTTGACTTCACTACCGACTTGTACAATACCATTTTTCGTCCAAGTGGCGCAGGCTGTACTCATTCACATTTGGAATATCGCGCGTGGTCTGCTCATCACCGAGCTTAGTTTCGCGTACTTCTACCAAGTAATCCTTGATATTAACACTGGTGAGAGTGTCGTCCTCTACCAGGCGGCGGCTAATGATGATGGCGTCGTCCATGTTGTAACCACCCCACGGCATAAAGGCAACCCGCAGGTCGCGGCCAAGCGCAATTTCGCCTTCAGCAATCGAGGCACCTTCAATCAACACATCGCCCTGCTTGACCTTCTGGCCACGTGTAACACGAGTTTTTTGATTAATCGAGCGGTCATCGTTACTCTTTTTCAAAGTGGATAAGCTCGTAGCTCTTGGCACCATCAGCGTATTGCACGGTGACAACATCACCATCAGCACGGGTGACTTCACCATCGGCTTCGGCTACAATCAGCTGACTTGAATTACGCGCTACCACGTCTTCAATACCAGTGCCTACCGTTGGGGCTTCTGGCTGTACCAGTGGCACTGCTTGGCGCTGCATGTTGGAGCCCGTCAAACTGCGGTCGATACGGTTTTTTTCTCGATAAACGGCACTAGGCTCGCCGTTGAGCCAAGAATCTGTTTGTGCGCTGCATCCATCAGGGTGACTTCGGCAGAGTCAATCTGCCCTGGCTTAAGCTCAATGCGAGCAGACACACGCTCCTGAACAAAACGGCCGTTTTTCATCCAGCTTAGCGCCAGCATCAGCGATGATTTCGCTGCGTTCACTGTCAGCATCAAGATACACATTTCGTCACTCACCTGGCCATTATGTACACGCAGGTATGGTGTTTCGATAAAGCCATATTCGTTAACGCGGGCATAGGCTGCCAGGTTCAGCACCAGGCCAATGTTAGCACCTTCTGGCGTCTCCACACTACAGAGACGGCCGTAGTGAGTTGGGTGGGCATCACGCACATCAAACCCAGCACGCTCACGGCTGAGGCCACCAGGGCCCATTGAACTAAGGCGGCGCTTATGGCTCAGTTCTGCCAGCGGGTTCGTTTCGTCCATCAGCTGGGAGAGCTGGCTACTAGCGAAGAACTCACGCACTGCAGCCACCACTGGGCGGGCATTAATCAGCTGGCTTGGCGTGACGTTTTCAAGATCCGTCATACTCATGCGGTCCATTGCATTACGTTGCATACGGAGCATACCAACGCGGAACTGGCGCGCTACCAGTTCGCCCACCAGGTTGACACGGCGGTTACTGAGTGAGTCGATATCATCAGCATCTTCCTGGGTGTTGTTGAGGCGGATCAGCTCACTAATAATTGCTACCAAGTCGCTCATCTGGAAGGTGCGGTGCTCGGCTGTATTTGGCACGTCAAGGCCAAGACGCTTATTAATCTTGTAGCGGCCAACACGGCTATAATCAAAGCGCTTAAAGTCAAAGAACATGCGCTCAATCATGCTACGGGCGTTCTCTACGGTAGCTAGGTCACCTGGGCGTAGACGGCGGTAGACTTCAATCAAGGCTTCGTTTGTGCCACGAGTGCTATCCTTTTCGAGGGTTGCTTCGATGTACTTGGTATCACCATTATCAGCTGCAGCAAACAGCTCACGAAGCTGGCTGGTTTTGCCGTAGCCAAGTGCACGCAGCAGTGTGGTGACTGGCAGTTTGCGTCGGCGGTCAATCTTGACGTACAGCACGCCGTTGCTGGCTGTTTCAAACTCCAGCCAGGCGCCACGGCCAGGAATAAAGCTTAGCATTGTAGTACTTGCGGCCGTTCACGGTATCGGCGGTGTAGAACACTCCAGCACTACGGATCAGCTGGCTCACTACCACGCGCTCAGTCCCGTTAATAATAAAGGTGCCACGCTCTGTCATCCATGGGTAGTCACCAAGGTAGATCTCTTGCTCCTTGACCTCGCCAGTTACCTTATTGGTGAGCTCGACATTAACATGTAGCGGCGCATCAAAGGTGATATTGTTTTCTTTCGCAAATCGCTCCGAATGCTTTGGATCCTGAAACGCATATTGCTTAAACCGTAGTGCCAGTTTTTGGCCGGTATAATCCTCAATTGGGTTGATTTCTGCAAAAATCTCGCCCAGGCCGGTCTCGACAAAATCACGCCAAGATTCCTTCTGGTGGGCGATGAGATCTGGTATTGCCAGTGCGGTATCGTTCTCCGTAAAAAAGACACGACCCTTCACACGGGGTGACTGCTCTGCCATCGTTACTCCTCACAGCTCGTTAATTATTTAGTGACTTCGGCACCGAAGATTCTTCCATCCGCCTTGCCATTTGGCAGCGCCACCTACCAATACACAAATAACGGAAGCTACACTACTTCTTCCTACCAGCTTATCATACTACGAGGCCAGGCAGCAAGTCTTAACTGCGCAGCTCTTTTGCCCATGATTATGCTATAGTAGGCTATATGCCGACTCGTCGCCCATCTATTGTTGTGATTGCCCATAACATTCGCTCCACCCATAATGTTGGTGCTATTTTCCGCACCGCTGAAGGTCTTGGTGTGGAGCGTATCATATGCAGTGGCTACACGCCCTACCCAGCGCTGGCAGCGAACGATCCACGCTTGCCCCACCTTGCCGAAAAACTCACGCGGCAAATTCATAAGACTGCCCTCGGTGCCGAAGAGTTAATGCCCTTTACCACCAGTACTGAGCCCCCGCTTGCTGCCCTCCGCCGTGCTGGCTATATCATCGCTGGCCTTGAGCAAAACCCACATGCCGTGCTCCTACCACACTACCAAGCGCCTGCTAAACTCGCGCTACTGCTTGGTGAGGAGGTTGCCGGTATTGCACCAGAGCTCCAAGCTGTATGCGATGTTCTACTAGAGATCCCGATGGTCGGGCACAAAGAGTCGTTCAATGTCAGCGTTGCAGCCGGCATGGCTCTTTACCAGCTACTATGCCATAATTAAGTGCATAACGCTATATGTAGCGTATGTTACGACGTTTTTTACGCTATATAGCTTGCATGTCACAGCCAAATTGCGTACAATAATGAACATATCCAGCTAGCCAGGGTAGAGCTAGCCACTTTTGTGGCGGTGTTCCCCTGCCCTAACCGGAACACTGCCCCTTAACACATTCTCCAAACCGAAAGAGGACATAATGAGCACTATCACCGTCTATAGCAAGCCCGCCTGCATGCAGTGCACCGCCACCAAAAAGGCCTTGGACCGGGCTGGCCTTGACTACACCCTCGTCGACATCAGCACGGACGATGAAGCCCGCGAGCATGTGCTCGCCCTGGGCTACCTTCAGGCGCCCGTCGTCGAAGCGGATGGCGAACATTGGTCCGGCTTCCGGCCGGAACGAATACGCCAGCTCAGCCAAACACAGCTCGGCCTTGCGGCCGGGCCCGAATAGTACATTAAAGGGGCAACCGGCCGCATACCGCCACGTATGCGGCTTATTTGCCATGGTAACGGCAGTAACACAAAATGAAGACGAAGTAAAATTACATGTTACCGTGGCCAAGGGCTAGCTACTTTAGTACAACTGCAGCTTCACCGAGATGCTCCACCAGGGTTGCAAGCAGTTGCGGGCTATCATCCACCTGGAAAGGCAAGCGAATAGCTGATTTTTTTATCAACACCCAGCACTAAAATAATTTCCACACTCCCTGGGTTATCTTTACAGGCATGCTTGAGCATAGTCAGCGCCTCATGATCATCAGGGTTTTTGATGTGCACGTAGAGCTTTTTGCGGCGGCTGTGCTGGTGCAGGTGTCACAGTCGTGCGCTGAGCCGCAGCACCAGGCTGCGCAGTCGAGGCTGGTGCCGGAGTACGCACTGGTTGCTGGCCACGGTGCTTCGCTCGGCGCTCCTTCTTGACGGCAGCGCTCATTTTTGGCGTACTCATCACCCGGCCGGTTGACTCGTACCGCGCCATTTCTGTATCATCAATCAGTACAATTTCGTTGGCAATCAGCTTGCTTTCATCACCCAGATTGCCATCACGGTCGCGGGCAGAATTCTTACCCGTCACCCGCACCACCGCATCCTGCACTAGCTTAGCGCCAACCTGCTCGTACAAGTTTGGGAAAAACAATCACCCTCGCCCTCGCCAAACTTATCTTCAAGGGCCACAAAAAGCCATACGAGTACCACTTTTGGTAATGATAGTGCGCACATTGGTAATAATGCCACCAAGCGTCATCTCGCGGCCGTCATAATCGGGTTTCAGCTGGCTCAGCGGCTGGGTTTGCTCACGCAAGTAGGTTTCAAAACTATCGAGCGGGTGGGCACTAATATACAGACCCATCAGTTCACGTTCCCACATTAAGCGCTCTTTATCGCTATGCTGGCTCGGTGCTGGTTGCAACGTCACCGTTGGCTGCGTTGCTGCAGCCGCATCGCCAAGCAAGCCGAATAAGTCCGTCTGGCCACTAGCGGCCTCCTTCTGCACCTTGCTGGCAAAGGCCTGAATGGTATCAAGATTGAACAATAAATGTGATCGGTCGCCAAAAGCATCAAAGGCACCGGTTTTTAATCAATGATTCCCACGCCTTGCGGTTAAATTTGGCGGTGCTGACCTTCTTAGCAAAATCCTCAATACTGCTAAAGCCACCATCAAGTGCCCGAGCACGCAGGATTTCTTCTACCGCACCAACACCAACGCCCTTAACGGCAGCCATGCCAAAGCGAATTTTGTTTTCGCCCGGCACCACCGCAAATTCCACAAACGATTCATTTACATCCGGGTTAAGTACATCAATGCCCATATGTTTACACTCAGTCATTTCGATCGCCAAACGTTCGGTATCATCCTGGTCGCTGGTCATGAGTGCTGCCATAAATGCATCCGGGTAGTGCGCCTTTAGGTAGGCTGTCCAGTAGGCGATGAGGCCATAGCACGCAGCGTGACTTTTATTAAAACAGTAGTTAGCGAATTCTTCTAGCTGGTCCCAGAATGTTTCAGCAATCGCAGCTGTTGCACCACCGACCTTAATGGCACCTTCAACAAACTCTGGCTTGACCTTCTGCATTAAATCAATCTTCTTTTTACCAACCGCCTTACGCAGGGTATCAGCCTGGCCGCCGGTAAAGCCGCACCACTCCTTACTAATCTGCATAAACTGCTCTTGGTACACCAAAATACCGTAGGTATTCTGGAGTGAATTTTTCCATACCTGGGTGTAAATAGGTAATTGGCTCCTCACCATGCTTACGTTTAATAAACGAGTCGATAAACTGCATTGGCCCAGGCCGGTACAAGGCAACCATGGCGATGATATCCTCAAACACACTGGGGCGCAGCTGGCGCAAGTAGCGCTTCATACCGGCAGATTCAAGCTGGAAAACTCCCGTGGTATCCCCCGCTGAAAGAGCTTATAGGTTTCTTCGTCATCAAGCGGCAACTGGGAAAGATCGATCTCGGTTTTTATATACTTTACGAATAATCCTAAGGGCGTTATTAATAATCGATAGGTTGCTGAGGCCCAAGAAGTCCATCTTCAAAAGACCCAGCTCTTCCACTGGCGACATAGGGTACTGCGTTGCCACCACACCTTTTTGCGCCATTTCGAGCGGCACAAACTTAACCAAATCATCCGGGGCAATCACGACACCAGCGGCATGCACACCGTGCGAGCGTATCGTGCCTTCGAGCTGGCTTGCAAAATCATACACCGTCTTGGCAGTCGGGTTGGTTTCGTATTCCTTTTTCAAATCTGGGTCATCGACCAGGGATTTTTTAATCGGCACGTGCCGGCCCTGAACTGGTGGTGGAATGAGCTTTTGCCAGGCGGTCGCTTTCACCATACGGCACCTGCAAAACGCGGGCGACATCACGCACCGAAGCCCGCGCTGCCATCGTACCAAAGGTACAGATATTGGCAACCCTATCATGCCCGTATTTATTAGCGCAGTATTCTATCACCTCATTACGGCGTGTATCCTGAATATCAATATCGATATCTGGCATACTAATGCGGTCTGGGTTCAGGAACCGTTCGAACAGCAAATCATACTTAAGCGGGTCTAGGTCGGTAATATTGAGTGCATAGGCAATGATTGAGCCAGCCGCACTACCACGCCCCGGGCCAAAAATAATCCCCTGGGATTTACCCCAGTTAATAAAATCCTGCACAATCAAGAAGTAGCCATTGTAGCCCATGGTATCAAGTACACCAAATTCCATATCGAGCCGTTCGCGTTGGGGCTCACTCAGCAGTTCACGCAGGGCTTGGTTTGATTTCGTTTTGGCATCCTCAAGACTAAGCCCCGCATAGCGCACTGCCATGCCAGTATACACTAGATGGTCGAGGTATTCCTTTTCGCTCTCGCCATTAGGTGTGGGGAACTTGGGGATGAGGATTTTACCAAGTTCGATATCAATATTACAGCGCTCAGCAATGCGCTTGGTATTGGCGACTGCCTGGGGATTGGTTTTATTCCAGCGCGCAATGATATCGGCCGGGTCTGTTACATGTAGTTCAAAGTCCTTGAGGCTCATGCGCTTTTCGTCGCTCAAATACGATCCGGTCCCCACACACAGCAGAATCTCGTGCGCGTCTTGGTCGGCGTGGTTTAGATAGTGGCCGTCGCTACTGACCACGCACTCAATGCCCAGTTCGGCGCTGAGCTGCTCTAGATACTGGTTAATCTTTACCTGCACATCCCACTTACTGGGGCAATCTGGGTGGCCATGATCCTGCAGTTCTAGGTAGTAGCGGTCGCCAAAAATACTTTTATACCAGCTGGCGATGCGCTTTGCTTCTGCGTAGTTATCGAGCCGTAGCTGTTCGCCCAGCTCACCGCTGGCGCAGGCGGATAGTGCAATCAATCCCTCGTTATATTGCTCGAGCAGCTCATGGTCAATCCGCGGCTTGTAGTACATACCCTCGAGGTTGGCCAGTGTCGATAGCTTCATCAGGTTGCGGTAGCCAGTGTTGTTCATGGCAAGTAGTATTAAATGGTAACGAGCCTTATCCTTCTGTGGATCACGGTCGGCACGCCCACGGGCTGCTACGTACGCTTCCATCCCAATAATTGGCTTGATACCAGCTGCTTTAGCTGCCTTGTAGAATTCAATTGTCCCACTCATGGTGCCATGGTCAGTAATAGCGCACGCTGTCATACCCATATCTTTGACTCGCGCGACAAGGTCCGGAATCTTCGTCAGACCATCAAGCAAACTGTGGTGAGTATGGTTATGCAGGTGTACGTAATCCGCTGGCGTCAGCACCTGCTCGCCCGTTTTGACTTGCCCTGATTGATCTGCCACAGCTGTTCCCATCGTCCCCTTATTATAGCATAGCCGCTCTAACAGGCTGCTGGCTATATGCGGGCTTATCAGTGCCTAAGTTCGGAGTAGCCCGGGCAACCACAGACCCCAAAAGCAAAACCGCCCGTACTCTGTGCAGGGCGGATTTCGCCTTATTGTATGCTATGCTTACTTTTTCGACTTCTGATTTGAATTCTTTTTAGCTTGGCATCAGCCTTGGCTGCAAATTGCTTTTGTCTTAGCCTCAACATCTTTTGGCAACATCGCCGGCTTTTTTTCTTTTCATGTCACCGGCCTTGTTTTTTAGGTCTTGGCGCGTTTCTTTGCCGCTCTTTTGGTGCTGTTAGAATGCCAGCAACCAAGCCAGCTGCTGCACCCAGAATGGCACCAACTGCAAATTTACTTGTCTTTGCCATGAGTATTCCCCTTCTTATTAGTTATTCCATGTACTATTGTAGCAGTTGTTGCCGCAACCGAAAAGCGGGCTCTAGCTATAAGTGGGCGTGGTTTGGCAATATCCTCTCGCTCGGCCAAGCGATTGACCTGCCGGTTAAGCTTACGCAGAACAATCACTAACGCTATGCAGGCAGCTAGAGCCAGCACCAGTAGCACACAGAGCACCCCAAATACAAACCACGCCGCACTATCCACGCTACCTACCCAAGCCGCTCCGTTAGGGTACTGGCGCAGATCATTGCCATATTCGCTGCTCGAAAGCGCCACGTCTAGCACCGCCTTAATATACTTTAGCTGGTCACCGGTATCATGCCAAACACCATCAATAATTTTTGCCGTAAACTGCATCTGCCTGGGCCAGCTCGTTAATGCTATCGGCCAGCGTAATTTCGCCGTTTTTTATCAACCTTTTCCTGAGCAATAATTGGCAAAATATCTGGTGTGAGCAAATAGCCACCAACGCTCGCAAGGTTGCTTGGGGCATCCGCTTGGCCTGGCTTTTCTACCAACTGCGTCAGCTTGTAGGTATCATTCATACCCTGGTGCTCAATCGCCGCCATACCGTATTTATCAGCATCACGCCTATCAACCTCTATCAGCGAAATCACTGATTTACCAGTCGCCTGGTGTGCCTGCAAAAAGCTGCACAGCCCGTGGTGTCTGACTCCGGAAGAAATCATCGGCGAAGAAAAACAAAGAACGGCTCATCATCGTCAATCAAATGGCGAGCGTTCAGCACTGGGCGAGCATTACCCTTTGGCGAGCCCTTCTGGCGTACGTATACAAAATTAGCCATCTCGGCAATCTTTTTAATTTGATCAGCCTTATCGTGCTTGCCCTTTTCGCGCAGCTCTGCCTCAAGCTCATCGCTCCTGTCAAAATGATCCTCAATCGTACGCTTTGTACTACCGGTTACAATAATAATCTCGGTCACACCAGCTGCCACAGCTTCTTCAACAATCAGCTGAATCACCGGCCGGTCGATAATTGGCAGCATCTCTTTTGGCATGGCTTTGGTCTGGGGCAAAAAGCGCGTACCGAGCCCTGCCGCACAAATAATAGCTTTAGTTGGTTGTTTCATAATTACTCCTTTCGCATTAATTCTTGCAAGGCATCGTAGGCAAGTACAATCGCGCCCGGGTCAGTCATGCGACCTTGCTTACAGTTACTGATCATATCGGCAATAGGGATACAGCGTACGTTCACAAACTCGCCGTCATCTGGCGCTGGTTGCGCGACGCGGCGGCAATCTGTTGCCAAAAAATAGTGGCTTTTAGTATTGGTGTAGGCATCCATCCAGGTGTGGCCAAGGTAGCGCATCGTACCCGGTTGATAGCCGGTCTCTTCGCGTAGTTCGCGGCGAGCGCTTGCTTCAAGATCCTCACCCGGCTCCACTCCACCACCGGGTAGCTCCTGCATAACAAGCTCCAGCCCAGGGCGAAACTGCTCAGCAATCACCACCTGGTTATCGTGCGTAATGGCAATCACTGCCACTGTCTGCGAGCCAAGCGGATCTTTAATATCGTATAACTGCGTACTCCCATCTGGGGCCATAAAGGTCTTGCGCACCAAGTGCCGCCAGCCAACCTTAGTCGTAACTGGCACGTCTGTCTGTGGCCATGGTTTCATTGTCGTCATGACTCAGGCCTTCCTTATAGTATTTTTTGGCGAATAATTTTTTGTGCCATAGCTGGGTTGGCCTTGCCCTGGGAGCGTTTCATCACCTGCCCTACAAGGTAGCCAATCGCTTTTTCTTTACCCGCTACGATATCTGCAATCGAGCTTGCGCTGGCGGGGTCTGCTAGCACATCATCCACTACTGCCGCAACTGCCGATTCATCACTCACCTGCAGCAGATTCTTCTGCTCCGCCAAAGCACGAGGGTCATGCGCACCAGCCAGCAGCTCATGGAAGAGCTCCTTGGCACTCGTGCTACTAATCTCACTCTTGGCTGCCATACCAGCAAGCGTGGCAAGATCATCCACACCTGGCACGGTACCATGCTGACTATCACCTGCCGTGGCACTCGCAAACCAGTGAGCAACCCGCGTTGCCGCCGTATCACCAGCTGCGTCCTGTACGCCAGCTACCGCTTGAGCGTAAGCCTGCGTATCAAGCAAGGCATTCACAACCGAGCGGTCCAGCCCGAGCCCGGCCCATTTGGTGCGGTAATAGGCAGGCAACTCTGGCATGTCGGCCTGAATGCGCGCGACATCGTCATCCGTCAGGACAATTGGTGGAATATCTGGGTCTGGCATATAGCGGTAATCCTGGGCGTCTTCCTTGCTGCGCTGGCTAGTGGTGGTTTGGGTGTCATCATTCCAGCCACGAGTTTCTTGCACCACTGCCTGGCCAGCCTCAAGCAAATCAACTTGGCGTCGGAATTCATACTCGGCCGCCCGCTCTACACTGCGGAAGGAGTTGAGATTTTTAATCTCGGTACGCTTACCGAGGCCTTGCGCGCCCTTTTTGGCAACGCTAATATTCACATCAAAGCGCATGTTACCGTGGTACAAATCACCATGAGTCACGCCGGCGTAGGTCATACGGCGATATAGCTCAACCGCATACGCCCGGGCTTGGGCAGCGCTATGAATATCTGGTTCCGACACGATTTCGATCAGCGGCGTACCGGCGCGGTTAAGATCCACCAGGCTATAGTCGCCGTGGTGCGTTAGCTTACCAGCATCCTCCTCCATATGGGCGTGATGAATACGCACCGCTACTACACTGCCATCATCGAGTGGCGCTTCCACAACACCAGGGCCGATAATAGGATGATACATCTGTGTGGTTTGGTAGCCTTTCGGTAGATCCGGGTAGAAGTAATGCTTACGGTCAAAGCTGCTCACCAGATTAATGGTACTCCCAAGCGCCTTGCCAGCTTTAACAGCAAGCTCCACCGCATGATGATTAAGCACTGGCAGCATGCCCGGTAAACCATAATCAATTGGGCTTACATTGCTATTCGGCTCGGCAAAGCGTGAGTCATTATCGGCCGCGCTAAATAGCTTGGTTTTGGTTGCTAACTGCACATGGCATTCAATGCCAATTGTCATTTCGTAATTATCGTATACGCTCATTGCTAAATTGCTCCTAGGTCTTTCAGGGCCTGCTTAAAGGTTGCCAAGGCGCGGCGTGCGGTGGTATAGGTAATATTCACGTCAGTTTCGTGTGCGATCCGGTTGCGCAACTTATGGGCTGCCCACACAGCATTGATATTACCAAAAGCACTACCGGCAGTTTTGAGCCGCTCGCCCATAGTATTACCCCTATAGCCACGCTCACGTAGGGCGCGGTCCAGCAGTTTATCGGCATTCAGAATCGCCATTTGGTAGCTGGCTGGCTGCTTTTGCGATAGTGAGCCCTCGATTTCGAGCCACTGGCTGCGGTAACGCTCTACGTTGAGCTGGCGGCCACCAGTCTGCCCCATCCACCACAGCATCAGGACACCAGTCGCAACCAGCAGCGTTGCAAATAGTATAATCACAACAGTACTACCCACGGCCAAACTCCTCTACCTGGCGCGCAAGGGCCAGCACATGTGCATCAGCCTGCTGAGCACCAATAATTTGCAGCCCCACTGGCAAACCATCAGCTGGCGCAACTGGCACACTCACCGCCGGGAGCCCTGCTAGGCTAGCTGGGACAGTCATGGTATCTTCTAGGTACATGGTGACAGGGTCGCTCGTATGGCTGCCAAGCGCAAAGGCTGGGCGTGGTGCCACCGGTGCAAGCAAGGCGTCGTAAGTTGTAAATAGCTCGTCGTACTCGCGGATCAGTAGCGTGCGAGCCTGCTGTGCCTTTTGGTAATAGGCATCGAAATAACCACTTGAAAGCACGTAACTACCAATCATAATACGGCGCTTGTTTTCTGGCATAAAGCCCTGTGCCCGGCTAGCGCTATAGAGCTCTGCTAGGCTCTTGGCCTCGGCCCGCGCCCCGTAGCGCACACCATCATAGCGTGCAAGGTTACTGCTAATTTCTGCCGGTACCACGATATAGTAAATTGCCAGCGCATAGGGCATCATCTTCATGCTGACTTCATCAACACTATAGCCTGCCTGGCGCAGGTCATCAATCGCTTGGTTAATAGACGCTTTCACGCCAGCCTCGACACCATCCCCCATGCAATCGGTAATGATGGCAAGCTTTTTGCCGTTTGGTTTCGCCTGCGGTGCAAAGTAGTCATCGTGCGTCACGCTATCTTTTGCGTCCTGGCCTGCCATAATACTCATCACAAGCTCGCTATCGCTCACTGACTGGCTTAACACACCAATACAATCAGTACCGCTTGCCATAGCTACCACACCGTAGCGACTGACGGCACCGTAGGTTGGCTTAAACCCAACCACACCGTTAAAGCTGGCTGGCTGGCGAATTGAGCCACCGGTATCAGTACCAAGAGCAAACGGCACAATATCAAGCGCAACGGCCACGGCTGAGCCACCGCTGCTACCCCCAGCCACACGCGTTGCATCAACGGCGTTTTTAGTTGGGCCAAAGGCAGAATTCTCGGTACTACCACCGTGGGCAAAGGCGTCAAGATTCACCTTACCAATACAAATTGCACCTTCTGCCTCCAGCCGCTCAACCGCTGTAGCCTGGATGGGCGAATGAAACGTGGCTAAAAACTGGCTGGCTGCCGTGGTGGGCGCACCATCAACCGCAAAGTTATCCTTCACAGCGAAGGGAACACCAGCTAGCCGGCCGGTAATCTCGCCACGGTCAACTGCCGCTGCTCGCTCTAGGGCGCGCTCGGCCATCATAGTAATAAATACATTATAATCGGCTGTCTCCTGAGCCTTCTGAAGGGCTGCTTGCACAACCTCCACAGCGGACTGGCTCTGCAAAGCCTGTTGATAATCTGCAATCGTCATAATACTTTTGGTACCTTTATGCTATGGTTTTGCTGGCCACCTTCGGATAGCTCCAGCAGTTGCTGACGGCTCACACCGCTCTCTGCCACTACGTCCTGACGCCACACATTCTGGCGGCCAGTGACCTGGTAGGTTGGCTCAACGCCCTCAGTATCCAGATCATCAAGCTGGGCAACTAAGCCTAAAATCTGCTCTAAATCATTCGTCAGCGCCTGCGTCTCAGTCTCTGTTAGCTCTATGCTACTAAGGCGGGCTAAGTGCTGCACCTCATCAGTTGTTATTTTTGTCATATCATTATTGTAGCGTATTTGACAGGGGTTGTGAACTGCTCTTGACGGATTTATTATGTATTGGTATAACAATAGTAGACTACAGGCACTGGGCCTGTTGTTTGTTCTTTGGAAAGGGGACGTTATGTTTTCTCGAAAGTGTTATTCTATCGTTATGGCTGCTATATTGACCGGTTGTGCCGCGCAACCGGGCCCAGCCCCGGTTATCAACACCACCAAACAGGGTGGTGGCGCTGGATACGACCGATAAGCCAGCCGTCCAGCGCGACGGCTCTGGCCGGCCGGTGCTACCAGGCAGCGCCATGCTGCCGGATAACGCTGGCACGGCCTTTGTGCAGGCAAAGACTGCCTGCACGGGCGACGAAAGTCGCCACAGTTTTGTACTCATGCCGAAGGAAGGATCCTTTGGCAAAATCATAGTCCGGGTAGAAACCTACCCGAGTTACGACAACCCAGAGTTGCAAAACTCCAAAATCGAGTTCATCGAGGAGGTGACACCACAGCAATATCCGTTAGTGGAATTCACGACCAGCGGCAATACGCCAGCGACAGTCTTCCTAGAAGACAGTCGCGGTGCCACCGCGGCACTCAGCAGGGACTTTGACCCCCTGCTCGTCCCCATAGTCAACAACCCCCGCATATACGCGGGGGTTTCTTTCATACTGGCTCCGCTACTGGCGGTAATCTGGCGGCTGGCTAGTAGGCGGTTGCTGCGAATAGCCAGGTGGCGGCGGTACCCTGATGCTGCTGACCCTGGGGGATAAGCTGGCGGCTGCGAGCTTACCTGCTCCGGCTGGTCATAGCCACCATAAGTATACGGCGCTGGGCTCGGCTGGTACGGGCCAGCATACTGCCCTGGCTGGGATTGGTTTGGCTGTGTTGACCCATAGTAATCTGCACTACCAGCTGGTGGCACAGACTGCCCAGGTTGCCCGTACTGTGGCTGAGCTGGCGCCCTCCACACACTTGGGTCGTTATTATATTGGGTTGCAGCCGTACTATCACTATAGTGCGCGGGCCGAGCTGGGCGCGCAAATAGCTTGGTCGCTAGTAGCCAAATCGCTAGCAGGACGATCGCTACCAGGCTTACAATCACAACGATCATCAGCACTTGCAAGATAGTATTCACCGTTGATGTATCACGTTCGCTCCCCATCATCTTCTTAGCGTACTCGGCAAAACCGGGTGCATAGATGTTAAAACGATCAAGCGCTTGGCTGCGCTGGAACAGGCCCTCGGCAGCACGGTAGTTACCCGCAATGAGCTCATCAACTGCCTTGCTCCAGGTTTCACGGACCGTGCTCTTAGTACTGAGGGTAATATTACGGTCCTTTGCAAGACTCAGAATACCATTAGCACTATAAATAGCCGCACCAGCAAAGCACGATTTATCCGGGCACTGCAAGGTATTATAGGTTCCCATACCAACCACACCGCCTGATTGATTCACAACGGGCGCACCGGTGAGGCCATTATGCGATGGCATCGCTACGGCAGCGATCTTAAGCGAACCTTTACCATCAGCCACGGACTGGACCTTACCAAGCCGGTAGAGTGGCGCCACGCTCAGTTGCCCACCATTCACACCAGTGCCTGCGTATTGCGGCAAGCCAGCCATCAGCAGTTCGCTATCCTTGGTGACGGTCGCAGCAGAGACAGGCAGAGCTGGCTGGCCAGTTGGCTTATCAAGCGCTATCAGTGCCACGTCCTCGATATCAGTTGCGCCGCCGTAAATATCTTGCTGCGTCTTATCAAGGCTCAGGGCACTATGACGCTTTTTAGCTGCGACAACAGTATCAGAATAGGCAAATTTCATGGCTCCATCGCCAGTACGATTAATCACGATTGGCTTATCCCCTAGCTGCACCGCGTACGCATAGGACTCCTTTTCGACGGTAATGTTATCTGGGTTCAGCTTACTGCTGAGCGCGTGGACTTTATCGATCTTACTGGCATCACCAGACTGTACACCACTTGTAATATCATCGGCATCGGTGCGAGTAATATACTGGGCCTCTACCATATAGTCCAGCACACGGCGCAGGCGGCTCTGGGCTTGGGATGAGTTCTCGGCCTTGGTAATATATGCCGTGATTGCATCGCGCGGCTTTGATAGTTGTGTTCGAGGCGGCTGTTGCGAGCAAGCCATCGTTCGAAACATAAAACGCACTCCCACCCCGGTCATCACAGGCGCCGGTCAGCGTGGTGCCCGTCTGGCGGTTTGGTAGATTGAGTTTAATATTGGCGCAGTAGATAGTCGCAAACCGCACAACACTCGGCATGGTTTTGGCAAGTGCGGCAAAATCGCGCGTGCGTGTGACTGGCTGGGCAATCTGCTCCATAGCTTGGCGGCTACTTGCGGCGGCATTAGTGCGAGCCGTCTTGGCCTGCTGCTTGGTTTTTGCCGCGTCCTGCTCGGTCTTTTTGGTATCGTCTGGCGAAACTTCGGCGTCACCCTTCGAGCTCAGCATTTCATCACCGGTGATATCACCAGCCCTAAAGGCACTCTTTTGTGGCTGCTGGTAGCCAATACCACCCAACACCGCCTCAAGCTGCCCAGCTACAGCAAAGTTACTAGTACGAATCCCATGGATACACGCAACGTAGGGGCGATCATTCTGCACGGTCACGTAGCAGTCCTCGCGCGCCGTCGTCTTTAAATTATGGGTTTCGTTGGTATCGGTAAAGCTTACCTTGCGGTACTGGACTTTATTAATAGTGCGGCTTTCTACATCCGATACAGCAATCTTATCATTATCCTTCCGGCGCTGGTTAATCGTCTGACGAATAAGGATATCGGCCTTGGCAAGACCCTTCATATCGTTATCATTCTGGATTTTCTGCCAGTATTCACTAGCTAAACTCGTCGTTACGCGGAGCTCGGGCGAGGGCAAACTCAGCTGATTACGCACTGCCTCACTTGTGCCAACAGGGCGAATACGCATCACGCTATAGGCGCGTGGCTCACGCAGGTCACCACCGGCGTAGGTTGTACCATCAGCCAGGCCAAAACCCGCCAGCTCATGGCCATTAAACGGTATGGTCACACCGAGTGTTGAGGTAATTGCAACGGCATGTGGCCCGCTATTATGTGGTGCTAAAAGCGCCGCTTGCTCAGCCGATACTTTGCCATCGTCCGATGACGCCCGCTGCTCAAGCACGAACCACGCAATCAGGCAGCCGATTGTGATGACAGCAGCTGCCACCATACAGCCAATCAGCACCGCCTTGAGTGATGGTTTTTTCTTGGGTGGGCGCGGCGGCCGCGTTGGAGCCGGCGGCGCTGGCGGCGTAGATTGGTAGCCGCCCGGTTGCATGTAGGGTTGATTATCCATAATACAGCTAGTGTAGCATAAACCGCTACTGCTTTGCACGTATTTCGGCGATGGTGTCGCGTAGCTCAGCCGCCTTTTCGAACTCTAAGTTAGCGCTTGCAAGGTCCATTTGACTGGTGAGATCACGAATCAGCCCTTCGTATTCATCCTTTGGTATTTTGGCAAGATCGAGCTTTGGCTTGGCTGCTTCTTTTTGTGGAATAATTGCCCGCAAGCCATCATCAATTGCCTTACGAACCCCACGTGGCGTAATATTATGCGCTGTATTATAGGCCTGCTGAATACCGCGGCGTCGCTCTGTCTCATCAATGGCACGGCGCATGCTGCCAGTTATCGTATCGCCATACATAATCACACGGCCATCCACGTGCCGGGCAGCGCGGCCAATTGTCTGCACCAGGGCGCTTTCGCTGCGCAAAAAAAGCCTTCCTTTATCGGCATCCATAATCGCTACTAAGCTGACTTCGGGCAGATCCAAGCCTTCACGCAGCAGGTTAATCCCCACCAGCACATCGTAAACACCAGCCCGCAAATCGCGCAGAATATCACCGCGCTCAAGCGTGTCTATCTCGCTATGAATATAAGCCGTTTTTTATACCAACATCCTGCAAATAGGTGGTCAGATCTTCGGCCATACGCTTGGTTAGTGTTGTAACGAGCACTCGCTGCTGCTGGCTGATACGATCGCGCACCTCAACCAGCAGATCATCAACCTGCCCGTCAGTTGAACGCACTTCAATCAGCGGGTCAAGTAAGCCAGTCGGGCGGATGACTTGCTGGGCCGGGGCTGGGCTATGGCTGAGTTCATATTCACCAGGTGTCGCCGAAATGTAGATTGCTTGGTTGATATGAGCGTCAAACTCCTCGAACCTCAATGGTCGATTATCCAGTGCGCTTGGCAAACGAAAGCCATGCTCTACCAATATCTCCTTGCGGGCACGGTCGCCATTATACATACCCCGCACCTGCGGCAGTGTCATATGCGATTCATCCACCATCAGCAGCCAATCATCCGGGAAGTAGTCGATCAGCGTGGCCGGCTGCTCACCAGGTTCGCGGTTACTAAGGTAGCGGCTATAGTTTTCGATCCCCTTCACAAAGCCCGTCTCCTGGAGCATTTCTAAATCATACTGCGTGCGCTGGGCAAGGCGTTGGGCTTCAAGTAGCTTGTTATTACGCTCAAACCACGCGACACGCTCCTCGTATTCGGACCGGATGCCCTCTATAGCATGCAGAATGCGCTCGCGCGGGGTAGCATAGTGGCTACTTGGAAAGATAGTCAGCTGGCTCGGCTCAGCTAAAATTTCACCAGTCAGTGGATCCAGTTGTGTCAGGCGGTCAATTTCATCACCAAAGAATTCAATCCGGTAGGCAGTGTCCATACCGGCCGGGAAAACATCCACCACATCGCCCTTTACCCGAAAGGTACCGCGTGCAAAGTCAACATCATTACGCTTATACTGAATATCTGTTAACTGGCGCACAAATTTGGCCTGCTGGCGGCGCTGGCCACGGCTCAGCACCATTGACATATCGGCATAGGTATCTGGCGAACCGATACCATAGATACAGCTCACGCTAGCGACGATGATCGTATCACGCCGAGTGAGGAGCGCCGTTGTAGCAGCGTGGCGCAGGCGGTCAATCTCTTCGTTAATCTTTGAGTCCTTTTCTATGTAGGTATCGCTGCTTGCAATATAGGCTTCTGGCTGGTAGTAGTCAAAATAGCTCACAAAATAGTGGACTTCGTTACGTGGGAAGAACTGCGTAAACTCGCTATAGAGCTGTGCGGCTAGGGTTTTATTATGCGCCAGTATAAGCGTTGGCACCTGCTGCTGAGCAATGATGTTTGCCATGGTAAATGTCTTGCCGCTGCCCGTGACACCAAGCAAGGTTTGCTCGCGCTGACCCATACGCAAACCGGCAACCAATTGCTCAATTGCTTGAGGCTGGTCGCCGGTTGGTTGGTACGGGGCCTCTAGATGAAAACTCATTCCCCTTAGTATAGCACTTTATTTATAGTGGGCACTAGCCAAAATTGCCATAGCCTGCTGGTAGTCACCGCTGCTAAAGGCCTTCTTGGCAGCTTCTTCCGAAGCAAAGTTCGGGTATCCTTGGGTTGTGCTGCTTGCTTGCTCGCCCTGGCCAATCATAATAGTGCCGTTAGTAAAGCCTAGCACTGCTTGGTCATTACGGCTTTCAAAGAAGCGAGCGTAGCGGAACGCACAGCCATCCTTATGCTCGCCAGTTTTAATCGCGTCTCGGCTGCCGGTTAGCATAAGCCTCAGGTTGGTGCGCTCAGTCTTGTGGCCATCGGCGTCATTGTTATCAATCATAGCTACGGCGTATAGCTTATCCGCACTGCGCTGGTCACTTGGCTTAGTAGTAATCTTGGTTGGCTCGGCCTTCAGCACGGTTACGTCTTGGTATGTGTTTGGCTCGCACGGGCCACCACCAAGCCCCATAATACCACCGTTAAAGCTTAGCTTTACCTGCTTATTAGGGCTCTCGAGCACCATAGTATCGTACTGCTTGCCATCGCCACCGGTGGCCTGGCCAGCCTTGGCCTGCCAGTTGCTGGGGTAGTGTACGCAGAGCTTTTCATGCTGAGCACAGAGTTCCTTTTGGGTAGCCACCGCAGCCTGGTGGCCGGTGGCTTGGCTGGTTGTTTATGATGCTGCCAACCCTGCCGCCCCAGGATCATATAGCCAATCACCACCGCCCCCGCAATCACCAGGAGCACCACACAGATTCCTATTAGTTTTGCAACAATACCCCCAGGTTGTGTATGGAATCGATTCATTGCACTATACCTTCTCCCCCATTATTATGTAGTAATATACATATACTATACCATAGCTACGCTACCCGCGCTACTACGGTATCATCAGTGGGCGTATGAGCAACAGTATGTTACAATATAATTCCCAGGCAACCCGGCCTGGCGTACCTTGGAAGGTGATTATTATAGATTGGCTTTTTAACTCTCTCCCGGATAAAATCACCCGGGAAGTACAAAAAGTATCTCTGGGAGGACTTTTGCAGTTCCACCCAGAGATACGGCTCGCCACGGTGCCCGAAGTGGCACTCTGGCGCGCCGTTGCACGGCAAAAATTTCTTGCCGGTGGCACCGCGTGATAATCTAATGCTCTTCGATTACGATGAGGAGCCAGATATCCACGTCGTGCGAGGGCTCAATATCGGCATTTTGCCAGAAGGCATTCAAACATGCCTTATTATTGAGCCGTCTGGCCCATCAACTCCTCCCCTAAGTTTGGAGGAGTATGATATGGGCAATCTGCCCGCCGCTTTGACATTGCAGAGAAAAAGAAGAGGAAAGAGGATTAGGCGTTTGAGCGATTTGATCGCCCAAACCAACCTCCCCTACATACCGGTTTGGCCGGACGTAGAGGAATACCTCATAACCACTTCTCGTCGCAAGTTAGTAGCGACGGCACGCCGATTATTCACCTAACTACCCCCGCGCACCGAAAGGAGGGTGCGCGGTCTTTTATAGTCTTCCTATAGTAGCCATGTGGGCAGCCTGCACCTACGACGCAACAACCTGGTCGATAAGCCCGTATTGCTTAGCTTCGGTGGCGCTCATCCAGTAGTCACGCTCGGCATCCTTTTCTACCTTACGCACAGTCTGGCCGGTGTTCTTGGCCAGTATTTCGTTCAGGCGCTTTTTAAGATAAATGCTTTCGCGTAGGGTAATTTCTTGGTCTGTTACCTTACCCTGGGTGCCGCTACTTGGTTGGTGGATCATAATACGGCTATTCGGCAGTGCTACACGCTTGCCTTTGGCACCGCTACTCAGCAAAAATGCCCCCATACTAGCCTGCAAGCCGATGCCAATCGTCTGAACATCTGGTTTAATATATTGCATGGTATCGTAAATCGCGAGGCCATCGTACACACTACCGCCCGGGCTATTAATATAGAGCTTAATATCTTGCTCTGGGTCGAGGTGGGCAAGATGCAGCAGCTGCGCCACAACAAGATTGGCGGTGTGCTGGTTCACATCTTCGCCAAGGAAAATCACGCGCTCATTCAGTAGCCGGCTATAGATATCAAAGGCTCGCTCACCATCGTGAGTCTTTTCTACCACTGTTGGCACAATCAAATCATATGGTTTTTGCATACTGCCTATTATAAATAAAATTAGCACTCAGTGCAAGTGAGTGCTAATTATCCATCAGCTTAGCTCGGCTATTTGGTGTTGAGTTCTACCAGTCGCTCAACCGTCTTATCTGTAAGCAAGCGGTTTGCGACATCACGCTGCGCTTCTGGTGTCTTTAGTTGCTTGCGGAGTTCTTCGTTCGGGTATTGGCTGCCCAATGCATTCATACGTTCAAGCAGCTCCTCTTGCGAGGCTTCGATCTTCTCTTGCTTGCTGAGCTCTGCCAGTACAAGGCCAGCCTTCACGCGCTTTTCGGCTGCTGGAGTAGCTTCGCGCTTTATCCAGTCTGCCTTATCCTTAAAGCCCTGCTGCGCCAGGTAGCTATCTAGCGTCAAGCCGCGGTACATCAAATTTTGCGTAAGGTCACGCTCAATCGATGCAATCTGGTCCTTTAGTAGCACTGCTGGCACCGGTACGGTAGACTTTTCAACCAGCTCGCTCACCAAGGCATCCTTATGTTTTTTCGCTGGCTTCGCGCTGCTTTTGGGCAGTAATTTCCTTTTTTTAATATCAGCTTTGAGCTCAGCAACGGTTTTAAACGGCCCAGCTTTTTGCTGCCAACTCATCGTTCAGCTCTGGCTCAGCCACTTCGTTCACCTTCTTAAGCGTGACGGCAAACTGCACTGGCGCGCCCTTTAGTTCTGCGGCGTGGTAATCCTTAGGGAAGGTAACGTCAATCGTGAATTCTTCACCCTGGTTTTTTTGCCAATCACACCATCTTCAAAGCCAGGAATAAACGTATTACTACCAAGCGTAAGTGCATAATCCTTGCTTGCACCACCATCAAACGCAACGCCGTCCTTGGTGCCGACAAAATCAATCACAACCTCATCACCCTTTTTAGCGGCCCGCTTCACCTCATTCTTAGTGGCGTAGGCGGATCGGATCCGGTCGATAACCTCATTCACTTCGCTTGCCGTTACTTTGACGGCTTCTGGCTTGCTCGTGAGTGTTTTGTAGTCACCCAACGTGACTGGCGGGAGTACATCACACGTCGCAACAAACTCTAGTTCACTACCAGGCACAAACTTTTTAACCTCTACCTCGGGCCTATCAAGTGCTTGCAAGCCCTCCTTCGTAAAGGCATCGGCAACTGCTTTGGATAGTGCGCGCTCAAGTGTTTGTTCGGCAAGCTGGTTAGGGTCAACGTGCTTAGCAGCAACGCTAGCTGGCACTTTCCCTTTGCGGAACCCAGCTACTTTCATATCGCGGGCCAGGCGCACCAGCGCAACCTGCTCGGCTTCCTTTAGCTCGGTTTTATCAAGCTGAATCGTCAGCTCAACGTTAGTATCTGATACGTGTTTTACGGATGTCTTCATATAGTACCCTATTATAGCAAAGCCAGCTAGCAGTGCCAACATTGGCCGCTAGTCGAGCATCATTAGCTCATCCAGCTCATCAGTTGCAGCCTGCTGGTGGCGGCGATCACGCACAGTCGCAATAATCCGCTCAATACTGACGCGCTCTTCGTGCTCTGTAGCAGTATTTTTAAGTGTATACTGGCCCTGCTTAATTTCATCCTCACCAACAAAAATAATATACGGCGTCTTTTTCTTGAGGGCAGCCTTTAGTTGCTTATCAAGTTTACGGCAGGTGATATCTACCTCCACGCGTACGCCTTCCTCACGTAGTTGCCGCGCTAGCGCCAGCGCACCCGGCAACGCCTCACGCGTCAGCACCAGCACACTCATATCAATCGTCGGTGGCAACTCTGGTAGTAAGCCATGGGTTTCTAGGAACAACTGCATTGGGCTTAGGCCCGGCGCCATACCGACCGTTGCCACCGGTTCTACACCAAACAGCCCAACCAAGCCATCATAGCGCCCACCACCAAACATAGAGCGATTATTTTCTGGCGCGTTGTCCATCACCTCAAACACAACCCCAGTGTAGTAATCTAGCCCGCGCATCAGCGTCATATCAAACTGTGCGTTACTAACCCCGGCTGCATGCAGTTGCTTGAATAGTTCCTGTAGCTCGTGGGCCGAAAAATGCTCGCGTACGCTGCTTGGCAAATCTGCTATCTTACGCGCCTGCAGGATTCGTTCAAGCTTTTTGGCGTGACCCGATACGCCAGCACCAGCCAAAATATCGTTCGCTTGCTCCCTAAAGCTATCTGCTGGGATCTTGTTCTTACGGTCAAGCAATTTAATCATGCGCTGGGCATACTCACGCGTCAACCCCAGATAGCCACGCATAATAGTATCGATCAAACCCCGGTGATTAATTTTAATCACAAAGTCATCATTCTGCGCCCCAAAGATTTTAACTGAATCATAGGCAAGTGTAATGATCTCGGCATCAGCTACCACGCCCTGTACACCAAACAAATCAGCGTTAAACTGCCAAAATTCCCGTTCCCGGCCACGCTGCGGGCGCTCGTAGCGCATAAAATTAGCAATGGAGTATAACCGTGCGGGGTAACTAAGCTCTTGGCGACGGGCTGCCACCATACGGCTAATCGTTGGGGTCATCTCTGGCCGAATTGCTACTTCGCGGCCACCACGGTCAGTAAAAAGATAGGTCTGCTCGCCAGCAAGTTCCTGGCCACTCTTTGCTGTATATACTTCGATCGGCTCAAGCAGCGGTGCGCCATATTCCATATAGCCATGACGCTGCGCGACGGTATGCCACTTGCTAAAAATATAATTCTGGATCCGTTTATCTTCTGGGTAGTAATCGCGGGAACCTTTGTAACTTTGGGTCGATAGCTTTGTCATAACCATATTATTACACTGCTTGTGTGTAATTACAAGTTTGCACCAACATACAGTGTTCACCATAACAAAGAACCTACCCATAAAGAGTAGGTTCTTCTGTTCAATTTCGGTAGGTGAACTACTTACTAGCCGTTACGGCGACTTGTGTAGTAGTAGTAACCTGCAAGACCGATAGCTGCTAGACCAACGGTGCCACCGATGATGCCGGCAGGACCAGTTGTTGGCAGTGCGCCTTGTGATACTGGAGCCTGTTTACAGTCAGCTTCGTTGGTAGAGTACTTGCTCTTATCCTGTGCTTCCTGCTCAGTTACTTCCTTGCCCCAAGTCTTGGTGCTGATTTCACAAACCCGTACCTTCTTCTCTTCGCAGTCTTCCTGCTTTGTAGAATACTTCTTTGTGTCTTCAGCTTCCTTCTTGGTTACTTCCTTCCAAGTCTTGGTGCTGATTTCACAAACTTTAGCCTTACCTTCTTCTACAACTTCGAATTGCTTCTTACAGTTAGCAGCGGTAATTTCTTGTTCTTTGCCATCAATCTTAGCAGTCAAGATAGCTTCTACAGTGTACTTGCCAGCAGCTGTCTGGGTGAACTCAAACTTGTTGCTGGTTGACTCTTCGCGCTTAATCTCCTTACCCTGAGCGTCGCGTACAACAAAGGTAACCTTGCTGATAGTTGCGTTCTCTACATAGTGGCTAGCAACAAACTGGAACTTAGTTCGATCAATTGCCTGAACACTGAGTGCATCACAACGAGCAACTGATTGCTTCTTAGGCTGTGGTGCCGGTGGGGTAACTGGTGGCTTTGGTGGCGTGTTACGAACAGGCTCTGGGCTAAAGATAGGGTTACCACAAACGTTCATAACTGCGTACTTAAAAGCTGCCATTAGCATCGAGCACAACGATAGCGCCTAGCTCGCTAATACCCTGGCGGAATGCTGCACCACCAACGTGGGTAGTTTCGTAGTAGGTTTTACCAGCAATGCTAATTTGGCGGCTTGCAGCTTGCTTTTGGCGGCCGATGCTTGATGCGTTACGAGCAACAACACGACCCTCAGCGATAACTTCACCGCGGTTGTTAGTAACACCCTGAACAACACGGTCGCCGGCGGCTACTTCGCGCTTAATCCAGTAGTGATCGTAAATGGCGCGTAAATCGCCTTGGTGGTTTTCATCGTAGACACGAGTAATATCACCGTAGTGACCTACACCGCACCGTACGATTGAATTGGCCGAACAGTCGCCAGCCGCATTTGCTTGGTTTTGTTGACCTATATATAGGCTACCAAAACCAAGTGCCATAACAGCCAAAACAAACAAGCCACCAATTGCACGTTTGCTTGACTTTATATGACGAAACTTGTTGAGTAACGTATTCATACAGACCTCGCTTTTTATTTATTGATGTTTTTCATTAAACTACATTTGTTACATAAAGTCAATAGGGTTTATCTTTAAAATCCCTTAAAGTGATGTAAAAAAATGTGGTAAAGCTAGTGCTTAACAGATACGATACGGCAAAAAAATATGTTGACATATCGTCAACATACGGTATATTCTTGGATTAATCTGTTAAAACACTTAAATTTAGCTTAAATAAAACACCGTCTTCTATCGAGCCCCTGCCCGCTCGCAATCGATGCTGCTGCAGCCATGCGTACATGGCAATTCCAGCAGCAACGCCTACATTCAATGAGCGCGTGGAGCCAAACTGCTCAATTGCCACAATCGCCTCGGCTGCTTGCGCAAGCTCAGTTGAGATGCCAGGCCCTTCCTGGCCAAATACGAGGCAAGTATGCTCCGGGAGCTGGTACTGGCCTAGCGGCTGCGAGCCGGCAATATTATCGACCGCAACGACACGGCGTCCCTAGCTGCTGCATATACACAAGGAAGCTACCGATATTCGTATAGTAATGGAGGTGCATATATTTATCTGTCATCATAGCGCCACGCTTATTCCACTGGCGACGGCCAATGATATGTACATGGCGCACTCCACAGGCATTGGCCGTGCGCACAATTGTACCCATATTAAAATCGCGCTCCGTGTTTTCGAGCGCGATATGGAGAGAGCTACCACTCGCATCAAGTTGATCAATAATATCGGCCATCGCCTGGCCTTTAAACTGATCCATGACATTGCGTGTATCAGACTGCGGCGTAAACTGCATGCGAATAATTATACCATGCGGGCTAGTCCATACGGACGCCAAGACGGAAGCACTGATGGCCCTTGGCATGAACGGCAAACGGCTGGTATGGCGCCGGGGTGGCATGGGCAACCGTACTGGTTGCGTGGTCAAAGCGGGCACATAGCTGATATTTGATAATACGGCCACTGATGGTTTGCGGAACCACTGGCCTAACCTGCTGGCTTGGCACTGGTACATCATTAGGCAAGCGCTGGTAACGAATACCCTGTGCGGTAAGCTGAGCCTGCAGCTGCGGTGGTATAATCTGCTTGATGTGCCCAAGGTCCTCCGGTACGCTACCGGTCAAATCAACAGATCGCTCAATTGCCTGGCGGGCAGAGACAAGATACTGCTCGGTTCGGCGATCATTTGCACTCACTACACCGTAATGTACAGGGCCACACAGAGCCCCACCAAGCACTAATAGCACACCACCACACAGCATGAGCTGTGCCAGCCGAGCGGCCCGTAACTGAGCACGGCACAAGCGCACCGCTGCACAAAGCAGGAGTAGCCCCAAGCAAACCGCACCAGCAATAATGGCCACATCATGACCCACCTGCGGCAGTAGTGTTATATGGACAAACCTAGCAGCTATACACACGCTAGCTACTGCCCCTATAGCAGCGTAGGTTGCAATACCTATATGGTTCATCGGGGTTGTGTGATCCTTGGCTTCTTCTGTAAAACCCCGCTTTGCGCCAATATATTCCACCAGGCATACAGCGATACTAGCGGCCAATACGCTACCAACGGCGTATTCTACTGCAGGGTTATAGGGCAGCTGCTGACCACCATAGAGCCAGTACTGCACGGCAAGTACACTGGTAGCAGCTGCACTGCATGCCAGCCATGCATAGCACAGCCATAGAGCACCAGTACACACCAGCGCCCCGCCAGTACTCCGTGTGGCGCGGGTAAACCAGTCCGCAAGCCGTGCCTTGATGTGGTCTGACTGTGTAGCGGCAGTAGGAGCAGCTGGCGTGGACGGTTGCGGCTGCGGCGTCTGAGCCGGCTGAGTATGGCGATGCGTCGAGTCAGGTGATGTACTCGCACTAGCTGCACGCGGTTGACTATCAACGCGTGATGAACCAGCTGGTGCCGTAGCCACCGGCTGGGTAGATGGGCTATCGTCTGCTGCCACCTCCATAGACTCAACCGCCAGTATTTCATCACTCAGCTCTGAGCTCTCACTGCGGCGCTCCTTACGCTGCTGTGTATGTGACGTGGCTCCACCACCCTTTTCCATATATCCCCCTCTATACAAAAAGGCCTTCGCGGCCTTAGTAGTAGTTATTGATTATAATACCAAATCTGGTACACGAGAGAGGACTTGAACCTCCACGCCCTTGCGGGCACTAGCACCTGAAGCTAGCGCGTCTACCAATTCCGCCACTCGTGCATGCCTCTACTATAGCACCCTGCTGCCATCTTTGTAAAGACTATTGTGGGCGTATAATCGGCCCTGCTGCACCGTTCGGCAGCCGGAGGTATTTGGCAACATCACGCAGCTCAAAGCCATTCTTCACACCAGCATTAAGTGTGCCATGTGGGTCAAATATTTGGCGAATCGCTTGGTAAAGTGCCTGCGTCCCAGCATCGTCCTCTTTAACGACAAACGGCGCCTTGAGCCGGCCTTCGGCTTCACCGGCCGTAACACTACCGCCATGGGCAATAACCAGGGCCGAAAAAGCATCGTAAAGCTTAAACAGCGCCTGCTTATCCTGCGTGCTGCGCACCGGCAAACTCGGCCAGAAGGAATAAATCGAGCTAATTGCCGAAGCCGTAAACGGCAGCGCTACCCGGTAGTGTTGGGTTAGTTTCTGAATACTTGCTAGAAAATCGGTTACCCGGCGTGGTGGTATATACACTCCACTAAATAGTGGCGAGATTGGGCTTGCCTTTGGGGCAATCTGGCACGTAGCATACAGATCATTTTCGATTGAACGTAGCTTACGAGCTTCATCTAAATCTTCTGCAACCATCCGGTCAGCAGAATAGCGGTCAATATCCTTAAAGAGCTTTTTAACTTTGCGCTGGCGTGTACGCTCACTAAAATCACCAAATGCCCCCACGAGCACGGCAGCAAAGGCGTCGCCACGCTCAATATGCGGAGCCACCACGGCATGGCGGCGGCCAGCTTTATAGGCCAGCTTAGCCAAACGGCTATCCACCACATGCAGTGACTCTGGTTGGTGCTCCAGAATAGTATTAATGACGCGCACCATGTCATCATACGATTCAACCAGCACGGCAAATGTTAGTAAGTCTTCGTTGTATAAGTCTGCCTCGAGGATCATCTCGGATACAATACCGAGTGTCCCCTGGGAACCAATAAACAGTGGCGTCAGATCAAACATGCCACGGCGGCGTACCTGGGCAATACCTGGGTAGCCAGCATTGGCTGGTACGCGACTGGCTGCAATTGTTTTGATAGTTGATTGACTATCATCCAGCAGCGTATCAATAGCCCGGTAAATAGCACCTTCCATGGTCTGCAATCCCTTTTTGCTGCTAAGCTCACGCCGCGAAAGCCGCTTAGTTTGCATAATATCACCGTTTGCGAGCACAACTTCGAGCTCTGCAACACTATCGCCAATATAGGTGCCATGGTGCGTATGCGTGTTGCTAGCAATCGCACCGCCGATAGTCGCTGCGGCTGGTACACCCTCGTACGGAATATGGAAGCCGTGTAGTTGTAAGGCAGCATTAATAGCCCCTAGTGTTGCCCCTGGTTGTACGCGCACCAAGCGCTGCTTTTGGTCAAACTCAAACACACGGTTCATATGCGTGGGTGTATCGATGATAATACCGTCGCTAATAGCTGCCCCCGTTTGGTTAAGGCCACTACCCCGCGGGCTCATTGGCAGCATATGGCCCCTTTTGGGCAAGTTGGTACGTAAACCGAGCCAGCTTACGTATATCATCTGTTACGCTTGGGTACACCACAAGATCCGGCACCGCAGCAAGCATGCTACCATCAGTCGCATATGTGTAGCGGGTCGCATCTGCCGTGGTAACATCGCCAGTCAAATGCTCATTCAAATACTGCGAAATTTTTGCTCATGATATATTCCTTATTGCTAACTTTACTACTCATCATACCACACGCTGTTTTTTACCACTACCGTTTTGTCGATACGCCGCTATAGGGTCTTGCGCTTTACGGGAGGGCATGCTACTATTGCAAAGTACAATTAAACCGCGCGCGAGTGGTGGAATTGGTAGACACGCTAGCCTTAGGAGCTAGTGCCTTCGGGCGTGGAGGTTCGAGTCCTCTCTCGCGTACCATCATAAATATTCATATGCTTATCCCTTACATATAAGGGATTTTTTGCGTGCCACACCCTAGCGAAAGCTGGCTAGCAAATGGTATACTATAGCTACAACATTATTTGCATAACGTCAGAGACAGAGGAGGATGCAATCGATGGAAACTCAATTACTAGATAATCTACGCGGCAAAGTGTCGGATGAGGCGCTGGCAAATATTCACGCCTGGCTGACCGAGCCAAAGTATGCTCTGCATAAGGATGAGCTGATTGCGCTGATCCAAGCAGGTGACTACAAAGCACTAGAGGACGCCTTCTATACCGTGATTGCCTTTGGGACTGGTGGCCGGCGCGGTATGACCGGGGTTGGCTCGAACCGTATTAATAAAATTACGATTGGTGAAAGCGCCCAAGCACTCTGCCAGTATGCCAAAAAGGCCGACCCAGATGCTGCTACAAAAGGCATTGCCATTGCTTACGACACCCGCCTCAGCTCGAAAGAACTAAGTCGCTTTGCGGCCCAAGTCTGTGCGGCAGCCGGGTTTTAAAACCTACTTGTTTGAAGATTTCCGTGCAACGCCAGAACTCAGCTTTGCCGTGCGCGAGCTTGGTGCTATTGCGGGTATCGTTATCAGTGCCAGCCACAACCCACCAACCGATAACGGCTTTTAAGGCCTACTGGAGCGATGGTGGCCAAATCGTTCCGCCACACGACCAAGGTATTCTGGATGAAGCTGCTGCTATTACCGAAGTTATTGCAATGGACTTTGACGAAGCAGTGCGTGACGGTAAAATCACCATGCTTGGCAGCGAGATGGATCAAAAGTACCTGGCTGCTCTACTGGCTGAAGCAGAGGGTGATGCGCGCGATCTTCACATTGTGTACTCGCCACTGCATGGCGCTGGGCAAACCAACACCCTAAAGGTGCTTGAAGCAGCTGGCTTTACAAACGTTGAGCGTGTCGAAGCGCAAATGCCGCCAGATGGCAACTTCCCTACTATCCCAACCGGTAAACCAAACCCCTGAAGAAGCCGCTGCTAACACCATGGCAGTCGAGCAGATGATGGCTAGTGGCGCTGATATCGCTATTACAAATGACCCAGACGCTGACCGCATTGGTGTGATGGTACGCCAGGGTGAAACACCGATTATGCTTAATGGTAACCAATCGGCCGTATTAGCAGCAGACTTTGTACTGGCCCAGCAGCAGGCGAAAGGCCGCCTACGCCCAACCGATTACATTGCCAAAACTATCGTCACCACCGATATGCTTGATGCTCTGGCCAAGGCATACGGCGTGAATGTGTACGGTAATATGCTGATTGGCTTTAAGTACATTGGCGAAACCATTCTCAAAAACCGAAGGCACCCAAGAACGCTTTATTATTGGTGGCGAAGAGAGCTACGGCCTCCTGAAGGGCACCTACGCCCGCGATAAAGACGGTGCAATTGGCGCCTTGCTCCTGGCTGAATATGCCGCCGAGTTAAAGGCTGCCGGCAAAACTCTCTACGACCGCCTGATTGAGCTCTACAGCGAGCATGGCATTTACGTCGAAAACTTAGCGACCGCCCAATTCCCTGGCGCCGATGGCTTTAAGAACATGCAGCGCATTATGCAGGAGCTGCGCAGCAATCCACCGACCGAGCTTGGTGGCTACCCCGTAAGCCGTATCCACGACTACAGCAGCCTCACAACAACCGAGCTTGCCACTGGTGCGACCACAACGATTGATTGCATCACAGGTAATGTGATTGTATTTGAGCTTGGCGATTCGCGCCGCCGCGTAACGGTGCGCCCAAGCGGCACCGAGCCAAAACTTAAGCTTTACTTGCAGTGGTTTGAAGACAGCAAGAATCCAAGCGACCTTGCCCAAGTAGAAGCTGATTACCAGGCAACTCAAGCTACTATCGATAAGCTAGCCAGCACCCTTGTCGCGCAGTTCACTGCCCTAATGGACATCAGTGCGCCGCTTACAACCCTAAACGGAGTCGGCCCCAAAACTGGGGCCGCTCTTGCGGCGGCTGGCCTCGATACAATCGCTGACTTGATCTACTTTTTACCACGCCGGTACGAGGATTTTACAACCCAGCGCGCAATCGCTCAACTACGACCCGGTAAGGTGACTATTAACGCCACCGTTGAAGCCTGCAATACCCGCACTGTGCGGCGCGGCCTGCGCATCACTACCGCGACGTTAGCCGATGCCAGTGGTAAACTAAAGGCTGTGTGGTTTAATCAGCCCTATCGCCAGAACCAGCTCCGCCTTGGCGAGCAATTTTTATTTAGCGGCACCTTTGAATTTACATACAATCAATATCAGCTCACTAATCCCGCCGTCGAAAAAGCTCAGCCCCCAGCAGATACTCCTGGCGTTCGTAGCGCACCATCAGCAACGATCACGCCCGTCTATAGGGGCTATAAAAAGGTGTGCGTGCCCGCGATATTCGCCGCCTGCTGGAAAGCATACGCCCGACCATCACGATGCTGGCTGATACCCTGCCACCACGCGTTGCACAATCTCAGCAGCTACTACCACTCAGCCAGGCTCTCTTGGCTATGCACTTCCCAACAAGCCAGCACGATATTACCCAGGCCCGTGAACGTCTCGCCTTTGAGGAACTGTTTGAACTTACCCTGGCAAGCCTACGCAATAAGCATGCCAACCAGCAGCTCACTGGTTACAAGCTAGCGGCTGATCTGGATGCACTGCGGGAGCTCGTTACCGGGCTGCCATTTAGACTCACTAATGCCCAGCGCAGAGCCGCCTGGCAAATCATTCAAGACCTTGCGACCACCACGCCAATGAACCGGTTACTCCAAGGTGATGTTGGCTCTGGCAAAACCATTGTGGCTGGCTTAGCGGCCTATGTCGTGGCCCGGGCCGGCTACCAAACCGCCCTGATGGCACCGACAGAAATCCTGGCCCGGCAGCATGCCCATAGCTTGGCAAAACTACTTGAACCTTACGGTGTGCAGGTTGTGCTGCTCACCGGTAGTGTTAAGGGTGCCCAGCGTCAAGCGTGTCTGGATGCAGTGCATAGCGGCGCAGCCCAGCTCGTCATTGGTACCCATGCACTCATCCAAAAAACTGTTCAGTTTAGTGGCTTAGCCCTTGCAATTATTGATGAGCAGCACCGCTTTGGCGTAGCTCAGCGCCAGGCGCTGCTTGCAAAAGCACCCCGCATGCCACACCTGCTCAGTATGACTGCAACCCCCATCCCTCGCTCCCTGCAGCTGACGGTGTTTGGCGAGCTTGATATAAGCATTCTTGATGAGCTACCGGCCGGCCGCAAGCCAATTGTCACCAAGCTATGGGCGCCAACCAACACGGCCGCTCTATATCAGGCGATTGATGACCAGCTCACCCAGGGTAGGCAAGCCTATATTATCTGCCGCTTGATTGATGAAAACCCCGATAACGACACCAAAAGTGTCGAAGCCGAGTACAACCGCCTCAAAAGCACCATCTTTCGCCACCGCCGGATTGGTGTGTTGCATGGTGGTATGCTGCCAGCCGACAAAGACGCCGTCATGGCTGAGTTTGCAGCCGGCAAACTCGATATTCTCGTTAGTACTACCGTTGTAGAAGTCGGCGTTAATGTACCAAATGCCAGTGTTATTTTGATTGAAAACGCTGACCACTTTGGCCTAAGCCAGTTACACCAGCTGCGCGGGCGTGTCGGCCGTGGGGACCACCAGAGCTACTGCCACCTCGTGCTTACTAGCCACCAGAAACCATCCCAGCGCCTGCGCGAAATTGAGCGCTCCAACGATGGGTTCCACCTAGCGCAAGTTGATTTAGAGCTACGCGGCCCGGGCGAAATTTACGGCAAAGCTCAGCATGGTGCACTCAATCTACAGGTCGCTAACCTTGCCGACACCAAGCTAATTGCTCGTGCCCAAAAGGCCGCCCAGGATTTTATCAAATCTGGCGAAAATCTGCTACAATATAAGCAATTAGCTGGGCGCGTTACCCACTACCAACGCATGACGACATTAAACTAAACAGATGTATCATTATGTATTCAGGAACAACGTTTTCGGGTTAAATCAGGCCGCGTTATGGGCGTGCATCAAAAAATCGACCGCGTCGCCCGCCGCCGCATTGCGTCGCACATACCAAGCGGCCTTGCTTTTCCGAGCACTAAGGAGATCCTCCACTTTGAAGGTTTGAACGGGCCCGATGGCATTAAGCGCAAAAGCCCTGCTAAGGATGAGCCCTGGCATTACATCGACCCGACCCGGCCCAACGATACCGCGCTACTCGACATGATTGATGAGCATATTCGCAATCTAACCCACGCGCTCGATACTGGCAATATGACGCGCGCCGCCTTTGAGGCAGCCTGGATGGCCCACGCCATTACCGATGGCCTTACGCCGCCACACCACTACCCGCTGGCACAAAAGCTCGAGCAGCTGCGCGGGTCCAGTATAGAAACCCGCACCTCAGCCAAAGAAAAGATCATTCTACCCGGCCAAACCCGCTGGGAGCAGCTGGCTAATAATTGGGAAGTGTGGGGTGCTAAGGGTGTGATGACATCCCACTTCGGCTTTGAGCTTGGTGTTGCCATGACTGTTGCTGGGGCAAACCTTAAACGGCACCAATTTGGAGCTGTGGATAAACTAGCCCTAGAAGCCCATGGTTTCCGTCCGCTCTACCGTGCCTTGGTTGACCAAGTATTTGCAATGCATATGTACACCACCTACCAAAAACATGGCTGGACAACCGCCCTAGCGAACCAAACTAAGCAGGAGCTGATACCGCTCATCATCAAGGCTGTCTGCCTGGGCTGGTATAGCGCCATTATGAACACAACGGCGCCGCGGCTGATCACGCCCACCAAAGCACCAGAACCAGGCAAGGCATCGTAATTTATGCGCGTTCGTGTGATTGCCGGTGAGTTTGGTAAACGACGGCTTGATACGCCACCGGGGCGCTCCACCCACCCCATGAGCGAACGGGGGCGCGGCGCAATTTTTAACACCATTCAGCAAGAGCTACCGGGCGCGACCGTACTTGATGCGTTTGCTGGTACCGGGGCACTTGGTATCGAAGCGCTGAGCCGTGGCGCCCGGCATGTTACCTTTATTGAATCACACCGCATCGCTCAAAAGGTTATTCAAAACAATCTTACTACGCTAGGTATTGGCCCTGAGCGTGCCACGCTAGCACGTACCCGTGTGCGCAGCTGGCTTGGTACGAACCAGGATGCGCGCTTTGATCTGATCTTTGTCGATCCACCATATTACCAAATTTTACAACATTTTTTTCCACAGTTGAACGGCTTTTTAGTCTACTCAAACCCGGTGCGCTTATGGTATTATCTAAGCCAGGTACATGTGAGGAAGAGGTTATAATTAACCAAGATATTGTTGTGGTGGACAATCGGAGGTATGGTAACTTAACGCTCGCATTATACCGTAAAAAGAGCTAGTGCATAATGCCTAGCTCTTTTTGTGTTGCCCTGCCTATGTGGGGCGTGAGTAAGCCCAAGCAGCAATAGCTGTACTAATTGGCACTGCCAGCACCAATGCAATACTGGCTATAATTGTGCGCACAACCTCCTGGGCCATAAATTCGCTATTTAAAAGCTCAAGCACCGACACATGACTATAGCTCGATAGCGCCAAAACTGTCGGTAGCGATACCCCAATATATGCCAACGCTAAGGTATTAATTAAAGCGGCAATATGCTCCCGGCCAACCGATTGCGCCCGACTAAAGAGTTGCCGCATACCTAGCTGGTGGTTCGCACGCTTCAGCTCATCAACTGCCGCCACCTGCGTGGTAATCACATCATCCAGCAGGCCTAGGGTTGCAATCACAATACCACCCAGCAGCACGCCATGGAGGTCAAGCTGCTGCTGTCCGTATGCCAAAAAGCCCGAAGTTTCATCATATATCCCCGTCAGTACCCCGAGGTAGTCACCAAGCCATGTCAGCACCAGTACAACGACTAGTACCGTGAGCACCGCCGCAACTGATACAACTGCCCGCTTGCGGTAGCCGTGGGCAATAAACACCGACACACTGCCGATCACAAAAGCGGCGCTTGCACATATCAGCAGGGCGTTGGCTCCGCGCAAAATACTCGGCACCACATAAAGCGCCACCACGCAGACGCTAAAGAGCAACCCAGCAAGACTCATAAGCCCATAGCCGCCGCTCACCATATAGACGCAGACCAGCAGGATAAGTACCAAGAGGATCAGCCCTGGCAAGCGCCAGTACTCACTGATGCTGTGGTTAAGCGTGCCATCTGCTTTTTGCCACACCAGCACAATCCTACCAGGCATAGCTTGCTGCGCCATAGTCTCACGCAGCTGGAGCGACTGGACCTGCCCCTGCTGTGGGCCGTCCATAATAATGACCGTAGCTTGCTGGCGATTTGCTTCAAGCTGCATGATCCGGGCTCGTACCTGGTAAGCAGTCTTCTGCTGACTATTTGGTTGCCAAAAGGTACTCGTCTGTGATACCTCCGGCTGCGGTGGGTGCACCCATATCAGCAGCCCCACAAGTAGCACCACTATTCCAGCACATGCTGCGAGCGGCCCCCGCCGCACCCGTTTGATACGACGCACCGCTCGCTGACCAAGCCATTGCATTGCCACGAGCTACACCCTACTGAACCAGTACAAACGAGTTTTTACCCTTTTTAATAAGGCTTGGTGTAGCTAAGATTTCATCCTCGGCTAACTTGCGCCCACTCACCGATACAGCACCATCGGCTAATAAGCGGCGCGCCTGGCCGTTACTGCCAACTACCCCCTGCCTGCACGAGCGCCTCCACTACACGTGTACCGACCGGCACAACTGGCAGCTCACCAGCAAGCACCTGGCGCACATCGTCTGTCAAGGTAAATTCACCCTTGGTAAAGAGGATTTGGCTCGCCTGCACAACTGCCTCGGCACGTTCCTGGCCATGGATGATAGTGGTAATTTCGCGCGCAAGCGTCTTCTGGAGCAAGCGGCTAGCTGGCTCCGCCTCATGCTGAGCCGTCAGCTCGGCAATCACGTCCTGCGGCAAGAAGGTATAAATCTTAATCAAATCCTTGGCCATCTCATCATCAATATTAAGCCAGAATTGGTAGAACTTATACGGGCTCGTCTTGGTACCGTCAAGCCACACAGCACCGCCTTCGCTCTTACCAAACTTCACGCCGGTTTGCTTATTGATAATAAGCGGTGTCGAGAATACGTGCGCCTCCCCATCGGCCAGTTTGCAGAATCAAGGACACGCCAGTTACGCTATTGCCCCCACTGGTCAGCGCCACACAGCTGCAGTGTAGCACCCTTGGTACGGTAGAGATGCAAAAAGTCATACCCCTGCATCAGGCTGTAGCTAAATTCGGCGTAACTAATGCCACTACCACCTTCACCAATACGTTGCTGCACAAAGTCGCGGTCAAGTAGCTGCGTCATGCTGACATGCTTCCCAACCTGGTGTAAGAAATCAACAAAGCCAATCGATTGGAACCAGTCATTATTGTTAACAATTTCAAATGGTTCACCATTAAAGATGGTTGCAAACTGAGCCGCCAGCGCTGCTGCGTTCTGCTCGACAACCTGGCGGTTACGCAGATCACGCTCTTGCTTTTTTTGCCATCAGGGTCGCCAATCATACCGGTTGCGCCACCAACTAGTAAAATCGCCTTATAGCCATAGGCAATAAAATGCCGCGCTAGCATCATGGCAGCGAGGTTGCCAATCGTCATACTATCGGCGCTGGGGTCAACGCCAATATAAAAAGGTGCGCGGAGTATTTAGGTCAGCCAAATCGGTAAAGGTGGATTGGTTAATAAACCCACGCCACTGCAGCTCTTCTTGTAGTGTCATATCGCTCCTTCTTGCATTTTATTCGCGCTTATTGCTATAATCAGCACTTAATTTATTGTACCAAAAAGACTAGGCGGATCATACCGCAATTTTGCTATAATGGAGCTAAATAATGCTTATGAAAAGAGTACCTGCGATGAACAAGAATAAACCTACCGGCAAGCGTGCCCTGAATGTGTACGCCAATCTATCCCATAAACGCAAGACCAACCAAGACCTGAAGGCCCGCCGTAAGGCCGAATACTTTAGCGACACTCCCCAAGCACCCTGCCAAGCGCCTCCTGTACCGCATGCACCCAAAGCGTGTTCTGGGCTATTGGTTTAGCAAGCAAGGTGCCTTAACGCTCCTGAAAATCGTTGGTGTTATTGTGGTGCTTATTGTGGTTGCTGTTGGCTCGCTGTTTGCCTATTACCGCCGTGATATCGACCAGATTCGCCCAAGCGAGCTTGCCAAACGTGTCCAAACCACCATTACACGCTACTACGACCGCAACAATCAGCTGCTTTGGGAGGATCGCGGCGATGGTAACTACAAGCAAGTAGTTAAAGCCGATGAAATCTCTAAGCATGTCAAGAACGCGACGATCGCCATAGAGGACCGTAACTTTTATAAGCACCGTGGTATTAGCCTGAGTGGTTTGATTCGTGCAACCGTCAATAACGCCGGTGGCGGTGGTACGCAAGGTGGCTCAACCCTGACGCAGCAGCTTATTAAGCAGGTTTTCTTAGCAGATGATGCCAACAAGCGTGGCTTTGATGGTATCCCCCGCAAGATCAAAGAAGTCATCCTCTCGATTGAGGTTGAACGCATGTACAACAAGGACCAGATCCTGGCCCTCTACTTGAATGAATCGCCGTACGGTGGCCGCCGCAATGGTGTTGAAAGTGGCTCGCAAACCTACTTTGGTAAATCTGCCAAGGAACTTTCGGTTGCCGAAGCGGCACTGCTGGCTAGTATTCCCAACCAACCAGGCCTTTACGACCCCTATAATACCGATGGTCATAAAGCCCTGATTTCACGCCAGCATAAAACACTCGATACCATGCTTGAACTTAATTATATTAGCAAGCAGGAGTACGACGAAGCCAAGGCGTATCCAATTCTCGACCACATTAAGCCACTGGTGACATCGACCGATAATATTAAAGCACCGTGGTTTTGTGCTTGAGGTGCGCAAGCAGCTGGAGCGCGAACTTGGCAAGGCGACCGTTGGCCGTGGTGGGCTGGTTGTAAAAACCACGCTGGATTCAAAAGCCCAAGAGATCGCTGAGCGGGCCGTAGCGACCGGTGCACAGCTCCTGCCTCAGTATGGTGCCGATAACATTGCCCTTTCTTCTGTTGATGTCAAGACTGGCCAGATCATCGCCATGGTTGGTAGTGTAGATTATAACCGGCCTGGCTACGGTCAGCAGAATAGTGCGACCTCACCGCTTGAACCAGGGTCAAGTATCAAGCCTATCGTTGACTTTGCACCACTCTTTAAGCAGCGCCAAGGCAAAAACTACACCCCAGGCACAACCCTGAGTGACGAGAATATCGATAAGCTATACTGTGCCGGCTACACTGGCGGTAATTGTACCCTACAGAACTACACACGCCGCACCTATGGTAACGTTTCAATCCGCGACGGCTTAGCTGGCTCGCTCAACCGCCCGGCAGTTAAGGCCATGAATATTGCCGGTGTTAAGGAGTCACTCCAGACCGCGCGCGACCTTGGTGATATCAACTACTGCCAAGGCAATAATTCAGCCGGGCTTTCAGCTGCCATCGGTGGTGGTTGTACTGTGAGCCAGGTCCAGCACACCAATGCCTATGCCTCACTGGCACGTGGTGGTGTCTACCGGCCACTGTCGTACATGCTTGAAGTACGCAACTCAAACAACGAAGTCCTCAAAAAAATGGGACGATGGCGCTAAACCAAAGCAAGCGCTTGACCCACAGGCCGCCTAGCATGCTTACCAGCATCCTGAGCGACCCGAACGCCCGCCGTATTACCTTTGGCGCGCAAGCAACGTCCTTTGGGTTTTGTAATCCCGGGCGTGGACAGCCTCCAAAACCGGTACGACCGAGAATGGCCAAGGCGCCGCTAAGGATTCATGGCTTATGAATTACTCACCAGTGGTAGCAACTGGCGTTTGGATGGGTAACCACGATGGTCGCCCGCTAGCATCCAGCGATAATACCGTAGTGCGGCGTGTCTCCAATAACTATATGCAGGAAGTCCACCCACAGGTGTACCAGCCAACCGGTGCCTGGAAGCCGAATCAGCAGATTGAACGCCCAGCTGGTATCCGCGATGCCTATGTAAATGGCCGGCGCGATATTGTGCCTTCGTGGTACAACAACAATCAGTCATCTGCCCGCACCTATGTTAAGATGACTTTCGATAAAGTATCGAAGAAGAAGGCAACGCGCTGTACGCCAACATCAGCTAAGATTGACCTGACGGTAACCCGCACGACTGACCCAATCAGCCGCCGGCAGACCTTTATCGCTCCTGATGGCTACGATGCCAGCCAGGATGATGATGTGCATAAATGTAATGACGCCAAACCATCAATTGCTAGTATCGAAATGCAGCGCAATGGCTCTGGTAATAACTACACGATTACCGTTACCCCGGCAGAGGGCAGCCATGATCTTGAGCGCCTGCAGGTCTCGGTTGACTCGCGCGTCGTTGTCGATACCGAAATTAGCTCCACCAGCCCACGCCAGTTTAATACCACCATCGAGGGCAGTAACCGCGAGGTAACGATTAGTGCGACGGTCGAGGACGAAACCTCGAATACTGGCACTAGCAGCCGTAAGTTCCGTATTTAGCTCGTAGCCTGTGCTGCTACCCTACACTGCGGAGTAACAGCCTTGGCACAAAGATAACCACCAACTAAAAAGCCCCGCTCTATTAGCGGGGCTTTAAGGTTGTGTAGGTGACCAGTCTGCTACTGCTTATCAACCAAATCCATCAGGCGGTCTTCATTGGTGCGCGGGCGGCGACGGCTCGAGCGGGTGCGCGTACTCGCTATGCGGGTAGTGTCCTTGGTGGCCTTAGTACTAGTAGTCTTTGTGGATGCTTTCGCTGTAGCCTGTGCTGGCTTAGTAGCTGCTGGCTCCGGTGTAGCTACGCGGCTGGCCGTAGAGCGCGATGAGCGCGTTTGGCGGCGAGGCTTTGGTGTTGCCTTGGGTGCACGAGTTGCCACGGGGGCCGTCGTCGCCTTTGGCTTAGGGGTCGGGGCTGGTGTTGCGGCTGGTTTGCGACCCGTAGCCTTGGCTTTAGCTGTACGAGCTAGCTTTGTAGCTTGCTGAGCCTTTGCGGGCAGTAACGTCGGGCTAGCCGCAGCGGTTGCTTTCTTTGGTTCAATTAATTTTGCAAATAGCATACGCCCAGCATCAGTTTGAATAGACCGCACAACCTCTACGTCAACCGTTGTACCAATCCGTTTGGTAGCGCCATCAACCACCACCATCGTGCCATCAGTCGTATAGCCGACTCGCTTGCTGCGCATTCTGGCCTTTTTGAATAAGGGCTAAGCTCTGCCGCTCGCCCGGCAAAAACTCCATGCGAATACTTTTTAGCAAGCTCGTTAATATTGAGGACGCGAATACCCTCCACCTGAGCCACTTTGTTGAGGTTGTAGTCGATAGTACAAATCATCCCACCATGCTTTTTAGCAAGATTCAGCAAGCGCTCATCAACGCCTTCTTCGGCAGTTGAACCATCCTGCAGCAGATGCACCTCTACTGTGTCCATCGTGCGTAGTTCGCGGGCTACATCCAGCCCATGGCGTGCCCGAGCCCGCTTATCGTGGTCGGCGCCATCAGATAGTAGCTGTAGTTCACCAATCACGCTACGGGGGATCACCAGCTGCGCCGTTATAAAACCGGTTTTTGCAATATCAACAATCCTTCCATCAATCAAGACTGATGTATCAACATAAATGGCGGTGCTGGTTCGCTTGGTATTACGCCGTAGCTGCTGGTAGGTTAGAAACGACGTTTCAAGCAGCACAAACAGCGCTATAATAAGCAAAATATATTCCATATGTCTCCTTTATTTTTGTAAATTAGCAAGCAGTGCGTCACGGACAGTGTCAACGTGGGTGACGCCTGAGCGCTGGACGGTTGCAGGCACAAGCGCACGGGTAAACCCAAGCTTTTTGCTTCATCAAGACGCTGATCAACACCAGTTACTGAGCGAACCTCGCCACTCAAACCCACCTCACCAAAGACGACAGTATGCGGTTCGAGGCGACGACTGGTGGCGGCAGAGGCAATCGCCATACATACCGCCAAATCAGCCGCTGGATCACTTATTTTAATCCCCCCGACGACGTTAATGTAGATATCTTTATCTGATAGCTGCAATTTAGTACGCCGCTCTAATACTGCGATCAGTAAGTTGAGCCGGTTTAAATCAAACCCACTTGCTGTACGTTTAGGATACCCGAAATTGGTTGAATTGACAAGAGCCTGAATCTCAACCAAGAGTGGGCGCCGGCCTTCAAGTGTGGCAAGCACGACTGAGCCGTCCTCATCGCGCCGCTCTGCTAGTAGCGCCGCCGATGGGTTTTTCAACCACCGCCAGGCCCCTGCTCATGCATTTCGAAAATAGCTGCCCTCGCTGGTAGAGCCATAGCGGTTCTTAGCAGCGCGCAGCACCTTTAAAACCACCGTAGCGGTCCCCTTCAAACTGCAGCACAACATCAACGATATGCTCCAGCACCTTCGGCCCGGCAATAGCGCCCTCTTTCGTGACGTGGCCTACCAGGATGACAGCCGCGCCAGTTTGCTTAGCAGCCTGAATAATAATATGGCTACTATTGGTAATCTGGCTGACCGAACCAGGGGCTGACGCCACGGTACTGAGCGCCAAGGTCTGGATGGAGTCGATTACCACTAGCTGGTACGAGCCGCTCCGAATCGTCGCAGCGATATCATCCGCACTGGTGCTGGCCGCAAAATCAAGCTGCTGGCTTGTATGGGCACCAAGCCGCTCAGCACGCAGCGCAACCTGCTGGGCGGATTCTTCACCACTCACGTATAGCACTGGGTGCTGACTAGCAATGTGGGCCGTTAGCTGCAGCAGTAGCGTACTTTTACCAATACCTGGCTGGCCAGCAAGCAGCATAACGCCGCCAGGCAAAATGCCACCGCCCAGTACAGCGTCAACATCAGCGATACCGGTGCCCAGCCGGCGTAGCTCCTGCCCTCGGTGCACTGCACCGCCGCTTAGCAGCAAGTACCGTGCCAGCCTGCGATCCCTTAGCCACAGCTGAGCTCCCCTGGGCCGGGGCAGCCTGCTCCACAAGGCTATTCCACTCGCCACAGTTTTCGCAGCGCCCCATCCACTTAGTAAACCGGGCACCGCACTGCTGACATACAAACTGCTGCTTGAGCTTAACCATCATACCCCTATTGTACACGAGCTGGCTGGCTCAAGCTACTACTGCTATCGAGTGCTTGCTGCAGGCTATTTGATTCATGCACGTGCGTATTGTAACGCTGGCGGATCTGCTCGTAGGTTGCTACTTGCTCGTTAATATCAGCCCTGACACGCTCAAGTTGATTACGTCTCTCACTCAGCTGCTGGCGCTGCGCAGCGTAGGAAGCGCGATCCAGACTGCCACTGCGAGTCTCGGCATTAAAGGTTTCGATATCATGGTTTAGTGCATCAAGCTGTACCTGATACTGGGCACGCTGCTGGCGTACACGCGCAGCCAGTTCCGTCAGTTGCCCCTTAAGCTGAGTCATACTACCACGCAAATTAGCAAACTTACGTTCGTATTGGCGATGCAGCTGCACAACCTGCTGCCGGTCACGGAAATAGCGGCTATAGTGTGCCTCAAGCTCACGCGGCAGGGCAGCAAATTCCGTACCCATAATCGAATGGAGCTCGTTATGGCGCTGGCCTGGCTCGGTGCGGTCATAGTAACGCATACGCTCAGCCAGTTGCTCGTTCTGGTTCTGTGTGTAGGCTTCATCGAGCAGCTTACCAAGCCGTTCACGCTCCTTGCCCGGTAGGCGGGCCCAAATTGCATGGAGGGTTTCGTGCGTGGCGGTCACTTCACGCACACCGTCCAGGCGCTCATCGGTAATATCATACACATAAATCCTATCGCGCACATAACACCCTAAAATAGCACTGGCCTCCTCCTGCTTAGCGCAGGCTTTATTAAAGCTACTCGCCTGGGCGAGCTCTGGCTGCGTTGCCCGATAGGTAAACACCCCTTGCTGATTCATACCGGCGCGTTCTACCAGGCCGATCACCGAGGCTGGCGTTTGTGTATACCACACGGTAATATAATCCACCACTCGCTGGTGGTTCATAATCGCCCAGATAGCTGCAACCACCACGCCAAGGGTAACGAGGCGGCCGATGAGACGCAGTAGTTTACTCATGATCCGCCTGTATTGTCACAATACCTTTACTTGCGCGAGCCGTTAGCACACTACCGGCTTGGTAATCACCAGCCAGAATACCTTCGGCAATAGGGTGCTCAAGCTCAGTTTCGATCACTCGGCGCATCGGGCGCGCGCCGTAGCGGCTATCATACCCCTTGGCGACCAGTAACTTTTTGACCCGTGGCGTTAGCTGTAGCGATAAGCCCTGGCTAGCCAAGCGCTTCTTTAAATCAGCTACCAGTAAATCAAAGATACGGCTGGCTTCGGCCTGAGTAAGCGGCCGGAAAACAATCACATCATTCAGGCGATTAATCAGCTCTGGGCGCAGGCGCTTTTCTAGCTGCTTACGGGCCGTGGCTGCCTGAGCTTGGTGGGCAGCCCTCAAGCTGCGCGTCACTATTGCTGGTAGTAATACGAAAGCCAAGCTCGGCAGTCTGCTGCATGGCATCAGCACCAATATTACTGGTTAAAATCAGGATGGTATGACGGAAGGAAACCTGGCGACCCTTGCTATCACTGACCACGCCATCCTCAAGAATTTGTAGCAAGATATGTAGCACATCCGGGTGGGCCTTTTCGATCTCATCAAATAGTACCACACTGTAGGGCTGGCGGCGAATCGTATCAGTCAGCTGGCCACCATCATCATAGCCTACGTACCCAGCCGGCGCACCCAATAGGCGGCTAGTGGTGTGCTTTTCGGCGAGCTCGCTCATATCAATCTTCACCAGTGCATCTTTGCTGCCAAAGACCTCCTCTGCCAGCACCCGCGCAAGTTCTGTCTTGCCTACTCCAGTTGGACCCATAAACACAAACGAACCAATTGGCCGATTGGCCTGATTAATACCACTACGGCCACGCCGCACCGCTTTCGCAACCTGCTGCACCGCTTCTGCCTGGCCAATAATCCGCTTACCAAGCTGCCGCTCCAGCTGCATGAGCAAACGGCGTTCCGATGCATGCACTTTGCCCTACTGGGATACCTGCCATCTGGGCCTGGCCCGGGCAATATCATCTGGCGTTAGGCGAATTGACTGGCGGCGGGATTGCTTCTTTTGCAGCTTTTGCCGGCGTTCATCCAGCTGAGCCCGGCGGGTTTTGTAGGCTGCTGCCTGCTGGTAATCTTCTGCTTCTGCCGCCTGGGCAATCAACGCATCAAGCTCAGCAATGTGCTTCTGCACGGCAACTATTTCGCCATCACTACCTTTGGTAACCCGCACATAGGCCGCCGCTTCATCAAGCACGTCCAGTGCTTTATCAGGCATAAAGCGCTGGGTAATGTAACGGTCTGCCAGCTGCACAACCGCATCAATCACCTCGTCAGTAATATGCACCTGGTGATGCTGCTCGTACTGCTGGCGCATTCCTTTTAGCATTGCCATTACGTCGCTTAGCTTTGGCTCTTTGACTAGGATTGCCTGCAAGCGGCGTTCTAGGGCTGTGTCCTTTTCGATATGCTTTTTGTATTCATCCACTGTTGTGGCGCCAATAATACGCACGTTGTGACGCGCGAGGGCTGGCTTTAAAACATTGGCAGCATCCAGGGCACCTTCGGCCGCCCCTGCACCTATCATCATATGAATTTCATCGATAAAGGCAATGATATCTGGCTGCGTAGTCAGCGCCTGGGTGACTTTATTTAGCCGCTCTTCGAACTCACCGCGATACTTTGTACCGGCGATCATCCGAGCAAGGTCGAGCTGTACAATTCGCTTATGCTGCAGTGATGGGGGCACATCACCAGCTACGATGCGCTGCGCGAGGCCCTCTACAATGGCAGTTTTACCCACGCCCGGCTCGCCGATCAGCACCGGGTTATTTTTTGAGCGGCGGCTTAGAATCACCGCCATGCGCTTGATTTCCTCCTGCCGCCCAATGACTGGATCAAGCTTTTTTTATCGCGCGCCCGCTGGGTTATATCAGTACCAAACTGCTCGAGAATAGCCGGCAGTGTTGTATGGGTATCAGATTCAGCTGCAGCACTTGCTTCAGTAGTAGCAGGCTGCTCACGGCGAATAAAGAAAGCTTCTAGGTCAGCCATAATATCCGGTACTGATACATGGAGCGTTTCGGCCAGTAGCTTACGGGCACGGCTACGCGGTTGGCTCAACAAGCTATAGAGAATATGCTCCGTGCCCAGTTCATCCTGGTGGTAGCGGCGGGCAGTTTCCCAGCTCATCTGGAGCGTCACTTTACTTGCTTCACTCAATACATTCACACCAATACGCATTCGGGTAGCGGTCGGCGTGAGGCCAAGTGCCATCTCTGCTTTATCCAGCGTCAGGCCAGCATCAGCTAGTACCTGTGCGGCAACGCTGGCGTTCTGGGACAAAATCCCCAGCAGCAGATGCTCTGTACCAATAAATGGGCTCCCGTAGCCACGAGCAATCGAATCAGCATAGAACAAACTGGTGCGTGCGTCTTCGCTCAAATGCTGGGCGAGCTCTGCAAAATCATCCATAGTAGCCATTGTACTAGAAAATTAGCACTCGCGCAATACGAGTGCTAATCAATGTGCGCTTACTGGCAACACCTACTGGGCTGACTCCTCAAGAGCGCTAAACAGGCTATCTTCTATATTCTTGCGTGGCTTTGGCGCCTCGGTAGCAGTTGGCTGCTTGGTTTCGATATCAAGCTCATAGCCAGTTAGGCGGCTCGCCAGACGTACGTTCTGCCCACCGCGGCCAATCGCGATCGACTGCTGGTCCTCGCTCACATACACGGTAGCGCGCTTGTCATCTTCGTTAATGGTGAGAGATAGCACCTCAGCTGGACTCAACGCACTCGTGATATATTCAGCTGGATCTTCGCTATAGGTGACGATATCAATTTTTTCTTGGTCACCAATTTCGTTCATCACAGCCTGGACACGTGTCCCATGGCCACCCACAAAGGTACCGACAGCATCAATACCTGGCACGGTACTAGCCACGGCTAGCTTAGTGCGGCGGCCTGCCTCGCGGGCGACACCCTTAATCTCAACTGCACCGTTCTCCATTTCTGGCACCTCCTGGCGGAAGAGGTATTCAATAAAGCCTTCGTTACCACGGCTCAGGATCAACTGCGGGCCCCTATTCTCGCGCTCAATATCCTTAATAAACACCTTGATGCGCTGGCCAATACTGTAGAATTCGCCCTGGATTTGTTCACTCTGGGGTAGAATGCCAGTCGCCTTACCAAGCTCAATACGTACCACACGCGGCTCCACCCGGGCAACCACACCGGTAACGACTGTGCCAATTTTATCCTCAAAGGCTTCGAGCACTACCTCACGCTCAGCTTCGCGTAGACGCTGCAATACCACCTGCTTGGCAGTTTGCGCCGCCACGCGGCCAAAGCTGTGTACTTCGTGCGATTCTTCAATCTCATCACCAAGCTCGGCGTCTGGCTTAATTGCCCTCGCTTCGTCAAGACTCAGCTCAGTCGCAGGATTAACGGGGTCTTCAACCACTTCGCGAATCACATACACCATAGCTGTGCCGTCATTCTGGTTCAGTGCCGCACGTACATTCTGCTCGCGTTCGCCGTTATCACGGCGCCAGGCAGCTGCAGATTGCCTGCTCAATCACGTCCATGACTGTCTCTTCTGGCAGGGTTCTTTTCGTCGGCAATGGTGCGTACTGCTAGTGTCAGTTGTTTTTAAGTTGATATCTTCCATGGGTTTATTCTCCTTTGTTCAGAATAGTTCAAAAATCCGACCTCATAGCGGCCGGATGTCTGAGTGGCATTGTATCAACGCTGGCGCTTACTGTCAACTGCCCGGTACTCAATTTGGCGGCGTGTATAGCCAGATTCGATAAATACAGAAGCAAATAGCACTCCGCTCACCATCAAAAATAATAAACCCAACCAACATCCAGGGTAGATCCGTGCTCGCAAAAGCCAGGATCAACCTATAGCAGGTATAGAGGAGCCCCAGGCTGACGACAAAGGTTGCGATGGGCCCGTTCAGGCTGGCAACAATCATCGCGTAGGTAATAGCCGAAGCAGCCGCGCACGCTACCGGGCCACGCCAGGGGTTGCGTTGAGCCCCGATGAGCCACATACCCCACCAGCCAGCCTAGCCCAGCTGCTAGCCAAATTTCGGTAACCACCATAATAGTGTGCCAGCGAATGGCAAGTGGTGGTAGTGCATAACTCCAGCTAAACGCCAGCGTGTGGTCCACGACGAACCAATGCAACATCACGCCGGCGTACAAAAGCGACACCAGTAGCAGCACCGCAGCTGCGACGTAGCTAGGGTGCACAGGGCGACGCGGCTGGTCAGTCTGATGAGGGTTTATTGCTTTTTGCTTATAGTTTGTTTCATAATAATTTTATTATTACATAGCCGCTAAGTAAACACAAGCACCAGATGTAGTGTTTATAACATAGCCATACCCACTACTTTTATAAGGCTATAAAGTACGCTATACTAGGTGTAATAGATGAGAATTTATGCGGCCCCACGGTGCACCGGGCCGCACTAAGGAGTGGGATATAATGGAACGAACAATACAGGCATTAACTGCCCTGCCCAAAGGTATATTTGCGGCAGACGAAAGTACAGCAACTATTGAGCGGCGCTTTGCCGAGGCTGGTATTGATTGCAGCGAAGAAAACCGCCGCCGGTACCGCCAGCTATTTTTCACAACTCCGGGCATCGAGCGCTCCCTAAGCGGTGTGATCCTATATGATGAAACTATCAACCAAACTGACGATAATGGCACACCCTTTGTGCAGCTACTCCGTGCCCGGGGAATCGTTCCTGGTATTAAGGTCGATACTGGCATTAGCCCCCTACCTGGGTTTAAGGGCGAGGGTGTCACGACTGGGCTCGATGATCTTGCCAAGCGGCTACGTCACTACAAACACCTGGGCCTACAGTTTGCCAAGTGGCGATCAGCCTTCTATATCCAGAACAACGCGCTACCATCTGATGCGGCTATTGCTGCTAATGTTCATGGGCTAGCCCGCTTTGCTATGGAATGCCAAGCTGCTGATATGGTACCAATTGTCGAGCCGGAACTGATCCACACGGGGAACCATAGCGCCCAGCAAGCCGAGGGCTGCCACTGCGCGTATTCTTGATGCGCTGTTCGACGAGCTGGCACTCTTTCGTGTACAGCGGCAGGCACTCCTGCTAAAAACCAGCATGGTACTAGCCGGCAGCGAAGCACCCACTACACCTGCCCGCGAGGTGGCAGCGCGTACCTTACGCACGCTGAGCAACCATACGCCGCATGATCTAGGGTGGCATCGTGTTTCCTATCTGGCGGCCAAAGCCCCGAGCAAGCCACCGCTAACTTAGCGGCCATCAGCACACATGGGCCCTCAGGCTTGGCCGCTTACCTTTAGCTACGCCCGTGCGCTCCAGCAACCGGCTGTTAGCCTATGGCATGGCGAGGATAGCCGTGTTCATGCTGCGCAGCAGGCTTTTCTTGCCCGCCTCGGTGCGAATACTGCAGCTGTATCACCACAAGTACACAAGCGCGCACCACAGCAGCACATCCACCAAGGAGCAACAGCGCAGCAGCTGCATACCCAAACCATACAGGCACACGCACAGCGCCGCATAACACACCAGCCGCAACCGCTTCTGCCAGGCCGCGGTCGCCCGCTCCGCCACCAAGTAGCACCACGCCACACCACCCCGGCAGCGACACCACAGCCCACGCCAGCTATCGCCCAGCTACCCGCTCGTATCCCCCAAAGCTCGCGCCCACACTATATTCATCACGGCTACGAGGAGGTCGCGCTCTAACCTATGGTAACGCCCGGCCCCACTCGCAACCAGCCAATACCAGTGATTATTCTGGCCGGTTTCTTGGGCTCTGGTAAAACTACCATCTTAAACCACATCTTGCGCTCTGGCGGTAGTGATTCAATCGGTGTGGTGGTGAATGATTTTTGGTGATATTGCCATTGATCCACTCCTCATTCAAAGCCAAACCAGCACCCAAATGCAGCTTAGCAATGGCTGTATTTGCTGCCAGCTTGGTGACGAAGATATCGGCCAGCTACTGGCTGATTTCGTCCATACTAATAGCCACATACGCACTATCATAATTGAAGCAAGCGGCGTTGCTGAGCCTCTCGCGCTTAAAAAGCTCCTGCTATATAGCCCCCATAAACATATCCGCTTTGCTGGCATTGCCTATACTGTTGACCCCGTTAATATTACGGCAACCATCCGCCAGCACCCTGTACTGCTCGAGCATATTGCCCAAGCAGATTTACTTGTTATAACAAAGGCTGATGAAGCTAGCCACGCGCAGCTCAGCCACGCTCAGGAGCTCTGCCGGCAGTATAACCCGCAGGCTACCATTACCACCACTACGCACGGTCAGCTGGAGCCAGGCCTCTTGTACGACCAAGCACCCGCTGCCCGCGCACAGACCCAACTACGCCTTGGTATGATACCAGATACCCATGATCATACCAGGCACCAGCACTTACACGACGCCTTCACCAGCCTCAGCTTTACAACTGACCAGCCCTTGGACCCAACCCGTTTTGCCGCCTTTTTAAAGGACCTACCGCCACAACTTTACCGGCTGAAAGGTATCATTTACTACGGCATGAAAGGCTACGAGCAAAAGTTTATCGTCCACCATGTAGGCCGCTATACCCATGTCACCAGCGAGGAATGGGCCCGCGGCGAAACACCCCACACCAGCCTGGTGGCAATTGGAACACAGCTTAACCGGTCTGAAATCCTCGCGGCCCTACACGGCTGCATCGATACTGCGCCGGATACCATCCCCCGCATTCACTGGTTGATATTATGCGCCTGCACCGCAATATCGATGCCTAAGGTTGTGGCACAGCTTGGCCAGGGCAGGTCGCTAACACTTGCTCCATAGCCTGGCGCTCTGGGGCAGTCACCCACAGGCGATACTTGGCTTTGACAGCAATTTGCCGGGCAACATATTGGCAGCGAAAGGGTTTGTGCTGTGGCGGCCAAGTAGCGGCATCGCTATCACCCTTATCTTGGTTAGCAGCACCCTTGACGGCCAGTAAATTGAGTGGGTCATTCGCCAGCCGGATACGTTCATCTTCAGCTAGTTGCTGCGCGCCCGTCTGCCAGGCATTACTCAGCGCCACCACGTGGTCGATTTGGATTTTATCACTAGTGCCAGAGCCACGGCGGAATACATGCATCTCGCCGGTATATGGGTCGCTTAATTCACCGGCAGTCACTTTACACTGATTATTAACGGCGGCGCGGCGTAAATCACGCTGCAAAATACGGTTACGTGTATCACAAATGCCGTCAGTCTGCCAGCCAGGGCCAAACTGGCTACGCCGGTAGTCCGTCTTAGGCGCGCGACCTTTGGTCGGCAGGGTTGCGAGCACTCCTTGGGCGCTATGGGCACCAACTGCGTGGGGCACGTTTTGTGGCCGGCGGCTCATATCGTTCAACCAACTATACGCCGCCCCACCTAAGCTAATAGCAGCTACAATCAGTAGAATAACCAAACGGCGCATGCGGTAGTTCATATATACCAGTATACTAAAACTTGTTACAATAGATGTATGCAAACATTCTCGCGCTTACTTACCACCTTTACGCCACATAATTACACCCTTAGGCTGGCACTAGACCGGCCAGGCCGCAGCTTTCGCGGTACGGTCACCATTACCGGTGCTATGCAGCATGCTGGCAGCCTCAGCTTGCACGCCAAAGACTTGACGATAACGCAAGCCACAATCGATGATAAACCAGCCACCTATAGCCACCATGAGCACGATGAGCTCCGGCTTACCCAGCCCGGGCTTACTACTGGTGAGCACACCGTACAGATTGATTTTACCGGCACCATTACCAATGCCATGACTGGTCTCTACCCCTGCTACTACCAGCACGAGGGCACAACCTGCGAGCTGCTCGCAACCCAATTTGAAAGCCACCATGCGCGCGAAGTGTTCCCGTGTATTGATGAGCCAAGCGCCAAGGCGAGCTTTGACGTAACGCTTATGACTGAGCCAGGCGTGGTAGTACTTGGTAATATGCCTATTGCCGAGCAAACCGAGCAAGACGGTACCCTTACCACCACCTTCCACACCACCCCCGTTATGAGCAGCTACCTGCTGGCTTGGGTGGTCGGTGATCTCCACAAGCGAACCGCCCATACCAAACAGGGCGTTGAAGTCAATGTATGGGCCACCCCAGCCCAGCCGGCCAGCAGCCTTGATTTTGCACTTGATATTGCAACACGCTGTATTGATTTTTATAACGATTACTTTGGCATCCCCTACCCGCTGCCCAAATGCGACCACGTAGCCCTGCCTGATTTTAGTAGCGGCGCAATGGAAAACTGGGGGCTTATTACCTACCGCGAAATTGCCCTGCTGGCCGGGCCCCGTAGCAGCCTAGAGACCAAGCGCTACGCTGCGACGGTTATCTGCCATGAGCTAGCCCACCAGTGGTTTGGCAACCTGGTGACGATGGCGTGGTGGGACGACTTATGGCTGAACGAAAGTTTTGCCACCCTGATGGAATATATTGCAGTCGATGCGCTCAAACCAGACTGGAATATCTGGCGCGACTTTGCTAGTAATGAAGCTGTCATGGCCATGCGGCGCGATAGCCTTGACGGAGTCCAGCCCGTACATCTACCGGTCAACCACCCAGACGAAATTAGCACCCTGTTCGACGGCGCTATTGTGTATGCCAAAGGCGCCAAGCTTATGCGTATGCTGCAGCACTACATTGGTGACGATGCATTCCGCCGCGGCCTGACGGATTACTTCACAAATCATGCCTACCGCAATACAAGCGGCACTGACTTATGGCGGGCTCTAGGCACCAGCAGCGGCAAAGATATTGCAGGCTTTATGAATACCTGGATTAGCCAACCTGGGCTGCCACTGGTAACGATCACACCGAGCGAGCATGGCGCGCAGCTTAGCCAGCAGCAGTTCTTCATTGGCCCGCACACACCCAGCCAGCGGTTGTGGCCAATCCCACTGGCAAGTACAGCCACACAGCTACCGCAGGTATTTGATACCAAGCAGCTTACCACCAGTCTGACGACGCCATTCTTTATCAACAACGAAGACACCTCTTATGTTAGTACCCACTATCCAGATAGCTTTATGGCTGCCCGGCTGGCAGAAATTGCAGATGGCACAGCCAGCGAAATTACCCGGCTGCAGTTCCTGAATGAGCAAATCCTTCTTGCCAAAGCAGGCATTACCAGCCTGGCAAACCTCCTGCCAGTCCTTCACGCCTACCAGCACGAGACTAACCAGACAGTCTGGAGTATGATAAGCCTAGCTATCAGCGAGCTGCGCCGCCTCGTTGAAGACGACACCGCTAGCCAACCCCACACCGAGCAACAATTGCAGCAGGTGGTAGGCACGATTATTCGCCCGCAGTTTGAGCGCCTTGGCCTAACGCAGCAGCCAAATGAATCAGACAACGATCGTATCCTCCGTGGCACCATCACGAGCTTGGCGCTCTACAGCGACCTCGCCACGGTACGCCAGGCTGCTCACCATATATACACCACCACACCACTAGCAGAGCTTGACCCTGAGCTGCGAGCAAGCCTTATTGCAAATGAAGTACGCCACTTTGACGCCGCAATTGATACTCTACTGGACCACTACGCCGCCGAGACCGATAGCGAGATCCAGGGCGACCTTGCGAGCGGTATAACTGCCGCCACCAACCCACAGGCGATCACCACTATTCTTGATGCGATAACGCATAGTCACGTAATTCGCCCGCAAGATGTCTTTCGCTGGTTTGCCTACCTAATGCGCAATCACGCAAGCCGCCAAATGACCTGGCGGTGGCTCCAAGACAACTGGGCTTGGGTGGATGCAACCTTCCGCGGTGATAAAAGCCTCGATACCTTCCCACGCTATAGCGCAAACTCGCTTGCAACGGCTGCGCAGCTCCAGCAATACCGCCAGTTCTTTACCCCTCACCAAACAAACCCGAGTCTGGCCCGAGCCATTGCTATTGGCCAAGCCGAAATCGAAGGCCGCATTGACTACATCAAGCGGGATGGCCCAGCAGTACGTCAGGCGCTACAGGAGTTTACCGCAGCAGCCGGTGATTAAGCAGTGCTTATTACCACCACATGGGCACAGGTACCGGGCGGCTTGACTTACCTGCCACTATCCTTTACTATAGGGAGCGGCAACAACGCCAGTTGCCCTTGTCCTGTACCACTGACAGAAAGGTAACTTTCTATGCCAAATAATGTCAATCTTCATATGCTAATAGTTTTTGTACTATGGTTATGTGGTATGATCGTGATGAACACGCACACACTCAGCGGCGTCGCATTCGTCGTCGCTGGGTTTGCGCTTTTTGCATGGCCAGTTATTCGGCCCCTAACTAAGCAAAAGCATAAGGATAAATTACTCACAGAAAGGCTATTAAAGTAAACCAGGACCCCCCTCACCGTAACCCGGTGGGGGTTTATTCATTCAGTGTTACTATCTGTTCAATACGAGGCTTAGTACCAGCCGTGCTAGCTGCTTGCAGACGGGCGTTGTAGTGCGCATACTGCGGATGGCGAGCTAGGAAGAGCTCGGCTGCAAAACGCATTTGCTGTTGCTTACGCGCACTGATTGCCGCAAGCCCGGCCCCGTAATCAGCAGTTTTACGGTGCTTTACCTCTGTAAAATACAGCGTTTTACCACGGCACGATATAATATCAATTTCGCACCAGCGCGTACGCCAATTACGCGCAAGTACCTTGTGGCCGTCCGCTTCTAGCTGGCTGCTCACAAGCTGCTCACTTGCATCGCCCAGCTGCCGAGTGGTCACACTGGTATGGCTCGCCGTCGGCTGGCGCCACGTCCCGCCAGATGCATCCATCAGTAGTTGGCGAATGTTACCTGTAATCTCACCAGCAAAGACCTCCCGGGTAGGCAGCTGGGCCGCGTGCGGCGCAATCGGGGCAAAGCTGACACGGTGCTCGGGCGTAATGCCGTGTTTATTAATCGCCTGGCGATGCCGAGCAGTACCATAGCCAGCATGGCTCCCAAAACCATACCCTGGGTACGTATCATCAAGCTGGGCCATGTATTCATCGCGGGCTACCTTAGCGATAATACTCGCGGCACTCACACTCGGGATGAGCGCATCCGCCTTTGGCATTGTACGTACATACGCTCCCTTGCCAGTCCCGGCTAAAAAGTTCACCGTCCCATCAATAATAATTTGATTATACGGCACTGCGACCCCTGACACGGCCCGAATGGTTGCCAGCTGCAGCGCCAAACTAAGCCCCATCATATCAAGCTCTACCGCACTCACCCAGCCAAGCTGTGCCGCACGCGCCTGCTGCATAATACAAGGTGCCAGCATACGTCGGCGGCGCTTGGTAAGCTTTTTGCTATCGGCCAATCCATCAAGTTTAGTGCCTCCAAGCACCACGGCACCCACTACCAATGGCCCTGCCCACGGCCCACGGCCAGCTTCGTCTATGCCAAGTAGTATGCTCGTAGTATGTTCACTCACGTATTCTTAGTATACCATTCAGCGCCCAGAGCACACAAAACCCTCAGCAATGCTACTGAGGGGTTTGTGCGTATCGTTATGTGATTCTACTTCGTCACTTTAGTGCTTGTGCGCATTAAGTGCATCAAGCGCCTTGTCGGAAAGCATAAAACTGTCTTTATTGTTGACGTAGTGTTCCACAAGCTTTTTTAAACGATGCTTGTTCGGCGAAAATAAGCCCAATCTGACCATTCTCAAGCGTATCCTGCTGCTCTTCGGTTGCGTTTTTTTGGCATTGTCATTGTATAGATTTTGCAAGGAAAACTCTGCTAGCGTACGGGCGTTAGAAGACCCATTCCGCAGCATCTGCTATACCCTCACTCAGCCGACCATAGCTGGCATTATTAACCGGGCGCACAATGGCAGCCATCTTATTGCAAACTCTAGCAGCTGTGTGTAATAAGCTTTTTGGTCTTCTTCTGTTGATACAGCGAACCCGTCAGCCGAATTATAATGTGCATCAATCTGGTCCCAGTCCTGCTTAAACTGCCAGGTCATATACTCGTACACTAACCGGCGTAGCTTGTAGCTATCAAACCAGCGCTGCTTTTCGGCCTGCCTGTGCTGCTCGAACTCACGGTCTATATCATCCATTGGTCTCTCCTTTCCTCTACCGTAATGGGGGCGGTAGTCCTTCTACTAGTATAGTTAGTTCCTTGCACAAAGGCAATAAAATCGCGTCGTATACTATACAACGCGATTTATGTAAAGGACTGGCCTCGGTAAGCTAACGATCTTGCCCTGGGTGTGGCCACGCAAACCGGTGAGTTGGTATGTAGAGACCACCTTCCTGGCTACCCGAGGCATCTATACCAAAATAGTGCTTGAGCACCTGACTATAATAGTATGCCGTTAGGTCACTCAGCGAAGCTTGAATACGCTCTAAGTCGCTCCTATCAAGACTTGTATGGTCAGCGCCGTCAGCAAGTATAAAGTTTTCAGTAAAAACCAAAAACCACCAAGTATCGCTGTACTTGGTGGTTAGGGAGTGGGCCTGATTGTAAACCTAGGCCTCTTTAGCGTCTTCTTGTACTGCCGGCAGAGTATTAACTGCTTCGCGATCAAAGGCAACGGCCTTCAGGCGAGCACTCTTACCACTACGGCCACGCAGGAAGCTCAAGAAGTTGCGGCGTACCTTAGCACGGCGCACAATCTCTACCTTCTCTACAAGTGGGCTATGGAGCAAGAAGCTCTTTTTCTACACCAACACCACTGGCGATTTTGCGCACAGTAATGCGGCTGGTGTGGCTCTGCTTGTTATCAGTGCGGATCACGACACCTTCGAACACCTGTACGCGCTCTTTATTACCTTCCTTAATACGCTGGTGAACACGCACAGTGTCGCCACTACGTACATCAACAACGGCAGGTTTCTTCTGCTGGTCATTCACCTTCTGGATCAATGCAAAACTCATTTGTTTATCCTTATGTTTGTCCACTAGCGGTAGCTGGCCACGCATTGTACCCCTGCGGCTCCACACTACGCAAAAACTAGCGGCGCTTATGTTCACTAGTACATCTTAGGGGATTTTACCACACTCGGCTAGGTAACACAAGCTAGACAAGCGTTGCCTCAGCATACAAGCCATAGTATAGTAGCAATATGGATTATAACAAACTTGCACTCGACCTACACAAAAAAATATAAGGGCAAGATTACCACTAGCCTGCGCGATAGCGATGAGCTTGACCGCGATAAACTCAGCAGCTACTACAGCCCTGGTGTGGGCGCAGTCAGCAAGGCAATTGCAGACGACCCCGCTAGCCTACCCACCTACACCTGGACGAATAACCTTGTGGCAGTCATTAGTGACGGCTCGGCCATTCTAGGGCCTGGGCGACCTTGGCCCTAAGGCTGCGATGCCGGTGATGGAAGGTAAGGCGCTGCTGTTTAAGCACTTTGCTGGTGTCGATGCCGTGCCAATCGTGCTCGACGTGCACCAGCCAGAGGAGATCATCGCTACGGTTAAGGCGATTGCACCAAGCTTTGGTGCGATTAACCTCGAGGATATCGCCGCGCCCAAATGCTTCGAGATTGAGGAGCGCCTCAAGGCCGAGCTGGATATCCCCGTCTTCCACGACGACCAGCACGGCACGGCTGTGGTGGTACTAGCTGGGCTGATCAACGCCGCCAAGCTGACGGGCCGCAGCCTGGCTGATAGCAAATTCGTCGTAGTCGGCGCTGGTGCTGCTGGCACTGCTATCATCAAGCTGCTGCACACCTATGGCGCCCGGCATATCGTGGCGGTTGATAGCAAAGGCATCGTAGGTAGCCACCGCACCGACCTCAACGCCGAAAAAACTGCCTTGCTTGCCTATGTTGACGCCGCGCAGCAGGGGTCGCTCGAAGACGCTATGGCAGATGCTGATGTATTCATTGGCGTATCGCGCGCCGGACTGCTGACCCCAGAACTCGTCGGGATGATGGCCAAAGACCCGATTATCTTTGCCCTGGCCAACCCCGTGCCAGAAATCATGCCAGATAGTGCCAAAGCAGCTGGTGCGGCCGTCATCGCTACTGGCCGCAGCGACTTCCCCAACCAAGTCAATAACGCCCTGGCCTTCCCCGGCATCTTCCGCGGTGCGCTCGATAACGGCGTACAAAAAATCACCGACGAGCACAAACTCGCCGCCGCCCAGGCGCTGGCAGCGCTGGTCGATGAGCCCACAGCCGACTACGTCATCCCCTCACCATTTGATGAACGCGTGGTTGGGGCTGTGGCGACGGTTATTCGCTAGTAGACTACTTGCCCGCATAAAGCAAAAGAAAATCCCCCGCTCCACAGGCGGGGGTTTGCTCCATACACACCTATGTACAATAGCACAAGTAGTTATGGAGCGAGAGTACGCCGAGTTCTATATCAGCATAGGCACGCTGCCAGCTCATATAGGGAACCGCTGGCACGGTAAGCGACTGCTTGAGCGCGAAGGCATACGTACGCGCTAGCTCGGGGCCAAAGCGCTTCTGTAACGCCTTATGAATCGCTACTGTTACATACTGTTCATCGCGCTGCATCACTTGGTAGGTATGATCCAGTACGTTGCTAAATCGGGCCTGCTCACCTTGAGCCCAGTCACACAGCTTGTGGCTAAGCCGTGTGATATACGCTTTATCGACCGGTGGCTTATCGCTAGATATATCACATATCCGGCGCACCCGATCAAGCGTCATGCTAGCAATGTGCTCAGCATCATATAACCTTTCATAAAGCTGCTGGATTGAAAACCCTGGAAGTTGCAAACCTGCCGCGCGGACACAAACCATAGCAACCGCGTATGAGCGCTGCTGAATATGGTTCATGTCATCGCCCTCCACGGGTGGAAAGGGAGCGTCATATAGCTTATCTAGATTCTCCCCCAGCACTAGCAAGCCTTCAAAAGCTTGCGCCCAGCCTTGAACATGGGACTGATCGCTGCACTGGCACAGCTGCCATAGCTTATGAATATTCTCAAGCTCAAGCATAATGCTCCTCTCATCTACCACCTAGGACCATCCCAGACGGTGGCTATACATCAATCGGCTTTGGTGTATAGCGAGCCACTTTTTATTCTACCATGCCCTGCCTGGGCACCAAACAGCATTACCCAGGGTGTGCGTACGTATCTTTGGCTAGATCACACGGTTGACTTCTTCGAGCGTTGTCTCACCGCGCAGAGCTGCGAGTACCCCCGCCTGCAGCAGCGTTACCATGCCCTGCTTTTTGGCAGCCGCTTCGATGGTTTCGGTGTGAATATCCCTGCACATCACCACGAATAAACTTCTGGACTTCTTCTGTCACGACCATCTGCTCCATCACCGGCATACGCCCTTTGTAGCCAAATGGTACGTCATCAGTTGGCACCGCCCGCCAGAGTGTAAAAGTATCAAGATCAGGGTGCTCGATTTCCGGCGGTAGATCCTTCAGCACCTCTTTAACCCAGCGGCGCGTCGTTTCATCCGGGCGGAATTCCTCTTTCGAATCCTGCCACAGCCGGCGCACCAAACGCTGCGCAATCAGCAAGCGAATCGATGAGCTAAAGATCGGGTTCTGGCCAATCATATCAATGATACGGCTAAAGGCAGCGCTGGTAGAGTTAGCGTGGAAGCTCGAAAGCACCAGGTGCCCGGTAATCGACGCTTGAATCGCCGTACGGGCCGTCTCTTGGTCGCGGATCTCACCCACCATCACAACATCCGGGTCAAGACGCAGCACACTACGCAGGCCATCAGCAAAATACTGGCCATTGGTGGTGTCAATCGGGATTTGCGTCACCCCTGGAATACTATTTTCGATTGGGTCCTCAAGCGTAATAATCTTGCGGTCATCAGTGTTAAGTGCATTCAGAATACTATACAGGGTAGTAGATTTACCACTACCAGTCGGGCCGACCATCAGTAGCATACCGCGCGGGTGGCTCACAACCTCATCGATTTCTTTACGCTCACGTGGGGCAATGCCAAGCAAATCAAGGTTCAGGTCATCGGTATTAAAGTTAAACAGACGCAGCACAACATCCTGCCCATACATGGTTGGCACTGCCTCCACACGCAAGTTCAGCAAATGCGTGGCATTGGTGCTTGGATCGTAGATTTCTTTATGCATATGGCCTGACTGCGGCGCGCGCGAAGCTGTTGAAATATTCGCCTGTGAACTCAGCGCCGCCATCAGCACACGGTAGCGGTCTTTTTCGAGAATTGCCACCGAGTGTAGCGCCCCATCAACACGCATACGCACCCGGATTTCGCTGCGCTGGTTTTCGATGTGAATGTCACTGGCACCCAGCTTGTCCGCCTGCTGCACCAAGTAGTCGAATACCATATCGGTACCGACAGAGTTGAGGGTTTTACTCACAGACGCAATGGTTTCGCTATCACCTTCTTTGGCGATTTCAATATCATCGTAGTGGATCTCGGGTGGTGGATCGTAGCGCAGCATAAAGGCATCGTAGCCAGACTGGCTAATCAAGAAGAACTGAATGGCCTTACCGTCATCGGCGTATTCGCGCTCCATGCGCACCAGGAGCGACTGTGGCGTTGTACTGGTGACAGCAAAACGATAGGGCTCACTTTCGCTCCCCCATCACGAGGGGGATAATTCTATCTTTATGCATTTGATCAATGCTGAGCAAACCCTCTACCAGCGGCAAGGCCTGTTCGATTTGGCGGGTATCAAGATATTGCAACCCCAGAATCGCCGCCCGGCGCTCGGTGCTTTCTTCGTCGTTATTACGGCGTTGTGCCTGAATTTTTTGCTTCGTCCATTAGCCTTATTATAACAAACCATAAGCAAATTAGGCATAAAAACCGCCCTGCGTTTTACACAGGGCAGTTCGCGTGAGTAGAACGATGCGCAGGGGCTACTGCGTGTAAACAATCCCTTCAGCGATAGACGTGAATCGTATTGCATTGCGCCGTAGCGGAACAAGTGTACTGCTAGGGCGGATAACAAGTATGCCAAGTACCACAAGCATCGTAATAGTCACAGCTGCCGTGGCTGGGTCAAGTGAACCAAAGGCATTACGCAGCATACTGGTCACCGGTGACGTCAGTGGGAAGTAGGTAAAGATCTGCACAATTGGTGAGCTTGGGTCACTCAAAAATCAAGCTAATGATATAGAATGGAATAAACATCGCCAGGATGACAATCCCAAACCACTGGCCAGCTTCTTTGGCAGTTGGCATAATTGCACCGGTTGCCACCAGTGAGCCAGTAAACACCAGGATACCGCCAATCAGCAGCAAGAAACCAATTCCCATGGCAACTGGGTCAATAACCAGACCCCTTAAGCATGGCCAGGTCCGGTAAATTAGCAGCATGGCTGTTTTGCGCCAAGTACAAAGTAGGCAACAGCCACAGGAATCAATATAACGAGCATCTGCACAAGCCCAGCTAGGAAGGTAGCAATCAGCTTACCAACGATCAAATTCGTTGGGTTGAGTGTTGTCAGGATCATCTCGGTGACACGGTTTTTCCTTTTCCTCAACCGTACTATTGAGCAGATTATTGCCTAACATCACAATCACAAGGTAGAAGATTGCCAGGAAAAATCAGCGGTGGCGCAGCTGCCAACCAGCCAGCGGCTTCTTCACCATTGTGCTTATAGGTCGTAGTGTGGGTTTTGGCGTTCCCCTTGCTAAGCTCAATCAGGTCGTTACTGCCAATCCGAGCATTAGCGCTGAGGGTCAGCAGCTGCTTAGCAACCGTTTCGTACTTTTTGATTATTAAACAAGCCAACATCTTTGCCATAGACCTCCACTTGGTTACTGGCAACATTGCTTGGGTAGTAGAAGAACGCATCAACCTTATGGTTACGCACATCCTCGATTGCCTGCTGCTTATCAGTTACCTTTTTTTGGCCTGTACGCCTTCGGCAATTTGCGGCACAATCAGCTTTGAATCATCCTGGTAGACAATACTAAACTTTTTCTTTGCCGAGCTTATCGGAATTGTCCTGCGTGGTTTTGTTGCTGTAGAACACAATCCCAAAAATCACACACATCAGGATCGGGAACGACAGCGTCGCCGCCCAGAATGATGGCTTTTTAATGGTGCGCCAAAACTCAAAACTAATGACAGTGCCTAGGTTATAACGGTTAGCCATTGGTTACCTCCTCCTGCGCATGTGCGCCGTATACCTGCAAAAAGACCTCATCCATCGTAGCCTTGCCATACTGGGCGAGCACCTCTGGTACAGTGCCGTAGGCTGTTTTATTGCCGTCACGCAGCAGCAAGAGCCTGTCGCACAGACGCTCCACCTCGCTCATATCGTGGGTAATCAAGACGATGGTCGCACCCTTTGCCTTTTGCTCATCAATAATATCCATCAGCAAACGGCGGTTAACGGGGTCGAAAACCCCTTGGTTGGTTCGTCAAGAATCAAAAAGGCTTGGGTCGTTCATAATAGTGACGCCCAACTGCACCTTCTGCTGCTGCCCGCCAGATAGCTTATCGATCTTTGACTTGGCTTTTATCGGCGAGGCCAACACGCTCTAGGTAGGCTAGCGACCACTGCTTTGCCGCCGCTTTATCGAGCCCCTTCAGTCGCCCAAAATACGTCATCACGTCAATGACGCTTTCCTTTTTATACAGGCCACGCTCCTCTGGTAGTAGCCAATTTCGCTGCCGTATTCAGGCTTAAACGTACGCCCATTCACGAGCAACGTACCGCTTGTGGGTTTATAAATACCTAGCAGTGCCCGTAGCGTGGTGGTTTTTGCTGCTCCCGTTGCTACCCAAGAGTCCGAATGTTTCGCCTTGGTTAATCTGAAACGACAGCCCATCAATAACCGTTTTATTGCCAAACTTCATAACAAAGTCGTTAATAGCAATGACCGGAGTTGGAGTTGTTTCCATATGTCTCCCTCTACTGTTTACAATTAATATTTATATCGTATCACAAAGGCCCCCCTTAGCAAGTATAAGCAATATAGTAATAGATGGCATCTACAGCATCCACAGTACAGGCCACAACCCCGCGTGCTACAATGGTAGCTATGCAATCAGCGCTTCGTTTTTACTATTACCCACCGCCTACCCTGGTGCACTTGGCCGCAGCGGTGTTATCACAACCCCACATGGCAGTATCGAAACACCGGCTTTTATCCCAGTTGGTACCCAGGCAACACTGAAAAGCCTCACGCCAGAGCAGCTAGCAGCCACTGGTGCCCAAGCCTGCCTTGTAAACGCCTACCATCTTTACCTGCGCCCAGGGCATGACGTGATTGACAAAGCTGGTGGTATCCATAGCTTTATGAACTGGGCTGGGCCGACCTTTAGCGACAGCGGCGGGTTCCAGGTTATGAGCCTTGGCGTGGGCTTTAAAAAGTGATTGACATGAGCGGCAATGGTGACGGCAACGTTACGCACAAAAAGGACAAGCTCGCCACTATCGATAACGACGGCGTTACCTTTAAGTCCCACCTTGATGGTAGCTTGCACCGCCTTACCCCCGAAATTTCGATGCAGATTCAGCACGGTATTGGCGCTGATATTACCTTTGCGTTCGATGAGCTCACTACCCTACACCATAGCTACGATTACCAGGTTGAATCCCTCAACCAGCGCACCCACCCCTGGGCTGAGCGCAGCCTAGCCGAGCATAAACGCCTGAACGCAGCCCGCACACACCGGCCGCCACAAGCATTGTTTGGCGTGGTGCAGGGGGCGCATTTTGAGGATTTACGCCGCGCCTCGGCCCGTTTTTTGGGCGCGATGGATTTTGATGGCTACGGCCTCGGTGGGGCACTCGAAAAGGCGCGCATTGGCGAAATCGTTGGCTGGATGAGCGAGGAATTACCGGAAGGCAAACCGCGCCATATGCTTGGTATTAGCGAGCCCGATGACATTTTCGCCTGCATTGCCCATGGTGCCGATACCTTCGACTGTGTTTCGCCAGCCCGAGTGGGCCGTAATGGTGCCCTCTATACACCGCACGGCCGGGTTAATATTCGCCGGGCCGAGTTTAAGCGCGACTACCGGCCTTTTTCTGCCGACTGCGATTGCTATACCTGCCGCCACTACAGCCGTGCCTATCTACACCATCTCTTCCGCACCGGCGAGCTGCTCGGCAACACACTAGCCACCATCCACAACGAACGATTTATTGTGCGGCTTGTTGATGATATTCGCCTGAGTATCCAAAAACGGCACCTTTACTGACGTGCAGCGCGATTTCTTAGGCAAGTACTACGCACACTAACTGAAGCTTGACTTATAGCGCCATTACTCTATAATCACTGTAGCTATTACTGTACGTTTATATGGTAATAGTCGTTCTTGTCCCTACACATGAAGGAGTGAAATGCGTCAAGCAGAAGCTTTCAAGTACTATTTTGACCTTACTAAGCACCAGGTTGAGTGATTGTTCAACTTGGTGCTGCATGGCCCAGCGAAGACCAAGGCTATGCTGTGGCAGCGCTTTAGGCGGTGCCTGGTAGTATGGCTGATCACCAGTAGTATACTGGCTGCTGGTAGCAGTGCGCTACTGGTTGGCAAGCCGGTGCAGATCACTAATACGCCCACCTTTTTCGGGCTGATAGTTCTGATCAGTACCGCACTGTTACCCTGGTTACTATCTGGTAGCATACTGCTGCGAGTATGGGCGGACCTACGCTTTTTACAGCGTGGCGTACCGCTTATAGCAGACGCGGCACCGCGCCCCGAGTGGGTGCAGCTACTGGATAGTGAGCTTTCCCGGGTATTTGGCCAACCGGCCGGTACAATACATGTGCCTGCCCAGCCAGTTGCCCTCGACACAGCGCTATACCTACTACAGCGCTACGGCATGGAGGTCAGCCAAATGGCTGAGCTACCTGGTGGCGTTGCTACCTTGAACCCCGTTTACCGGGGAAAGTTAGTGCAGCAAACGGCCCGCGCTATCCGCTGCTGCTTCGCTGTGCGTACAAGCGCCAGCGAAGACGCACCACTCTCTACCACCACCCGCTAATGCACATGCACCACGCGGGTGGTGTTTCATTATTACGGCCAGCATACTGAAGTAGCTCACACAGTAAGAAGTTAGCTTTTTGGTAGCTATCATGGTATGCTTAGTGGTAAGGAGAGACATAATGAAAGTAAAAATAGAAATCGATACCAAAACCTTTGTGCGTTTTTGGTTAGTAGTTATTGGCCCTAGGGGCTAGCTGGCTTTGCGCTCTACAGTGCACGCACTGCCCTGCTGATCATCGGCAGCGCCTTGTTCCTGGCGCTGGCGCTAGAAACGCCCGTTAATGCCCTAGCTAAACGCTTGCCAAAGCGCAGCCGCTTACTCAGTACAACTATTGCCTTTGTATCCGTTGTGGCGATTTTAGTTGGTTTTGTGGTGCTCGTTGTGCCACCAATTGTGCAGCAAAGTATGCATTTGTTTGAGCAGATCCCTGGCATGCTCAGCAGCGACAGCCAACAGGCAAAATATGTCAGCCAAATTATTGACCAATACCACCTACAAGACCAAGTCGACCGAGCTGTCGAAACTGCCAAAAGCAACGCTGCTGGGTGGATATCAAATATTAGTACTAATATCCTATCTGGCATTAGCTCGCTGCTATCGTTTGTATTTGCTACCTTCCTGGTGCTGGTGCTCAGCTTCCTTATGCTGCTTGAAGGGCCACGCTGGCTGGATGCATTATGGGGGTCATACCTCGATAAGCAACGTATGGAGCGCCACAAGGAACTGGCTGGCAAGATGTACGCTGTGCTACGCGGCTACGTGAGCGGCCAGCTGCTTGTATCGTTAATTGGCGGTATGTGTGCTGGTATTACGGTGTTCATTATGTCCTTTATTTGGCCACTGCCTGCATCACTTGCCTTCCCAACAGTTGCAATTGTGTTTACTCTTTCGCTCGTACCAATGTTTGGTGCAACCCTGGCGGGTATTGCGATTGCCATCGTACTAGCGCTCAATAGCATCGCTGCAGCCATCGTCTTTAGCATCTACTTTATTATCTACCAGCAGGTAGAGAACAACTTTATTTCCCCACAAATTCAAAGTCGCACCATTAAGCTATCGGCCCTTGCAGTGCTGATTGCCGTTACGGTTGGTACCTATGTGTTCGGTTTGCTGGGTGGTATTATTTCTATCCCTATTGCTGGGTCAGTGAAGGTTTTATTGGAAGACTGGCTCCAGCACCGCAAAGGCCAAGCATGTTGCCAAAACCAATAAACCACTGGCACAGTTTATCAAAAAGGTAGCCCGCAGTAATGACACCCCAGCCCAGTAACCCGACCCAGCCGCAGCAGCCGGATGCAAGCCGGGACGAAAAGCTGCAAGCGGCTATGTTTCGTCTTGGCAAGGTAGACGATGAAATCAGCGCTGGCTACGAAATCCTTGGTAGATACGCCAAAACCGTCACTATCTTTGGCTCTGCCCGTCTAGGCGAAAGTAGCCCCTATTACCAAGCCGCTCGGGCAGCAGCACGGCAGCTTGCCCAGGCTGGCTACGCCGTTATTACCGGCGGCGGCCCCGGCATTATGGAGGCTGGTAACCGTGGTGCCTTTTGAAGTTGGTGGTGATTCAATTGGCTTTTAATATTACCCCTGCCGTTCGAGCAAAAACCCCCAACCCACATACCACAGCTGCCTTTGCGTTCCGCCATTTTGCGCCGCGTAAAATCGTTATGACACTCTACGCCGATGCATACGTCTTCTTCCCTGGTGGCTTTGGTACCCTGGATGAGCTGAGCGAAATTATTACCCTGGTGCAAACTGGCAAAAACTGCACGGGCACCGATTATTCTCTTTGGTTCGGACTTTTGGAATAGCTTTGATGCGTTTGTTAAACAGCATATGCTTGGTGATCTCGCCTTAATTTCACCTGGCGACGAACAGCTCTATCACATCACTGATAGTATCGATGATGTGGTGTGGCGCGTCAAAAACAAGCAGCTATAAAAACCCTATGAGCGCAACTACACCAGTGATTTTTGCACAAGCGGCATTGTATGCACGTGTGCATTGTGGTATAAAATCCCTGTCTTGGCACCAATTTTACCGACCACGGCGGTTGCATTAGCACTGGCGTATGTCACAGCCTGGGCGAGCCCTTCCCCGCGCGCCCACGCACTTAAAAAGCCGGAGCCAAAGGCATCACCCGCACCGGTTCGATCCACCAGTGGGACATCCTCGTACGTACCAGCTGTTACAATCGTTGTACTATCGCTCGCAACCACGCCGTTGCTACCATCACTCACAATAGCAACCGGCACATAGGCAAGCAGCTGGCGCACCAGCTCGTCTGCCGTTGTTCCCGGCACGATCTGTTGAGCTTCTTCTTTATTAACCAGTAACACGGCGGTGTTTTTGAGGAGTTTGCGCAAACTATATGGCTGAGCCAGCTCGCCCCTTACCAGGGTTAAAACACACCTGCACACCATGAGCATAGGCCCACGCAAAAAAATATGGCGCAGAACGGGCATATTGCCAGCAAGGCTCGATACATACAGCCAGTCCGGGCGCAGGCCATCAAGTTGGAATTGCTGCGGGCTGTAATGAGTGCTAGCGCCCCGGTAGGTAAGAATGGTGCGCTCACCATTGGGCGCTAGTAGTAACACCGAATAGCCCGTATTGTAGGTGCGTGATTCTTGCATACGGGTAATATCAACCCCTTCTTCTACCAGCACTTGCCGGATAGCCTGGGCAGCTGGATCGCGCCCAACCACACCAATAAAAACCGCCCTGTGCCCCTGGCGCGCAAATGTTACAGCTGCATTGGCCGCACCACCGCCAGTGCTAAAGGTGATTGCATTCATATCAAGCTTGGCACCAGCTGCAGGGTGCATAAAGCACTCGTGGGGCTTGTGACAGACGGGCGCAAAGGCATCGCTATTATGTAAAAACACATCCTGCACAGCAGCGCCAATAGCTGCAATCGTCCGCTGCTGGCTCATGTATGTGCCCCAATAAATTGCTGAATACGCGGCGCCATTGCCTGGGCTGTGAGGCCATAGGCCCTGCAGCAGCTCCCTGCGCGCTGCCACTCTGGCCAAACCGGTCTTCAACACCCTAGCCGCAGCACTGGCATCGGCATATGCTGGCTGGTGAGCTCACCAATAGCACTGCCAAACCCACCTGCTACCTGGGCTTCCTCGGCCGTTATTGCCAAGCCGGTTTTGCGTAGGCTGCCAAGAATCGTGGCGGTATCAAGCGGCTTGATGGTCGGTACGTGCACAACCTCAAGCGACAACCCTTGCTCGGCAAGCTGCTCGGCTATAAGCAGCAGCTCGGCGGTCATTGTACCGGTACCAATAAGGCTGGCATCCGTACCCGGAGCGCAGTACGTAGGCCTTGCCAATTGCAAACGCTGTATCAGCCGCCATAAATACGCGTGAGGGCCTGGCGGGGCATTCGCATATAGCTTGGCTGGTTGCTCGCTGCCATTAGCTGCGTCAGTGCAGCAGCCTCGGTTTCATCGCCCGGTGCCAGCACCACTATACGCGGTAATACGCGCATGAGGGCAATATCTTCGAGCATTTGGTGCGTTGCTCCATCTGGGCCTACATTCAGGCCGGCATGGGAGCCCTATCACCTTGACTGGCTGGTTGTTCAGGCAAATGGTCGTGCGGATTTGCTCCCAGTTACGGCCTGGGCTAAAGCAGCGTAGCTCGCTGCAAACGGGATTTTACCAGCCTGAGCAAAGCCAGCTGCTAGGGTTACCAGGTTTTGCTCGGCCACGCCAACCTGCACAAAGCGGCCTGGGAACTGATCCCGGAATTGGCCCATGCCAACACTGGCTGTAAGATCAGCACACAGGGCAATGACCTGGCTATTGGCCTGAGCCGCCTGCACCAGGCCGTGGCCAAAACCAACCCGTACCTCGCCCACGCGCGGCTGGGTGTAAAAATCAGTCCTTAGCATTACTATCCTCCATAATGCCAGTCTGCGTAAGCTGTGCTAGGGCGGCAAGTGCCTGCTGCTGATTTGGTGCCTTACCATGCCACTGATAGTTATACTCCATAAAGTCTACTCCCTTGCCCGGAATAGTGCGGAGGATAATGACGCTTGGCTGATTCGTAACCGCCTGGGCGCGACGCGTTGCCGCCATAATTTCTGCTTCGTTATGGCTGTCAACCTCCTGGGCATGCCAGCCAAAAACTACGCCATTTAGCTAGTAGATCTTCGAGTGGCATTACCTGGTCGGTCGTACCATCAATTTGAATGTTATTGCGGTCCACATAGGCAATCAGTTGGCGCAGATGGTAGCCACCGGCGAACATCGCTGCTTCCCAAATGTTGCCTTCATCAAGCTCACCATCACCCATCAGCACGTAGACAAAACGGTGACTATCATTATCCATATACTGCAAACTATAAGCATAGCCAGCCGCCTGGCTAAGCCCACAACCAAGCGGGCCACTGGTGCTTTCTAAGCCAGGTAGCACGGTGCGCTCGGGGTGGCCTTGTAGCCGGCTGCCATATTGGCGCAAGCTAAAAAGCTCCGTTACTGGGAAAAACCCGGCCTGGGCCATGGCAGCATAAAGCGCCGGCACAACATGGCCGTTACTAAGCATAAAAAAATATCCCGCCCTGGCCACTGTGGCTGCTGTGGGCGGTAGCGCATAATACCACCCCTGGTATAGGCAGGCAAAAAAGTCACATAGCCCCAGCGCACCAGCCGTATGGCCACTACCAGCATGCTGTAGCATACGGATCACGTGGCGCCGCAACTGGGCGGCGGCTGGGCTCATGGAGCGGGCTGACATTACAATACTCCTGCCCCGTTCGCACGTTCGCAGAGTTGTTGGTAGGTGGCAGCTGGGTTGGTTGCATACTGCAAGGCGCCGCCAACGGCAATACTATCAACACCGGCCTCAGCCAGGGCACGCACATTGCCGAGCGAAGCGCCGCCATCCCAGCCGATTTGCACCTTGGGCGCTATGTCTTTTATAAGCGGGATTTTCTCGAGCTGGATAAGCCGTGCCCGCCCGCCGTACCGCCCAAGCTCACCGCTAAATATCAGCACGTGGTCGGCCTGGGCAAGGCTAGCTGCAACGGTACTTCGGCACCGTGCCCCGCTGTAGAGCCAGCCCCGCCTTAATATCATAACGCTTTTAAGGTTGCCAGCACGGCTGGCAGATTACCCTCGGCCTCGGCATGGAAGATGATCATAGCTGGTCGCAACGGAATCAATCGCGCCAAGTATTCTTCGGGGCGGCGCACCATAGCATGGATCTCTGCCGTTGTGCCATCGGGCCACCATAGCTGGCTAGGGTCGATGGTCTGGCTGGGGGCAAACCCACCATCAGTTATATCGATATGTAGTCGCTTGGCAAAGTCAGCTACCTTATCAACCTGTTGCTGGTATAACTCAGGGCTGGCGGCCAGTATAGCCGGCGTGATGGTTGCCATTATGCCACCACCTCATCAATCTGCTGGTTGCGCCGGCGAAAGCGCACTTCATCAGCAAAGGCCGTCTTAAGCCATGTATCAATAATACGCTGCCATTGCTGTGGCTCACCGTGTAGGATATCAGCAGGCAGGCAGAGCACATTGCTATCGTTATCACGGCGGGTATGCTCGGCACCTGTAGCGTCCCAAGCAAGACTCGCCCGCACCCCTCGGAAGCGGTTAGCTGCCATGCACATGCCTTGGCCACTGCCACACAGCAAAATACCGCGCACTGCGCCACCACCGGCCTGCACTGCCCGCGCAACCGCCTGCGCATACTGCGGGAAATCATCGCCTGCATCGTAGTGGCTATTGCCAACATCCTCGACCGTATAGCCCTGCGCTTGCAAGTACGGGATCATACGTTGCTTTAGTTGGTGGCCGTTGTGGTCACTGCCGATGGCAAGGTTCATAGGCCACTCCCAATTTCGGCCGCTAGCTCTACTAAACGGTTGCTATAGCCCCATTCGTTGTCGTACCATACACAAACCTTCACCAGGTCACCATCTACCACGCGGGTCAGCGCAGTGTCCACCACACCAGAGTGGCTATTGCCAACATAATCGCGGCTCACCAGCGGCTCATCGCTCACAGCTAGTACACCCTGGTAGAATGGATCCTCAGCGGCCCGAGCAAACGCCTGGTTGACTTCTTCTACAGTAACCGGGCGCTTGACAAGAAGCGTCACGTCACTAATCGATACCACCGGCGTTGGAACGCGCATACTAATACCATCAAACTTGCCTTCAAGCTGTGGTAGCGCTTTGGCCACGGCCCGGGCTGCCCCAGTACTAGTCGGGACGATATTTTCGGCGGCATTGCGGCCCTCACGCGGATCCTTTTTCGGTGCATCCTGGAGTGCCTGGCTGGCGGTATAGCTATGCACGGTGGTTAGCATTGATTTTTGCCACGCCAAACTCCGCGTCCAGAATGGCCATCACAGCACCCAGGCTATTGGTTGTACAGCTTGCATTGCTTACCACCTGGGTAGCGCCATCAATTGCATCATCATTAGCACCGATCACGATAGTATCAATATCCTGTGAAGCCGTTGGGGCACTAATAACCACCCGCTTAGCCCCGGCCTGAATATGTTTCTGGGCATCCTCAGACTTAGTAAATAGCCCGGTTGATTCAATCACCACATCAACGTGCAGACGACCCCACGGCAGCTGGGCTGGGTCACGCTCGCTTGTGACTTTAATATGCTCGCCAGCCACCAGCAGGCCATTGTCGTCGGCTTCTACCGGGTGGTGGTAGGTACCATAGTTGCTATCATTCTTCAGTAAATAGCCTAACATCTCGGTGCTCGCTAAGTCGTTAATTGCTACTACCTCCATATCGTCGCGCTCAAAGGCAATTTTAAAGGCGCTGCGCCCAATGCGGCCAAATCCATTAATAGCTACCCGTATTTTACTCATATTATCCCACTCCTTCACTATTTTGAGCATTAGCTTATTACCCTTATTATAGCGAACAGCCCCTGACACGCGCAACCACCCGGTGCCTGCCAAAGCATTGCCCATGGCACCAAAAGCACGTATACTACCTATATGAAAGCACGCGATCTACTTGAATTTGCTAGTGCGCTCTACGATGATGATGAGCTGCAGGATATCGAGCATGCCGTTGAGTTTGCCACCACGGCCCACCGCGGGCAAAAACGCCGTAGCGGTCAGCCCTATATCACCCACCCACTGGCGGTGGCGCATATTCTGGTATCGTGGGCTATGGATGTTGATACAATTGTAGCCGGCATCCTCCATGACACAGTTGAAGATACCGACGTGACGCTCGAGCAGATCGAATCATTATTTGGCCACGACGTTGCCTTTTTGGTTGATGGTGTAACAAAGGTCAGCTAAAGCACGGGCTGGCATGCGTGATCTCACCCACTACTTGCCGCAAACAACCGATAACCTTTCAAAGCTTTTTAATTGCGGTCAGCCAAGACGTGCGCGTTATTATCATTAAACTTGCTGATCGGCTCCATAACCTGGAAACCTTGCAGCATATGCCACCCGCCAAGCAAAAGAAAATCGCCAAAGAAAGCCTGGAGGTATTTGGCCCTATGGCAGACCGCCTTTGGTATGGGCCGGGTCCGCATGCAGATTGAAGAGTTAGCCTTTAGCTACCTTGACCCAGCTGAATTCAAACGTTTGCAGCACGCAATGCGTAAGCGGCTTGGTAAAAAGCACTCGTAAGCTCGGTGCTGTGCGTACCGAGGTCGAAAAAGCGCCTCGCCGAGGAAGCCGTGGCCTTTGAAATTAATGGCCGCGTTAAAAGCATCTATAGCTTACATAAAAAGCTCGCTAAGGTTGGCGGCAACATGGATGATATCTACGACCTTATGGCCCTGCGGATTATTGTCCAAACCAAGGAAGATTGCTACCGCGTGCTGGGCATATTGCATAGCATGTATCAGCCGATGATTGCCCGTATTAAAGATTATATTTCGGTACCTAAGCCCAATGGCTACCAAAGCCTCCACACGACAGTAATTACACCGAATAAGCAAATTGTTGAATTCCAAATCCGCACACACCAAATGCATGAATACGCCGAGCGCGGCCTGGCTGCTAGCTTCCACTACCACGAGCAAAAGGATAGCAAGCAGTATGCCCGCAAGAAGTCTGTCGCTTCGCTGCCGCCGCAACTACAGTGGATTAGCCGACTGCAAGAAATCGCCCAGCAGCTACAGGATAATACCGAAATCAGCCGCGCACAGCTTAATATTGATCTATTTAGCGACCGTATTTTTGTCTATTCCCCGAAGGGTGATATCTTTAATTTACCCGAAGGCGCCCTGCCGCTTGACTATGCCTACCTTGTCCACACCGACGTCGGCAAGCACGCCTATGCCTTCCGGGTAAATGGCTCGATCCAGGCCTTCGATAAGCCACTTGCTAATGGCGATGTGGTCGAGGTCATGACACGCAAAACTGCTCTGCCTAAAAAGGCTTTGGCTTGACCTTGTGCGCACCAGCCACGCCCAAAGCAAAGTCCGCCAGCAGCTCAAACAGCTTGGTATCATCGAAGGTATTTCGCAGGCAGCAGCCATCATACGCGATAAGGCTACTCGGCGCAACCATAGTGCCTAGTGGCCAGTGACCTTCATATCCTCGTATAGCTTCAGGGCCGTTGCTGCAACCTGCGCCTGCATCAGACGTAGGCGGCTGGTTGGCCTCACATCAGATTCAAGCCCGTGCTTGGCATAAAAGCCAACCACGGCCGCCAGTAAGTCGCGGTTTAGGGAGCTAAGCCATGGCGTTACGTCAATCTGGTTGCGGGCAACATCGAGCAAAAACTCCGTGGCGCTAAAGCCCTTGGGGTAAGTGATGCCCAGTTCCAATCTACCAGGCGCACGCTACTCTTGCTGGGATTGAGGGTAATATTTTCACTGCGGACATCACCGTGGCTAAAGTAGTTTTGTGGCTGCTGGTGGAGCAACTTAGCATGCTCCGCTAGGGATGCAATCTGACTCTGATTTGATAAAAACTGCATCATGCGGCGGTGATTATGACGCATACTTGCTGCTTCGGCCTCCAGGGCAAGGCGCTGGTGCCGCTCAAAGAGTGCTTGGCGCATCTCATTACTGGCAAGGAGCTCCTCAAGCCCACCATCAAACGCCAATTGATCGCGCAGGATCGGCTCAAGCCCCAGGCGGTCAATTGTCTCATCATCCAACTGAATACCTTCCAGTTGCTCAAGCACCTTTAGTACTGCTGTAATATAGCCCGGTCGCAAACCAGGTAGTTCTGGTAGCTGCCACAGCCAGCCATCATCCGGCCGGTAGGCAGTTGTCATCATTGTCAGGCCATCATCACTCAGCCACGCCCACTCTGCCCCTAGGTGCGGCGCCGCACGCTGCAGGAACAGCACGCAGTCGTAATCTTTGCGCTGCCAGGCAATTTCCCGCGTTAGCTTTTCCTCGTCCTTCAGGAGGTCAGGGTCAACCTGCTTGACAAATACCCATTTGCCACCATAGCCAACCAGCGAACGCCGCGCCTTAGAATAGCCACCACTCACAGACTGTAATGTCACATCCGCAACCGAAGCATTGAGTCTATCGGCCGCGTGCTGACGGGCGGTACCAGTAATTGGTTTGCTTGTTTTTTTGTCGGCGATCGATCCATAGCCACATTATAGCATAATCAAAGCCCCCCGCTCGCAGGTGCAAACGGGGGGTCATTGTCAGTTCTTAGCAAGTAATTGTATCTTCGTGTAGCTATGCGGCGCGGTTATCCCAGCGCTTAATTGCCTCGTGCACAACAGCCTGCGCCTCGGCAACATCGCCCCACGATTCAACCTTGGTCGTACCTGGCTTCTTCAAATCCTTATAGTGATTAAAGTGGAACTCAATCTGCTTGATCAACTGCGCTGGCACATCCTGCAGGCTAGTGATTGCATTGCCATTATGGCGGTCATCGGCCGGCACTGCGACAATCTTATCATCGACTTCCCCATCATCAACGAACTTCATCACACCAATGATACGTGCCTCTAGGTAGACACCCGTCGCCAGTGGCTCTTCTGTTAGTAGGAGCACATCCAGCTCATCGCCATCTTCATCAAGGGTTTGCGGGATAAAGCCGTAGTTGGTTGGCTTTGCAAATACCATTGGCTCATCGCGGTCTAGCTTAAATAGTTTTTTATCACGATCCCATTCAATTTTGTGGTTTGAGCCACGTGGAATCTCGTTTACAACCGTAATCAGGCCGTTATCAACATCGCCCGGGTTTAGGACAGTATTATAGTCACCCATATAATTCTCCTCTTGTTATCTACTTCCCATACCTTACTACAAAAGCAGCCACGCATGCAAGCGGCGCTACGCGCGGCGCAAATATTCACGGATAGAAAGTGCCGCAACCGCGCCGTCGCCCACAGCAGCGGCAATCTGCATAGTGGCACCGCTGCGGACATCACCACTTGCAAACACACCAGGTACGTTTGTATGCATGCGTTCATCGGTAATCACGCTCCCGTGTGTATCGAGCTCTACCCCACTACCTGCTAAAAAGCCCGTATTTGGCTTAAGCCCAATAAACACAAAGACACCATCTACCATAAAATTACGGTCAGCCCCATCTTGCTTGGTTGCAACACCTTGCACGGCGCCGTCCTGGGCTATAATATGGTCAACCGCTACCCCTTGATGCACGGTAATTGTACCAGCTGCTACCTGCCGGTGGAGTTCCTTTTGCAAAACTTCGCTAGCCTTGAGCGTGCTCCGTACCAGTAAATCAATATGGCTTGCAAATCGAGTCAGGAATAAGGCCTCTTGCACAGCTGAGTTACCACCGCCCACAACTGCCAGCCGTTTATCCCGATAGAAGGCGCCATCGCAGGTAGCGCAGTAGTGCACACCGCGGCCAAAGAATTCATCCTCGCCGGGCACACCGAGCTTACGGTACTGACTACCGGTAGCGATCAAAACTGCCTTTGCCAAATGCTGTTTACCATCAATAGTAAGCTCAACGCCACCATCTGCCGCGTGTATTTTCGTAACCTCACCAAACGCCAGCTGAGCACCAAAGCGCTTTGCCTGGGCTTGCAGCTGACTGGCTAGCTCCAGCCCAGCAATACCATCAGGAAAGCCAGGGTAGTTATCGATCCTATCTGTCGTTGCCGCCATACCGCCAACAGCCGCTTTTTCGTATAGTGTGGTTGGGATGTCCTCACGCGTGGTGTAGACGGCGGCAGTCAAAGCACTCGGGCCGCTGCCAATCATGATAACTTCGTGCGTTTGTGGTGCTGCCATTACCGTCGCGCCCCCTGGGTGTAGGCTTTTATAAGAGCCTCGGGAATTTGCGGCTCAGCCAAATCGCCCTTTGGCACCGCTAGCACAATAAACTTCAGCGGCGCATTGGCTGGAATGTCTTCGCCCTGAGCCTTCGAGCCATAAGCAAACTCACTTGGGATGGTTAGCTCACGCACACCACCGATCTTCATACCAATCACGCCTTGCTGCCAGCCCTTAATGGTATTTGCCACACTAATAGGTGGCTTCAGTGTACCGTTATTAATTGAAGTATCAAACACCTTGCCCTTTTCATTCCAGCCAATATAGTAGGCCCGCATATCGCTGGCGTTTTTTACCTCGGCGCCATTACCTTCGATGATATCCTCTTTCTCTAGCTGCTTCACCTTGCTGCCATCAAAAGGCGGCCACGTGCTCCTCTTGCGACTTAAGTATATCGTAGTACTGGCCGGCCATCGCTTTGCCTTCTTCTTCTACTTTCTTCTTGTATTCTTCTACCTTCTTCTGGTAGTCGGCGGCAGCTTTTTTGAGCCTCCTGGCTTAGTTGCTCTTGCTGTGTGGCGTCATGCTGTGCATTGCTATTCGCAAAAATCATCGCAATAAACGAACCAATCGTCCCCAGTGCCATAACGACTGCGATAATGATGATCCCGACGCGCTGTTTTGTTGATGTTGCCATAGTCTCCCTCTTTATTACGTTCTTACCATTGTATCAAGTGTGGCTGTGTTCGGCTAGCCCCCTTGCGGCTCGTTAGCTACGAATATCAAACTGCTCTAGCTTCTTTTTGGCGGCTTTGCTGGCACCAAGCTGCAGCTCCAGTAGCTGTGCATAAATCCCACCGGTTTTAGCAAGTTCTGCTGGTGTACCAACTTCATCAACCTGGCCATCCTGGAGCGTCACCACAGTATCGACATTCGCAATCGTACTCAGCCGATGGGCGATGATGAGTGTGGTGCGGCCTTTCATAAGCCGATCAAGTGCAGTCTGTACCTCATGCTCGGCCCGGCTATCAAGCGCACTGGTCGCCTCATCCAGAATCAAAATCGGGGCATCCTTTAGAATAGCTCTGGCAATTGCAATACGCTGGCGCTGGCCACCGCTGAGTTTGATGCCGCGCTCGCCAATTTCGGTATCCAGGCCCCTGTGGCAGTGCCGAATAAAACCATAGGCGTTGGCAGCTTTCGCGGCTGCCTCGATCTGCTCGCTACTTGCATCAGGCCGGGCGTAGGCGATGTTTTCGCGGATGGTACCGCTAAACAGCGCTGCATCCTGGAATACCGTTGCAATCATCTGGCGTAAGCTGCTGGTTGTTAGGCGTGCCAGCGATATGCCATTAATACTAATCGTGCCTTCGCTCGGGTGATACAGCTGCATCAGTAGGTTAGCAATCGTTGTTTTACCACCACCGCTCTCGCCAACCAGCGCCAGCTTTTTGCCAGGGTGGATCGTAAAGTTTATCCGGCGCAGTACCGGCTTGCCGTCACTGTAGGCAAAGCACACATCGCGAAAGACCACCGTCGCCTTGGTATCAGTAATTACTTGCTTGCCGTCGCCACTAGTTACCTCGGGCTTTTCGCTCATAGCCTTGGCGTAGTCACGGCTATTGGTAATCGCACGCTGGTACATATCAACAAAAAAGCTCATATTTTGTAGTGGCTGGCTGGTTTGCTGCAGTAGCGTGATGAGGAGCACGACATCGCCAATCGATACCAGCCCGTGGGCTGCACGCCAAAAACAGCAGGCCATACACCGCAACGTATATCACCATCTGCACACATGAGCGCAGCATATCCATCATATGCCAGTAGCGCGACTGCGCCGCAGTAATACGCACCGTATGGGCAAAATGCGTTGCAAAAAAGTCTGCCTCGCGCTGCTCTGTGCCAAAGCTTTTCACTAGCCGCATATTACCAACCACCTCGGCAAAACGTCCCCGGGCAATATCAATATGATCATTCTTTTCTGTCTCCCCATACCTGCCACTTTTCGCTTGTACGTGCCGTTAGGTAAATATAAATGGGAATTTGTAGCAATACCAGGAGCGCAATCTCCCACGAGTACCACGCCATAACGGCAATTGCAATGATGATCGTGAGCAGCATCTGCAGCAAGGTGTTGCTAAACATATTAATAAACCGGGTGACATCGGCAATTGCCCTATCGAGCCGGCTGATGATTTTGCCAGTGTTTTCGTTATCGTAGTACGTCTGTGGCAGGGTAAGTAGGTGGTCGTAATAAGCCTGGCTCAGCTGCCGGCGCATCCGTGTTGCTAGCATGTCGCCGATATAGCCACTCACGCCCTTTAGTAACACACCACCACCGTAGCTGGCAGCGAGTATCGCAAGCAGCACCAGGAGTGCAGTTGTATCAAGCGGTTTACTGCCATAGGCAACTGCCGTTACGTTATCGGTTGCGAGTTTAATAATAAACGGCACTACCATCGCTAGGAGTGCGGCAAGCAGTGAAGCCACCGCAATAAAGGCCATGTATTTACGCAGCCCTTTGGTATAGCTAAATAGTCGGGCAATGTCTCTCATGCACCTATTATAGCACCCACATCTTTGCTATGATAGGTGTATGAAAAGCATAACTATTTCCCAGGTTATTGGGCGCCAAATATTGGATTCACGCGGCAACCCCACCGTCGAAGCAGACGTTATTTTAAGCAGTGGTGCAATGGGGCGCGCCGCAGTACCATCCGGAGCCAGTACCGGCAGCCACGAAGCAGTTGAACTGCGCGATGGTGGCACCTCGTACGGTGGTAAAAGCGTGCAAACTGCCGTCGGCAATATTACACAGCAGATTGCCCCGCAGCTCATTGGCATGGATGTACGTGACCAGCGGACCATTGATACCACCATGTGTGAACTTGATGGCACCGATAATAAATCCCGCTTAGGTGCCAACGCGATTTTGGCGGTTAGTTTAGCCAGCGCCAAGGCAGCCGCCGCCAGCCAGTTTATGCCGCTGCACGATTATATCGCTACCCTGGCAGGTACCAGCAATCGCCAGTCATTGCCGCTGCCGATGATGAACGTAATGAATGGTGGCCAGCATGCTGCTGGTAGTACCGATATCCAGGAATTTATGATCATCCCCCGCAGTGCACGCACAATCGATCAAGCTATCGAAATGGGTGCTACCGTCTTCCATACCCTGGCTGGTGTGCTGAAGGCGGCTGGCTACATGACAACGGTTGGTGATGAAGGCGGCTACGCGCCGCGCGTGCAACACGGCAACAGCGAGCCACTCGATCATATCATGCAGGCCATTACGAAAGCTGGGTTTACGCCAGGGAAAGATATTGCCCTCGGGCTGGATGTGGCCGCCACTGAGCTCTATACAGATGGCTCCTACCACCTTGCAACAGAAGACACACGCTTGCAGCCTCAGCGCATGGTTGATTGGCTAAAGGATCTAACCCAGCGCTACCCGATTATTTCGATTGAGGATGGCCCTAGCCGAAGATGACTGGGCTACCTGGGCAGACTCTCACCCGCCAGCTGGGCGAAAGCACAGCTGGTTGGTGATGACCTGCTTGTGACCAATACCACGCTGCTCACCCGTGCTATTGCTGAGCACTCAGCTAACGCCATCCTTATCAAACCAAACCAAATTGGTACCCTCAGCCAAACGATTGAAGCTGTCCTCACCGCCCAGGCTGCCGGCTGGAAGACGATCATATCGCACCGTTCTGGCGAAACCGAAGATAGCACCATTAGCCACATCGCCGTTGGGCTTGGTGCGGGCCAAATTAAGACTGGTTCGCTCTCGCGTACTGACCGCATTGCTAAATATAACGAACTCCTGCGTATTGCCGAAGCCGCGCCACGCCTTGGCCTTGCGCAGCCATTTGCTCGGTAGTTGCACTATGGCAGTGATTGTTTTTTACGAAACCACTCCGGTTGACCAGACTCACCTGAGCCGTGCCCTTAGTGGCACAGGCCACCACTGGCTCTACCAGCCGGCCGCGCTCAGTAGCAACACCATTAGCCATGACGCCGAGGTTATTTTCGGTTGCAGCCAGCAGTAGCGTCACTAGTCAACTGATGGACCATATGCCCAAGCTGCGCTTGATTGCCGTGCGTGGAGCCGATACTGACCATATCGATCTAGACCACGCGGCGGATCGCAATATCACCGTTGTCAATGTACCCCACTATGGCAGCACCGCGGTTGCGGAGCATACTATCATGTTACTCCTAACGCTAAGCCGCCGCCTTGATGCCATCCGCTGCCAAGTGGCGCTCGGCAATTACGCACCGGGTAGCACGACCGGATTTGAGCTACGCGGTAAAACAATCGGCATTATTGGCACGGGTGCAATCGGCCGGCAGGTTGTAGCAATTGCGCACGGCTTTGGTATGACAATCCTCGCCTGCGACCCAGCGCCCCATCACGAGCTTGCCGCTCGCCTTGATGCCCGCTATGTAAGCCACGAGGAGCTACTGGCACAAAGTGATATTATCTCGCTGCATGCACAGCTCACACCAGAAACCTACCACCTTATCAACCGCCATACACTCCGTCTTATCAAACACGGCGCTATCCTGTTAAACACTGCTCGTGGTGCCTTGGTTGATAACCGGGCCCTCATTAACGCGTTACAGTCTGGGCAGCTTGCCGGGGCAGGGCTCGACACATTCGAAGGCGAGCATTTTATTCATACTTCATCGATCATCGCCAATTTGGTCCAGAAAGCCGCCGCGCCTGAAAGCTATGTTCATACAGCCGAGGCCGCCGCCTTGCTCCATATGAATAACGTGATTATCACGCCACATAGTGCCTATAATACCCACGAGTCACTGCAGCATATCAATACGACAACCGCCCAGAATATCCTCAATTTTTATCATAATCGTACCCTGCAGCACGTGGTTGAGCCGCCGCGCTCTGGCCGGCTGATTATTGTGCGCCACGGCCAAAGTGAGTGGAACGCCCTGGGTAAATGGACGGGTACAACGGATGTCCATATCACACCACTTGGCGCCGAGGAATCGCGCCGGATAGGCACGAAGCTGCGTGACATTGCCTTCGATTTTGCCTACACCTCCCAACAAGTACGCACCAAAGAAACCCTAGCGGCTATTCTGCAAGGTGCCCAGCAGCCTACGGTTGCAAGCGAATCAAGCGCCGCCCTAAACGAGCGCGACTACGGCATCTACACCGGCATGCGCAAGGATGACATTAAGCGCATTATTGGCGCCGAGCCCTACGACCAATTACGCCGCAGCTGGGATGGCCCTGTTGAAGGTGGCGAATCGCTCAAGGATGTTTACGAGCGCACCATCCCCTACTATTTGCGCATTATTGTGCCACGCCTGCGCCATGGCCAAAATATCCTGGTTGTGGCCCATGGTAATTCTATCCGCTCGCTGCTTAAATACATCGAAAACATTGCTGATGAAGATATTGGTGCTCAAGAAATGATTCAGAACTGTGCTCTGAGCTACACAGTCGATGCCGAAGGCCGTGCCAAGCACAAGCAGATTATTATGCTAGATACCACGCAGGATATTGAACCCTAGCTAGGCTCATAAAACCCAACGTAAGCCCCGCTACATATCATGGCAGCGGGGTTTACGTTACCCTACACGACCACCGCGCCGGTTGCCTGGCAGACCGCTGCACTAACCTGAGCCATAATCTGGCTAGCCTGCTGAGTTGTGAGCGTGGCGTGGCGTGGTTGCATCACAATCCGGAAGGTGATTGAGGTCTGTGCTGCGCCCGGCTCTGATTGGTAGATAGACACAACATCGGCTGTCAGCGCTACTTCACGGCTACCTGCCTGGGCAGTAGCCTCGCTGCGTCGCCGCTGCTACATCGGCATACGGCGTACCGGTCTGTACACGGAAAGTAAGATCTTGGCTGGTTGCGGGGAATCGGCTGAGCGGCTGGTACGGCACCTGCGCCTGCTGCCAGACTGGTAGTAATACATCAATATCCAGTGTCGCGGCTGCCGTATAATCTGGCAGTTTAAAGTGCTGCCGCGCTGACTGGGTTAACTCACCAACAATGCCAAACTGTTCGCCCGTCGGCATAAGGACGCGAGCACTCCTAGCTGGGTTAAATGGCGCCGCGCTATCATCATTCCCTAATGGCTGGTAGTTAAAGGTAGTGTGTAGATCACGCGCCAGCTGGTCGAGCGTGGCCCGCACCCGGTAAAAGGCGGCGCCAGCCCGAGGTTTTTTGCTACTATACACAAGATCAACCAGCGATTGCTCAGCCGGCAGGCCGTCCTTGCCCATCCGTGCTTTGGTGTGGCCTTTGCCGATTTCAAACAGCATAAATTCGCTGTGCCCTGCCCTGATATTAGCGTGGACTTTATCCAGCAAACTCGGCAGCACACTCAGGCGGTAGTACTGGAGGTCGGGGCTGAGGGCGTTCGACAGCCGAAAGGCCTGGGCTAGGTCTTGGCCTGCACCCTTGAGCACACGCTCGTGCACAAAGCTATAGCTCAGCACTTCGTTGGCACCTGCCTTGGCCAGTGCCTCGCGCACAACGCGCTTGAGCTCACGGCGGGGGTTCTTGCGTGCTGGCTGAATACGGTGCATGGGCAGCTGGCGCGGCACAGTATCAAAGCCGTGCAGCCGGCCAACTTCCTCAACGATATCCTCTTTAGTTTCCAGGTCTGTCCGCCAGAAAGGCACCTGTAGGCAGATATAGCCAAGCTCTTCCTCTGGGCCGTGGCTGTGGATTTCGACGTTATTAAGCAGCGTGCAGATATCATTCTCAGCCAGGCTCGTCCCCAGGCGCTCATTAATAAATCGACTGGTTATATCAATGGTTGCAGGCTCGTACTTCCCTGCAAAATACTCATCAAGCATGCCAGCCTGCCCACTCGCAAATGGCTTGATGTCCACTACTGGGCTTGCTTGCTCACCGCCCACCATACCGATCAGCCGGTTCAGCACAGCCGCATTCTGCAGGGGTGACTGGCCTTTATTAAAGCGGGCTAGCGCATCAGTAAACACGCCGTGGCGCATGGCCATTTTGCGCACTGCGTACATGTCGAAGGTAGCGCACTCCAGCACAATCGTCGTGGTTGTGGCCGATACCTCGGTGCGGCTGCCACCCATAATACCGCCCAGGGCCACCGGGCCCCTGCCCGTCGGCAACCACTATGTCGTCTGGCGTCAGCTCAATTGTCTTACCGCTCAGCAGTGCCAGCGTTTCGCCCTGCCGCGCCATACGCACGCCAAAGCTGCCCGCCCTGGAGCGTATCGTAATCGTAGGCATGGGTTGGCTGGGCCGTCATTAGCATCACATAATTGGTTGCGTCCACAATGTTATTAATCGGCTTTGCCCCCATCGCCACCAGTTGGCACTGCAACCAAAACTGGGCTCGGCGCTACCTGCACGCCGCGGATCACCACCGCCATAAAGCGTGGCACAAGCTGCGGGATATCGTTCGAAACCGCAAGCGGCACACTATCGCCATCACCAAATACCTGCTCCAGGTTATACCACGCCGGGCTGGTAAATGGTTGATGGAGGATGCCGGCAATCTCGCGCGCCACGCCCTAGCTGGCCAAAGCAATCTGGCCGGTGGGTAAACATCTTATTCTCGATATCAAGCACATAGTCATCCAGGCCAAACAGCGCGGCAAAGTCAGCCCCTGGTTGCAAAGCCTTACCCGCTGGCAGGTCGCGTGGCGTTAGCGCTACAATCCCCTCGTGGTCAGTACCAATTGCTAGCTCATCTGCCGCGGCCAGCATGCCCTGGCTCAGCACCCCACGGAGCTTGCGCGCATCAAGCGTAAAGGGCTCACCCTCGAGGATGCTAGCTGGCACCGCGCTTGCAGGCGGCAGCCATACGGCCCACATATCAGCCTGCACATTAGGCGCGCCGCACACCACTTGCACCAGGCCGTTTTCATCACGCGGTACATCAGGCACGGCCATCCCATCATCAATTTTGGTCACGCTCAGGCGGTCGGCATTGGGGTGCTTGGCACACTCCACCACCCGCACCACGCGCGCACCGCGGTAACGCTCGGCCAGGTTCTCTACCTGCTCCACACTACCAAGCTGCTGGTTAATACGCTGCACTAGCTCATCCACCGGCGGCAATTCAAAATTAATAAGTTGTTTTATAACATTGAGGCTGACTTTCATACTGGGTTATAGTATATCATCAGTGTGGCAGTATCCGCTACACACCCACTGGCCTGCCGCGGTTCTACAGCAGCCCTATCCTTTGACTATACTCATAATTATTGCTATAACTAGCTACAAGCTTTGCAACCGCTAAAGCCCCTGCCTGTAGCCCGCCACGCTACGAGCACAACGCCTACCCAAGGAGGCAACCATGGCAAAGAAGATGACGACGCTCACTATCGCACAAAATCAGAATTTCTGCGAGATAGTCTTTTGAGGACTACCTCACCATCCAGGTAGAGGTAAGCCCACGGTTTACGGCGGTGGAGCACAACCGCCGGGCCGACAACAGCTACGCTGTTGTGACTGGCCCAGCAGCTATGGGCTTGGAGCCCTTAGCAGCCCAGGCCATTGTCGCTTGGGCGAAGGAGTATAATTTGCCGCTTAAACGCCTCCGGTTTGAGGGCGACGTGAACGATAGGCTCCTTGGTGAAATTAATCGCTTACGGAGCCCACTGGCCCGAGCTGCAGCCTGGGCTAGTGATCACGCCGCTGCTGGATTAGAAGCCGCGCGGCATGGTGGTAGCCATGCTATAGCAGCGGCTCAAGCAGTAATCCGCCACCGCAAGAAGGAGGGCAACGCCATCTAATGCCACGCACTCGCTCTACCAGGCGAGTGCGTTTTACTATTGAGCAGCGCTACTACCCAATGCTCAATCTCTTGAATATATTTTTTTGCGTATATCGATGTAATAACCATCGATCGAATCTTCGCTGTTTGTCCAGGCTTCGGTGATAGGCATTGTATACAGACGAGTTGGTGCTACGCCTGTGCAGTCTGAAGGAGTAAGCTGAAATTGCTGAGCCTTACTGTTATAGATGGCGATTGCTTCAGTGAGCTCGCTATCTACTACTTGATGAGCGACACCGCGACAGTATAAGCCAACGCCGTGACCTTCTGGGGCAGTTGAGTCGTAAATTGTCATAAATACACGGTGGTTATGTTCGATATTTTGCGAGTGCTGAGCAGCTATTGGTGACCACCAATACACTGCACCATCTGCATACGCAAAAAAATACTGGCGTATTCCACGGCTGACCATCCGGAGAGACAGTCGCAAGATTTGCGTAGGTGTTGCTGTGTAAGAGTGCTTGTGTCGAATGATCCATAGATGAAATCATAGACTCTACTACCTAACGCTGAGTTCCCATGCTACACCAAACTGATCTGTACACTGGCCGCTATAACCCCACGGCTGCTCGCCAAGCGGCATATCAATCTGCCCACCACGCGCAAGCTGATTAAATAGCTGCTCTGCGTGCTGGCGTGAATCTGCTGCATAATGCAGCCGCATGGCTGGCTCTGTCGGCTGCACAAGCCCCGGTTTATCGCCTGCCATCAGTAGCATATTGCCAAAATCAAGCGCCGCATAGGCAATCAAACGAGCCTGCTCGCCACCTGTCATACCCATATCACCATAGGTAATCATATCTGTATTTGGCATGGCAGGAAAGGGCGCAAGCGGCACACCAAAAACCTGTTGATACAAGGTAAACGCCTGCCGAACCGTACCAGGTAAGTAAAGGTATACGTGTAATTTGTTATGAGACATAGTTACTCCTTTCTAAGTGGTAAAAGCCTTACCCTAGAAGTATAGCAAGCATGCCCGCCGTACGCTTCCGCTGAATTGCTATTTCCTGCGCATAAGCTGCATTAACAACACCGGAAAGTTCATGGTGATTGGCGGGTCACTCGCAACAGGCAGGCGCATACGTAGTTCAAGCGCAACCTGGGTGTGGCCGGTAAATGTAATTGGGCGCGGGTGCTTTTGGCGATAATTTTGCCTTAGTACAGTGCGTGGACTTGCCCCAAAGCGTAGCTCACAAGCTAATACATAATACGTGCCAGGCGGTATGTTGGTGAACGTCGTGCTTGTCTTACGCACAAGCGCCGCGCCTATAACTGGCGCTCCTTTTGGTACACCGGTTGCGAATAGACCAACACAGCTAATGTGCGGCCGGTAGCCCGGTGGGTAGATCACCTGCACATCTAGCTGATTATGCAGCGCATCGCAATGGGTAACGGTGCGCTGCATATACACCTGCTGCCCTGGTTCAGCCGCCTCTTCTAATGCCCGTCTGGCCTGGTCCGATTGAGCTTTGTACTGGGAAGGTCGTACCCCCGTATGACGCTGAAAGGTCGTGGCAAAGCTCCCGAGGCTACTGTACCCAGCCTCGACTGCGCTGTGCGTAACCGAACGAGCCGCCAACAACCACGCTGTGCTGTGCTCGACCTTTACGGCCTCCTGGTATTGGCGAATCGTGCACCCCATGGCATCTTTAAAAACGCGCGACACATAATACTTGCTATAGCCGCAGTGCTTCGCTATCTCGCTTAAGCTCGGTTCGTTACCTTGTGCCGTCCTCGCCCGTATAAAAGCGCTGGCTTGTTCGGCTACCATGGTGCGCCGCGGCATTACGCAAACTGCCGCAAAAAGTCTAGCTTACCGCTCTCGAAATGCCGTACGTCTTCGATGCCGTATTTCATCATCACGAGGCGGTCGATGCCGCAGCCAAAGGCAAAGCCGGTGTAGGTGTCGGGGTCGATATCAGCCGCCCGTAGTACATTGGGGTGGATTAAGCCGCAGCCAATCAGCTCCACCCAGCCTTCGCCACTACACACCTTGCAGCCTGGGTCTTTACCTTCGCAGAAGGGGCAGCTCAGGGCAAATTCAAAGCTTGGCTCGGTGAAGGGAAAGTAGAAGGGATTGACCCGCACATCAAGCTGCTTGCCATAGTAGCTTTGCAAAAATTCCTGCAAGGTGGCAATCAAGTTGCCGACGTTGACTCCCCTCGCGACATACACGCCCTCCACCTGGTAGAAGGTGTGCTCATGCCGGGCGTCGAGGTCCTCATTGCGGAAGACGCGGTCGGGTACGATGGCAGCAATGGCCTCGCCTGCGTCCAGCTTGTGGCGATAGCTGGTCAGCACGCGATTTTGCATGGTGCTGGTATGCGCCGGCGCAATCAGGCGGTCGCCCTGCGCATCTGTCTCGACGGTCATGAAGGTGTCGTAATCATCGCGGGCGGGGTGGCCTTTGGGGAAGTTGAGGCTCTCGAACATATGGAACTGATCATCGATCTCGCGCGACTCCTCCACCACAAACCCCATGCGGTAGAAGATATCAGCAATCCGCTCGACCTCTTGCATCAGGGGGTGGATTGACCCCTGGCTTGCTGGTAGCAATGGCGGGCGCGGCGTATTGTAGTCCATTGGCGCAGTCACATCAATCGGCGCTAGCGCCTCCTGGCTTAGTTCATCCTCGCGCCGAGCAGCCGCCTGTGTTAGCTGCTGCTTTAGTTCGTTAATGCGCTTACCGTACGCAGCACGCTCGGCTGGTGGTAAACTACCCATGCCAGCATAGAGCGCCCGTAGCTCTGGCGCCCGCAGGACTGTACGTGGTGCATCACTCCTGGCAATGCGAGCTTTTAGCTGCTGCTCTACCTTTGTTAGCTCATCCATAACTTACCTATATACCTGGTTGCCCCTGGGAATTGATGATCAGCCACACGATAGCCACAATAGCAGCAATAGCTACGATAATCCATACCGCCAGAAGCGGCGATGAGGTTTTCGTGCCATCGTTAAATGATTCAACGCTGTCATGTGGGGCTGGCGTAGCAGCTGGTTCGTCCTGCTGAGCGGCCGCTGCCTTGGCACGCATTTCAGCCGCAATGCGTTCGCGCAGCTCGCTCCGTTGTTGATCTTGTTTTACATACAATGCCATAGGCCTAGTATAGCACCTCTTGGGAGGTTTATGATATACTTATACCATATTGTGAACTATAAGGAGGATGTATATGGCTACTAAAAAAAGCCACTTCGACCAAAAACAGAAGCAAACCACCAAAGCTGCAAAAAGCAAAATCAGTCACCACCAAAGTAGCCGCGGTTACCGTAGCAGAAACAGCTGCCCCAGCGGCCGCCAAGGCTGCCACTAAGACAAGCAAGCCAGCCACCGATCGTACTGCCATACTTGGTGCTGCAATTGCCGAATTTATTGGCATGTTTGTGCTGGCAGGCGCGACAGTTCTGTCAAAGGGCTCACCGCTCTACATTACAATCACCCTGATTGGCGTTGTACTGATGCTTGGCTCGCTATCTGGTGCCCACGTTAACCCAGTTGTTACACTCGGCGCCTGGGCCACCCGCAAAATCAGCAGTCTGCGTGCTGTTGCCTACCTGTCCGCCCAAGTAATTGGTGCGATGCTAGCCCTGGTTGTCATGGGTTGGTTTATTAGCGCTGCCCCACAGAATGACCTGAGCGCACAGGCCGCTATGTATGGTGGCCAGGGTGCAACCCAGCTATTTGAGGTTGCTGACCTTACCGGCGGCAAGGAAGTCTACGTACTGGTTGCCGAGCTAATTGGCGCCGCTATCCTGGGCTTTGCGCTTTCTAGCGCTATGCGCGAAAAGCACGACCGCGTTGCAACAGCCCTTACCTACGGCTTTAGCTTCTGTGCAGCCTTTGTTATTGCCAGCGTGGCTGCCTCGTACGCCAGCGCCAATGTTATCCTTAACCCAGCAGTTGCCTTCACCCTTGGCGCAATCGACTGGAACAATATCAGCAGCCAGCTGTGGCCATTCCTGGTCTACATCTTGGCACCACTGATTGGCGGGACGCTCGGCTTCTTTATCTATGATCTGATCCGCAGTGAAAGCGATGGTGGCGACGACAAGCTTATTACCGACGAGCTATAGGTAACTTACCCACACATAAATACCCCGGCTCACAAACCGGGGTATTTTATATCCAAACAATTCCTACTCATTCCGCTGCGGGCGGTCAATCATAAGTGGGTCCACACTGCGCTCGGTGTCACTGATCTTTACTACGTCCTTATCGATTTTACCAAGTTCCTTGTGGGCATTATTATAGTGATTAACCGTTGTGCCCAGCGAGTTACCAAGCTTATGCATCAGCTCCTCGTAGCGAGCCAAGTGGTTACCAAGCAGCGCCACACGCTTTTTGGATTTCCTTAGCCTGCTTTTCGATCTGCAAGCTACGTAGTCCCTGCAAGACGGTTTGTAAGTAGGCCATAAAGCTCGTCGGGCTCACAATAATCACGCGCTTATCACGGAAGGCATATTCAACCAAATCACGAGCACTCGCGCCAGTCCCAACATCACCAATCAGTAAATCGTAGTATAGCGACTCCGAGGGAATAAACATAAAAGGCAAAGTCCATTGTGTTCTCATCCGGCCGGATATATTTTGGCGGTTTCATCAATACGGTTTTTTTAAATCAGCCCGTACTTTTGTAAGCCATTGCTTGCGGGTCGTCTTATCTTCAATCGTAACCATGCGGTTGTAGTTTTCTAGGCTAAACTTACTATCGACTGGCAGGATTTTTACCACGCTCTAAAAAGATAGCCGCATCCACCAGGGCACCATCCTGAAATTTATACTGCAAGCGAAACTGCTTTGGTGGCAGCACGTTTTCGAGCACGCTCTGCAGGTAAAACTCACCAAATACACCGCGCTGCTTGGGGTTTTGCAGGACATTCTGGAGTGTTTTAAGCTCATCCGCCACATCAACCACCCGGCGGTTCGTATCGTCGAGCTTGGTGAGGCGGATATTGACATCACGAATAATCTGCGCGCTCTGCCCTAACTGCTGCTGTAGTGAGGTCTGCATGCGCTGGTTGTTTTTATCAATTACATCGCCCACATGGCGTTCCATATCGGCCATGGCGCGCTGGAGTTCATGGAGATTTGCCTGGATTGTATCTGTTGCATCAGTCTGGTGTAGCTCGGCCAATTGCCGGCGCACCATCCAACCAGCTAGTATAAATCCAGCAATAATACATCCCCCAATTACTATAATCGCTATACTATTCATACCCTTAGTATAGCAGGCGGCTACCTGCTAGAGCGATACTGCTAGCACCCGGGCAATTGCAATCACACCAGCAATCACCATCAGCGCATGACGCCGACGTTGCGAATTCGCGCTAGCCACGCAAAGGCGCTGTAGCTGAATACATAGGCTAGCATAGTAAACACTACCGTCAGCACTGTGCCAACCGTGCTAAGCCAGCTTGAAAGGCCCCAGAGTGCCACCACTGCCGCTAGTACAACCAAGAGCGGCCGATACACAGCAAAGCGCACCAAAATTGTGACAGCAATAATGGCCACCATCACACTTGCAATATGGCCGGCGTGCGCTACACCGACCGCGCAGTAGGCATTGCCACCGCACACCATATTTTTTTAGCACATAGTGCTGCAGAATATAAGTGAATACCCACGCAAGCAGTCCCATCACCGCTGCAACTGCCGCCACCTTCAGCGGCGTGCTGGCTGGCTGCTCTATAATATTTGATTTTTGATTCTTCAACACCATAGCTGGGCATAACGATGACGTACTCCAAATTATTCTTACGTACTTTTTCGCTATTCTACCCTACTTTTTGGCTTCTTGCAAATTTTTTGGCCGGCCCCATAAATATACGCTTGCACCAAGACTGGCAGCAATAGCGCCGCTAACAACATCAAGTGGCGTATGAACAAGCGCCACTACGCGCCCAACTGATACCATCAACGCTAGTACAATGAGCAGCCCTACTAGCCAACGCGATGGCCGTGCATACCACACAGCATATACAATTGCCCACACAAACAGGGAGTGATCCGACGGGAAGCCAGGGTTATTCAGATACGATGCGCCAGCCTGCACACCCATCAGCTCAAACGGCCGCAACTGGCTTGGCTGGTACACTGCCGCCATCACTTTAGCGAGCCAGTACGCTGCTAGCCCAGCAATCAGGATCCGACTATAGATAGCTATTTTATGCTTATGTGGCACCCCAATAAGGAGCGCAACGCCAGCAATTGCCACAATCGCAAACACCATCCAATCGGCAATCAGCTGAACGAAAAGATTACTCATGCTTAACACTATACTACGCGCGGCGGCCAAAGGCAATCACGCCAAAGATAAGCCAGCAGCCAGCAACCACGCTACTGATGGCCGTGAGTAGTGGCAACCCGTACGCCATGATACATGGCATGGCCAGTGCCGTGACAATTCCCCCGCCCATAAACGGCTCAAACATCAGCTGCTTATAGCTAAAACTTTCGACAGCACCAGTCTGCTGCTTTGGGTCAACAATCTGCGCAAATAGCAGCCCCGTTGCCGTTGTGCCCATAGCTTGGCCGATTGTAATGAGGCCATGGGTAAACCATGCAGCCGGGAATATCATGCGTGCCGCAATCACAAAACACAGCAGCACCCACACTACGCCACTCACAACCAGTATTATAAAGGTCAGCCCATTAGTTGCAATAAAATCAAGCTTCATGGTGGCAATAGCTGTTGCAACAAGCACTGCGAGTATCATGCCACTCATCAGCTCAACTAGCGGGCGCGAAATACGCTGGCGTAGCACATGCCGCCACACTGCTTGCATCAGCATCCCACCAAACATACAGAACATAAACGACGGCATATAGCCAAAAATCTTAATACCCTGGTGCGCCCATGTGCTGCTCGGCAGCAAGTAGTAATCCATGTAGACTTAACCCAGCACCAACACTTAGGGCAATGAGGGAGTACGTGCTTGGCAATCGTCAGTAGGTTGAGCTCCTGACGTAAACTAACGCCAGCTTGGGCCAGCTGCCGCAACACACGCCGGTGGTAGGTGGCACCCCTTACGTGCTCGTGCGGTGGCCGTGTGCTGTCTATCAATCCCTAAGCGGCGGCCGAATTGTATCAGAATAAACCCCACCGCTAGGGTGGCAAATAGGCTAGTTGTTGCCAGGGCAACGGCCATTTCTTGGCCGGCATGGTAGTTAAATTCCCGGAATACCGGCACCATACCAGCAGCGGTGCCGTGGCCACCATCAAAACTGATTTCTAGTAGTGCTGCAGCCAGCGCATGCTCACGCAAACAGCGGCTGTAGTACAAATAGCGTCACGCCCCCGCCGACTGCATAATACCCCCAGGCAATTAGCTGGCCAAAGGTTGCTTGCGGTGCCGCTAAGCGCCACATACCCTTTATAGACCGCAGCGGCCGGCCCAAAAACAGCATGGCAAACACCAGGCTAATCAGCGTCCCTGGTAGCGGCTCCCATACATGGTATAAATCACGCGTGATCGCCGCCCACTCCGTGCCAGGGAAAACGCCAGCCACTTCTGGCCCAAGTACAAGCAGGAGCAACCCCGCTGCCACACTAGCCGGCAAAAAACTACGCCGAATAGCCGGCAGCTGCACAAACAAATACCCAAGCGCAATTGCGCCTATCAGCACGAACAATGCCGTGCTATATAACCCCACTATCTGCATATGCTGCCATTATACCACACCAAAATACCCAGCCTGTAGACTGGGTATAGGTGGTTACGCGGTATCGCTCAGGTGCAGTATTACTTGCGTGCTTCGCCAACAGCGCGTGTATCAAAATCAATAAATGGTACGTAGGTGTTCCAAGCTGCGACGTCACCAGCGCTTAGCTTCATAGCCTCGTCTACCCATTTTTGACATCTGCCTTATTAAAAGCTTACCTTCTGGCCGGTACTCAGCTCTGGGTTTTTGGCGCTCATTCGCTACTTTAGTTTCAATCGCAATAATGCGGGCTTTGCCAATATTCTTCTTCTCTTGCAAGCCATAGGTCTGTACCGCTTTGCGAACCAGCTGCGTGTAGGTGTCGCCAGGCTGTGCTGTGTAGGTATAACTGGCGCTCGATGCTTGTGTAGCTGGCTTGGTAGCTGCCTGGGCGGTCGATGTCTGAGGATTAAAGCTCGCTGTCAGGATAACGGCACCAACAAATAGCGCAATATGTACAAGTGTTTTCATTCGTGTATAAACTCCCTTATCGATAGTATCAGGCGCTATTATAGCATATGCTTACTGCGGGGCCAACTCTTCAATAATCACCGCCTCGAATGGCTGCAGCTGCACAATCTGCTGGGTCAAGGTGCTATGCTGCGCATTATGATGACTACTGATGAGCAGCTGCCCCGGCGCCGGAATCGAACGCTCCACTGACCGGTCGGTAAAGTTAGCAAGGATATAGACGCTCGCGTGGTGATAGGTGCGCTTATACATCAGCACTTCGTCCTCGGGCTCGCGCCAAGTGCTATACCGGCCAGCACGCAAAGCCGGGTTATGGGAACGGATTTGTAGTAAGTGTTGATACAGTTGCCAGAACGAACCAGCCTGGCTGGCTTGTTCAGCGATGGTTAGCCCACCCTCACCAACTGGGAGCCAAGGACGGCCAGTACTAAAAGCCAGCTTGGGGGCTCCCATCCCACCGGAGCGGCATCCGGAAGGGGTCGCGGCCATCATACGTGGTGTGGCCACCATAGCTACCTACTAGCTGGTGGGGGTCAATTGTGCCATTCTCCATACCAATTTCTTCACCATAATAAACCACCGGTTTGCCAGGTAAACTCATACTAATAACGGCCAGCAACCGAGCCCGCTCCGGGCCGTATTTGCTCACAATCCGTGGCTGGTCGTGGTTGCCAAGTGCAATAAACGGCGTTGCCACATCTTGTACACGGCACATAAATTCATTCAATCGCTCCTGGTAGCGCCGCGCCCACCATTCCAACTGGAATAAATCAAAGTAGAAAGTCGCTGCCACACATGGATTAATATACTGCATACTGACCGCTGCCTCCATCGTATCACCCAATTGCTCATCGGGGTAGAATTCAAACACCATAATACGGTCCTGGTAATCACGCAGCATGTCCGATAATTCGCGCAAATACCCCAGCATATAGGGCCCACCCTTGCTGTAGCAATTACGGTATGATCCATAATCATCTGGCCCGCCATCATAATTCGGGTTTGGCGGGTTATCGCGGAGCTGGGGGTCCTTAGAAAGTGGCCAGACGGCATCAACCCGGAACCCGTCCACACCCATATCGAGCCAATAGCGCACTACGCTATATATCGCCTGGCGCACCCGCGGGTTATCCCAATTCAGGTCAGCCTGCTGGCGGGTAAAACTATGCAAGTAGTAAGCCTGGGCACGTGCATCGTACTGCCACGCACTGCCACCCGCCATACTTAACCAATTATTTGGCGGGCCACCGTCTGCCGCTCCTGGGTGCCATATATAAAAATCACGCAAATGGCTGCCAGGCACACGAGCTGCCTGAAACCAAGGGTGGTCTGTCGAAGTATGGTTTGGTACAAGGTCTAGCATCACCTTAATACCCCGCCGGTGGGCTTCGTGTAGCAACATTCGCATGTCATCCTGGCTCCCAAATAGCGGGTCAATGTCGTAATAATTCGTGATATCGTAGCCGCAATCTACTTGGGGCGAGGCAAATACAGGCGACAGCCACACAGCGTCAATCCCAAGACTCGTCCCCTGGTCTCCCTTAATATAATCAAGCTTTTGAATGATGCCCGGTATATCACCAATACCATCACCATTACTATCGTAAAAGCTGCGGGGTAAATCTGGTACAATGCATTTACCCCTGGCCACAGTCCTGCTCCCACCGCTGTCTCCTATTCTTCTATTTGCTTATACCCCTGCTGGCTTGTTACCTGCTGAACCACCATATGCGGGTATGGAATACTTACTCCTGCCGCATCAAAGGCTGGCTTAATACGGCGCCGGAATTCACCTGCTACGGCCCATTGAGCAGCTGGCTCAACCTTGCCAAGAGCCTTAACCCGCACAGCCGAATCACCAAAATCATCTACCCTTAGGAACGTGATCGGCTCAAAAATATCAGCCGCCCATTTTTCATCCTGCAGCATCGCTTGCCCAACTTGATTAATCACCTTTTCGACAGTATCAATATCAGCATCATACGACACGCCAATATTAATATTCACATTAGCGTATTCATAGCTCAAGTTAGTGACGGCTATTGGAGTACCGTTACTAACGGTGTGCACGTTACCATCTAAATCACGCAGACGTGTAATGCGAATGGTCAGCTCCTCTACCGTACCAGAAATTGCTACGCTACCAACCTGCAGCTTAATAATATCGCCCACGCGGTATTGATTTTCACCAATAATAGACAACCCCGATACAAAATCCTTCACGGCGCTCTGGGCACCAAAACCAAAGATAACGCCAAATAACCCAGCACCGGTTGCGAGCGTTGCAAGATTAACGCCGGCTTGCTGCAGCATAATCAAAATTGCTACGATCCACAGCAATACCGCTACTAAGGTGCGGATAACACCCTTGAGGGTTTTGGCGCGTTTGTACTCATCAAGCTCGCTACGGTACTGGTGCTGGTGCGCCAGCCGCTCCACGACCACGCCAATCACTGCTCGCAGCACAATATGTACCACTCAAAGTAATGGTAAAGGTGAGCAATATCTGGATAAGCGGATTATCCAGCACTAGGCGGGCCAGTTTCGCGCCACTGTACGGCGCTTATATTCGCGAGTATAAGCATACTACTTGTTAGCATACATGGTTTCGTCTGATTTGAAAAAGCAGCCGCACCAGTGGCTACCACCCCTATATAAAAACACAGCCCTTCGGTTAGAGCTGTGTGTCGATAATATCGTGGCTGGGGATGAGGGATTCGAACCCCCGATCATGGGACCAGAACCCACTGCCTTACCGCTTGGCTAATCCCCAGTAGATTGGTTGTTTCTGGTGCAGTTATTATGGTAGCAAATTACGCTCGATTCTTCAAGCTTTCTGCAAGACGTTGCCGCTCTATAATGACAACCAGTGCTGCTAAGTACAGCAAGGCAACGATACTCGCCTGCACACTCCCAAGGCGCACGCCGAGCACACCGACGCCACTACCGCTCACCCAAAGCATAAAGAGCAGCCAACCGAGCGGCACAAAGTACGTCACGCGCCCAAGCCAACCATGCAGCGTATCACTCGGACAAATACGCAAAGCGTAAGCAAGCAGCATAATCTCACCCGCCACCAGCCCAAAAATACACCGGCACCGCCAGCGGCTTGCCAACTGCATATAGCACTGATATCGTCCCGTCGACTGTAAACAGCTGGCCAACAATCACAGCAACCAGCGGTATAACTAGCGCGCAGGTTATCAGGCTCACTGGCCAAATCGTCATTAAGGTTTGTAAACGACTCGGTTGATCTTTCATAGCTACTAGTATACTCACTTGTTGTTAAATTGTCCATTAGGCTTGTGCTTTTTTGGCAATCTTGCGTACAGTTAATGGTAGCGAAACGTCAAAAACAAACACACTGTAAAAAGTATTATTTTGCACTTCGCTCTACGATATACCCACCACAACAATAGCAACACCCCTGGTGCTCACCAGGGGTGTTGTGTTATCCACGCCACACCTACCACTACTAATCTTGCACTTGGTGTGAGTGTGCCTGGCGCCACTTGGCAATTTCACCGTGATTACCGCTTAGTAACACCTCTGGCACTGCCATATCCCGGAACACTGCTGGGCGTGTATACTGCGGAAACTCTAGGGTTTGCCCGTCGCTAAAACTTTCAATCGCTGCACTTTCCTCGCCGCCAAGCACACCAGGAATCAGCCGCACAATACTATCGATAATCGTCATAGCTGGTAGTTCACCACCAGTTAGCACATAGTCACCCACGCGTAGCTCTGCATCCACAAAGCGCACAATACGCTCATCATAGCCTTCGTAGCGCCCGCAAATAAAGATATAGCCCGTTTCGCTGGCTGCATACTCCTGCGCCCGTGCTTGCTGCCAGCGTTGGCCACGGGGCGTCATCAGCAGGACACATGCACTTGGGTCACGCGTTTTTTTGCATACTCAACCGCTGCGTAGAGCGGTTCAGGCTTCAGCAACATGCCATCACCACCGCCATAGGGTGTATCATCGACTTGGCGGCGTGGCCCCAGGCCAAATTCACGCAGATCAATCGTGCTCAGCTCTACCAGGCCATTATGCTGGGCTTTATACATCATACTACTTGCAAACACACCCGTCATCATGGCGGGGAATAAACTAATTACCTGAAACTTCTTCATTATCATCAGTGTAGCAAAGTCACAACCACAAAACCACCCCTAATGGAGTGGTTTTGTAGACATATAAGGCTCTCAACTCTTATAAAAGTTGCTCGCATAGAGCTTTGTTCTCGCAGTTCAAGGTTTTGTTTGAACTGATCTTATTATATATCTAAGTCGTCTAATTCTGCAAGCTCTTTTCGTGCATTTTCAGCAAAGCTTGACTGGTTTTCCACAGTATCAGGAGTCGTGGTATCCACAGTGTCTCCACGTGGCTCAGTTTGCTCGCCTTGTGGCGTATCGTTATTAACAATCTTAAGATTATAGCGCGCATCGTTTTTTGTACCGAGTGCACGTAGTAATGTACGCAAACTCTGAGCGGTGACGCCTCGCTTACCAATCACCCTACCAAGGTCATCTGGGTGAACGGTGAGTGTCAGGAGCACGCCCTTTTCATCAATCATACGGTCAACCTGTACGCTGTCTGGGTTACCAACCAGTGATGTCACGATATACTCTACAAACTGCTGATCTATTGTCGACATTATTTTGCCCTCCGTTCCGATTGTGGCCTCTTACCTTGTCGTCTTTATCGTTTTATATAATACCATACTTTGTGCCTTTTGGGTATAACGCCTATGCTTATATGTCCCAAAAAGTAAAGCACCCCTTAAAGGGGTGCGTAAACTGATGCTTATGATTCGCTGCTAGCTGCGTCTTCCTTGGGTTGATTCTTACGCAGTTTCTCGGCGTTTTTAATTGCTTTGTGCTTGGTTGCTACCGGTGGCTTCACCCACTTTGGCAGCGATACCCCAGCTTCCTGGAGTAACTTAATAACTCGTGGTGATGGCTGAGCACCATTGTCCAAATACTTCTGGGCAGCCTCTACCTGAATAGTAGCTTGCTTGGTGTGCGGATTGTAGCTGCCAATATAGGCAACCACGCGACCACTTGATGGGTGGCGTTGTGACTCCTGAACAGCCAAGCGATAAACCGGGTAGCCTTTACGGCCAAGGCGTTGCAAACGAATTGCGAGCATAAATAACGATTCCTTCTTTAACTCTTGGTTATGTCAATATCTTAGGCCATTCTACCTTGTTTTACAAAGGCTGTCAATCACTTACGGCCGGTATCGCCATAGAACCGCCTACTGTGATGCTTGATGCTGGTAACGAGCCAGTGCTGCACGGGCGGCCTGCTGCTGCCCTATTTGCTTACTGGGGCCACTCCCTTGCCCATCAGCGTATCGCCCACAAACACACCTACGGTAAACACTTTATCGTGGTCTGGGCCAACCTCACCGAGCACTTTATACTGTGGTGTAAAGCCATCGACACGCTGGCTGACCTCCTGTAAATGCGACTTTGGATCGCGCCAGCTCCCTTCTGCAAGAATCTGCTCAAGCTTGCAAAGAATATGTGCTGCGATAAAATCTGCCGCTGCCTGGTAGCCCTTCTCGAGGTAAATTGCCCCAATCACGGCCTCAAAGGCATTAGCTAGGATCTGCTGACGTGCACGCTCGCTGCCATGGCGTTCACCGCGGCTCATACGTACCAGTGGTTCATAACCAAGCTTATCACCAGCTGCACCGATACTTTCAGTCCGCACTAGAGCAGCCCGCCAGCTCGTGAGAATCCCTTCTGGCTCATTATAATTACGGTACAAAAAGTCTGTAACAACCAGCTCTAAGACGGCATCGCCAAGGAACTCAAGCCGCTCGTTATGTTCGCTGACGCTTTTTGTGCTCGTTCACGTAGCTGCGGTGGGTTAACGCCGTAATCAGTGTATCGATATTGCGAAAGCGAAAGCCAAGTTTCTGCTGGGCAAACTCCTGGTACGGCGCTGTATGCATACCACTCATTCTATAATTTCTCCTGACGAATTCGTTTCATTGCAAGCAGCATAAAGCTTGCCAATATCTTCATACTCTATCACATCCAGGGCTTCGTGGAAGCTAAACCAACGGATATCGTTCATCCACTCTTCCTTTTCAATGGCGTTCGTATCGCCAGCGCGCGCACCAAGTAAATTTGGGTCGTCATAAGCACCAATTTATCAATTCGGCGGTAGCGAAAGTGTATTTTGCCAAGCCAGTGCAGGACCTCAACGTCCTTCAGTCCGGCTTCCTCGCCAATTTCGCGTTTAGCCGTTACTTGAGCAGTCTCGCCTTCTTCTATGTGACCCTTTGGAATTGTCCAGCGATCTTTGGCATCCTGAATCAATAGAATCTCGACAGCACCCTGCTGGTTGCGCCGAAACACAATACCACCAGCAGTTGGCTCACGCACAATCTCTTGGATTGAGGGCTTCTTTTTAAAATATTTTTTGAACCTATCAAACTTGGGTGTTGCGCTCATCTGCCTGACTCTCACCAAGCATCCTATAAGCAGTGCCAAGCACACCGTTTATAAACTTGCTTGAATTATCAGAACCAAACGACTTTGCAAGCTCAACTGCTTCGTTAATGGCCACACGGGCTGGTACATCGTTGCTACAATAAACAAGCTCATACAGACCCATACGCAAAATAGTACGGTCAATCCGGGCGATCTGCTCAATTGGCCAATCTGGAGCTAACGGCTGCAAGCGAGCATCAAGGTCAGCAATTGCTGCCGTTACGCCATTAACCAAGTTATATACAAATTCAGTGTCGCCTATTTCGTTCTTATAGCGCTCTAGATTACGGACGGTCACCGCAGCGAGTGGCTGCCGCGACTCGTCTGACTGACGGAACTCGTCTTCGTACAAAGTTTGTAGAGCGACAATCCTGCCTAAATGACGATTCGAGGCCATGTCGTTTACGTTCTTTCTTTTATTTACTATTTAATGAAACAAGCTAGCGGGTAACCCGAACTAGGCCTGCTTTTTACCAGATGCACGCTTTGTGGTATACACCTTAACTGGTGACTTACTATTAACCATACGCGCAAGTTTAAGCCGCAAGTGACTACGGCGCAAACCCGTCTTTCGTGGACTGCTCTGTTTCTTTGGCTGTGCCATACCAGACTCTCCTTTTACTACATAAACTAAAACTTGCTTTCAACTATAGCGTACTTTCCCTAAATACTCAAGTAAAATTTGACTCGCCTAGTCAAAACTGGTAAAACTATTGACTTTGCAATAGGCTTATGCTACTATGCAGGCATGAAACCTGAAAACCAGCTGAAAGCAACCCGACGACACGAACAAACCACCACTCCCGCCAAACGACGCCTCCAGAAGCTCGGCATTGGCGTAGCCGCCAGTAGCCTTGTGCTCGGCACAGCCATGCACATGGCACACGCCAGCAACAAAGAGCAACCGTCCTACGCAGGTGACATTGCTTCCATTAGCGATATCCAAATCGAAAATGGCGCTCGACTACGCCAAGATCCCAAGATTAATGACGACCGCGCCCAGGGTACCAGCAACTTACTCAGCCAGATAGACTTTGGCCGCGACCTACCACGTCAGTATAAAAATCCCAGTTGAACTTGACCCGAGCGATACCGTCTACGTGCACGTCACTGCCGAGGGCGATGACTGGGTTGGCCTGCCAGCTGAAACGTTAGCCAAAACACTCCCGGGTAGCGCCGACGCCCTCCGTAAAGACAACGATGGCATTGTGTGGGTCAACCACCAAAAGGTATCGTACCAGCCAGCCCACAAATAATACACCTTGCCTTATAGCAATACAGCGCCGCCCACGGCTACCTATGGGCGGCGCTGATGCGTTATACGCCCTAGCGAAAAGCTACACAACAATATTGATAAGCCGGCCCGGCACGTAGATAATCCGTCGTGGCTCTTTTGCCCGCTATATACTGCTGTACACGCGGGTTTGCCAGCGCTGCGGCCTCAATCTCGGCTTGTGTGGCGGTGCGTGGGAACCGTTACCTGCGCGCGCATTTTACCATTAATTTGAATGCGTATATCTTGGTTTTCGGCCGCCAGGATAGCATCATCCCAGGTTGGCCAGTGATCAATATGGATCGTATCGGTGTGGCCAAGCTGGTGCCACAATTCCTCGGTAATATGCGGTGCAAACGGCGCCAGCACCATCAGCAGCGTTTCGAGTGCGTGGCGCCAGGTAGTGCTTGGCAGCACACCACCATCGGCTTCTTTGATTTTATACAGCGTATTAACTGTTTCCATCATGCTAGAGACGGCTGTATTAAACTTCTCGTTTTCGATATCGTGCGTCACCTTTTTCGCAATAGCATGGGCAGCCCTGGTAACACGACTGACGCTTGTGTCCGGTTGCGCTGGGGCATCCGGCTGAGTGTCGTGGGCAATAAACTCCTGCACCAAGTTCCACACACGGTTTAAGAAGCGGTAACTACCTGGCACGCCGCGTGTATCCCACGGTGCGTCCTGGTCATACGGCGCAATAAACATCTCGTATAGGCGCAAGCTATCAGCCCCGTAGCCACTATCCATAATCTGCATCGGGTCGATGACATTACCCTTTGATTTACTCATTTTTTCGCCATCTGGCGCCATAATGTAAGCGTTGTACATCATGCGCTTAAATGGTTCTGGCGTTGGCACCAGGCCAAGCTTATAGAAGAAGCGCATCCAAAAACGGCTATACAGCAAGTGTGCTACCGCGTGGTCGGCACCATTATAAAAGTCAACTGGCGCCCACCGGTCCACGCGCGCTGGGTCCCAAGCCTGCTGAGTATTGTGCGGATCAAGGTAACGCAAGAAGTACCAGCTACTGCAAGCGTAGCCATCAAGCGTATCAGTCTCGCGCCTACCTTCGTGCCAGGCACCTCCCTCTGGCTTTGGCTCGGTAATTGGCATAGTCTGGCCTGTCTCGACGTTCACCCATACGCGCACCCAGTCGTCAATATCGGCTAGTACCGAGGTATTGCCGCCCTTTGGCTTAAAAGTCATCGACCTCTGGCAAAAGCACCGGCAAGCATTCATCTGCCACAGCAATTGGCTCGTAGCCCGGCACATGAACGATAGGGATTGGTGCGCCCCAGTAGCGCTGCCGGCTAATCAGCCAGTCACGCATTTTATAGGTAATTTTGCTAGTGCCAATATTCTGCTGCTCCAGCCAGCTGACCACTTCTTCGCGAGCCTCTTCAGAGCGCATACCATCAAAATGCCCGCTATTGACCATCACACCTTCGCCGCTATAAAAGCCAGCCTCGGCTACTGTTTCGGGCTTTTTCGATGACGGTAATAATTGGCAAATCAAACTGGTTTGCAAAAGGCAAAAGTCACGTTCATCATGCCCCCGGCACGGCTCATACCAGCACCAGTGCCATAACCCGCCAAAACATAGTCGGCAATCCAAATAGGCATCCGTTCGCCAGTCGCCGGGTTGCGCACATAACTGCCAGTAAAGACACCTGTTTTTCTGGCGTGAGTCACTCAGGCGCTCAACATCGCTTTTTGCGTTCGGCAGCTGCAACATACGCCTCAACAGCCGGCCGAGCATCAGGTTTGGTTAACGTATCAACGAGCTCGTGCTCCGGCGCCAGCACCAAGAAGGTTGCACCAAACAGTGTATCTGGCCGGGTCGTAAAGACCGGTATAGCTGCATCCGACCCATCGACCGTAAAGCGAACTTCTGCACCCTGCGAACGGCCAATCCAATTTTCTGCATAGTCTTGACCATATCAGTCCAGTCAAGGCTATCAGTTGCTTCAAGGATTTCATCCGCGTACGCCGTAATACGGAAGAACCATTGCTTAAGCTTCTTTTTGCTAACTGGGTTACCACAGCGCCAGCACTTGCCACCTTCAACCTGCTCGTTAGCAAGCACTGTGTTGTCTGTTTCACACCACCACTGCAGCTGTTCCTTCTGATAGGCCAAATCATGCTTATATAGCTGGGTAAATATCCACTGTGTCCAGCGGTAATAGCTCGGGTCGGCAGTCGAAACTTCCTTACTCCAATCGTAGCTAAAGCCAAGCCGCTTGAGCTGTGTTTTAAAGTGAACTTTAGCATCATCGTGCGCCTGGCGCGGGTTTTTACCAACCTTGATTGCGTAGTTCTCTACCGGCAAACCAAAACTATCCCAACCGATGGGATGGTACGCGTTATATCCCTGCTGACGCTTTGCACGCACCTTAATGTCAGAAAACTGGTACGTGCGGCCATGGCCAATATGAATACCGGCACCAGTAATGCCAGGTAGCATACTAAACCCATAGTACTTAGGGCGGGTGGTATCATCAAGGTCAGCCTGGTACGTTTTATCCTCTTCCCATTGCTGCTGCCATTTTTTTGTTCAATTTCGGTTTGGATTATAGCGCTTCATACTGGCTATTATAGCAAATTGCCTTAGTTGGGCCATAGCTTGGTGCTGTGCGCCGCGATGCCCGCATACGGCTAATTGCTTATCTGCGGCACCGTGATATTACCAGAGCCAAAGGAAAGCTCGCTGCTGATGGTTGTGCTACCGCTCTGGACACGCAGCTTGTGAGCATAGCCCGTCGGCTGTGCAAACTGTACGTCTATCTGCGGCTTGGCCAGGTTGAGCTGCTGGCAGCTCGGTAGTTGCTGGCTGGTAATACCCAGGCTCGTCGTTAGGGCGGTTGAAGGCCTGGTTGTCAAAAAGTAACCCGCCACCAGCCATCATGCTCACCGTGGGCCTCATCTACCTGCAAAAATGGCTGCTGCTGATAACTACGCTTAAACTGGGCCAGGCCATCCTTCATGTGTAGTACTGTGGCGCGCAAATCCACCACACACCCATACATACCAGCGCCTATAAACCGCCCAATCGTACGCGCATTGGCTTGCTTGACCCATTTGCCTTCATTGCGGCGTAGGTCCTTAGCCGCGACGTGCTCACTATTGGTGATATTTGTGGTTTTGGCAAGAAGACTGCGGTCCTCCAGCGCAATCACATCTGCATCATAGCTCAGCGTTATATCTGGGCTTAGCGTAGTGGTAATACGGCTTGTAAACTGGGCTTGATTACCCGCCAGCGTCACCCGGCTTTTATCGGTCTGTGTAATCGTCCCCACAACGGCGCTGCTTGCCTCGGCTGTACCGTTCACTGGCGCAGCACCAACCGCCGCAAAGACGCTATCGCGTAGCATAGCCGATGGTGTTTTTAGTCAGCACCATAAATGCATACACACCAGCTAATATAATCACAAGCAGTAACGCCGCTAGCACAACGTGCCAGCGCTTAATGCCCCACCGGTGCTGTTTGTGTGACTGTACCATCTATTGCTCGCCTCTACAATCTATACCTTAAAATTTAGAAAAAAGTGTGCTTTTTATCTCTTGCCAATGCCCATCCTGGCGCACCAATTTTACTCGTATCTGCCGAACTACGCAGCAAAACCTTCACTGCTTCCTCTACGTACAAATTACCCTGCGAACCCTTCGCTAGCACCACCGCACCTGGCTGGAGCTTACTCTTTACAAACGACCCAGCACTAATGGCATCGTCAAACGAATACACAATACAGCCATTCGCCTGGGCAGCTGGAGCAATAAACTGGCGCGCAGCCTGACCCACAGTAATGACCCACTCAGCCACACTGGGCTGGCACTGCTGGCCAACTGCTTGATGCGCCTGGGCGGTACTTTCGCCAAGCTCGTTCATACTCCCTAGGATAGCAATCTTTTGCGGCGCGCGAATCGCTGCAAGCGTCGCCAGTGCACTAGCGACAGCAGCTGGGCTGGCGTTATAAGTATCATCAATTATCATGCTATTGTTATAACCCTTCAGTACATTCATGCGGCCACTCACCGGGCGTAAAGACTCAATACCGCGTATAATTGCCTGTGGGTTCATACCAAACCGGACCGCCACGCACACGGCCGCACTGACCGGGCGTAAACTATGCTCACCAAGTACATGCACATGCGCACGCAGTCTATCACCAAGCTCTGGGCTTGTAAAATGGCCCGTGTAGCCATCTTCGACTGTAAAATCCTCGATGACAAATGAATATTCAGCCTGAGGGGTTGTGCCGTAGGTACTAATCGATACATTAGTTAGCAAGTTAGCATATTTGCTAGCGATATCATCACGGTTAATAACGCCAACTTTGCTAAAATTAACCACACTCAGCTCCTCGGCCGCCACGGCATCGAGGGTACCAAAGTATTCCATATGCTCCGGCGTAACCGCAGTGACAACGGCGATATCCGGGCGCAAATAGCGGCCAAATACAGCCATATCACCTGGCTTATCAACCCCAAGCTCCTGAATAATCACATCCACCGTTGCTGGCTGGGCGATTCGCTCCTTGGCCTGCTTAAAGACCTGCCGCCACGCACTCATGCTTTTAATATTGCGTGGATACTCAATACCAAGGATCGCCAAAGGCGCGCTGAGCTCGGTATTATGATTGCCTGGGTGCATACGCACGCGGTACTGTTGGCTAAGTACCGTTGCCAGCGCCGTCTTGGTGCTGGTTTTGCCAACGCTACCAGCTACAACAATCAGTTTAATCTCTGGGTGGGCAGCAAAATACTGGCGTACGTAGCCCTCTAATTTATTCTGGATATAATTTTTAAACATTAGTTTTACTATACCTGATTGCAACGCAAAAAAATCCACCAGCTACTGTGGCGGTAAACCTAGCATCAACCCAACTGCCCACATCAATAAAATGAGCTGCTACGCGCCCACCCGGGGCAAACGTAATGTTAGTGGAATGTTTATTTTATACCGCACGCAAAAGGTTGCCCCAATGCGCACCAGCTCAGCTACTATTATAACCATAACCGGTGCGCTCTGCAAGGGGGTGTTTGACTCGCCCACACCAATTCGATATACCAGCTGTGCCGTTGTACACAATAGTAAGGAGAGTCTGATGGCAATGCTCAGTGAACTCAAAGCCAAGGCAACAAAAAAATGCTCTTAAAAGAGCATGAAGCTATGAGCGACGAATGGTTTGATGCTGAGGCATTCATGCGTCAAATCTTCCCAGACAATCTCGACGTTGCAAAGTTGGTAATCAACGATATGGAAAGTCTGGGGTTGATTATAGTCAACTCCGATCGAGATATGATACGCAAAGTAGCTCAATCCTAGACTATACCCGAGTCTCTTGCAGACTCGGGTATTAACTTATACTTATTGGCTAAGCTTAGGGCTATCTGCCAGCTTTAGCCACACAACGCCGCTGATAATAACCGCAAGCCACAGCATTCGCGTTGGCGTCAATGCCTCGTTAAAAAATACGGGGCCAAGCAAGGCTGCACCGAAGGCGCCAATCCCGGCCCATACAGCATAGCCAATACCAACATCAATCTTTTTAAGAGCAACACTAAGTGCAAATAAGGTACAAAGAAAGAACACAGCCGCTGCTACAGACCAGCTAAATACTGTAAACCCCCTACTACCAGCAACACTGAGTGCGTAACCAACCTCAAATAAGCCCGCCAGCAACAGGACTAACCAAGCTTTGGTGTTCGTTTTATGTGCTATCATTACAATCTCCTTTCTGTCGCCATGCATTAGTCCTTATGAACCACTTAGCTGTAGGCCTACTACACCTACAATAACAATGGCAATACCGAGTATTTTCTTCCAATTTAGTTTCTGCCCCAAAAAGGTAACGCCGACTATAACGATACCCACACCTGAAACACTCGTCCAAATTGCATAACCTACGCCCACGTCAAACGTTAGCAATGCAAGACTTAAAAAGAATGTCCCAAAAGCGCCGCTCACTAATGTTGCAATCGTCCATGCTGCATGTTTAAAACCGTTCGCTTTACCAGCACAAATACCCACCGCAACCTCAAAGACTACAGCAATACTAAGGTACAACCAGCTCATAGAGTCCTCCTTACGTCTATACTAATAATTCTGTAGCACTACAAGCACTATTCTAGCATATATTTGCATGTGCATGCAAATATATTACTGACATTAGCCTAGACACCTAATATTACTTACTGTATATACTGCGCCAATGCTGCAAGCGAATCGCTCACGTGCACAGAGTCTTCGGCACTACACTTAGCTGCAACTCTACCAATAGTTTGCTTAAACATCGTATTGTAAGCTGGCTGAACTTGGCGAACCAACACACCCCCTTTTTGAAGTCAATTTAGCATACACACCACGGCCATCGCTCGGGCACGAATCGCGCATCAAAAGCCCTTTTCTCTCCATACGAATAACTAGTCGTGTCACTGAGCTTTGATTAAGGTTAAGGTATGTAGCCAGATCATTCAGTCGCACCTCCTGGGCTTGCGACTGCGAGACATAAACGATTGCCCGGTATTCAGTTAGCCCTAGATTATAGTGCGTCATAAGCCACTGCCCCAACGCCGTCTCTACCATATGTACCAACTGAGCTACTTGCTCCCAAAATACAGATAGCTCATGCTTTTGCTTCATACTAACTATTGACTACCGCTTCTATCATCTGTAGTTGGTTACCATCCGGGTCAGCCACAATAGCAAGCCGTATAAAGCCAAAATCCTGGGTCTCGCCCACATTCATCCCGTACTCTTTGCAAGCCACTACCTGACCTGCCAAATCCTGAGTCATCAGTACAGCAATTGCATGACCCGCACGGCTCGGATCTTCTGTCACCTGTAGCCAGGTACCACCAATCTTCCATTCACCTGCTCCAGGCTCATGCTCACTTGCAGGCTCACCAAGTAGCTGACTATACCATGCCCGAGCAGCTGCGTAATCTTTAACCGTAACAACCGATACAACACTATCAAAAAAATGCTTCATAACTCACTCCTTCCTTTAGACATCTTCACCTACCACCATAGCACATCTTGATGCGCCCCTACAACATAGCGCTCTGCCCCTGCTATAGCCCTTGCCGCAGGGGGCGGGATCTGCTACAATGGCCAGCAGAACACACCTATGGGGTATTAGCTCATTTGGTAGAGCGCTTCCATGGCATGGAAGAGGTGGGCGGTTCGAATCCGCCATACTCCACCATAATTGCACAACTCACAGCCTTGGGTTATAAGCCTAAGGCTGTTTTGTATGGTATATGGTATGGAGCACTACATCACACTCGCATCATTACTCATCATGCACAGCTACAAGCAACCATTCAACACACTGCTACATCTTTGTTAAATCACCACCACTCACCAAAAACCGCAGCGACTGCACTACCCGGTAGCGGCGTTCTTCGCTGATCCAATTGGTGCTAGCGTGGCCCTTGCCGCCAGGCGTGGTACCTTCTATCAAGAAGGACAGCCCGCGCATAATGGCCGAAAAGCGGATTTCGTGGGCAGTGGTTGGGCTTTCACCCAGCTGCTCGACAGTCTGGCTAAGAATAAGCTGCATTTGATCCGTTACCTCAGGGCGTGTAATCATGCGGTTGTAGGTAAAATTAACCACATCATACCAGCGGGGCCAATCCGGGCGGAAACTTTCAAAATCAATCACCCAGTAGTTTTTATTATCGAACATGGTATTACCATCGGTAAAATCAGCGTGCATAGGACGCGCCTCAAGCACAGTGGCATAACGGCGTAAGTAAGCCAGGCAATCTGCAAGTAGCCCTGGGTGATTGCCCACTCGGCAGTTTTGCGCACACCGCGTTCCATATCTTCCCAGATGTACCGCCCGCGCGACGAAACCTTGGCCCAACGTGGCAGGCGCCGCACCGGCTGGCGAAAGTACCGGTCCATAGCAACAAAACTACGCACCCAGAAATCCGGCGGCACCGTATACATACTGGTTTGATAGCCATCGACAAAGGTAGTGATGAGCAGTGAATCATCGTGGTATAGAAGGCGGGGCACGCAAAATGGGATAGCAACATCCCGAGCAAATTGGTTAAAAGCAGCTAAGCCCTCAACCTCACGCGTCAGTTCATCCGCACCAGTCATGCCCGCTTGAGGCTGCTTGCAAAAGACGGTTCTCCCCCCCAGGTAGCGCGGCTGGCTATAAAGCGGTGGTTAGCCCGAATGGTTTTGGTTAACGCCAGCTGGTCACCTGATTTCATCCTGACGTAGCGCGTCACATGTGCGGGGAGATACAGTGTGGATGTATTATTCATATACCTAGTATAGCGATACAAAGCACTATAATGCAAGCAACTGCCTAGGTACGCAAGGGGGCTATATCATTTAATCTACTCGCCAAGAAGAGTAAGAAAGGCGGCTTCATCAATAATTTCCGTGCCATACTGCTGGGCCTTTTTAAGCTTACTTGCGCCTACTTTGCCGCCAGCAACCAAGTATGTCGTGGACTTGCCAACACTTGACTGGAACAATCCACCTTGCATGCGGATCTTCTCTGCTGCTTCGTCCCGGCTCATGGTACGTAGACTACCGGTAATAGCAAAGCCTATGCCGTGTAGCGCACCGGTTTGCGTTGTGAATTGGGGCTGCACACCATATTGGCTCAGCTTAGCCAGGAGCCGAACATTATCGTCATCCGCAAACCACGCTGCAATTGATTCTGCAACCACAACACCGACGCCACTGACTGCCAGCAGATCATCCAGCCTGGCTGCCTGCAGGGCTTCAAGCGACCCAAAGTGGCTTGCGGGTCACGTGCCGTCTGGGCACCAACGTGGCGAATTCCAAGTCCGTACAGAAAACGGTCAAATGGCGGCGTTTTGGCAGCTGCAATTGCCGCAACCAATTTCGCAGCCGACACCTCACCAAAGCGCTCTAGCGTGCATAATTGCTCGGTAGTGATTGTATAAATATCCGCCAGGTCGTGCACCAAGCCAGCCTGAACCAACGCCGCCACATTACGCTCGCCAAGCGTTTTCGATATTAAGCGCTGGCTTACTGGCGTAGTGCTGCAACGCCTTCTGTAATATAAGCGGCCCGCTCAGACCCTGAACACGGTAAACCGCTTCACCATCCGGGCGTGTAAAGGTTAGCTCTGGGTACTGACGCGCAAGCTCAGCTTCATAATCAATTGCTGCTGCACCAGGTGGGCGAAGCTCCAGCACAACCCGCTGCACTTGGGGTATGATATCGCCAGCTTTAAAAATTACCACCGTATCACCACGGCGCACATCCAGCCGAGCAATCTCGCTTGCATTGTGTAAGCTCGCGTGCTGCACTGTGGTACCAGCCACCTGCACTGGGTCGAATATAGCCACTGGGGTGGCAGCACCCGTCCGGCCAATTGATATTACAATATCACGCACAATCGTTGTGGCTTGCTCCGCTGGGTACTTATAGGCTACTGCCGCCCGCGGCTGCTTGCCCACTACCCCGAGCGCCGCAAACTGAGCACGGTCATTGAGCTTAATAACCAAACCGTCAGTATAGAACGGTAGATTGTGGCGCTCCTGGCTCCAAGTTTGCACAAAGGTGCGCACCTCATCCATCCCATGGGCAACGCGGGCTTGCTGATTACGCCGTACACCAAGTGCCGATAGCGTTTGGTAAGCATACTGATTGGTTGGCACCTCAGCTGGGTCATCACGCAAAATATCATAGGCAATAAACGTCAGTGGGCGGGCAGCTACAAGCTTGGGGTCAAGCTGGCGAATAGTACCCGCCGCTGGGTTGCGTGGGATTCTTAAACACCGGCTTTACCGGCTGCCTGCTGGCGCTCGTTTAGGGCGGTAAAATCGTGTTTGAGCATAACGATTTCACCGCGGATTTCGGTGCGGCCAACACTAAACTGACCTAATCCTTCTGGCTGCTGCAACCGCAAGGGTACGTTCCTAATTGTGCGGACATTATTGGTAACATCTTCGCCTTCGTAGCTATCGCCACGCGTGATCGCCTGCACCAGAACGCCATCATGGTAAATAAGCGCGCACGCCAAGCCGTCCATCTTAATATCCACAAAGAATTCATGGCTGCGCGCTGGTAGGAGCTTGTCCATACGCTCGGCCCATTCGTTAAGTTCTGTTTCGCTAAAAACATCATTCAAGCTTAGCATTCGGGTGCTGTGTGCCGCTTTTGTAAAACCACCCTTGAGCTCATGACCAACCCGCTGCGTAGGGCTATCCGGTGTCACAAGACTTGGGTCAGCAGCTTCAAGTTGTTTAAGCTCGGCAAACAGGCTATCGTAGATAGCATCACTCACGCTGGATTATCGTGAACATGATATTCATAACTATAGCGATTTAGGAGCGTTCGCAGCTCCGCAGCACGCTGCTGGGGGATCGGGCCGTTTAGAGGGCTGGGGCTGTGTCGTCATCAACTATCTTTCGGTAGAGTAAGTAAATGTAGCTTGCTGACCAAATAATTGTTGCTGTGGTCATGACCAGTACCATAACTGGCACAATTGGCCACCCTGCCAGCCAGGTAAACAGACTCTTGAGCCACGTATCAAGCAGAATGACCGGCACCATAATCACAAGCCACCACGACAAAATAGTTGCAATCAGCCATAGTAGCCGTAGCAGAATACGCAGACGCCGGCCAATCACCAAATCGCCCGCAATTGCAACCGCACGCAACGGGCGCATGCCGGGTAGCGTCACAATCACCAGAGCAATAAAGGTGCTGGTAGCCCAGTAGAGCGACAGCACAATCAAAAGTACCAGAGCAATGAATACCGCGATAGCTGCAACACTACCATCAATAAATTGCGTCTGGTAGCCTACTGATACAACGATAGTCGCTAGAGCAGCAGGGATCATCTGCACTAGCAAAATGATAAAGCATAGTAACGTTGCAATAATTGGTGCGCCAGAAGTATAAAGTGCATCACGCACCACCACCTTCTTGCCAGCCAGGAATTTACGCAGCAGCCACACCACACTCAGCCACATATATAGCCCCATAGCAGCAGCTATAAATTTGCTGGCTAGGGTCAAGCTGGCCGGTCAGGCCATTCGTCATGGTTGTGAGCAGCAAAATACTAGCGCGACCAACCTCACCCACCGCACCAGTAAATAGGCCGTCTGGGCGCGTTGTATCGAATAGATTTTTGTAGCTGGCTATAAATATCCTGTGAGCCAAGCAGCCCAAACCCAACCGTTAAAACCATAAACACCAGGCCTAGAGTAGCAAAGGTTTTCTTGTGCTGCCAGATCAGCCCCTGCCACCTCGATGGTAAACGCAAAATACCCCGGCATAGCCAAGCCGCGCTTGTAATCCCGGCGGCGCGACAAACGGAATGAACGGTGCGGGCGGCGCGATAGATAATCCCGGCGGCGCTTACTAATCGCGGCACCCCAGCCCCGTATCCGTGCAAAACGTTGCTGACGCGCAGCCTGAGCTCCCTGTGGCGGTTGTGTTGCGGCTGGCGTGTGCGCTGGGCGCTGAGCGGCAGGGCTCTTTTTGGTGCGCTTGCCAGCCTGCGCCGCAACCGTACGCTTAGCTGTGGATGGTGACTTTTTGGTGTGTGAACGTGCCATAGAGTATTAAAATTTACCTTCGTTCTGGCGCAGGCGCTTAATACGATCTTCCAGCGGCGGGTGGGTGCTAAAAAGGTTAGCAATGGTGCCCGGCTTGAGAGGATTCGCAAAGAAAAGATGCGCCGTAGCCGTACTTTGGTTACGCATAGGCTGACTATAGCGCGCCAGTTTTTCTAGCGCACTAGCAAGCCCTTCTGGGTAGCGCGTTGTCATCGCGCCAGTCGCATCTGCCAGGTACTCACGCTGGCGGCTAATTGCCATCTGGATCATCATAGCAACAATCGGCGCCAAAACCACGATGACAATCCCTACCACCAATGCAACTGGATTAGGCGAGCTATCGCGGTCATCTGATGACGATAGCCCGCTAAATAGCAGCATATTACGCGCCACATCTGTTATCAGCGCAATGGCGCTCACCAGCCCAAACGCAATCATCGATACGCGAATATCGTAGTTTTTAACGTGGCCAAGTTCATGCGCCATAACGCCTTCAAGCTCACGGTCGTCCATAATGGCCAGTAGACCGGTTGTCGCAGCCACAATTGCATGGCGTGGATCACGGCCAGTTGCAAAGGCGTTTGGCGCAGGGTCATCAATAATATACACCTTGGGCATTGGCATACCATCAGCAATAGCCAGATTCTCCACAATCCGGTACAGGCGCGGGTTATCACGCTTTTTCTATCTGCTGGGCGCCAGTTACAGCAGTGGCAAGCTTAGCGGCAAAGAAGTACTGGAAAAAAACGCGTACACAGCCGCAACAATCACCACCCCTATCGTAATGGTATAACTCCCTTGTAAAACATGGTGCTGACAGCCCAGCCAACCGCACCAACCAAGCCAATAAACACCGCCATAATCAAAGCGGTGTTACGTTTATTAGCAGCAATAGCACCATACATCTTACGTCTATTGCCCTTTTACTTAAAACTGTACGTCTACTGGCTTTTTCGACACTTGCGCGGTCTTCAACCTCGAAGAAATCACGCTCGCTAAAACCAAGCATACCGGCAAAAGATATTATTTGGGAACAGCTTAATCTTCGTGTTAAAGTCACGTACACCACCGTTGTAGAAGCGGCGAGCAGCCTGAATTTTATCTTCAGTGTCAACCAGCTCATTCTGCAGATCAGCAAAGTTCTGATTTGCCTTGAGGTCTGGGTAAGCCTCGCTCACTGCAAACAGGCTCTTCAGCGCATCCTGCAGCATGTTCTCTGCCTGAGCGGTCTCTTTCACGCCCTTAGCGTCCATAATAGCGCTGCGTGCCTTGGTAACTTCTTCAAACACACCGCTTTCATGCTTAGCGTAGCCCTTCACCGTACTCACCAGATTCGGAATCAAATCGGCGCGGCGCTTAAGCTGAACGGTTATATCACTCAGGCTTCATCAACCCGAATTTTTTTAGTGTGACGAGGGCTATTGTACGTTGCCCATACAAAGATAGCAATCAGTACAACAATCGCCAAAATTACTAAACCAACAATCATCATCTCCCCTTTATTACTTTAGGTTATAGGTAATATTATAGCGAATACGTGGCTATAATGCTACTACTTTTGGCTGCCTTTATCTTTATTAAGCACACCCATACCGCGTACAGCGTCAATCAGCTCAACCGGGAAGAGCATCATCGTCTTTTGCGACGGCTCGGTACTAATACGTTCCAGGGTATTCAGGGTACGCAAGTTCAAAGCACCCGGAATGGACGATAGAATGCGGGCTGCATCGGCCAGCGTTTGCGCGGCAAGCTTTTCACCATCGGCATTAATGACGTTAGCACGGCGCTCACGCTCAGCCTCAGCCTGTTTTGCCATGGCGCGTTTCATATCGTTTGGTAGCTCAATGTTCTGTAGCTTAACGCTCTGAATATCAACACCCCATTTGTCGGTCTCGACATCCACAATCTCTTTAATCTGGTACGAAATATCGTCACGCTTACTCAGTAGATCATCGAGGTCCACCTGGCCAGCAACATCACGCAGGGCGGCCTGGGCAAACTGGCTTGTCGAAATAATATAGTTGGCGTTTTCCAGCACAGACTTAGGTGCATCAACCACGCGGAAGTACACTACCGCATCCACACCCACGGTGACGTTATCTTTGGTGATAACCTCTTGCTTTGGTACATCGATTGGCGTGGTACGGATGTCCACCTTAATCATACGCTGGAAGATTGGCACCACTACACGCAAACCGGGCTGGCGCGTGCCGGTAAAGCGGCCGAGCGTTAGCACAATCCCCCGCTCGTATTGATCAATCACCTTCAGGCCCGACAGCACAAACACGCCAACAGCGGCAGCTAAGTATAGTAGTAGCATCTCCATAACAGACTCCTTCGTTATTACATTAGCCCTAGTATACCACCAAGTAGCTGGCTAGGCAAAGTAATGGCACCGACATATGTAGTCCAGTCGGCAGCCATACTTGGTGCGGTAGGGGCTGCAACGTTACATCGCACCTGTGGCTACTACTTACCAGCACACCGCCTATAATAATTCACGAACTACTCGCACGCCTAGCGAGCCGAAGCCAGCGAACTATAATGAAGACAATACTGAGCGGCACGATTGTCAGAAGCACAGCAAGCGTCGCGTAGAAAGGAGCACTAATACCAAAACCAGCCAAGCCAGTGTAGCGCCATTACTTGAGACGCTGCCATGTTGGGTATAGCTCGGAGTTAACCACCTCATCGGTTTCTTTGTTGACCATAGTAAAACGTACCCATTTTTCGTTTACTGGCTGGGAATATACATCAATTGCCACGACTTGTCCGTCTAAGGTAATGGTACTAGTTTCACTGAGCACACCTCTTTCTTTGGGGGTATCTGTGGCTTCCTCTGGCATGGCCGTTACAGCTTCTTCAATTCCCTGCTGGGGCACTTCCACAGGTGTGTCATGACTTAGTGTATAGTCGTCACCTTCTTGCGGAAAGCTTGTGTATTCTGTATTTCTCTTGTGTCGCTCCATAATTAAAACCTCGACTCATCAAAGGCAATTGCTCATCGATAAAGGGAGCTAAGGGGCAGAGGTTGTTTAATTGTCTGGCCCAAGCGACCTAAACCCTGTGATCGAATATAACAGAAGCGCAACAACAACAAACAAAACAACAACATAAACAATAGTAGTAAAGAGCACAATAAGCATAACTCGCTTTTTAGAAGGTAGCATTAACGGAGTCCTGGCTTACCATTGAATGAATATTCTATCAGGGCAATCCGTTCTTTCATTATAGGCTATTATACCATATCTACTTGTGAGCAGCGTAATCGCCTTTATTGTATCTGGTGATTACCTGTACCTATGACAAGAAGGTAAGGCTGAGAAAGTAGAGGCCGCCTAGTTACTGGGCCCGAGCGATTCGCTACATTGACCACCAAGGACAAAAATACAGAAAAAGAAAAAGTAGAGAGTCCAACCAATTATCCCTATAACTATCAAAGAAATAAGGTAGTGTTTATCCATCCACCGTAGCACCGCACGGACTGTTTGCTTTTTGGGCAGGAGTCTTGGGCGGCGCTTCGGGCTCGTTGCATGGCTGTCCGTGTTTTGGGTAGACTGTTTATGCATCATATACCTTATATTGTATCATCATGAACATACAGGGTGCGAGCGGTGTATACTGCTGCAATTCCTAACGGCAATTTACACGCCAAGCGCCAGCAATAATTGCACAATAATAAACTGTGGGTTACAGTATATAGTATATGGCGCATTCTGATTTAGAAACTATCACCCAACTTGTTGAAGCGGCTGAAGATAGGCTTTCGCACGAAATTGAAATGCTGCGAGCTCAGCTAGATCTTGTCTCTGCTCACTTGGGGGTTCCAACATCTGGCTATGAGATCATAAACCAGTCAAAGCCTATCATCAAGCTCCAGCACACGGGCGGCAAGCAGCCTGATTGTGATCGGCCAGAACTCCCGCAGAGTGAGGTGTAGTCACCTGGTTGGCGGTGTTTTGCGTTATTTTCCACCAATACTTGTGCGTCACAATCATTGGGACAACAGTGGTAATCCTCGCAATCCCGGGTGCGATAGCAGCTGCGCCACTTACCGCATACCGATTGACTTGTCGACGACTTTGTAGTATAATAAATGCATTATGTCGGAACGTTACACCAGGGTCGCAAAGGCTGTTGCCGAAAGCGCAGAATACACCGCAGCAAATACACTTTCTGAAAGTGGGCAAGAAGAGGCTATGTCAACGAATACAGAATTCCGGCAAAGCGAAAGCACTGGCTCACGAGTCGCTGATGCCTTTATAGATGTATTCGATGGAGCCAATGAGCTTCACGATGCTAAAGTTGAGCGTCAAAAAGAGCTTAGGAAGCGTAGACACCAGCTAAAGATTATTGCTGACGCGGCGCTTGCATCTATCTAGCGCTACGAGCCCATGTCAGCGTTGCCGCCAAAGTGCCATAGACTCTACTATGATCTATGGCATAATTGCTCGTGGATTAATCAACGGGTGGATGAAGTTGAGATAATTTTATTGTGGCGGTTTATCTTGATCAATTAGATAATTGTAAGAATGCAAAGCTTGCATGTGCGTTTCGGCTATGTACAGCAACGGTGAGCGTCGGCGGGTTCATCATCACCACCTTAAGACCACAGTGCGTTGTGGTCAGTGCGGTAGCCGCCTCATTATCCAGAACACTAAGAACAAGCGTGGGGTTGTTTACCCATACTTTGTCTGTTCGTACCGGCAGCGTCAGCGTGATGGATGCCGCTTCAAAGCGGTGCTCATCGATGAGGTGGAAGCAAAGGTAGCGGAACTCTACCGCACGATCCGTATAACCCTCAGCTCAGCGCAAGCGGATTGCAGCGCTAGCCCTGGCGGGAACTGGAGCGTATCTATGCTAGTCGGGCGGAACATGTTCGCCAGCTTGAGCAGCAGAGCCGTAGCCTACTACGGAAGCGTCAGAAGCTGCTTGATGCTCATTACGCTGATGCTATTCCGCTGGATTTACTGAAGCAAGAGCAGGACCAGATTGCAGCGCAGCTGGCGAGTATTGAGCAGCAGCGTACTGCGCTGAGCCTCGAGTCCCACGTAGTCCAGACGCACCTTGGGTATGTGCTGGATCTGCTCGAAGATTGCTTTAGTTTATATATGCAGGCAACGCCGAGTCTGAAGAAATTGCTTAATGGGGTGTTTTTTACTGCGGTTGCGATTAACCCGCAGGATGATGCGAGTGGGGTAAGTCGCATGGCGACCGCTCACCTGCAGCCTGTTATCTCGGTCCTCAGGCAGTTTGATGGTGAGGGTGGATGATGAGGGTAAAAGAAAACACCACTTGGGTGAGTACCGCAAGTGGTGTGCATGATAATGCGTGTTTAAGTAAGGGAATCGTGGTGCTCCTTACTAATCTTGATATGAACAAAGTTATGCCGCTCATCCAACTGCGGCAGCAGCTCCGTTCGCGTAACGATGCGAGTGAAACCACTGCAGACTCCGTTCCTCTGGCAACGCCAAAGCGTGCGCCTCATAAACGGCTATCCAAGCAGCAGCGCCAAGAGGCACTTGAACGTTACCGCTCAGGCCAAAGCTACGCCGAGATTGGACGGGCGCTTGGTGTTCACAGAGCGACTATTGCCGAAATTATCAAAAGAAATGGTGAAGCGCACCAGCGCAGGATACTGAGTAGCGCGGAACAAGCAAAAGCCAAAGCGCTTCATGCGTCCGGTGTAGCATTTACCGCCATCGCAGGCCGCTATGGTGTCGTCCATGATGTGTTAAGCAATTGCCTGACGAGTGACGCTGGAGCGTGAGTTGGGGTCCGGTGCTAGAGCATGCAGCATGCATAAGGACCGTACTCCCTGTGTGTAGTCGTGGCTGCGTCTTCCGTAACCCCATCGATTGGTTCAATCTTCTAAATCGTGTATAATTAATAATATAATTTAATAAAGCGGAGACATGCCACTATGGACAAGGAATCGAAGCAACAACTACACCAATTAACGGAAACAGTTACCGCACTCGGGGCAACGGTAACAACTCTGACTGAGTCAGTGGCATCACTTACTAGCTCTGTCGCGGACCTTAAGGCAGAGATGCAGGAGGGGTTCGCCAAAGTAGATGAGCAGTTTGTTGAGGTCAAGCAAGACATTTCTGATATGAAGCAAGACATTGTCGGCATGAAGCAAGATATTGCCAACTTGCAAGACTCCACCTATAACCTCAGCGTCAATTTGGAAGACCTTGATCGACGTATGAATATTGGTTTCGCAAGTACAACCGAGCAGATCAGCGGCTTAAAAGCGAGAGATGATGGAAATCAAGCGCGAACTTTTCTTGGAGCGCGGTATTCGTGAGACTGAGGTTGATGGACTAGGTAAAGTCCAAGACAGCCGCGAAGCACGGGCCAACCAGCGTATCGATATGATCGAAGCCTTCCTAGGCGACGACTTCCGCCAGTTCCAGAAGCGTGCGGCATAGGGAGCGATTTGTCCAACGCTGGTGCCTTATGGCGTAGAAGTTATCCACAGCCGCGCTCATATTTATCCAAAAAATTGTGTTTGATCTAGTCTGCACCATAGGCTGGTAGCGAATCCCCTTCTCTGCTCTGCATAGCAGGGCTGTCTCACTTTTGAAAGGTGCTTTCGTTGTCTAAGCTGACGCGTCGCCATAATGATCCACTTGCTAGCGTGGTTAGTGGTAACCACATCGCTGCAGACTTAAGCCAGTCGCTAGCGGAACAGATCCGTCCCTCGGTAGACCTTGCCGCTCAGGTGTCGAGTAGTTTTAGCGTAACGCCAGCCATGGCTAACGTGTCAGCGCTATCGCAAGCATGGAGAAACTCACTATTATCTGCGCAATCTTCCATCGCAGATATGATCAAGGGACTGACGGGTGCTTGGTCAATGCCAGAACTAAGTGATCAGCTGACAGCAGCAATGCCCTCATCAACTATGCCCGAGCTATACAGGCGCGGGTTTGCAGCGCGATTTGCGCAGACTTACGACACTGGAAGTACATCGAAACAAGCTATCAAGGCACTCGCCAAGATAGATATGCCACCTCTGGCTCCTACAACGACAGTTCCCACGCTTGATTGGGTGTACGGCATACCAACTATCGACATTACGAGTTTGTTTGCGGACGTGCTGCCTGCGCCTGGTCTCGCCTTTACACAGCAAAACCAGTATCTCAGATGTCCTAGGGGAAACCCGGCAAAAAAACTTGCCGATCTATTCAGTTGGCTCAACACCGAAAAGGTATCGTGACGCCGCCTCATTGCCGTCCAATTGGGACGGCATCAAGATGAAAGACTATGGTCTGCTTGAGCAATTACTCCTAGATGAAGGGCTGGCGCTTGCCTGGGTCGTGGAGCCGAAGTTACTCACTCAGCTCCTTACTGCAGAATCTGCATCTAAGCGCCGTGAGATGCTAGCCGAGCATTGGGAGGAGATCATAGACCGTTGCTGCAGATTACTTGAAGCCATTACACTGCCAGCATTAGCCGAATGGCGAGGCTTTGCCTTAAACATTGCAGCTGCACTGAACTCTGGGCACGCAGAAACCGCGCAAGCATTAGCTGTTAGCCTAATTGAAACTATGGTTATTAAGGACTTTGGCTGGAAGAAAAAGTCAAAAAAGATGGCTAAGGAAAAGCAGCCAGAAATGACACCAGAGACAATCCACCGCTGCATGGTGTATAGCGGATTGCGAGGTGTATTTTCTCACTTCCCACCAGATGATGAGACCAAGATTCCTAGTAAACTCAGTCGACATGCCAGCGCCCACGCAGTCTCTACTACGCAATACACACTCACTAACAGCCTGATTGCCTTTATGCATGTGGTCGCTTATTTGTGTCTGTGGCAGAAGGGAGAGACTGAGAAAGCAAAGGCTGCTTAATTACTAGGACCGAGCGATTCACTACATTGACCGCCGAGGACAAAAATACAGAAAAAGAAAAAGTAGAGAGTCCAACCAATTATCCCTATAACCATCAAAGAAATGAGGTAGTGTTTATCCATCCACCTGAGTACTGCACGGACTGTTTGCTTTTTTTGAGCAGTAGCCTTAGGGCGGCGCTTAGAGCTTGTTGCCTGGGTGCCCGTGTTTTTGGGTAGGATGTTTATGCATGTACTTCATATTGTAGCATAATAAGAATACAGGGTGTGAGCATTACTTTAAAAAGTAATGCTCACGGATCTATTTCATGTTTATTTCTCCCTGTCTGTGTATTTGCCAGGAACTCCATTCAGGCCATATAACTCATTT